>JGZV01000003.1 GCA_000741495.1 Bifidobacterium thermophilum | reverse complement strand
GGGCGTCGCCCCAAGGCCGTGGGGCGCTGGGAGGAAGAGCTCCATCGGATCGCACGCGCCGCGACCATCCGACCAGGCAAACCCGAAACGGACGAATAAACGCTCCGGCACTAAGAAAATACGCCATCGACAGAAAAGCCCGGAGGCGAACACCTCCGGGCTTTAGAGAGAGAAGAGAGAAGAAGAGGATTCAATTATCAGGAACCTTGCGGTTCGGGGCTTTTTGCAGCTGAGACATAGTTAACATCCCCAACCTTCAGGAACCACCATGTTTTTCTGCGAGTTTCCTGTGAATCCGCGCTTACAGACGCACGCGAGCAGCCGTGTACCCGAAACCCACATACTCGCCACAATCCGCATGCCCGGAATCTACACTCCCCCCGCCAAGCTCGCATCCCACATCCATATGCAAACACAACGGCCCCTCCGCGGAGGGGCCGAAGCAATGCGCTAATGCACGGACTGCTCTAGTTCTTGAAGGAGTGGATCGGTGCCGGAATGCGGCCGCCACGGGTCACGAAGGCCTCGCAGCTGGTCTGGTTCACCGGAATGATCGGCGCATAGCCCATCAGACCGCCGAAGTTGGCCATATCGCCCACGCCCTTGCCTTCCACCGGGATCACACGCACGGCGGTGGTCTTCTGGTTGACCATGCCGATGGCCGCTTCGTCGGCGATGATGCCGGAGATGGTGGCCGCGGTGGTGTCGCCAGGAATGGCGATCATGTCAAGGCCGACGGAGCACACGCAGGTCATGGCCTCAAGCTTCTCGATCTTCAGGCAGCCGTTGGTGGCCGCGTCGATCATGTTCTTGTCTTCGGAGACCGGGATGAACGCGCCGGACAGGCCGCCCACATAGGAGGACGCCATGATGCCGCCCTTCTTCACCTGGTCGTTGAGCATGGCGAGCGCCGCGGTGGTACCCGGGGCACCCACCTGCTCCAAGCCGATCTTCTCCAACACTTCGCCAACGGAATCACCCACGGCCGGGGTCGGTGCGAGCGAGAGATCGATGATGCCGAACGGTATGCCGAGGCGGCGGGATGCTTCCTGGGCCACCAGCTGGCCGACGCGCGTGATTTTGAACGCGGTGCGCTTGATGGTTTCGCACAGGAACTCGAAATCCTTGCCCTTAGCCTCATCCAACGCGCGGGAGACCACGCCCGGACCGGAAACGCCAACGTTGATCACGGCGTCGCCTTCGGTCACGCCATGGAAGCCGCCGGCCATGAACGGGTTGTCATCCGGGGCGTTGCAGAACGCCACGAACTTCACACAGCCGTAGGAGTCGTTGTCGGCGGTGGCGTGCGCGATGTCCTTGATGATGTGGCCGAGCAGTTCGACGGAATTCATGTCGATGCCGGTCTTGGTGGAGCCCACGTTCACAGAGGAGCACACGATGTCGGTTTCGGAAAGCGCCTGCGGCAGGGAGCGGATGAGCATCTCCTCGGCCGGGGTCATGGACTTGGACACGAGTGCGGAGTAGCCGCCGATCAGGTCTACGCCGACCTTCTTGGCTGCGCGGTCGAGCGCGTGCGCGATCTTGACGAAATCCTCGGAGCTCTTGCAGGAGCTGGCGCCGACCAGCGAGATCGGGGTGACGGTGATGCGCTTGTTGACGATCGGGATGCCGTAGTCGCGTTCGATGGCCTGGCCGGTGGATACCAGATCCTTGGCATAGGTGGTGATCTTGTTGTAGATGTTCTCGCAGACCTCGTCGACGCTGTCGGCTGCGCAGTCCAGCAGGCTGATGCCCATGGTGATGGTGCGCACGTCGAGCTTCTCCTGCTCGATCATCTTGTTGGTCTCGTGGACCTCCATGATATTCAGCATGGTTTTTCCTTATGGTTGCTCGGATTCGAAGATTCGGTTACTTGCCTGGCGTGCGGCTCAGACACGGTGCATCTTGGTGAAGATCTCTTCACGCTGGCAGCGGATGCGCACGCCGATCTCCTCGCCGAGCTTGTCGAGATCGTCGACGACGGTGCCGAATTCCTCGTCGGCGTTGGAGTAGTCCACAATCATCATCATGTTGAAGAAACCGTCGATGATGGTCTGCGAAATGTCGAGTACGTTGACCTTGTGTGCGGAAAGATAGGTGCAGACGCGTGCGATGATGCCGACAGTGTCCTGACCGACGACGGTGATGATTGCCTTGTTCATGGAACTCCCTTGGAAAATTGGTGCGATGGTATCCAGATGGATATAAGTATAGGGAATGCACCCGTCATCATGCCCGCTGGCGTCCGTTTCCGGACGGTTTGCGTTCCACAAGCGCGATTTCAGGCATTGATTTGCATCGTGTGGAAAAGTAACCGCGGGTCGGCGGGGAACTTCGAACAGGGACACAACCAAGAAACCGCATGATTCCAATGGTGCTTCCCTGAGCGCGGCATCCGAACCGCACGACAGTCCTTGGTTACTTTTCCATATCGTAGATTTCCGGTGCTGAAATCGACCGCCTGGAACGGTGGCGGGCGGCCTAGCGCTCAGGCAACGCGATGTGCGCTGGCGGATGCGAGCGCGGCGAGCGCCCGAGGCTGGTGGAATCCACGTGCGGCGAACGCGTCGGCGATTTTCTGGGCGACTTCGCGGCTGCGTCCCTTGTCTGTCAGCGCGATTACGGAGCCGCCGAAACCGCCGCCGGTCATGCGGGCGCCGTATGCGCCGTTGGCCCGCGCGGTGTCCACGGCGATATCAAGCTCCGGCACGGTGACTTCGTAATCGTCGCGCAGCGAATCGTGGGACGCGTTGAACAGTTCGCCGGCACGCTTGATATCCCCGGCTGCGAACGCGTCGACGAACTGACGGACGCGTCCGATTTCCGTGATTACGTGACGGACCCTGCGTTGCGTCACTTCGCCGTCAAGTGTGTCGAGTACGTCCGCGAGCGCGGCATCGGGGTTATCGGCGTTGTTGACTTGATCGGCGATGACGCGCAGATTCTCCACGCCGAGCTGGGATGCCGCACGCTCGCAGGCGGCGCGACGTTGGGCGTATTGCCCGTCGTTGAGCTGGTGCGGTGCGCACGTGTCCACGACGAGCAGTTCGAGCCCGTACCGGTCGAGGTCGAATGCCTGCTGGGACACGCTCTCGAGTGCGCTCAGTCCCGGACGGCAGTCCAACAGCAGCGCGTGGCCGGGAGTGCATCGCATGGACGCGTTCTGGTCGAGCCCGCCGGTGGAGGCGCCGGCCATGTCGTTTTCGGCGGTGATGGCCGCGTTGATCAGGGTGATGCGCCCCGCGTCGCTTGTGCCGAAGCCGAGACCGTACACGTCATCCAAGGCGAGGGCGGTCGAGCAGGTCATGGCGGCGGAGGAGCTCAGGCCGGAGCCGAGCGGTACGCATGAGGCGAAGGCCGCGTCGAAACCGTTGATTTGACTGAATCCGGCTTTGCGAAGCGCCCATGCGACGCCGACCGGGTAGGCGGCCCACCCGTTGACGCCGCCCGCGCCGAGACCGTTCAGGTCAGCTGATGCGACCTTGTCCGGGCTGATGTCGGAGACTACGCGTACGAGTGTGTCTTCGCGTGGTTTCAGTGCGATATACGTGCGGTGCGGCAGCGCGATCGGCAGGCACAGGCCGGCGTTGTAGTCCGTGTGCTCGCCGATGAGGTTGACGCGTCCCGGTGCCGCCCACACGCCTGCCGGTGGTTCTCCGTATGTTTGTTCGAACAGGTTGCGGTCTTGGGTTGCGCCTTCGGTATCGCTCATCGCGTCGATGAAGGGGATGTCGCCGGCGGCATCCTGCGTTGCATGCTGCTGGGTTGTTGTGCTCATGATTGTTCCTTTCGTCTGGTGATGTGTCGTTGTACGGTTTGCCGCGGCCCGTTCAGCCCTCGATGTCGATCGGTCCGAGCTCGTGGAAGCGCTTGGCGATGAGTTCCGGCGTGGTGTCGGACACCCATGCGGCCATGCCCGATTCAGAACCGGCCAGATACTTGATCTTGTTGGCGGCGCGGCGGAACGAGAAGAACTGCAGGTTCAGGCGGTAGTTCTCGCGGCGCTTGTCACGCACCGGGGCCTGATGCCAGGCTGCGATGTACGGCAGGTCCATGCCCTTGCCGTCGCCCTTGTCGAAGAACGCGTTGCCGCGCTTGAGCAGCGTGGAGTACATGACGGCCAGGTCCCAGCGTTCCTGGTCGTTGAGCTCGTCGAGGGTGAGCACGTCGCGCACCGGGGCGACATGCACCTCCAACGGCCATCGGGCCGCGGCCGGCACGTAGGCGACCCAGCTGTGGTTGCGCATGACGATGCGCTCCCCCGCTTCGATTTCGGCGTTCATCAGGTCGCGCAGCAGATTGCCGCCCGTGCGCTCGTGATACGCTTCGGTGTGCTGCAATTCGGTTTCCAGCTTGGGGGCAATGAACGGGTAGCAGTAGACCTGACCGTGCGGATGGGCGAGTGAAACGCCGATTTCCTGCCCATGGTTCTCGAATGGGAAGATCTGCTCGATACCCTCGATATGCGAGATTTCAGCAGTGCGGAACGCCCACGCCTCGACGACCGTGCGCAGTCGGCGCACCGGCAGGTCGGCGGGCAGACCGTGCTCGTTGGGGTCGAAGCAGATAACCTCGCACCTGCCACCCGCCATCTTCTGCTGCCACAACGGGTTGCCGTCGACATTCGTCACCGTGTCCGGAACGCCGGGCACGCGCACCATCGAGGGGAAACGGTTCTCGAAGATGACAACGTTGTAATCCGTATCCGGCACTTCGCCGTCCTGATACGGGTCACCCGGCTTGCGCGCGGCGAGCGGGTTGCCCTTCGCAGTAGCCCCCGGACCGGCGGTGATCGGCCGGTTCATGCGCGCGGTGGCCATGGGGATCCAGTCGCCGGTCAGCGGGTCGCGGCGCATCTGCGGTGCGGCATACGGCACCTCGTTGCCGTCGGCGTCCACATGCGGGGCGAACCGGTAGGCAAGATGGCGCGGGTCATGCAATTCGCGGGTTTTCTTGCCGCTGACGTACTCAGGGTCGTCATCGAGATAGAAGAAGTCGCGTCCGTCGGCAAGCGTGGTCGGGGTAATGCGGATGTTGGCGCTCGCGTACGCCCCCGGCTGGTAGTACTGCCATGCGGATGATTGTCTGTTAGTCATGCGGTCTCCTTTGATGGGTGATGGGTGATGATTGATGGGTATGAAGCCCGACACTGTGGCGGAATCCGACGTTCCGCGTGTGGTGTCGGTTGCACCGATGGCAGGCGACGGTGTCTGCCATCGGACAGGTGGTGGTCAGTTGTCGCCGGCTACGCGGGCGTTCGACATGCGGACGGCGCGAGTGGAGCGAGTACGACCGGCATCCGAGAGCGCAGCGAAATCGTCTTCGTCGTCGAGCGGGGCGGCGTATCCTGCTGCCCCGGCTGCGGCATGGCTGCCGACGTGTTCGGCGACGACGCCGTTTTCCGTCGGGTGCGCCCGGTGCCGCGGACGGTCCGCCTCATCGGGGTTGTCTTGTTTGGCGAGGACGAGTTCTTTGACCAGATCGCGGGGTTTTGGCGACGGAATCAGGGTCGAGACCATCGTCGGTGATCACGGTGTCGACTTGGTCGAAGCTGGCGAACAGGGACAGCGAGGTGCTGCTCCATTTCGTGTGGTCCGTAAGGATGATGGTGCGGTCGGCGATGTCCATCATGGCCATGTCGGTGGCCGCTTCCAGCGAGTTGGGCATGAGGAAGCCGCGTGGGATGGACACCGAGTGCGTGCCTAGGAATACGGTGTTCACGCGTAGGGATTGGACGACTTTGTCCGCGATCGGCCCGACCAGTGAGTTGGAACGGGTGATGACGCCTCCGGTGACGATGACTTCGACATCCTTGGATTCGAGCGCTTGGACGAGTTCGGCCACGGGGATTGAGTTGGTGAGGATGGTGATGCCGCTGGACTGCTGGGATTCGAGCAGATGTTGGGCGAACACGTAGGCGGTGGTGCCGCCGCCGATGGCGATGACGTCGCCCGGTGAGACATAGTTGACCGCTTCCTGTGCGATGGCGTCTTTGAGGCCGATGTCCATTTGTGATTTGACGGAGAACAGGGGCTCGCTCAGCAGGGTGCTGGTGGTCACTGCACCGCCGTGGACGCGTTTGAGCAGACCTTTGTCGGCGAGTTCGGCGATATCACGGCGGACGGTCATGGCGGATACGCCGAGCTCTTTGGACAGCGCGGTGATGCGTACCGCACCGCGGGTGCGCAGTCTGCTGAGGATCAGATGCTGACGTTGTGACGAAATCATATGAACATTATCGCACATATTTGCGCACACAAGTGACAGTGTTGAGCGGTAAACGCTCGAACCGACGCGCAAAGCTCACAAAAACGCTATGTTTTCCGCACATTCCATGAATGAGACGCACAAAAACGAACGTGTATGCACACGCACTATCGGCGTGTCGCACGCCTGCCGGCACCCCGGGCACAGGCCGAACGCATCCGCGCAACACCCCACACGGTGACACAACGCATCGCCTCAGCAACAATCGCGGAATCCATTTTCGACACACCGCGCCGACGCTCCGGAAACACGATCGGCACTTCAAGAATCCTGCCGCCCGCCGCCGCGACACGCCTCGTCATATCGATCTGGAAGACATACCCGTTCGCCTGCACCGAACGCAAATCCAAGCTGCGCAGCATATCAGCCCGGTATACGCGGAATCCTGCGGTCATGTCATGTACGCCTATCCCCAGCATCAGCCGCGCATACCACGAACCGCACCGCGAAATCAGATCCCGATACCACGGCCAGCCCTCCGTACGGCCGCCAGGCACACGACGCGAACCAATCACCAGATCCACGCCACGATCACACCGTATCACCCGAAGCATCCGCGCCAAATCCTGCGGCCGGTGCGACCCATCCATATCCATCTCGCACACCACGTCATACCCACGGTCAAGCGCCCACGTGAAACCCGCCAAATACGCGGGTCCCAAACCGCCCTTGCCCTCGCGGTGCATCACATGGAGCCGGCCGTTCTCCCCCGCCATGCGCTCGGCGAGCTCGCCGGTACCGTCCGGCGAACCATCATCGACCACCAGCACGTCAACACCCGGATTGTACGCGAACACACCATCCAGCGTGGTACGCAGATTCTCCCGCTCGTTGTACGTGGGCATCACCACACACACGCTGCCGCCGACAGGCGCAGCCAATTCCGCAGATGCCGCCATGCTTCCCCTTTCACAACGTTCAGGCTTGAGACTGTGCATCACTGTACCCGTGTTTGTTGCGAACACGCTGACAACAGTGCCACAATATGAGGTATGAGTTACGTTTCCGAACAGCCGTTGCACGACGCCGTCAACAAGGCAACCACCGACCTTTTCACTTTCGGCTACAAGCACATCGTCAAACCGTTCTTCGTGTTCAGCCACACGCCTGACGTTGCACACGACCAGATGATTGAATTCTGCCGTGTCACCCGCAATATTCCGCCGCTCATGTGGCTGCTGCGCGAAATGCTCGACTACACCGACCCTGTTCTCGAAACCGACGTCATGGGCGTACACTTCGACAACCCGTTCGGCCTGTCCGCAGGGCTCGACAAAAACTGCGACATGCCAGTACTGCTCGACAACGCCGGATTCGGCTTCGAAACAGTCGGCTCCACCACTGAACGCCCCTGCGCCGGCAATCCGAAACCATGGTTCCACCGGCTGCCCGAATACGATTCGATGATTGTGCACGTCGGCCTGGCCAACGACGGCAGCGAGCAGGTGATCGCCCGGGCGGAACGCGCTTGGGACAAAGCCAAAAGCATGCAAGTATCCGTATCCATCGCACGGACGAACGACGAGTTGTGCGGCGACATCGACGAAGGCATCGAAGACTACTGCACCTCCATGCGTCGGGCCGCAGGACGATCCGCGATGATCGAAGTCAACATCTCCTGCCCCAACACGCATGTCGGCGAACCGTTCGGCGAACCGGACAACCTCGACCGCCTGTTCACCGCACTGGATGCAATCGAACACCCGCAACCGGTACTCGTCAAGATGCCGCTGAACAAGACATGGCCGCAATTCCGTGAGCTGCTTGACGTACTCGCCGAGCACAACGTGCAGGGCGTCAGCATCGCGAACCTGCAGAAGGACCGCAGCGGCATGGAAATCCCGGCCGCCTGGGAGGGCGGGCTGAGCGGCGGGCCGACCTACCGGGCGAGCAACGCGATGATCCGCCAGGCCTACCGCGAATACGGCGACCGCTTCGCCATCGCCGGCATCGGCGGCGTGTTCACACCCAAGCAGGCGTACGAGAAGATCCGCGCGGGCTCAAGCCTGGTCATGTTCATCTCCTCGCTCATGTACCGCGGACCCCAGCAGATCACCGTGCTCAAGCGCGGGTTGGCGCAACTGCTGCGCGAGGATGGTTTCGAACACGTCAGCGACGCGGTCGGTATTGACGCCTGAGCGTACGGCGTTACGGTCGCAACGGCGCCGACGCGAAACCGCACGACGTGCAATCCCAGCACAAACAAGAGAAGAATCACGGTAACACAGTCAAGGAGGAACCGGCGATGCGACTGCGGCCCCCGGCCCAAATCCCCGGATATACGCCCGTCAAACAACTGGGCTCCGGTTCCGAAGCTGACGTGTACCTGTACCAGCAGCACTCCCCCACCCGACAGGTGGCTATCAAAATCAGCAAAAGAACGCTTGACCCGCAAGCCGCCGCCAGTTTCCGTACCGAAGCGAATTTCATGGGACAGGTTTCGTCACACCCATATATTCTTTCCGTATTCGACAGCGGCGTCACCGCCGACGGCCACGGCTACACCGTGTTCGAATACGCTCCGGGCGGCAATTACAAGACGTTCCTGGAGCATGATCGCCTCAGCGCGGATGAGATGCTGACGGTCGGCATTGATTTGGCGAGCGCGCTGTTCACTGCGCATCGTAAGGGTATTGTTCATCGTGATATCAAACCGAGCAACATTTTGATCAATGCGCAACGTATGCCGTTGTTGGCTGATTTCGGTATTGCCGGGTCGATTTATGGGGGTCCCGGCGTGGGGTTCACGATCGCTTGGGCTCCGCCGGAAGTCTTGTCCCGCAGTGGTGGGGGCAATGAGTCGTCTGACATATTCTCGTTGGCGGCTACGCTGTTCGCGCTGGTGATAGGCAAGTCGCCGTATGAGTATGCGTATGCCGATCTGCTGGGCGATGCGCGGGGCGCGGATCGGGCGAAACGGTTACAGCAGATTGTATGCGACAAACCGTTGCCCGCGTTTCATTGTCCTGAGATTCCTGCGCCGGTGGGGCGTGTGTTGCGTCAAGCGCTGAGTTATGCGCCGGAGGACCGGTATTATTCCGCGTTGGAGTTCGCGCGTGCCATGCAGCGGGTGCAACGTGAGGTGTATGGGCATGCGATGCGGACCACAATTGAGGGGGTCCCGGATTTTCCGCCGGATATGCGTCAGCGCCGGGAGAGCGCCGCCAAGCCTGCTGATCTGCCACGTACACGGCGCTCATGGGGGCGGCCGTTGGCTGTCACGCTGGCGGTGATTGCTGCGCTGGCCGCGGTCATGGTGGTGTTTGTTGTCGCGGTGGCGCCGCATATGGATGCCGCATCCGATACGAATAGGGTGCAGGTGCATGGTTCGGGGTCCGGCGGGAGTGCTTCCCCGCGTAACGACAGTGATCCGGATGCGGCGGTGTCTTCCGGCAGTGTTCCCAGTGTCACTGGGCTGGCTGGCACGTATTCCGCTTCGGGGGATACGGTGACGTTCACGTGGACGAATCCGTCGCCGCGTGATGGTGATGCGTACGCGTGGTCGTTTGTCGGCGATGCGAAGAGTTCAACGGATTCGCAGGGCACGATTACGGAGTCGACGAGTGTTGAGGTTGATGCGTCCGGCGAGGCGCAAACCTGCATTCAGGTGAGTTTGATTCGTAAGAACAGGCAGATGTCTGACACGCCTGCGATCGCGTGTGCCACCAGGCCGTGAATCGGCAGGAAGACAGTAGTCGGGTGTTTGGGGGAAGAGTCGATTGATGAACAACAGCAGTATGGGCAGGCCGGCGGCGCATTCGTCTATGCGCCATTCACGGTTCGGGGCAGTACGCCGGCTGGTGTCTTCCGGCAGGCGACGGTGGGTCACGCCGGTGGTCATGCTGGTGTTGCTGTTGGGGATTGTCGCGGGGGCGATTATCGTCAGTTCGGTGACACAACCGCATGTGCAGCTTGATGACGGCACGGTGTGGGTCACGTCGCTGAAGGATCATAAGGCTGCACGGTTCAATGTGAAGAACCGGGACGCCGATGCCGGTGTCGCCTCGAAGGCCGCACGATTCGATATCGCCCAGCATGATGGTGACACGGTGCTTTCCGAAGGCACGAAAGCCAGTAATATCGCGGCTTCCACGGTCAGTGAGAGCGGCAATACGACGATGACGTCGGATATGGAAACCGTGGTCGGCGGTTCGACGGTGGCGCTGTTCAACGTCAAAACAGGCAACGTGTGGGTGGGGTCCGCCTCGGATGTGAAATCCATGAACCCCACCGCCGACGCTCCGAATATGAAACTTGGCGCGGGCGGTGCGATTGCGGTGACGCATGACGGTACGGTGTACGGCTATCGTGCTTCCGATCACACGGTGATGAGTGTTGACGGGCCGCAGGGCACGCTCGCCACAGTCGGCAGCATTCCAGGCGCGTCGAGTGCGGAATCGTTCACTGTGGTGGGCGGCACCCCGGTTGTCGCCGGCAATGGCAAAGTGTTCTGGCCGTCCGGCAATGTGACGATAGGGCTGACAGGCAGGTCGGTGTTGCAAGCCCCGTCCACTGATGGCAGGCAGCGGGACTGGGTGGCGGTGTCGACGCCACGTGGCATCGCGACGGTTGATTTTCGCAGCAAGAAGGTCGTGCCACTATCGAATTCCGGCAAGGGGGATGCGGCGCGGCCGGTGTCGACCGGGGGTTGCGTGTTCGCTGCATGGTCGCAGCGTGCCAACAACTACGTGTCGGTGTGTGATGCTCATGGCGTCAGCGCGAAGTTCTCGTCGTTGGAATCGGTCAATCCGACTTCACAGCTGGTGTTCCGTACGAATCATCGCCTAGTGGTGCTCAACGATGTGATCAACGGCAATGTGTGGAATCCGCAGGAGTCCACGAAAGTCATCAAAATCCAGTGGAACAAGGTGGACACCAAGCAGTCCAAGCAGCAGGAGCAGAATAATGACAGTGCGAACAACCAACGTCATTTCAGTAAAACCTGCTCCTCTCAATCCGAGCAGATCAAAGCGCAGGATGATGCGTTCGGCGATCGGACGGGTTCGCAGCAGATTCTTGATGTGCTGCGCAATGATGAGCAGACCGATTGTTCGGTGCTGCGCATCGATTCGGTGAGCGCTCCCGATGGGGCCGATATCAAGGTTTCTCCGATTTATGATGGCCGGTATCTTCAGCTTGACGCTTCAGCGGCGTCGGCTGGTTCTGTGACGTTCAGCTATACCATTTCCGATGGTCGTGGGCAGACGTCCAACGCCAACGTGTCGCTTGACCTTACGGCGGGAGCCAATCGCGCGCCACTGCAAATCGACACTCCCCCGGAGTTTGATGTCGAGCAGGGAGCTTCGACCACAGTCAACGCGTTGGGCAATTTCCGCGATCCCGACGGCGATCCACTGACCTTGGTGTCAGCGACACCGCAAAACACCGATCAAGTGACGGTTTCCACGCGTGCCGACGGCCAGCTGGTGTTCAACGCCGGTTCGATGTCTTCAGGGCGTGCAGGTATCGAGGTCACCGTGTCCGACGGTCTGCAAATCGGCACCGGCATGATCTACTTTTCAGTGAAACCGGCGAATACGCTCGCCGCCACTATTGATCCCGTGGTCAGGCAGACCACGCCGGATACTCGTACCACAATCGCGTTGAAGCAGTATGTTCATGGCACGTCGCTCGAGCCGGCACAACTGACCGCGGTGGAATCCCCTGCCGGCGTGTCCGCCACGATGAATGCGACCGACATGTCGATCACGTTCAGTGCGAGCGATCCGGGCACGTACTATGTGCCGTACACCATCACGCAAGGGTCCGTTCCGACGACCGGCCTGGTTCGTGTGGACGTGCAGGCCGTCACCGGGGATGCCGCCAAACCGGTCGCGGCGAACGATGTCGCGTTGCTTGGTGCGGACAATACCGCGATTGTGGAACCGTTGACCAATGATGTCGACCCGTTGGGCGGTGTACTGTCGGTAACCAGTGTCGCCGCCGACTCGCAGAGCGGCATCAAAACAGGCATCGTCGGCAACAAGCGGGTGTATATTACGGCGCGACGCGTCCCGACCCGACCGGTGCAACTCACGTACACGGTGGCCAATGCCGCCGGATCGTCAACCGGTGTGATCACCTTGCAGCCGCCGGCGCTGACAAGCTCGAATTCCGTGCCGAAGGCGGGCAATATCACCGCCCAAGTGCGTACCGGCGGCATCGTGTCCGTGGACGTGCTCGACCATGTCACATACTCCGATGGCACTACGGTGAAGTTGCAGAACAATCTTGAGGTCGACAAGCATACGTTCAAGGGACTGGTGTTCGTCTCCGGCAATACCGTGCGCTACCAAGCCAGCCGGCAGACCGGTTCCTTCCCCGTCACATACACGGTGAAAGACAACCTCGGCAATACGGCTTCCGCAACCATCACCATCAACGTGCATGAGAAGGACGCTTCGAACAAGGCGGCTCCGACGCCGGCCGACGTCGAAGCGCAGGTCGCCGCCGGACAGAAAGTCCAGATCCCGGTCACGCTCACCGGCATCGACCCGGACGGTGATGACGTGCAGCTGCTCGGCTTGGGCAACAAGGCGCCGAAACTCGGTCGGATCACCGAAGTGGGCGCCACGTATCTGGTGTATGAGGCGTACGCGGATTCCACGGGCACCGACACGTTCTCGTATGCAGTGGAGGATTGGACCGGGCAGCGGGCAACCGCCCAAATCCGCGTCGGCGTGTTCTCTTCCGGCGCGGATTCAGGCGTGTATGCGCGTGACGATGAAATCACGTTGCGTCCGAACACCGCGACCACCGTGCCAGTGGCCCAAAACGATATTTCCGGTGACAGCACGGACCTGACCGTGGACAAGCATGTCGAATCGCAAGGCATCAGCGGTATCAGCGTGAGCGACAACATGCTCTCGTTCACTACGCCGAAGCAGCCGGGAACGTATTACGTGGTGTATACCGTGAACAACAAGGCAGGTCTGTCCGATACCGCGACGTTAACGGTGAATGTCGACGCGAACGCCCCCATCGACCCGCCGACCGCCTACGATTATCGTGTGCCCGCGGCCGCGACCATCGACAAGAAATCCGTGGATGTGGACGTCTCGCAGTGGATCGCGAACCCTTCAGGCACCGCTGATGAACTCCAGGTGGGCGTGGATCCGTCCGCCGCCGATCATGCGCACGTCAAGGGCGGTAAAGGTTCCACAACCATCAGCGTGGATTTGACCGATGAGGCGCGTGCCATGCCGTACACCGTAACGAACACGACGTACGGTATCACTTCCACCGCGTTCATCCAAGTGCCGGCCTACGGCGTGTTCCCGCCGACCTTACGGCCGAAAGCCCCGGCGTTGAAAGTCAATGCGCATGAGACCATCACCATCAATATCGCCGATTACGTGCGTGTGGGAGCCGGCAAAACCGCGTACGTGGATGGCGCCGATTCGGTGAGCGCCACCAAAGCCGCGAACAACGACCTGTATGTCAATGATCAAACGTTGCGGTTCACCGCTCCGAAGGATTATGCGGGGCCGGCATCCATCACTTTCACCGCGGTGGATGGCAAACGCGGCAAAGGCGATAGTGTGAAAATCGTCAATTCGGCGGTGCTGACCCTGCCGATCACGGTAATCGGACGTGACGTGCCCGCGCCGACATTCTCCTCCCCCACGGTTGATGTGGCGGCCGGGGAAAGCGCCACCACCATCGATTTGACCGCGCTGACGCATTCGCCTTCCGGATTATACGACGATGAGAAGCAGTACACGTATGCCGGAGGCGCGAACTCCAATGGGGTTGACGCGAAAGTGAGCGCTACCGGCAAACTGACGGTTTCCGCAAGCAAAACCGCCGCACCCGGCACCACGGTGAGCGTGCCGGTGAATATCACGTATGCGAAAGGCACGGTGAATGCCGGCGTGACCGTACGGGTCACCGCGTCCAACCGGCCGTTGGCGCGGGTCAGCGGCAAAACCGTGAACATCAAGGCGGGATCAAGCCAACAGGTCAATATGCTGGCCGACGCATACAACCCGTTCCCTGACACGCCGTTGACCGTCACCGATTGCACGGCGGACAAGGGCGCGAAATTCATCGTGACCTGCCCGTCCAACGGCGTGATTTCCATCACCGCGTCCTCTGATATCGGGGCGAGTAACAACACGGTGGTCGTAACCGTGCGTGACGCCACCCAGACGCGGGAGCGTGAGACGACCGGCACCATCAACGTCGCCGTAAGCGATAAGCCTGACGCGCCGCTGCTGTCAGCCGTGTCCACCAAGCCGCAGGATGGCAGAATCGATTTGAACTGGACCGCCGGGTCGGCGAACGGCAGTCCGATCACCGAATACAAAGTCCTGTGGAGCGGCGCCGGGAGCGGCGAGCGCTCATGCGGGGCGGCGACCTCATGCACGATTGACGGTTTGAGCAACGGCAAAACCTACACGTTCAAGGTGCGAGCCAAGAACGAGGTCGGCTGGTCCAAGGAGTCCAATGCCGTAGAAGGTACGCCGGACAAGCTGCCGGACGCACCAACCGATGTGAGTATCGAAGGCGGGGAGCGTACGATCACCGTCACGTGGAAAGCCCCGAGCGGCAATTTCTCTGCGATTGACAATTATCGGGTCACATTGAGCGGGACGAACGCGCCGGCACCGCAGGAAACCACCGGTACCAGCGTCACGTTCCCCCTCGACGACAACGCCATCATCGACGGCGTTTCCTACAAGGCGACCGTCCAATCCCATAACAAGGTGAATTGGAGCCAGCCGTCCAAACAGTCCGGGGATGCGAAACCGTGGGGCAAGCCCGACGCCCCGCATATCACTGTGACGAATGACGACACCAAGGGGACGCTCACCGTCGAATCGGTTGGCAATACCCGCAACGCGGGCTGCAAGGCGGTCGAATTGTCCGGCGATCTTGACTTCACGGTGGCATGCGACGGGTCGAAGACGTTCGATATTCCTGAACATGACCTCAATACGAAGGAATACACCGTTCATGCCAGCGTCGTCGGCAACAAGGCGACGCGCAGCGACCCGGCGACGGTGAAGTTCACGCCGCATTACACGGTGGAGACACCGGCTTCGGTCAAAGTCTTAGGCAAGGGCGACACATGCAGGGTCGAGTGGACCAAGCGCGGCCATGCCGACGGGTTCACCGTGCAGGCGGCAGGCTTCGTCCCGTACGTCGCCGAAGCGTCCGAACGGTCGCATGATTTCACGCTCGCCCCGTGGCAGGCGTGCACCACCGGCAGTGTCGCGCAGATGTTCAATGGTGCGGCAAGCGACATGGTTGCCGATGCTCTGGCTCAACCGTATGTGAATAAGAAGAAGGCGCAGATTACCGTGCCGAGTTTGCGTTGGAACGCGAAGGACGCGAATATCATCGACGCTGACGGCGGAGCGGTGACCACGTACGGTCAGGCAGGAACCAGTACAATCGTGTTCAAAGCCAACGGCAAGTCGTGGACTGTCGCATGGACGCCCGGCACCCATGCGCTGGATGTCAAGGATCTGCTGCCGGCGGGAGCCGACTACACGTGGAGCGTGAACGTGACAGGCGCCGATCCGGCATTGAGCAACGCCAAGGACGGCGGGCGGCTGCTGGACAAAGATCGGGTTGCGCCGCCCGCGCCACAGCCCGATCCGAGCCCGAGTTCCAGCGCCAATCCGAGCGCGAGCCCGGCAACACCCGCGAAACCAGCGAAACCCGCTTCCGTCAGGATGCCGTTCCCACGTCGCCCGGGCATCCGAATCCTGCAATCGCAGGATGACGCGACGGCATGGATGAGCACACGGACTATCGCAGCAATGACAACCCAACAGCAAGGAGCAACCCATGAGCACTGACAACAGCGACGCAACCCAGTTGGGTTCCATCGGCCACACCCCGCGTGTGCCCGCCCAACCGCATGGTCCGCAGCAGCCGGCCATCCCCACGCTCGGCCAGCAGCCGGCATTGCCGGTGCATGAGCCAGATGCGGACGCGGAAAGCACCGTGCTGAGCACGCATACCACAACGAACCCGGCGACACCAGTTGTACCGGCGGCGCCGACGCGTCCGATACAACCGGCACAACCAGTACAACCGCAGCCCACACAGCGCGCCTCCGCACAACCTGCCCGCCACACAACCTCCCGCCCGGCCGCCGCTTCCGGCCTGATGTCCGCCCCGCCCGAAGACATCATCCGATTCCATGACACCTTCCGCAAACTGGTCGACAACGTCTCCCAGGTCGTGGTCGGCAAGGAGACACCGATTCGCCAGTGCGTCACCGCCCTTGTGGTCGGCGGGCATATCCTGCTCGAAGACAATCCGGGAACCGGCAAAACCCAGTTGGCCCGAGGCTTGGCCAACTCAATCGACATGACGTTCAAACGCATCCAGTTCACGCCTGACCTCCTGCCATCCGACGTGGTCGGCGTCACCTACTACGACCAGAAACGAGGCGAATTCGAATACCGTGAAGGCCCGATTTTCGCGTCCATCGTGCTGGCCGACGAAATCAACCGCGCCTCGCCGAAAACCCAGTCCGCGCTGCTTGAGGTCATGGAAGAGCAGAATGTCACCGTCGACGGGGTCACCCACCCAGTACCGCAACCGTTCATGGTCATCGCCACCCAGAATCCAATCGAACAGCTCGGCACATACAAGCTGCCTGAAGCGCAGATGGACCGGTTCCTCATCAAAACCACCATCGGATACCCGAGCCACGAGGCCAGCGTCGACATCCTCAAGCAAGTCAACGTCACCAACCGTGCCGCCACCGTGCATCCGGTGCTCACCGGCGAAGACATCCTGCACATGCGCCAAGTCGGCGAGCGCGTACATCTCGATGATGCCATCGTCGAATACATTGTGCGTCTGGTGGAGGCGACCCGTCATCATGAGCGTATCCAGGTCGGTTCCTCCATGCGTGGCGCGCTTGCGTTGACCCGTTGCGCTCGCGTGTGGGCGGCAGCTGATAATCGCGGGTATGTGGTGCCTGATGATGTGAAGAGTCTTGCCGTGGTGGTGCTTGCGCATCGTATCACGCTCACTGCCGAATCCACGTTTGCTGGGTTGACCGCGCAACAGGTGGTTGAGCAGATTCTTGATGATGTTCCCGCACCGCACGTGGGCGCCAACGCCTGAACCATACACGGAGCACGCGCCCTCACAGTTTGAAAGGTCAAGGAATGCGGCAATCGCAGACAACGCGGCGCAACAGAACGTTCCAACGTTCGATGCGTCGGATCGGACGCCGGGCCGAGCGGCTGGTCACGTCAATCGTGTCCCCGCTTGGCTGGGCGGTTATCGTTCTTGCCATCGTTTGCGCTGTGGCGTTCGCACGGCTGGGTTGGCATGAGCTGCTTGCCATGGCGGTCGTGTTGGCAACCATGACGGTGTGCGCGATCGCGATGTCGCTGGGCAACACCGCGTTCAACGCCACCATCGACGTGTCCGACCGGCGGGTCACGGTGTCTGACACGGTGGATGTCAACGTAACCGTGGATAATCCCGGCCGCACGCCGACCGCTTCGGCGCGTGGCGATTTGCCGATCGGCGGGCATCATGAGCGGTTCACCATTCCTATCCTTGCCGCCGGCCAGTCGAAACACACGAGCGTGCAGTTCACGGCTGTCAGCCGCGGAGTGTTGCCGGTCGGCCCGTTGTCCATCCGCAAGGGCGATCCGTTCGGCTTGATTCGTCGTGAACGGCGGCTTGCCGAGCATATCGACGTGTTCATCCACCCTCGCACCGTGATGCTCAACACGTTGAATGCCGGTATTCCACGCGATTTGGAGGGCCAGCCGAGCGGTGAGATTGTCGATGACGATCTTGATTTCTACGGGTTGCGTGAGTATGAGCCCGGGGATGACGTGCGTAACGTGCACTGGCTGAGTTCCGCGAAAACGGGCGCGCTGATGATCCGCCAGTATGAGGCCACCCGGCGTACCGACACCGCGCTGACGATCAGCATCAACCCCAACGACTATCGCGACGCCCAGGAGTTCGAGCAGGCGGTGTCCGTTCATGCTTCCATCGGCGTGCAATGCCTGCAACAGGGCAGGCCGGTCACCGCACACGCCGGCACCCGGCACACTTCGCCGCGGCATGCCACCGAGTTTCTTGACGAGTGCAGCGCCATCGTCCCCGATATCGACGACAATCCCAATCTTGCGCAAGATACGCTCGTCCACGCGCCGGACGCGACGTTCTATTTCTTCACTGTCGGCAGCATGAAACCTCTCGATGTCATCAAACGTATGACGTTGGCTTTGCCGCATAGCGCGACCTGTGTGGTGTTGCAAACCGCGCCCGGCCAGCCGCGCGGCATCAAACGGTACGCCGGATTCACGCTGGCGACTGTGGGAGACCTTGCCGATCTGCCGATCATCATGGGGGTGTTGGCATGAGTACTGACATGCATACCACCAACACCACCGATTTCACCGGCACCACCACCGGCACTACCACCGGCACTACAGGATTGAACACCACGTCAACCGCCACGGCGACCGGCACGTGGGCGGATGATGCGACGCATTCGGCGATCTGGATAGCGCGCGACGCCGGCCGGCCGCCCCTGCCGCACCGTAACCGGCCTCAGGCCGCGCACATCGTCAGCCTGCTGGTCGCCGCCGTGTTGACGCTGGTCGGTGCCGGCAATCTCATCGACGTGTACGGGTCGGCGGCCGCGTGGGCTGCGGCGGCAATCCCGGCGACCCTGATCGGTTCACTGGTCGCGCTCGCCGGGCTTGTCCCCGCACTGCGCTTGTGGTGGCAGATTGTGTTCATGGCGTTCGCCCAGCTGGTTGTCGGACCGGTGCTTGTCCTGAACGACACCACGATCGCGCATATCATTCCTACCGCGCGCACCCTCAACCAGGGGTGGGTGCGTACGCTCGGCTCGTTCAAATACCTGCTGGCGGTCGCTCCGCCGACTGGTACGGGTGACGGGTCGCTGCTGGCGGTGTGGACGATCTGCTTGTGGGCGGCATTACTGACCGGTATCTGCGCTGTGACCAGGGACGGGCGGCTGACTATGCTCGCCATCATCCCCGTGGCCGCGAATCTTGCGTTATGCGCACTGCTTGGCTCCTCAAACGGTTTCCAGCGTATCGCCGCGGGCGCCGTGACCGCGATCATCCTGGTGGTGTGGATCAGTGCCCGTTGGAATCTGCTGGAATTGGGCCGCTGGCTGAGCACGACGGTCATTGTGTTGTTGGCGGCTTCGCTGGCGGTTGGCGGCTGTCTGGCCGTAGGACAGCATCGCACCATCCTGCGTGACCATTACGAGCCGCCGCTGAGCCCGTACGAGTATGCGAGCCCGTTGAGCGGCATGCGCTCGTATATCAAGAACCATAAGGATGACGTACTGTTGACGGTCACCGACCTGCCGGCCGGGTCGACAGTCCGGCTTGCCGTGATGGATCGGTTCGACGGCAATGTGTGGAATCTGTCCGATACCGCGATGGCGTCGGATTCCTCCAGTTATCGCCGTGTCGGCACCAGTATCCGCACTAGTGCGAAAGGCAAGCGGTTCACCGCCACGTTCACCATCGATGACGGGTTGAGCGACTACTGGCTGCCCTTAGCTGGCGCGGCATCCAGCGTGACGTTCGCCACAGCGTCGGATGCCGATTCGTTCTACTACAACACCGACACCATGTCCTCCATCTACCCCGCCCGCACCCGCGACGGTATGTCGTATACGGAGACCGGCGTGATTCCGGCGATTCCTACCGATAAGGAGATCGCCAAAGCGTCCGCCGCCCGCATCAGCCAACCCAAAGCCGAAGACGTGCCTGACAGTGTAGACAAGCTTGCCACCGCTATCGCCGGAGGGCGAGCCAACGGTGGCGAAGCGGCTCAAGCTCTCGCGGACAAGCTCAAGGAAACCGGCTGGTTTTCACACGGATTGAGCGGCGATTACCCGTCGAACGCCGGCCACGGCAACTATCGTATCGACCAGCTGCTCGCCGGTTCCGCCATGGTCGGCGACAGTGAACAGTATGCTTCCGCGATGGCGCTCATGGCCCGCAGCCTCGGGCTGCCAAGTCGTGTCGTCTTGGGGTTCGTGCCGAAAAACGATGAGGGTGATATCAGCAAGAACCGTACCGAAAAGCACGACGGCGAAACCGTCACGGAATTCACCGGCAACGATGTGACCGCATGGGTGGAAATCAAATTGGACGGCTACGGGTGGGTGGCGTTCTATCCGACACCCAAAGAGACGAAAGTCCCCGACGAAAATCAGAATCTGACACCCCCGAATCCGAAAACCCTGGTGCGTCAACCTCCCGTCCCGCTTACCGACCCGCTGCGCGATGACAACCAAGCCACCAGCAAATCGTCCATCGGCGGCAGCATGGCCGATGACACCCCGCACAACGAGTCTTGGCAGCGGGCGATGCGAATCATCCGGGCGGCCGCCATCTACGGCAGTCCGCTGTGGATTCTGCTTATCATCGTAGGGCTGCTGTTAGCCGTCAAAGCGATCGCCTTGACGCGTGCACGCAAGCATGGCAGCGTGTCGCAACGGGTCGCCGCCGGCTGGCATGCCGTCACTGCGCTCGCCCGGCAAAGCGGCTTGGAAATTCGAGGCACCAGAAGCGAGCAGGCACATGCCATCGCCGAACAGATGGGACTTCAATCCGATACGCTTGAAACCTTGGGGCGGGAAGCCGATTACGTTACCTTCTCCGGGCAGACCGTTGAACCGGGACAGGTGGAACGCTACTGGCACGACGTAATGCACGAGCGCGCCGTCATGCTCAAATCCATGCCGGTATTGCGCCGATGGCGCGCCAGACTCTCGCTTGCGGGCGTCGTGCACGCCCCGGGCGGCCGGAACACTCGAAGCAGCCGAAGGAAAGGACGGGACTCATGAGCCTGCTCAGCATCAATGTCGGGCTGAACACGAATATCGGTCTGCGCCGGAAAACCAATCAGGACAACCTGTATGCCGGCAACGGCGTGTATGTCGTGTGTGATGGCATGGGCGGCGGCAAAGGTGGCGAACGCGCGAGCGCGGACGCCGTCTGGCGGCTTGCGCAACTGGCTGAACGTCCCCAGCGTAATCTCGACGATATCGCCGCCGTGCTGAACCAAGCCCAGGATGATGCGCTCACCTTGGGTGAGGAGCTTGGCGGGGTCGCCGGCACGACGGTCACCGGCGTGATTTTGCCGACGCGTGTCGGGCAGGATGGCTCGAGCCCTGACGAGCGTTGCTATATCGTCAATATCGGCGATTCACGCACCTACCATATGGATGCGGGCGCTGACGGCGTGTGGCAGGCGGATTCGCTGGTATGCATCACACGGGACCATTCGGAACGCCAGGAGGCCATCGACACGGGAAGAATGCTGCCTGAGGAGGCGAGCCGACGCATCCCGCGCAATGTCATCACGCAATGTATCGGCGCCCCTGACGGCATCCGCCCCGACTGGTATGCCGCACCCGCGAACGGCCGGTTCATCATCTGCTCCGACGGGTTGCACGCACAAATCAGCTCCGGCGAGTTTGCCGATATCGCCGCGTCATACGCGAACCCGCAATCGGCGGCGGACAGGCTTGTCGAAGCCGCGTTGCAGGCGGGTGGCAGCGACAATATTTCCGTCCTGGTGGTGGATATGCGTGCTGAATGCCCGTCAGGCGCAGGCTGGCATGCCGGCAAACTCGGCGACGACGAGGACATCGACGACGCGTTGGAAGGCACCCTGCACACGCTCAGGGCGGTGTCATCATGGCGATGGTGACCGGCGCGGACGTGTCGTCAGTACAATAGTGGCCAATACAACAATAAGGAGAACACATCATGGTTGACTTCGATGCCGCGGTCGCGGCGGTGCAGGATCCGAACGCCGATCCGGCATTCCTCGCGCGAATCGCGTACGAAAATCCTGAGTTCGGAGCGAATGTCGTTGCGAATCCGAGAGCATACCCGGGGTTGAAGCAATGGATCGCCCAGTTCGGCGACGAACGTGCCCGCCAGCAGCTTATCGCCATGGGCTGGCCGGTTCCGCCGTCCGGCGTCCAGCAGCGGATGGCAGCATCACCGGTCGCACAGCAACCTGTGATGCAACAGCCTGCCGTCGAACCGTCTGCAGCGCAACAGCCCGCGATGTCAGCCTCTACCAGCGAATATCAGGCTGCCGAGGCGTACAATGCCGATCCCGCATTCAACGCCGCGAATACGCCCGTCACTGCCCCGGCGGACGCCGCCCCTGCGCAGGAAACCGGGTATGCCGCCCAATCCCAGCCGGCGGATGATACGGAAGGCCAGCCGGTCGCCGCAGCACAGGAAACCTCTGCCGCCGCCGACACCGCCACACCTGCGAACGGCTACACCGCGGAACTCGCGATGCACACCACCGATCAGATGCTCATGGCGCATATCGCCGGTGAAGCGCCCGAACTGCGTCCTGTGCTCGCCCGCAATCCGAATATTTATCCGGAATTGCTCCAGTGGCTTGGCCAGTTGAATGATTCGGCGATCAACGCCGCCATCCGTTCACGCCAATAATCTGACGTACGGTTTCACAGTCCCGCCCCGAACCGGTTCTGGGCACAGTCTCAGCGCCACCGGCCCGGGGCGGAAGCAATGTGTTGGAGGGTCGTGCCGACGGTCAGCGTTGTTCGAAGGTGAAGAACTGGTCGCCGATGCGGATGGTGCACGGGGCTTGGAGTTTCATGCGCTCATGCTCCACTTTCGTTTCGGTATTATCGCGGATGATGTACGTGCCGTTGAGTGAATCGTAGTCTTCGATCCACAGCAGGCCGTCCTTGTCGAAACTGATGGCCGCATGGTTGCGGGAAATCGTGCGGGTGGGGTCTTCCAGTTTGACCGCCTTGACACCTTGCGGCAGGTCTTGCGAAGGTTTGCGCCCCAACAGTACGCCCGTATCCACGATGATGCGCTGTCCGGTCTGCTCGTTGTACAGCTCATACTCCTGTTTCGGCGCCGAAGCAGTGAAGGCCGTGGACAGTACGGTGCCTTCCCAATCGATATCGTCATCGTCTTGGCTTGCCGTTGTGGGTTGCGCTGTGGTTTGCGCGATTCCCGCCGTAGTCGGCGGGTTCGCGGCGGTTGTGGTGCCCATGCTCGCGACGGGCTGGGCATTCGTGGCTGGCTGGGGTTCGGCGGTCTGCTGCGGCATCACCGTGGCATCTTCGTCATACCAGCCCAGTTCCGGTGGGGGTGGATATGGTAGCACACTCATGGTTCCGATTATAGGCGGATGCTTTCCGCAAGGGCGGACGGGTGCGGCTTACCGCCCACAGTATGGTCGCCAAGGTTGATGTGATCATACTGCGGGGCGAGTCTCATCGAGTATGCCGCGTCAGCAGAAGGCGCCGCGACGATACTGGTCGGCGTACGGCGCCTGATTGGCGGGTACGCCGAGCTTGTATGCGGCGCGCAACGGCCAGTACGGGTCACGCAGTGCGGCGCGGCCGATTTCCACGACGTCCGCCTTGCCTTTGCGCACGATCTTCTCCGCCTGCTTCGGCTTGGTGATCAAACCGACCGCGCTCACCGGAATCTGCGCTTCCTTGCGGATCGTCGAAGCGAATGGCACCTGCCAGCCCGGCTTGACCGGCACGTTCACATGCGGGATGATGCTGCCGGTCGACACGTCGATCAGATCCACACCATGCTCCTTGAGTACACGGGACAGTTCCACGGTCTGGACCAGATCCCAACCGCCGGCGGCCCAATCGGTCGCAGAAATACGCACCACAAGCGGCATGTAGTCGGGAATCACCTGGCGGACCGCATCCACGATTTCGACGACGATGCGCATCCGATTGTCCAGGGAACCACCGTATTCGTCCTCGCGTGTATTGGTCAACGGGTCAAGGAATTCAGACAGCAGATACCCATGGGCCGCATGGATTTCGACCATGTCGAATCCTGCGGCGACCGCACGCGCGGCAGCGTCGCGGAATTGCGCGACCACCCCGTGGATCTCATCAACGCTCAGTTCGCGCGGCGTATCGAGTTTCGCGTACGGGATCGGACTTGGCGCGACCGTCTGCCAGCCGCCCTTGTCTTGCGGCACGTTCTCATGGATGTATCCCAGTGAGAAACTCCCCGTGTTGCCCTTCCTGCCGGCATGGTTGAGTTGCACGCCGATGCGGGCACCGGCCGCTTTCACCCCGTCAACGATCCAACGCCACGCCTGGATCTGGTCGTCGTTCCACAAGCCGACGTCACACGGGGAGATACGGCCTTCTGGGCTGATCGCCGTGGATTCGACAATCACCATGCCAAATCCGCCGATGGCGCGGGACACGTAATGCTGGTAATGGAATGGGGTCGGCTTGCCGTCTTGCGCGTACACCGAATACGTGTCCATGGGCGGCAGCCAGATGCGGTTGCGCATCGTCAGGCCGCGCAGCGTGAAGGGCTCGAACAGTTTGCAGTCTGCACGCTCTTCAGGTTCTGTACCTGTATTGTCGTTCGCCATGTCGTGTTCCTTTCCGTGGGGAGACGGGCGTATGCCGGCGCATGCGTTGCACGCGGCCGCCTTCAGGCATGTCATATGCTTCTCTTTGCATTGTAAGGTGTTCTGCGGCATCCTGGTGTCCGTTTCGGTGAACAGCGGACGAACATGCGCCGACAGGCCGCCCGGTCCGCCCACCCGTCAATATGGCGGGAGGCGGCACGCGTCGCCGCAATGCCGCCTCCCGCCGTATATAAAGCCGTCACGCCGATGCTTCAGCCGCCTTACTTGGCGTATTGGCCTGCCGGGGTTCCGTAACTGTCATCGTTGGGTGCGTTGATCGCCGCCAGGTACGTGTTCATGAATTCTTTCCACGCCGGGCTTGCGATATACATGCCGTACCATGTGCTGTGGGTGACGCCGTTGATGGTTTTGCCGGAGAAGTCGCCTTGTGTTTCCGCGTTGCCTACCGCCACGAACGCCGCGACCGTGTTGGGCACGAAGCCTGCGGTCAGCATGTAGGTCTGCTCGTTGGTACCGGTTTTGGCGAAGGTCTTGCGGTTGTTGTCCAATTGGGCGGCTTTCGCCTCGCCTTTGAGCACACCCTGATTGAGCGCATAGGCGGTGGTCTGGGCAATCTCGGGGGCTATGGCCTGGTGGCAGTTGGCACTCGGCACTTTGAGCTTCTTGCCGTTCTGCTTGATGACCTTTTTGATGGCGATCGGCGTGCATTCCACGCCGTTGGCCCCGAGTGTCGCGTACACATTCGCCATGGTCAGCGGGGACGCTTGGACCGAACCGATGATCATTGGCGGGTTGAAGGAGTTGGCCGAATAGACGTCTTCCTGGCCGAGGATCGCGTTATGGTAGCCAATGGTTTTGGCGGCGTCGGCGATGGAGCACAGGCCGATCACTTGGGCCATGGACGCCTGCGTGGTGTTATGCGATTTGATCAGGCCTTGCAACGGGGTTTCCGGGCTGGTGGTGCCGCCTTCGGAGTTGTGCAGCGACCATGTGCCTTTCCCTGCGAATTTCGCGCAGTTGAACGAACTGTTCGCGTACCGTGTGTAGGTACGTAGGGATTCGGTGATGGAATGGCCTTGCATCATCCAAGCGACCATGTTGATCGGTTTCCATGTTGAACCGACGTTGAAGCCGATGCCGCCGCCGTCTTTCTGGTCGACCGCATAGTTGATCGACGTGCGGGTGGGGTCGGTTTTCGCCGCGTCCGTCGCGTCATACGTTCTGTTCAGGCCGAAGCCGAGCACTTCGCCGGTACCTGGTTTGATGGCGGCGATGGTCACTTCGAATCCGGTGGGGTCGTTCGGCGGAATGGTGTCCCGCGCCGCTTTCATGGCTGCGTTGTTCGCGTTGACATCCATGGTGGTGTAGATTTCCAGACCGCCCTCGTTCAGCAGTTTCTGGCGTGCTTGCGCGGTTTTGCCGAACTCTTTGGAGTTGAGGATCTGGTTGGTCACGTAGCTGCAGAAGAACGCGGCGTCGCCGGCGACCTGGCAGCCTTGTTGCACCGACTGGATGTTGAGCGTGTCCTTGAGTGGCGTCGCTTTGGCTTCATCATGCTGCGCTTGGCTGATGAATTTTTCCTGCAGCATGAGGTCGAGTACGATGTTGCGTTGTTCCTCGGCGGTTTTCTGGTTCGCTTCGATGGAGGGATCGTACTTTTCCGGGTTTTTGGTGATGGCCGCGATGGTGGCCGCCTGGACCACGGTGAGGTCAGCGGCGTTGGTGTTGAAGTAGCGTTTCGCCGCGGCTTCCACGCCGTATAGGCTGCCCGAGCCGAATTGGGCGATGTTCAAGTAGCCTTGCAGGATCTCGTATTTCGAGTATTTCTTTTCCATTTGCACGGCGATGAGCATTTCACGCAGCTTACGCGCCACCGTATCTTCCGATGCATGGTATTCGGCGATGGGATCGTCATCTTCGCGGGCTTTGACCATGAGCACGTTCTTGACGTACTGCTGGGTCAGGGACGAACCGCCTTGGGTGTCGCCTTTGGCGACGTAGGTTTTTACGAATGCGCGCATCACGCCTTGTACATCGACGCCGGCATGTTCGAAGAAGCGGCGGTCTTCACGCGCGACCACCGCACGCTGCATGTAGACGGAAATGTTCTTGATCGGCACGACTTCGCGGTTTTGCGCGTAGAACGAGGCGATGACCGTTTTGCCGTCGGACGCGTACAGCGTGGATTTCTGCGGCAGGCTGGTCACGTCGAAATCAATACCCTCGACGGTCAGGGACGGTGAGAGCGCCTTGGCCATGTTGTTCGCCCCGAACACGGCGGGCATCACCATCAGGCTCACCACGACGCCGCCACAGATGCAGAGGGTCAGATAGGCGAGCAGCAAGGCGAGCGCACGTCGCGCGGTCAGGGAGTTCTTTTTGGGCATGTGCCCCATTCTATGGTGTCGCCTGTACCTTTGCCGAGGGGTCGAAGGCACACCGCCACGGTATTCGCACAATCCCCCGTATACGGAGAAAACCCTGAAAACAAGCCAAAAACGAACCTGCTGTTGTGCGAAAGCGGTTTGGAGCCGGCACGGCCACGCGTGGATGATGCCACGGCTTGGGGAAGCTCGCAGCGTTGCGCGGGCGGCTCGTCCGGACGTCAGCGTTTGGACCGGCGGATCAGGGCGCCCGGCTGGTAGATGATGATGCTGCGCCCTTCCCGTGCGATCCACCCGCGGTTGGCGAATTCGGTCAACGCCTTGTTGACGGTTTCACGCGATGAGCCGACCAGTTGGGCGAGTTCCTCTTGGGTCAGATCATGCGGGATTTTCACGCCCGCTTCGACCGGAACACCGAAGCGGGATGCCAGGTTGATGAGTGTTTTGGCGAGCCGTCCCGGCACATCCATGAACACGAGGTCGCTGATACGCTCGTTGTTCGCGCGCATGCGTCCGGCAAGCACTTGGAGCATGTCGACGGCGACACGCGGATACTGGTCGAGCCATGCGAACAGCGCATCGTGTTCAAGCCACACCACTTGAGTGGGGTTGGAGATCGCGATCGCGGATGCGGTGCGAGGGCCGCCTTCGGGGTCGAACACGGGGATTTCGCCGAGCACCTCCCCCGGCGCGTGGATACTGAGCAGTTGGATACGCCCGTCGCTGGAACGCCGAGTGAGCTTGACTCGACCGCGTTCAAGCAGGTACATGCGGTGGTCGGTATCCCCTTCGGCGAAAATCACGCCACCCTTGCCGAATTGTGCTCGTTGCAGGTACGGCAGCAGGCGCGCAGCTTGCTGTTGGGAGACTTGTTTGAACAGTGCGGTGCGCAGCAGGATGTTGTCAGGCTCCGGCATCGCATTGGGCTTGGGCATGACCATGGGCTCCTCCTTGCTGCCTCCGGACGCATACGGCACCTATTGTAACCTCTGTATCTTCGCGCGCGCCGGGAAACGTCAGGATGACGGTTCGTCAGGCATGCCCGGATTGTCAAAGCGCGGATGCGAGGCGGCGAATATGAGCCGCCCGATCAGCCGGTCGCGGCTCATGCCGGTTTGCGAGCGCAGCGGGTCGACGCGACGGCGTGCAGATTTGACCGCCTTGTCGGAGAGTTTTTCACGTGACGTGTTCAGGATGCGGGTCATGGCGGCAGCGTCGATGTCGTAGGCCATGGTCACGTGGTGGAGGACCGCACCCGGTCCGGAACCGATCGGGGGGAATCGGCGTTGCGCGGCACCGGCGATTTTCCCGGCGTTTGAGGAGATGTCGTTGATGCCGGTGAATGCGGTGTCAATGCCAAGGTCGTGCAGTGCGTCAATCACCCATTGGTCGCATTGGCGATAGGATTCCTCAATGCTCATGCCGGCGACGAAATCCCGGGGCGCGTACAGGGAGTAGGTGATGGTGTTGCCTGGTTCGATGAACATCGCGCCGCCGCCGGTGCATCGGCGTACGACGGTGAAACCTTCCTGTCGGGCTTGTTCGAGGTTGACTTCGTCTTCGAGTGATTGGAAACGTCCGATGACGACGGCCGGGGCCGCCCACTCCCAGAAACGCAGGGTGGCTGGCAGTTCTCCGCTGGCGACGCGTTCAGCCATGCGGATGTCCAAATCCATTTGGTCTTGGGGCATCCGTGGGATGTCGTGGATGATCTGGGGGTTGAGCGCCTGCCATCGAGCGCGACGGCGGCGTTCGGCTTTCCGTTCGATTTGGTCGAGGACACGACGGTCCGCCGCGGGACCCGGTTGGGGAGGAGTGCGCGGCTGAGGGGGCGATACGGCAAGGCCATGCCTGTCTGTATCAGTGCCGACCGCTCTGCGGAATGCGATGGTGAAGGCGTCGGCATCGACGCCGACCAGACGCGTCTGCGGGTGGGCGGAGTATACCGTTCCAAGGTCGTCCCCGTGGCATAGGGCGGTTTCGAGCGCGGCGAGCAGGGCACGCTGGCCGGTTTCGTCGCCTTCCATGAAGAAGTCGCCGTCGATGTGGCAGGAGGTGACGAAGCCGGCCGGGTCGCATGAGACGCTGACCCCGACGAGTTTTCCTCCCGGGGTCTTGTATTCGCCGCGCATATGGTTGTCTTTCGGTTGGTCGCTCAGTCGCGCAGCTCGTAACCTTGGGCGTCGCGATGCCAGTCGCTGCCGGTGGAGGAGCTCAGAATGAGGATCGCTTCAATCAAGGCCCAGATGCCGGTGATGACGGATCCGAAACCGAGGGTGAGGATGGTGATCAGCAGCTGTGCGACCGCTTTGCCGGTGTAGCCGAGATAGAAGTTGTGTGCACCGAAGCATCCGAGGAAAATGCCCAGTAGGCCTGCGGCGACCTTGGATTTCTGGCCGACGTAGCCGTATCCCGCGGTGGTGGTCGGCGGATAGGGATAGCCCTGTGCACCTTGGTATTGCGCGCCTTGATACTGCGCACCCTGGTACTGCTGCTGGTACTGCTGCTGGTAGGGCTGTTCGTACGTCTGCTGGTACTGGTATTCGCCCGCCGGCTGGTAGCCGGGCTGGACCGGTGTCTGTTCGACCGGTTGGGCGCCGTACTGGTAGGTGTTCTGGTATGAGGCATTGCCCTGCCCGTAGGTATATTCCTGCGATGCCGGCTGGGAGTACTGCGCGTACTGCTGCTGGGTGTATTGTGGCTGCGCCTGCTGCTGCGGTGCCACGGACGCATACTGGGGCTGCGTCGCATCGCGGTTGGGCAGCTCGGGAGTGGGTGTATTCTGCGGATTGTTTTCTTCCATGCCCCTAGTATCGCATACCCGTTGCGGTCATGCCACCAGCGTTCCGTTGTTCTTGACCGTCTTGTTCCACGGTGGGCGATGGGCGTGATTAGGATACGAAATAAACCGCCCTGCATCCCCGTGCTGTATTGACTTCTTCCGTTGCACAGGATTGCAGGGCGGCGGCTCACACGCTTGTGGCGTGAGAGGTATCAGATGCGCGCCAGGATGTCGCGTCCCACTTCTTCGGTGGTGCGCTTGGTCGACCCGAGTTCGGCGATATCCGCTTCGACCGCACGGTCGATTTTCGCGGCGGCCTCGTCGAATCCGAGATGGCGCAGGAGCATCGCGCTCGACAGCACGGCGGCCGTCGGGTTGGCGATCCCCTTGCCCGCGATATCCGGGGCCGATCCGTGGATCGGTTCGAACATCGAGGGGTATTCGTTGGAAGCATTGATGTTGCCGGAGGCTGAGTATCCGACGCCGCCGACCACGGCGCCCGCCTCATCGGTGAGGATGTCGCCGAAAAGGTTGTCGGTGAGGATCACGTCGAAGCGTGAGGGGTTCGACACGAGGAAGATCGTGGTCGCATCGATATGCAGGTAGTCGTGCGTGACCTGCGGGAATTCCTCGCCGACCTTGTCGACGATCCGCTGCCACATGTCGCCCGCGTTGACCAGCACGTTCTTCTTGTGTACGAGCGTGACATGCTTCTTGCGCTTCATGGCGAGCTGGAACGCGTAACGGACCACGCGTTCGACACCGAAAGCCGTGTTGATGGACACTTCGGTGGCCACTTCGTTCGGCGTGCCGCGGCGGACTGCACCGCCGGCACCGCAGTACAGGCCTTCGGTGCCTTCACGCACGACGACGAAGTCGATGTCGCCCGGATTGGCGAGCGGCGAGGTGACGCCACGGTACAGTTTGGATGGACGCAGGTTGATGTACTGGTCGAGTGAGAACCGCAGTTTGAGCAACAGACCGCGTTCGAGAATACCGGCTTTGATGCGCGGGTCGCCGACCGCACCGAGCAGGATAGCATCCGTGCCCTTGATGCGTTCGAGATCCTCGTCCGGCAGGATGGCGCCGTCACGCAGGTAGCGCTCGGCGCCGAGGTCGAAGTTTTCGTAGGTGAATGACGCCACGCCATCGGCGGCTTTTTCGAGCGCCGCTTGGGCGACGGGGGTGACTTCCTTGCCGATGCCATCGCCCGGGATGACGGCAATCCGATATGTCTTGGTTGTGCTCATGTTCGCGACACTAGTCGGTTCACCTGTGTCAAGGACGCGAACGTTTCGAGTGCTGGACACGAGTCCGTATGCTGAAAACGTGTCCGTATTACGGCCGGATGATGCGCTTCGCCGGCATATTGTCCACCGTGAAACCCACGATGATCCCGCCGCGGTGCAGCCGCCGGCGAATCCGCATCCGCACAATCATCGACTATTCGGTGATACCCATCGTCGCCAGGCACCACGCGTTCTCGTAAGAGATTTCCCGCCACTGCCGATACCTGCCTGAAGTGCCGCCATGCCCGGCCTCGGTTTCGATTTTCTCGACAGCGTCCACGCCGGCTGCCTGAAGCCGTGCCACCCATTTGAGCGGTTCGACATACAGTACGCGCGTATCGTTCATCGACGTGGTCACGAAGATCTTCGGGAAATCCCGCACCCTGGCGTCCTTGGGGACAGGCACGTTCTCATAGGGTGAATACGATTTCATATACGCGTACACGCCGCGGTCGTGCAACGGGTCGCCCCACTCATCCCATTCGGTGACCGTCAACGGCAAAGACGGGTCAAGAATCGACGTCAACGCGTCCACAAACGGCACGTCAGCTTCGATACCCGCATAGCATTCGGGCGCCATATTCGCAATCGCCCCCATGAGCAAACCGCCCGCCGAGCCGCCTTCGGCGACCGTGCGCGCAGGCGAAGCCAATCCCATGCGCTGCAAGGCGCGCGTCGCGTCGACGAAATCCTCGAACGTGTGCTTCTTGTTCATCCTGCGCCCCTGCTCATACCATGCGCGCCCCATCTCCCCGCCGCCGCGAGTGTGCACGACCGCGTACAGTACGCCCCGGTCGAGCAGGCTGAGCCGCGCCACCGAGAACCCGGGATCGGAACTGACCTCATAGGCCCCATAGCCGAGAATGAACATCGGGGATGAGCCGTCCGCACGAATGCCGAAGCGTTCAGCCTCGCCAGGAGCCGCAGACAGGCGGTCACGCCGCCACACCAGCGACACGGGCACGTGTTCCCCGTCACGCGCCGTAACCCAGATACGGCGTTCCGCATACCGTGACGCGTCAAAATCACCCAACACGCGGGCACGTTTCAACACGGTGTCCACGCCGGTACGCGGGTCGATCTCATGCAGCTCGCCGGGCCGCGTATACCCGGTGAACGAGTATCGCATGCGCGGAGCGTCATACGAGGGATTGCCGCCCGCGCCAATCGAATACAGCCGTGCCTCACCGCCCTCACTCGCGGTATCCGGCGAGCCGAGCGCGTCAGGCACCAGCTCACGGAACCGCCACGGGCGAGCATGCAGGAAATCCTGCGCCGCCTCGTCCTTGGTCATCACCGCCACATGCGGCAAACTGTCCGCACGATACGACAACGCGACAAAATGCCGGTGCAACGCGATCCCGTCAATGGACAATCCGCGAGCGCCTTGAAGAATATCTGGATTACGCGGATCATGATACGGCGTGCCGACCGGCCGGCCGGACGCGCCGGCAAGCACCCGGTCACCCTGCTCGCACCCGTACGGGGAGCCCGCCGCCACACATGTGCCCTCCCCCAAACGGTACGGCGGCTTATGCGCGCGCATATCGATGACATCAATCTGGAAATTCGGGTTCTGCGCGTTGTGATCCACCACAGCCACCGGAATATCCTCGCCATGCTCGCCTGCGCCTTCGAAACAGGCGAAACTCACGTCATATTCGACACCCTCACGGCGCGGGATGAACGGGACAAACTCGCCGGTCGGATCATCAACCGGCAGCATGAGCACCTCGCTCGTGGTTTTCGAACCCGTGCCGATCACCACATGCCGTTCGTCGAAACTCAAGCCCACCCCGGCCCAGAACCGTTCGTCACGCTCACGGAACACCTCGACATCATCGGCGACCGGCGTGCCGACCCGATGACGGAACACCGCGCACGGCCGCCACGCGTCGTCAAGCACGGTGTAAAACACCCACGCCGCGTCAGGTGTGAAACACGCGTTCGAAATCCCTTCGAACACTTCGGGAAGCTCCTCGCCGGTCTCCAGGTCACGGATCCGGTAGTCGTAGCGTTCATCGCCGTCCGTATCCACGCCGACCAGCAGCCAACGGCCGTCACGGCTGATATCCATCCCCCCGACACGGAAGAAATCATGCCCTTGCGATTCCCGATTCGCATCGAAATACACTTGCTCGCCCGGCATCGACCCGGGTTCTGCCTGCGGGTCGACCTGCGGCGGATCCCAATCATCCTGCCCGCGCACCGCAATCCTGCACGAAACCGCATACTGGCTACCCTCACGCGTACGCGAAAAATACCAGTACCCGTTCACCCGAACCGGCACCGACATATCCGTCTGCTCAACATGCGACGTGAACTCGTTGAACAACGTCTCACGCAAACCATGCAACGACGCCATACGACGCTCGCAATACTCATTCTGCGCCTTGACGTACGCGGCCAATTCCGACGAATCCTTGTCACGCATCCACTCATACGGGTCCTCAACCACATCACCATGCGTCACGCGCCGATGCGGCACCAGCCTGGCATGCGGCGGCTCAAGCCCGCGAGTACTCCCCTGCGACATTCCGGATTCACACTGTTCGTCGGTCATAGGCACCATCGTAAAGCATGACACGGCTTGCGTTCGCCGGCGAGTTTGCCCCTACCGCGGGACACGCCTGCGACGATCAGGCGACGTGCCGCAGATACGGCAGCATCGTTTTCATCAGATTGGCACCAGTCGTCCCTGTGAACACCGGCACGTCAGTCACCGGAGCCGGCTGGGATTGCGTCATGCCACGCACCGGACCAAGCGGCGAGGATTCACGCGGACTGAGCTGCCGAATCCCGATGGCGAGTACACGCCCCGGATACCGTTTCGCAATGGTCGCGTACGTCGTCGGATCCTTCTGCCCGTCATCGCCGATCAGAATGAATTTCATGTCAGGAAAATCACCCATCAGCTGCTCGGCATACTCCAACTTATGCTGCACACCCGAGGGGATGAAGGTTTTCGGCCGCGGATCCAAATCACGCAACAGCAGCGGACCGGCAGGGAACCCGTAATTCTCGATGAAATGACGGATTGAACTCTCCACATTCCACGGCGACGTGGACAGGTAGAAGAACGGGGCGTCCGGGAAAATATCAGCGATCCGGTTGAACAGCACCGCCATACCAGGCACTGACGCACGTTTCTGTGGGTTGAGCAGCAGCAGATTGTACGCCGCCTTCCACAACGTGGGCGCCTGCGTAATCATGATGGTGTCGTCCACGTCCGAAATCACTCCCACGCGCGTCCCCGGCGCGATGGTGAACAGGTTCGCGCTCACCGCATGCCGACCGGCAACCTGGTAGGAGACATGATGGATACCCGGCTCGAGCGTACGGTCAGCAACCAGATCAAGATACCCGGCGGAATCAGAGATCGCGAACTCACTGCTGCGCTCGCGCACGCGGTCGACACGGTCGTAGACTTCGCTGGTGCCGACTTGCACGGCTTCCACCGGCACGTTGTCGATGGAGAGTTTGACCCTCACGTGAGGCGCCGGGACGGCGAGCATGCCCCGCCAGCCGCGCATCAGCGTGCCCGGCTCGCGGTGTACCGGCTCGTATACCGTTCGGCAGATGAGTCGGGAAAAATCGTTGGTGCCGTATCCGACATATGGTTCGACTTGCTGACGCCAATGCAGATTGCGCACGATGGTCGTTGAGATTTTGGCCCATAGGCTGAATATGCCGGTGACCACGCGGCGGAAGATTCTCACCGGCAGTGGTTTGGTGTCGATTTGCTCGTGTTTTGAGGCAGCATCGAAGGTGGTGACGACGCGGCGTGCGGGAATCGGCACGGTTGGCATATCATCATCATTCCGATTGTGTGGGAATTGTGTAATGCTGCTCATGCCCCCATCATACGGTGAGGTCATGAACAGCACCGCTGTTGGCGAGTAATGTTCAGGTATACTTCAGGGCCGCATCAGGGAACTCCCCGATACGGCCCTGCGATGCGGTCGCCGGGTGCACACGCGGCACGGTCGGCTGGCCGGAGCGGTTTGCCGGTTACAGCCGCCGCAGGATCGCCGCGTACTCCTCGGCGGACAGCAGGTCAGGTTCATCGTCATCGAGCTCGATTTTGACGATCCAACCCTCACCGTACGGATCATTGTTGATGACACCCGGGTCGTCGGCGACATCCCGGTTGACGTAACGGATGGTGCCCGCAACCGGGCAGACCAACGGTTCCACCGCTTTGGAGGATTCCAGTTCGACGATCTCATCTCCCGCTTCGACGCGGGTGCCCACTTCCGGCAGGTCGACGAACACGAGGTCGCCAAGCTGGTTGGCGGCGTATTCGGTGATGCCGATGGCAGCGGGTTCGACGCTTTCGTCGACCCACACGTGTTCGTCGGAATAGTTCAGGTGGTCGGGAACCTCGAGGTTCGGGCGATCATCTTCTTGCTCGTTGTTGCTCATGATGCCAGCGTAACGCATGAAGCCAACAGCCGTGCCGACTGCGGCATATCCAACAGTAACGTCATCGGATAGCAGAACGCCGACCGGTGTATCCGCCGCAATCCTGTAAGTCAGGACGCATCGGATGACACCGGCCGGCGTGTTGACGGGTTGGTCGGCCGGTTCAGCGCACCGGGGAGGTCGGTTGGGCACCGACTACCTGCACGAGTGTGCCTTCGGGGCAGTTGTCGTAAATCCACTTCGCGTCGGCCTCGTTCATGTTCACGCAGCCGTGCGAACCATGTCCGGTCGGATCGCCGGACGCGATGCCGGAAGCGTTCCAGTTGGCGGTGTGGAAGCCTTGACCGCCGTTGAAGTAGCTGATCCACTTCACGCCGGGTGTCAGGTACTGGGAACCGTCGTCGTTGCTGCCACGCATATCCTGGACTTTGTACTTCAGATAGATGAAATAGTTGCCGGGCGTGGTTTCATGCCTGCCGGTTTTGCCGGTGCACACGTTAAAGGTCTGAACCACTTGGTCGTTGTTGTATACGGTCGCCGTCTGCTTGGAGCGGTCGACGACGATCTTCCACGTGACTTTCTGCTGCTCTGTGTCGAATTTCGTCACATCACTGGCGACGGTCAACGTGGCGGAACGGTTGCCGCTCAACGCGCTGTACACCTGGTCGGCGACGGTGGCGGTGTCTTTGATCGCCACGCCGTTCACGCCTTTGGTTTTTGTCATGATGACATTGCCGGACGCATCCACCAGATCGACCTGATTGGTTTTGGTCTGGTTGAGATGCTGTCCAAGCTCGCCGGCCATATACTCGCTGATGGCCTGCTTGTTGTAAGACACTGCAATAGTGCCTTTTGCCGGGTCAGCGGTCGTGGTAGTCCATGAGGCGATGGTCGCCGCGGGGATTTTGTAGGTGGTCACGTCACCATTGTTGACGGTGATGGTCAGGGCAAGCCCGGCGTTCGCCTGGTCTGCAGCCTGCGCGGCCGCGGCTTCGCTGATCGGCATGTCGGTCTGCGTGTAGCTGACGCTCGCGGTGCGGACGCTTCCCGGCTGGTCGATGGCCTGATCCACGGCTTTCGTCACGGTATCTATGACCGGGGTCTGCCCGCCGCGGCCGGCATTGACCACGAACTTTGAGGACGCGTCATCATACGAGATGGTGGAGGCGATGGCCTGCTGGTCGGGGGTGATCAGTTTGCCGGTCAGGTATTCACTCAAGGCGAGCTTATCCGTAGTGGCGGCAAGTTTGACACTCTGCTTGGCGAACGGGTTGATGCGCATGAACGGGTTGGCGTTCTTGGCAGACACCAGTTCAGACACGGTCTGCTGCTCGTTCACGGTGACACCCAAATCCTTCAGCGACGCGGTGACGGTGTTGCCCTGCTGGTCGGTGACAGTGATTTTGGTGGCGTTGACCGCTTGCTTGACGGTGTCGGCGAGTTGTGCACGGTTCTGTCCGGCGACGGATACGCCGGCGAAAGTGATGCCGGGGGCCGCCTTGTCTTGGTAATACCAGCGGGCGGTGAAGAATCCCGCGACCGCAGCGACCACGATTACGCCGAGAATGGACAGCAGCACAATCAGCCATACGCGCTTATGCGGCGGGCGTAACGCTTGAGCCATCTCCGCATCCGTATCAGCTGCACCGCCATCGGCGACGGCGTACAGCGGAATCTCCATACCGGAGAGCGTATCGTCGTTGGGTTCCATGCCGCCCATGCCCTTCCAAACATCCCCCGGGGCGTCAGGCTGTGCTGGAATACGGCCGAAATTCGCCATGCTTGGGCTTCCGGCGTCGTATCGTGGCACAAAACCGTCAGAAGTGTTCGTCACGTTGTTGCCTTCCTCTTTTTGCTCCCGCCTGATTTTAGCCGCATCATATGACCATCGCGGCACTTCCACCCCCCGTACGTGGTCGATATCACATTGCTGTCGGATTCGCCGAAATCGGGCACCGGCTCACAGTTCGTGACCGTACCATTCCTCGATCATGTATCGTGCGATGGCGGCTTTGACCGGGGGTGTGACGCGACCGGAGGCGAGTGCCTGCGTGTATTCGTCGCGTGTGAACCATCGTGCGTCTCCGGTTTCTTCGCCATCCACGCGGATGTCCGTGCTTAAGGCGCGTGCCTTGAACGCGACCATGAGGGAGGCGGGAAATGGCCACGGCTGGGACCCCAAGTATCTGACTTCGCCCAGTTCGATGCCGGTTTCTTCACGGGTTTCCCTGCGGCACGCGTGTTCGAGGTTTTCCCCAGCTTCGACGAATCCTGCGGATACCGAGTACATGGTCGTGGTTTGCCAGGCGTTGTTGTGTTGCAGCAGGAGCCGGTCTTGTGCGTCGACGACGGAAACGATGACGGCCGGTTCGATGCGCGGGAAGAGCAGACGGTGTCCGTCGTCCTCGTTGGTGCAGCGTTGGGCCCATCCGCCCATGGCGGCGGTGACTGGCGCACCGCAGGTCGGGCAGTGGCGTTGGCGCATATGCCAGACGCTGAGTGTCGCCGCAGTGGTGGCTTGTCCCGCTTCGCGTGATGAGGCGTGTGGCGCGAATCCGCGCAAATCCACCCAGTCGAACCGTTCCCGTGCTTGTTGCAGCAATGATGCGGCGGCGTGCGGGCGGCGGGAGGCTCCCGATCCGCTGGTGGCGCCGAACGCGTCATCGGCGCCTTCGAATGCTGAATCCGACACGCCGCTACTGGCGGTTCCGGTGGCGGCCGGCAGTCTGGTCACATCAATGGCGACGACCTGTTCGTCACGAGCACCACCGTAGGAGCCGAGGAACATCGGTACGACCTGCGGATGGGTTGCCAGTTCCGGCAGCACGTAGGCGCCGGGCAGAGTGGCCAGGCGCAGGGCGACGTTCTCGTATTCGGTGAGTGCGCCTTGGCCTTTAGGAACGGCGATGCGGCCGCCGTCGACCAACATGACCGTGGTTTGCGGTGCAGTGAGCACGGATGCGAACAGGTCGGGATCTTCCCGCCGTTCCACCTGATAATCGATGTCTCCTTGCGCCAAGGGCAGGAATGGCAGGGTTTGGGTCAAGGCGAGAGGGGAAAACACGCTCACTGCTGATCATCCTCGGTTCGTTCGGTGTCTTGTACGCGTGCCATCAGATCCGCCAATGCTTGGGCGACGGCATGCGGGTGTTCGACCGCGCTGAAATGGCCGCAATCGGGGATTTGGGTGAATGCGGCGTGCGTATGGGTCATTGCTTCGGCGAGCGGTCGCATCTGGCTGGGCGGGCTGGAGGGGTCGCATTCGCCACTGATCACTGCCGCCGGAGCGGTGATGGACTCAAGCTGGTCGTTCAAATCCGGGCGTCCTGCGGCCATGCGCTGCCGCCATGCGACGCCTTCGGGCGTCTGGGCGTTGATCCAGTCAGTCATCTGACTGATGAACGCGTCGGAGCGTTTGATGCTGGAATCACCCTCGTTCGGCTGGGCGAAATGCATGACCGGACTGATGGTGTGGTCGCGCGTGCATTGGTCGGCGATGCGCAGACGATTCGCTCGTGCGGCAGCATCATCGACGGACGCTTTCGTATCGCACAGGGCGAGTCCGGCGACCATGTCCGGGTGCCGGCGCTGCATGTCCAGCACCACGTAACCGCCCATGGATAGTCCAGCCCAGACCGCGCGGTTGTATCCGGCGGTGGTGACGAGCTCGGCGTATGCGTCTGTCATGAGGTCCAACGCGTCAAGGTAGGCGCCGTCCGGCGCTTGTCGTCCGCTCGCCGCGACGCCGGGAACCGGCCCTTCACCGGCTCCGGGCATGTCGGGCGCCCATATGGCGAACCGGTCAAGGCCCATGCCGTCCGCGATATCCGCGATCAGGGGCGCGCATGTGTCCCACATATGGTGGTCAACGGGGAACGCGTGAACCAAAATCAGCGGCACAGCAGTACCATCCCGGTACACGGTGTTATGCAGGGTGATGGTCGGCGTGTCCGGCAAGGGCTTGTCTCCTGCCGTCTGCGTGCCCATCGGTGTCATCGGTGTGAATGTCATCGTTCTCCCATCCTTGAAATCACGTGCAATACGACGTTCGGGGCGATTCGTGTGAAACGTGCGCTTACGCGCCCACCCATGCGAGGGCACGACGGACGATTTCCCCATACCCGTTGGCCATCTGGTTGATGCAGGTTTGCAGCTGACTGCCATGCACGTCGCACCATTCCACATCGAGCGTCTCATCCTGCGGTTTGCAGTCACCGGGAATAGGCACCACGTAGCATAAGGCGATCGCATGCTGGCGAGGGTCGTGGAACGGTGAAATGCCGGGGGTCGGGAAGAATTCCGCCACCGTGAACGGTTGCAGGGATTGCGGCAGGACCGGCAACGCGATATCGCCCAGATCCTTGGAAATATTGCGGGCGATCGCCTCCCGCAGCGACTCGTGATACAGTACGCGTCCGGCGATCAGCGTGCGCTCGACCGAACCATCCTCGCTGACGCACAGCAACGACCCGACGCTGGACACCCGCCCCAAATCGTCGACACGCACCGGCACAACCACGACGTACGGCATGGGGGTTTCGCGGCGGATACGGTTGATTTCGCCGGAGTCCAGCCATCCGGGCGGGTTGCCGTGCCCTGAGCCGCGGATGAAATCCTCCGGCGTGATATGGTCGAACTCGCCTCTGCGGCGGTTGGCATCGTAATCGCCCTCATCTGGCACTTCGTCATTCAACACTGGCATGTCTCCATTATTATCCAACCCTGTGAATGGCGTGGCGGGTATCTCCAAGCGGAAATTCGGTTCGGCTTTGGGCGGAGAGCGCTAGACTTCCGGCAGTGGTGTGCGATGCTTGGAACACCACGCAAGACCGGATTCCGTTCCGCACCGGCGGAACGGCGAAGTGAGGAGCTTATTATGGCAACCACCGCAGTGACCACGCAAACGTTTGAGCAGACCATCAACGACAACAATCTCGTGTTCGTTGACTTCTGGGCTACCTGGTGCGGCCCGTGCAAGGCGTTCGGCCCTGTATACGAGAACGCCAGCAATGCGCATCCCGATATCACCTTCGCGAAGGTTGATATCGACCAGAATCAGGAGTTGGCGGCTGCCGCGCAAATCCAGGCGGTGCCGACGCTGATGGTCGTCAAGGGCGGCAAGGTGATCTTCAAGCAGGCGGGTGCTTTGCGTGCCTCCGATCTGGAGAACCTGATCGGCCAAGCCAAAGCGTATCAGGCCGAGGAGCACTGAGGCGTTTTCGTTCTTCTTGGATATCGCCGGTATCCGTGCTGTGGATGCCGACATGATCGATGTTTTGAAACCCGCGGCACTGCTTATGCTGTACTGCGGGTTTTGCATTGCGGCGACAACGTTCTGCCGGTTCCCCGCGTAGAGAAATCACACAGCGGGTTTCCGGGCGCGTCGCGATGGTGCGGGACGCTCCCCGGCCTTTGTGCCACAACGGTTGCGCTTACATACCGATACCGTGGGACAACGCTTCATGCCCCACGCTGATTTGATGTTTCATCTCATCGCGGTAATATGGAGGTTGTGTGCGCAACCCGACGGCGGCAGTGTTGAGCAGTCGGCGACGTGGGGTGTAGCGGTTTACCACCCGTCACACGGTATCTGTAGGTCGATCAAGGAGCGACATGGCTAACCACCGTAAGAAGTCCACTTTCCAAGCGTTGACGAAACGCCAGCGCATCAGGATCATGGCGGTCATCGCCTCAGTGGGCATCCTCGCGGGCACCGGTGTCGTATCACGCAATTATTACGCGGCAGAGCATCATCAGTCCACTGTTACCGCGTATTCGGCGACTGATACCAACGCGCAGGAAGTCTCCCGTGGGACCACGCGCAGCAGCCTTAAGGGCTCCGACGCCGATACCAGCTATATCACTGTCAAGATCAACGGCAAGTCCCGCGTCGTACTTGGCAAGGATTTCACGGATGTGAAGTCGGTGCTTGAAGCGGGCAACATCACGCTTGAACCGACGGATACGGTTTCCCCGTCCCTGACCACGAAAGTCACCGAATCGACAGTCATCACCATCGAACGCGCGGGCGCTGATTTGGAAACCTCCGATGACGCCATCGCCTTCAACGTGGTGCGTAAGGAAACCGCCGACCTGCCGAAGGGCACCGAAAAGGTGGAAACCGAAGGCAAGGAAGGCGTGATGGAAACCACGAGCCTCGTGCAGCGTGCCGGTGGCAAAGTGGTGTCCTCCAACGTGTTCGCATCCTATGTGAAGACCGCTCCTGTCGACAAGGTCATTCTGGTCGGCACGGGCACCACCAAGACGACCAGTTCCAATGCTGCTGCCGCTACCAACACGGATATCGGCACCACCACCCCGGTGGGTGAGATGCAGCAGTGGGCGCATGATTATCTCATCGCCAATGGCGGGAACGAAGCTGATTTCACCGCGACCGTCTACATCATCACGCATGAGTCCGGCTGGCGTGTGAACGCCACCAACGCCAGTTCCGGCGCTTATGGCTTGCCTCAAGCGCTTCCCGGTGGCAAGATGGCGTCCGCCGGCGCTGATTGGGCGACCAACTATCAGACGCAGCTCAAATGGTTCTGGGGATACTGCAATTCGCGGTACGGGTCGGTCCAAGGTGCTTATGCACACTGGCTGAAGGCGCACAGTTACTGATATGCTGATTCATTGAGTGTTGTATGACCGGCACCCGGAGCAATCCGGGTGCCGGTTTTGCGTTGGGGCGTATGGGATTTGTCATCGGTTCCCCGAAGATCGGTCTGGATCCAAGCCGCTATACCCTGATTTCGGCGATTGAAGCCTCAATTCTGCCACTGGGAAGGCTCTCCTCCTCCCCTACCCGGGTGCGTTGCGCATGCGGGCGTTGTGCTCGGTTGTTCTCTTGGTATCTTTTCCTTCCCGTCGCTTGTCTGCCCTCCACGGCGGCGATGTGTCAGGATGAATCACATGGTGTGGAACGGAAACCATGGGCCAGTGAAGAATCGTCAGCAGAGCGAGGCGTTCAAAACCGCAAAATATCAACAATACGCAATCAGCGCTCAACGCCGACGAGAGAGTATCACGCCGGTATCTTTTCCATACGAAGCGTTTTCGATGCCGATTTCGTGTGCGTGGAGGAGCCAGCAGGCCGGGGGGAACCGTTCCTCACTGATGCTGCTGCGTAAGCAGGAACACATGTGACCCGTGTACGAGTCAGTAGCGGGATGAGCACCAGATTTCACTCAGTAGCGGAAGCACTTGGGCTCGGGGATTCGGACTGCTGCCCGTCCGACGTGGTGTTACCGTCTGATGGGGTCTGGGTCCCCTGTGAATTGTCTGAATTGTCGCCTTGTTGGCCTTGTGAATCATTCTGTGTCGTGTTCCCGTCTGTTCTCGGGGTAGACGACGGATAAGAATACCGCCGCTGCGACTGTTGTTGCTGAGCCTGCTGTTGTGCTTGTACTTGTGCCTGCGCAGCGGAAGCTGCTGCCGCAGCGTCGGCGGCGGCACGCTGGGTTTTGTAGGTTTCCATCGAGTCGTTGACCGCGTCGGAGGCGCTTTGCAGGTCGGACTGCGCTTTCTGGAGGTCCGCGAGAGCGGGCTTGTCTTTTTTCAGCAGTTCGTTTGCCGCATCGATGGCTGATTGCAGGGTTGTGCGGGTCTGGTCGTCGGCGACGACACCTTCACTGTTGGTCATTAGGGTGGTCGCTTCGCTGGTGGAGGTTTTCAGCGCGTTGACCGCGGTATCGTAGTCGTTGTTCTGCTTGGCGGTGACGCTTGCTTTGACTTCTTTGGCGGCTGCCTTGATGGTGGAGTTGGCTGTGGTCAGTTCGGTGGTGAGTGTCTTGTTGGTTTCCGCAGCTTTACGCATGGCTTCGGTGCTCATCGAGGTGGAACAGGTGACGGGCTTGCTGACGGATTTCGCCTTGTCTACCGCGGTTTTGAGGTGTTCGACGGTCATCACGTCGGCGACTTGATCGGCACCGACTTTCTGCTGCGCTTTACTTGTTTTCAGCGTTTTGGCAAGGGTCTCGGATTCTTCTTTGTAGGCACTGTACGCCTGAGTGCAGCTTGCGTACGCGCTGCTACGGTCACGGTTGGTGCGGATGAGTCCGGTGAGATAGTACAAGCCTGCCGCAGCGGCAGCAATGGTGATGATGACGAATACAGTGACGATGGCTCGGCTTCTGGCTCGCCCGCCATTGTTCCGTTTGTCGCCATACGATTCTTCCGGCTGAATGGGCTGGGAGGCGGCACGCGCGTCTTCTTCGCGGAGTTCTTTGCTTAACGATCCGACAGCGTCATCGGCTGGAGTCGGTGTCTCGGACGTCGTGTGCAAGGTGCGGGTAGCTGTGGTTTTCACGGCTCCTGGTGCTGCCACGTTCGCTGCAATCGCCGCGGTTCCGGCGACGACGGCGGCGGACGAAATCGGCGTCATGGTTTCTGTTTCAGCGTTGGCGGTCCGCTCGTGTTGCAGATCGCGCTCGCTTGGGGTGGGAGGTGTTAAGAGGGCCGGTCCGGCAGACTGTCTCACGGGTTGCGTCTGAGCCGCAGCTGGTGCGCTGTTGTTCAGCGCGGCGGTTTCCGCAATACCGGTACCGCTTGCGGTCTGTGAGACTCCGGTGACAGTTGTAGCACTGGGATCTGGTTGAACGGCGTTGATTTGCTGGGTCTCGTGCATCCCGCGATCTTGGGCGGCAGCGTTGAGCCATTGTTCGGTTTTTGATTTGGTGGTGTCTTGTGTTGAAGCTGCCTGCGTGTCCGGCTCCGGTTCGGAAGGCACGAAGGGGGTGAACACGGCTTGGGGGGGCTACTTGATTGTCCTGCGCTGCGGACTCATCGGTAGGCTGCCCTGTTTTGTTCCCAGCATTGTCGTCTTGTTCTGCGTTGTTGTCGAGGAGCGAGCCCCACGTCGGGAAGGTGATAAGTGGGATGTTCCAGTTCGTGTCGACGATGTCGCCTGGTAGGACACCGGACTCATTTGTAGCGGGCTGATCCGTATCCGCGGTATCCTGCGGGGCTTGTTGCTCAAGTGCAGTATCAGCGGCCTGCGGCGGGGCGGGGATGTCAATGGCGTCATGCAACCCTGCCGGCTCGTCCGACAATGGTGATGGGACGGGGGGTTGGGTTCCTGCATCGTCCGCCGCGCTGGGGTCGCCTCCGGATGACGGGGCGATGGGGAACAGCAGATTGTTATCCACGGGTTGTCGTTCCTGTCCAGCCATCGGTTCCGCTCCTCCTGTTCGTTTCCGTCCCTGGTCATGCGGTACTTCGTACGGTGTATGTATCTATGGTAAGCCACTCCCCATACTCAATCACCGCCCGGTCGCATACAAGCGAATAGGGGCGGCGGAAGCATATGGCTCCTGTCGCCCCTGGTGTTCACGCATCAGCCTGCGCGGCAATCACTTGCTGCCGTGACGACCGGTGCCATGCTCGTTGTGCGAATCTTCGTAATAGTAATAGTAGTAATTGCCATTCTTGTCGGAATGCTTCTTCTCATCCGCATAGTTGAGGATGAAGCCGAGAATCGGCACTTCGGCTTCCTTGAGCGAGGTGGTTTCCTCCTCGAGCTCCCTCTTGTCGGCGACCCCACGGCCGACGACAAGGATGATACCGTCGGCCATGCGTCCGAACACCACAGCATCGTCGGAGACGGACAGCGGTGCGGTATCAATGATCACGTAGTCGTATTGGGTGAGCGCCTGATCGACCATGTCGGTCATGATTTCGGAGTTGAGCAGCACACTGGCATTCGCCGGGCGCTTGCCCGCAGGAAGGACGTGGAGGTTCTGCTTCCAGTATTTCTGCACGACGTCGCGCGGGGTCGCCTGTGCGGAAAGAATGTGGGACAGACCGACCTGGCCTTCAATGCCGAGCTTCTTGGCAACAGATGGGTGGCGCAGGTCTGCGTCGATAAGCAGGACGCTCTTGCCGACTTCGGCGATGGCGGCCGCGATATTCGACGAGACCGTGGTCTTGCCTTCGCTCGGCCTGGTGGAGGAGATCACCAGCAGGTGGCCGTGTTCCTTAGTGTTGGGGGCGAGGAACGCGATATTGGTGCGGATGCGGCGGAATTCCTCGGCTTCCTTGCTGCTGGTCTGCGAGATGACGACCGGGCGGGATTCCCCAAGTAGATTGGACCGTTGAATGGAGCCAAGCGACGAGGCGTGGGTCAGCTCACGCACATCGGATGCGCCCTCGACCTTGGTGTTGAGCATGTCAAGCAGGAGGGCGATCCCGATACCGCAGATGATGCCGAGCACAACGCCTGCAACCATGTACAGCGTGGTCTTCGGCGAGCTTGGCGACTGGGGCGTGGATGCCTTCTGGACAAGGGTGAGCTGAATCGGGGATTTCGTCGACTCATCCGTGTACAGGGATGATGTGACCTGCTTGGACAGACTTCCGGCGACGCTGTTCGCGATGGACGCCGAGCGTGCGGCGTCACCGTCCTCGACCGAGACATCGACCATGAAGGTGTTGCTGGGGTTGGTCGCGGTGACTTCCGCGGCAAGCTCGCTGGTCGTCATGTCAAGGCCGAGCTCCTTGATGACGGGTCGGAGCACGGCCTCAGTTTTCACCAGCTGCGGGTACGTCTTGATCTGCGTGGACAGGTAGGACGCACCCGAATTCATGTCGGACGAGGTCTGCGTCTCGCTCTGCGCGGCGTAGGTGGCGAAGAGCTGGGCCGTCGCCGTGTACTTCGGCGGGGTCAGGAAGGTGTATGCCGCGACGAGACCTACGACAACGATGAATGCGGCGATAGCGGCCACCAGGTGTTTACGGACAGCCTGGAGCAAATCGGCGATGGTCAATGGTTCCCCAATCCTTTCGGAAATCTCCTATTGCAAAACTCTTCAATACTACCACCGGTCACCGAATTCGAGATGTGGCATTCGCTTCACGTCCACGAATCCACCATGTTTTCACGTATCTGTTGGGTTCCGTTCTTGTGCGGCGTACGACCATTCGACAGGATACGCAATCCGATTACAGCTCAGGTCTTTTCAAGAAGATTTTCGACAAATAACTATCTTGACTTATAGGATTTAGTATCATATACGAATGAGATGCGATGATGCCGCATCACTGATTACAAGGAGCACTACATCCATGCCATTACAAGGATTCAAAGAGATTAACATCGACAAGGCAACAGGCCAGCTTGTCATGACCGTCACCAAGACGATCGTACGATTCAATAAAGCCACCATCATCTATCTGAATTATCCGGAATTCGTCAAGATTTTCGTCAACCCCGACACCAAGCAGCTCGCCGTCGAACCGTGCACCGGACACGACCGCAACGCGGTGAAGTTCTGCAAGCCTGGAAAGAAGAACGTTCTGTCCGCCAGCGTCCGCGACTCATCGGTTGTTGATACAGTCGCCCGCTACTACACCTTCGAGGATGTCGACGACGACCACGTCGCCTATCACAAGGTCCCGGGCACGAAGGCCGGCGAAGACAAAGTCGTGGTCTTCGACCTGAGCGACTCTACTTCCGGAGTCATGAAGCGCCGCGGACGCAAGAAGGAAACCACAGCGGTGAAGTAACCGCAACCCCGCGGCATCAGGGACACAACAGTCCATTCGGACAACCCAATATGGACGCCCCGGCCAGCAACAATACCCTGCCGGCCGCAATCCAGCACGGTCGCTGTGGGGAATCTCGCCGTTGAGATTTCCCACAGCGACCGTGCTGTTCACCGCCTGTTTCCAGTTTATTTTCCCATCACCCACGCGTAGCAAACGTTGTCAAGACCCGACCGGTACGATATCGTGCGTATCACACGGTGACCGGCAACAGGAGTAGTGCGCATGGCTGAATCATCTGATCTCGAACAGTCCACAAACGAGCAGAATCACCAGCCACAGCCGGAACCAGAACTCACCGGTACCCAGCAGGGCAACGCCGGCAATACCGCTATTCAAACACCCCCCCCCCGTGAGGTTTCCGACCAAGCCGAACCGGTAGACCATTCCCCCGCCGAGAGACCCGACAACACAGTCGCGGCCTCGGAAGACGCCGACTCTTCCAATGGGCATGCCAAGCACACCGCATCACGATTCCAAACCACTGCAACTGCGGCAATCACCAGCATCCGCGCATGGTGGTCGCGTATCTTCTCCCCTATCAACGCTTGGATTGCGCAACAATGGCAACGTTTGAGCGCAACCCGCGGATTCACAGCATGCGCAGCCGGGTGGGCGTTCTTCAAAACACGCATCTGGGACAAGCGGATGCGGTTCTCCTTCGCCTTCTACACCATCGTGTTCATCGTGGTGACTGCATCGAGTGTGCTCGGCTTGCAATGGAGCGTGTACAGCGAGCCGACGTATGCCAAAGGGCAGGTCGTTGACGACCAGACTAAGGCGCTGAACTCCGTCGCCGGGCAGCTTACGAGTTTCGTCAGCCAGATCTGGCTGCACCAGAGTTACCAGGCATGGCTGAACTTCATTGTGCTGGGCGTGCTCTATCTCACGATTATTCTTGTGATCAACCGGTTCTGGGTGGCGACCGCGGTCTTCGGCACGCTGATGACCGTGTTCGCCATCGCCGACAAGATCAAGGTGGAGCTGCGCAACGAGCCGATCATCCCGGCCGACCTGCAGTTCATCACCGGCGGCAACGGCGACAGCATCATGTCATTCACCACGAAGAAAGACATGATCCTCATCAACTCCGCCGTCACCGGGGTGATTTGGCTGATTGTGGTGTGCGTGGCGCTGCAGTTCCTCGACCGGCGCCGCGGGCTGATCCCGTACACATGGAAGCGTCCGGAATTCGCCGGCGCCAAGAACATCACCGCCATGGTATGCAGGTGGGTCGCGGCGGTGCTCAGCGTGGTGTTGTGCGTGTCGTTTACGTGGGGGCTGCCTGTCGAGGGGTCCTGGGCGAAGAATTTCGCGACCGGGCTGTCCGACGCTCCACAGCTGTGGAATGCGATGGGTGATGCAGCAGCGAACGGCCCTACCATGAACTTCCTGCGGCTCGCGCACGTCAAGATCATGAGTAAGCCGAACGGGTACAGCAAGCAAAGCATGGAAGCTCTCGCCAAGAAATACGCGGGCGAAGCAGAAATCATCAACCAGACGCGCACCGCGAACCTCACCGATAACACGGTGATTATGGTGCTGTCTGAATCGTTCTCCGACCCCACCCGCGTGCCGGGCGTGTCATTCACTGAAGACCCAATGCCGCAAATCAGGACCATCAAGTCGGCGACCACATCAGGCTCATGCTCTCCCCCCGGATACGGCGGCGGTACCGCAAATATCGAGTACCAGGCACTGACAGGGCTCAACATGGCCAATTACGACTCATCACTGTCTATCGCCTACCAGCAGCTGGTGCCAAAACTCAAGTGGACGCCCACATTCAACCAGATCTGGAACGAAGCGAACGGCAAGTCCAGTTCTCTCGCGTTCCATGCATATTCCCGCACCATGTATCTGCGCGACACCAACTACAAGAAATTCGGGTTCTCCAAGTTCTATGCATCGGACGGGAAACCCGAGCTTTCCGATCTCGCCCCTATCGACTCCGGGGTGTACGCCTCGGATTCCTCGTTCTATTCGGACATTCTCGCCAACATCAACACCGATGAGGGCAGCAACCAGTTCATTCAATCCGTAACCATGCAGAATCATCTTCCCTATAACGATTGGTATCAGAACAACCAATTCAAGGGTTCAGGAGATACTTCGTCCGACATCAGCGATGATGAACAGACCAACATCGAGACTTATGCCAAAGGCGTGAACTGCACCGACCAGGCGACTGCAGATTTTCTCAATCAGCTCAACCAGATCAACCGCCCAATCACCGTGATTTTCTACGGGGACCATCTTCCCGGTATCTATTCGACCGCCAGCGAAGACAAACACAACCAAATCACCTTGCACGAAACCGACTATTTCATCTGGTCGAATGCGGCCTCGGCATCCGCGACCACCAAACTGGATGACGCATCGAGCGCATATACATCGTCGAATTACTTCATGGCACAAACAGCACAGCATCTGAATGCCAAGGTATCGCCATATCTCGCGTTCCTCACCGAAATGCATGCGGCGATTCCAGCGCTTTCCGTCCCTGCGTCCGCCGGCGATGCCAGTAAGCCTGTCTTCCTGGATGCGAACGGGAACCGAATCCAGCCGAAGAATCTGACAACGCAGCAAAAAGAGCTGCTCCATGATTATCAGCTGATCCAATACGATTTGACCGCCGGCAAACAGTATTTGAAGAACACTGGCTTCATGGCCGTCTTGCAGTAGTCTTGGGGCAATCAGAGGTCAACCTCCCACGAACATATCCCGTGATTCGCCAAGGTTTGTATACTTGTCGGCATGAAGCAGTCCGATACCCATATCGCACATTCCATAGCAGCATCGGCATGGGAAACCGTCAATCGTGTTGTTTTCCCTATTAAAGACGCTGATTTGACTCTTCCTCTCTATGCCGTCGAGTGGACGCGCCCGCATGTCGATGCCGGAGCCCAGGATGTTCGCATCAACCAGCTTCGCGTAGACACCAAGCATATGAATCGTCGCGACCTGTTGCATCTGCTGCGCGAGGGAGCCGCGGACGCGACGGCCCCTGAGAACTCCTTCACGTGTGTGTCTCGCAACACCCTACAGGTTCATAAGAGCGGCCACGCCTCCCTGTGCACGTATTTCAATGCCTTCCCCGCCGCCTACTGGCGTCGGTGGACTGCGGTGAGCCAGGTTCGGTTCGTAGCCAATGCAGCGGGCAAGGGGCGCATCAACCTCTTTAGGTCGAATGGCCGCGGTCTGATTGCTCCGGCAGGCAGCATTGACATCGACGCCGACACCCCCACGGCGGTTTCCGGCATATTCGACATGAAAGGCCTCATGGACGGCGGATTCTTCTGGTTCGACGCCCAGGCCGCAACCGATTCCATGCTCACGGTAAGCGATGCCGGCTGGCAAGTACCGGTCGAAGAGCGCAGAGCGAAGAACCGCACCACACTGTCGATTGCCATCACCACCTTCAACCGCGCACCCTACTGCATGAACCAGCTCAAGGCGATTGCCGGAGAAGCGTCCGTCCGCGAGCGCCTCGACACCATCTACTGCACTGATCAAGGCACTGATCTGGTGTGCAACCAGCCGGATTTCGAGGCGGTTGCTGAAGACTTGGGCAGCCAGCTCACGTATCAGCGGCAAGGCAATCTTGGCGGCTCTGGCGGTTTCTCCCGTGGCATGTATGAGACCTGCAAGGCCGGCAACAGCGAGTATGTGCTTCTACTGGACGATGACGCGATCAGCGAGCCCGAGGCGATTGTGCGCGCCGTGCAATTCGCGGATTACGCGAAACGGCCGTTGCTGGTAGGCGGCGGCATGCTGCATCTGGATAATCGTACGGTGTTGTGGTCACAGGGAGAGGATATCGACGGGCGCCAGATGCCGGTACGGAATGCTTTCGGATCCCATGATTTCGCTACGAATCCGTTACGGGACTCCCCCGAATGCCATCAGCGTTTTGACGCGCAATACAACGGCTGGTGGATGTGTCTGATTCCTACGTCGGTGATTCGCGAAATCGGTCTTGCGATTCCGGTGTTCATCAAGTACGACGACATTGATTACGCATTCCGAGCCAAGGAACACGGCTATCCTACGGTGTCGCTTCCCGGCGTCGCGGTGTGGCATCAAGGCTGGCATGACAAGGATATCTCCCGCACATGGGAGGAGTATTTCATGCAGCGCAACCGTTGGATTTTCGCGTTGCGGCATAATCCGGAACCTTCTCGGACCATGCCGGTGAATGTGCTTTCGGCCGATATCAATATGGGGCTTCACCTGGTCTATTCCGGTATCGGATTGCATCATCAGGCGATTCGAGATCTGCTTCGCGGCCCTCGATATATCATCGGCATATATTCAACTGCAATGGGCAACGTCAGGAAGCTTCGTTCGACATTCCCTGATACGCATGCGGTTACGGATTTCGACGAGTTCCCGGAGCCACGCCGCAGGTTCGTTTCACCCAGCACCAGGCCGACGACATCCATCCAACGAGCCATCGATTGCGCGGTGAACTTCGGGAAGGCGATGTTGTTGCCCCGGGATGGGCGCAAGTCCACAGCTCCGGACGTTGCCGTACCGACCATGGAATCCACATGGAACGCATACAATGGTGTGGATTCGGCTCTGGTCACCTCACCGGACGGTAATTCCGTCACTTGGATGCGTCGTGATGACCGTCTGTTCCGCCGGGACATCAACGAAGCGCTCCATCTTTCCAGCGAATTGAGGCGCAACTGGAAACGGCTCCACACCGCATACAGCGATCCGCGTTTCACGAGCTTCGAGACGTGGGAGCGGATTTTCAAGGAGAATCCGGCGCAGGATTAGTTGCAGGAGAACGTCAGAAGCAATCAGACAAGAGCTGGGTGTGAGCATTGTCACAATCCTCACACCCAGCTGCGTTCATGGTGTCGAGTTGATATGGTGGAGCCTTGATGAAGAGGATGCCAGCAGTAGTCGAATCTCCAACCGCCCGAGCAAGCGCAGCACGGTGGAAATTGCGCCTGCCCCGGTTCGGACTGTTCTGTTGCAGTCTTGTTCTTGCAGTGCTGGCAGAATATTGCGCATACCTGAATGAGGGCGGCGGTGATGTCAGGCGTGCCCTGCACGTCATCGTGCTAACTGTGTTCTTTATAGTGATGACGCTGATATTCGAGCGTTTCATCGATTGGCTGGGACGCGACTCAAAGCAGACTGAAAGCGGCCATAATCACTCGAGCATCCTGTCAAGACTCCTGCGACGCATCACCCCTGATTTCGCCGGCAACAGGCGTCAGACACTGAAAGCCATGGCCGTGATGGCGGTGTGCTGGCTGCCATACTATGTGCTGGCGCTCCCCGGCGAAATCTGGTATGACACCGTCCAGCAGGTATTGCAATGGAAGGGATTGCCCAATGCAATCACCAGCGGTGCATGGTCTGACCACCATCCCGTATTGGACACGCTTATTTTCGGGGTGTTCTATCAGTTGGGCGCGTGGATTGGGCACCCGGCCGTCGGTGTGGCATTGTACACGACATGCATCGCTGCTGTCGCAATTGCCGTATTCGTATACACCGTCCGTTATCTCGCCAAATCCGGAGTCAGCAGGAAAGCGTATCTTGGGGCGTTTCTGTTCTTCTGTGTGTTCCCGTTTATTCCGATTTTTTCGATGGCAATGGTCAAGGATGCTGTTTTCCTGCCGTTATTCATGCTGTTCTCGGTCCAATGCATGGAAGTCGCTCGTACGAAGGGTGTCTGTCTGAAGAACCGCCGGACTCTCGCATTGTTCATCATCTTGGCCCTCCTCGTGTCGCTGACCAAGAAAACCGGGGTCTACTCGGTGGCTCTTGCGTGCATCTTGCTTGCATTCGTTGTTGCCGGAAACCGGGCACGTGTGAAACTGCTGGGAACGGCCGCCGCCAGCGGGCTGGTGATATTCATACTGCTTCCCCTGGTCCTGTTCCCCGCCTGTAATATCATTCCCGGCGGCAAACAGGAAATAATCGCGATTCCCTTGCAGCAATCGGCGCTGCTGCTGCGTGAGCACGGCGACGAATTACCGAAAGCAGAAAAGGACATCCTGACCGGGATTCTCGAACCGAACGCGGCAGAGAACTATGAGTGGTGGGCAGTCGATCAAGTCAAAGGAACGCATTGGACACAGCAACGCGCGCGATTGTTCCAGCCGTTCTTGCGCGTATGGGCGAAAAACGCCGTCAAATATCCGAAAACCTATGCACGAGCGTATTTCCTGCTGGAACAGGGGTGGGTTGCACTGCCGAATTCGCGAGTCAATGAGAACCTCCAGTCGAATTACCTGTACACCCGCGCTGCTCCCACTGCAAGTACCAGGGATTGCGGTCTTCCGCAATCCCAACGCATATGGTTGTATGACGACATCGACCAGTTCGTTATCTGGCTGGGCAATCAGTTCTTCATGCAGCCGTGGCTTTCGCGGGCGTTCTGGGTCACATGGTTGCCGTTCATGCAGCTGTATGAAACGGTCCGCAGGCTGCGCGCGAAAGAATTGTCTTGGACGTATGCCGCTTGGCTGGTCCCGATGCTCGTCTCGGTACCGTTCTTGTGGATATCCGGAGGTTCGGTGACCTATGAAGGCCTGCGATACCTTATGCCGATGCTCGGCGTCGCACCGATCGGATGCGCGTTACTGACGGTGCAACAACAACCGCCACATGCAGATAGGTAGTATGTGTACAAGCAGTACCGGCATCAGTCGCGAACGTGAATGCCCAGCCGAAAGCCGCATGCACCGACAGAAAAGGAGTAGCTCATGACAAGTATTTCCGTTGTCATTCCTGTCTACAATTGTGCCCGTTACTGCACACAGTGCATTGAGAGCGTACTGCCGCAACTTGCCGGCGACGATGAAATCATTGTTGTTGATGATGCCAGTAGCGACAACACCGTCGAGGCATTGCAAGCCCTATCCTCGCAACACCACAGAGTCCGGCTGATACTCCACTCCGACAACCTCGGCACGTTACGATCCCGGAGGGACGGTGTACTTGCCAGCACTGGCGACTACGTGATGCTCATCGACCAGGATGATGAAATAGCACCTAATTCATTCAATCAGCTTCGCCAGTACATTGCAGGCAGCAAATTTGACATCATCCACTTCGGAGTGCGCGTTGTACCGGAAAATGCGGCTGCACGAAAAGCCGCCGCTGGTATGGAGGGGTTTTTGTGCCCCACTCCACGGGAGTTACACAGCCAAGACATCCTCAAACTCCAGTTCGCTGCCGAACACGGGTTTGACTGGCATGTTCACCACAGGCTATTCCGCGGAGAATTGCTGCGCCAGGCGTACAAGGCCTGCGCCGACACTCGTCTGGTTCTCTCCGACGACCTGTACATGAACTTCATCATCGACGCGTATGCGACCACCTATCTCGCACTGCCCGACTCCCCTTGGTACTTGTATCATCTTGGGCGTGGCGACACCTTCGGGCGCGCCTTAACGGTCGAATCCTTCGCCCGGCTCGTGCAACGGGATGCAAAAGCACTCCAGCTCATCCAGGAGTTCGTCGCAGCTAACCGGAACACCATACCGCGCAAAGACTGGGACGACCGTGTTGCGGACGTGAGAGACCGGCTCGGCGAGCACATGATGAATGAATGGAAAGATAATCTACCCGCCCCGATGCAACCCGAGGCTTTGCCTATCATCCAGCGCTCTTGGGCAAGTGATGTGATATGCGCCGAATTATTCCGGTATGTGAGAGATTACGCCTACGATTATCTCCAGCATCCCGAGGATGCCACCAGACAAGACACTGACAAGAATCTCACGTTACGGTATTTGAAATACGCCACTGATATTGAGCAGGTAACTCCTCCGCTGCTCACCAATATCCACTACACGCAACTTCGGGATATCGCGTATTCTCATCTTCATGACGCACGGCTTGTCTCTTCAGCGAAAGAATCCGCACCGAATCATGTTCTTCGAAAGATCCGTGAATTCCTGCACAGAAGATAAGCACTGGTAAGCACTAGCGATATCTTGTATTTCCGCGCGATTTCCGGATGATGCATGATGCAGGCCTGTGCCATCATCATGCATCATCCGGAAATCGTTCGATTAGTATGCGCCCGATCACCGAACTCAATCAACGCACCCGATCACCATCTGAGCTTGAAATGCCCGTCATACTGGTTGAGATTAGGATTGATGAATTCACCGCGGTGCAGTGAGCTATCCCATTTCGCATAGAAACGCGCCTGCTCGTTTATTGCGCGAAGCTCTTTGTGCACGTCCTGCTCGTCGCGTCCACGGCTCGTATGCTCATTGTGATACAGCTTCGCCTGGGGGTTGAATACAACAAGGTATCCTTCTTGCCGGGCTTTGAGGCATAGGTCAACATCATTGAGCACAACAGCAAGCTGCTCGTCCAGTCCTCCGATTTTCGTAAACAGCGAGCGCCTGATCATCTGGCATGCCCCCGTAACAGCCGCACAATCCCAGGGGTATCGCATGGTTTCCATATAGCCGCCGTCTTTGTATGAGAGCAGTTCACCGAAATACCCGCAATGATCCATCGAGGCCCAGATGCCTCCGTGCTGCAACAGATCATCGTGGAATAGCAGTTTTGCGCCTACTACGCCGACTTCGGGTCGCGCGAAGAAGCCGACCATGGAGGTCAGCCAGTCCTCGTTGATGGCTTCGGTATCGTTGTTGAGGAACAGGATCAGTTCGCCGTCACATTGAGAGGCACCGTAGTTGCATATGGCGGAGTAGTTGAACCCCGTCCCTTTCCATGTGACGACATGGACTCGGGCATCGTCCTGTTCGATGTCACGGTAATATTCGAATGTTCGGGGGTCCTCGCTGTTGTTTTCCACGAGGGTCACGTCGAAATTCGGGTAGTTTGTGGCGTGTAAGACGCGTCCGAGACACTTGGAAAGCACATCGACGTGATCCTTCGTCGGGATCACGATACTGACTTTGGGCGGTTGACTCCAATGATATTCGGTACGATATCGGAACGGGAGCTCAGAATCATGTACCGTCGCATCAACGCCGATTCTCTCGTAGTGCCGTGTCAGGGCGATTCTTCCTGCTTCCTGGGCATACGGCTTGCTGTCTGGATTGGTACTCGTGGAATTCCGATGCATGCGCCAGTGGTAGAGCATTTTGGAGACATTATGGATTTCTCGCGCCTGCTCAGCGCATTTCATGGTCAAGTCGTAATCCTGCGCCCCGGCGACGTCGGATGGCGACAACTCCACCTGCTCGAGTACGTGACGACTCACCATGAGCATATGTGTGATGTAATTGTTGACATTCAACAGATCAGGGTTGAAAGCGGGCTTGAATATCGGCTTCCAGTAATGACCCGACTCATCCATGAGGTCTTCATCGCAGTACAGCACATCGCTGTGAGGGTGGTCCCTGAGGACGCACATATACTGATACAGCGTATCCGGCTCAATGACATCGTCGTGGTCAACGAAAGCGATGTAGTCGCCTTTGGCCTGGACGATTCCTGCATTCGTGTTGTCGGCGATACTTTTGTTTTCTGCATGAACGATGCGGAACCGCTTATCATTGATCGACTCGAGTTCGCGCTCCACAGTACCGTCATCATTGCTGACATTGACGAAAACGACTTCGAAATGCCCATACGACTGAGCTTTCAACGAGTCAATCAACGCATGCAGATACGGGACGGGGGTGTTGTAGACAACCGTGACAATGGAAATCAACGGGGTGGTTTCCCAGGTGGCGCAAATCTGCCGCTGATTGTCAATATCAGCGAATGTCGCACGATGCTGCTCAAACCAGACGCTGTATCCTTCATCGTTGAACACGTGCTTGGTCAGGTCAAGCGCGCCGGTAAAGAAACCGCTGAACGAAGATGCAGGGATGCACGTGAAATTGCCGTTCCCGTGTTCAGGCGTAGCGCAGATGCACAAGGTCCGGGGGGTATCGGACAAACGAATCGCAGCTACGATTTGCCGAATCCGCTGGTGTGCATCATGCGGATCGGTAATGACTGAATCCTCGAGAATGCAAGGAGTAACTTGGATGGGCGTGGCAGAACCGTCGTACACTGCGATCTTGCAGGGAGCCTTCGCCTCGCTGTCTTGAAGAACAGGGTAGCGGACAGTGAAACGACAAGATACTTCATGCTCCTCGACCGGATAAATCCCGGTGATGTAGACATACGTCCCGCCAGACAGCCGCCGCTGATCGATATCACGCATTGACGCCGCGGTCTCCGGGCGAAGCCGGTAAGTCAGTCTTGAACGGATTCTTGTCGCAACATGCCCGAACGGTATTGTCGCCAGCGTCTCGCCGGATTCACGCGACGCGAGACGGATAGTCAGATCAATTCCCTCAAACAGCGGAACGACAAGCACGAACGAATATTGGCGGTCACCGGCGGTTTCTCCCCACTGTCTGCTGGCTGTAGGATCCTCTCCGGGGAAGCTGAAACGGTACATGGGGCACGGAAACACGGTGCCGTCATCTTTCACCGCTTCCGCACGCAGCTTCCCGGGATCCGTGTCAGCGCAAATCGAGACATAACCTTTTCCTGTACCCCTGCACAGCGCATTGACGGTGAACGACATCAGAGACCTTTCTGTACTGTTTGCCTAGCAGCTGCCGCGCGATAGCACGCGCATCAGGCGAGAACACACTCACTGCTCTTCAACGGGATGCTGGCGGGTGGCAAGCTGCTCGTCCAGACTTTGATAGGACATCGAGACCTTGTTGATCAAGGCGAAATTGTCTTTACCCTTGTTGTCACGCAACGAGAAATCGCAACAGTTCTTTTCACTGGTAAACGCAATCATCTCGGCGGTGGAAGGATGCGACCCGTCCCATGTATGCATGGAAGCGACCAGACGAAAATCACCATTATTGAACAAATCCATCGGAAGATGGAAATGTACGGTATGGTGGCCCCGCTGCGTCAAGTCGAAACTATCGCCGTACGGCAAGCCACCGCGACGTAGGTCGTGCAAAGCCAGCGCCACATAGAACGGTTTGTCTCCCCGGTAGTCGTATTCGACCTCGAAGTCGAATCCCCCGTCGATGGTGCATAGCGGCTCACGAGTCGGCCTTACTGCCAGCACCGGTACCGTATCGCTCAATCCAAGCGGGTGTTCGGGCTGGTCTTCACCGCCGTTCTCGCCGGCGTTCTTCTTCTGTTCCTTCTTCTCCTGTCGGAGATTCTCAAGCGTATAGCGGTCGGCGACATCGTCCTTGTTGCCGGATGCGATGATCTCGCCGTCTTTGATGAGAATGGCGTTGTTGCAGTACTTCTTGACCGCGTCCATCGAGTGGGTGACCAGAATGACGGTTTTCGTCGGGTCTTTTTTGATCTGCGCGAAGAAGTCATCGCACTTGCGCTGGAAGGCTTCATCACCGACGGCGAGTACCTCGTCGAGCACGAGGATGTCACCCTGCGCCTTGATGGCGACAGAGAACGCGAGACGCACCTGCATGCCGGAAGAATAGTTCTTGAGCTTCTGGTCCATGAAGTCGCCGAGTTCGGCGAAATCGACAATGTCGTCGTACATGGCGTCGATCTCGTCCCGAGTGAATCCCAGCAATGCGCCATTGAGATAGACGTTCTCGCGACCGGTGAGTTCCGGGTTGAAGCCGACGCCCAGTTCGATGAACGAGACGAGCTTGCCGTTGACCGTAACCGTACCCTTATTCGGCACGTAAATCCCGGAGATAATCTTCAGCAGCGTGGATTTGCCTGAGCCGTTGCGGCCGACGATACCGAAGAAATCACCCTGCTTGACCTCGAAGGAGATATCACGCAGCACCTTCTGCTCGGTGAACCCGCTCACGCCCTTCGTCCAGTTGAGGAACGCCATTTTCAGCCCCGTAGCCTGCTCGGTGGGCAGACGGAACGATTTCGCCACGTGCTGTACGGACAGGACGACAGGACGGTCGTCTTCCTTCTTCGCCGTTTCCTTGCTTGCCATTACAACACCTCCGCGAACTTCGCGCTGTACTTGCGGAACACCATGATGCCGACACCGAGAATGACCGCGGACAGCAGGTACGGAATCAGGCACACCAGCGGGTTATGGACGATATCCCATACCGTGGGAACGTATTGGGGCGACAGCAGATTATGCCGGATATCCATGATCGCCTGTGAGGTAGGGCTCAGCATGAGCAGGCCGGCAGCCCAGCTGAACTCCGGATTGTTCTGGACCATCGAAATCGGGTAGATGATAGGGGTCGCATAGAACAACGCTTGAAGCACAACCTCCCAGATCTGTGCGATATCGCGGAAATACACGAACATCGTCGCCAAGATGAGCGCGAAGCCAAGCGTGACCGCATACAGCTGGATGATGCTGAACGGCACCAGCAGAATGCGCCAGGTGTATTGCGCGTGGGCGAAGAAGCCGAACAGAATCACCACGGCAAGGTTGATGCCCAAGGAAATCATGGAACCCATGGTGGTGGACGCGACCACAATGTAATTGGGGAAATGCACCTTGCGCAGCAAATCGCCGCGATCGACGATCGAATGCATACTCATACTCGTCGCTTCGGAGAAGAACCCCCACAGGCTCGTGCCACACAGCAGTGAGATGGGGAAGGTCGGGGTTCCGTCAGTGAACTTGAGGAACTTGACGAAGACCACATACATGACGGCGAACAGCATCAGCGGCTTGAGCGCCGACCATACCACGCCGAGGAACGAGCCCTGGTAGCGGAGCTTGAAGTCGGTCTTCACCAGCTCCTTGAACACCACCATCGCGTAGTGGTATTTCTTCTGTATACGTTCGAACATCTGCTTCACAAAGAACCTACTCTATCAGTCAATACCAACAGACAGCGTCATGGTAGCGCACCCCGTCCGCGCCTGTTGCAATCCGCATCCAATCAGCACAACTCCCCTACTCCTCCGGCCGCATGCGACAAGCAGTGGCCTCTTGCGCACCCATACGGGTAGACTGGTTCCGAATGATAGCGAAACGAGGAAGCATGCCACAGGTCTCCATTGTGATCCCGGCCTATAACGTGGGTCCGTATCTCCAGCGTTGTCTCGACAGCGTCTGCAACCAGACTCTTCATGACATTGAAATCATCGTTGTCGACGATGCAAGCACGGATGACACCCCGGAAATATTGCAACAAGCGGCACAACGAGATCAACGCATCGTGGCACTACGGCATGACGAGAACAGAGGACTTCATCTCGCCCGCAAGACAGGCGTTCTGGCCGCTACAGGCGCATACACGCTCATGCTCGACGGCGATGACGAGCTTGACCCGAACATGTGCGAGCAGCTTGTCGCGAGATTCTCGGAAGCCCATGCCGACATGCTTCATTTCGGTATTTCAGTAATCGGCGAGAACGGGATCAGCGCCACTGACGCGGCTTCATTCGCCTCTTTCATCAATACCCCCAGCCGACTGCTGCACGGAAGTGACATTCTGCGCGCGACGTTCGACGAGAACAACGGCCAGACCATGGATTGGCGGGCCACCCAGCGTATCTTCAATACGGAACTGCTCGTACGCGGTTTCAACGCCATGACCGACACCCGTCTCGAACGTGCTGAAGACGCATACGAGATGTTTGTGCTTTGCGCGTTGGCTGATTCATGCGCACCAGCTGAAGATATCCGCGGGTATCGTTACCACTATGGCATCGGTGTAACCGGCGTTTCCCAGATTTCCGCTCAACGGTTCGGGGAATTCTGCAACCAGTTCCACGCCTGCATCACAGCATCCGAGGATTTTGCCAAGACGCATGCGGCAATCGATTCCATCGACGATTGCCTGACCGGATTGAAACATAAGTCCATAGAGCTTCTCGCGAACGACTGGCTGACACGAGTTCCCCAAGAGGAGAAGCTTGTGGCCGCGCAACAGATGAACCATGTGTTCGGCACGGATACCACTTGCCGCGAAATCTGGCGTTTTGTCAGAGATCGCGCGTATTCATACCTTGATTCGAATACGCTTCCCGAGAAGCAAGACGAAATGTTTTCTTGGAGAAATATAGCTGAATCAATCGAAGATGATGGGCGCCCATTCTCCCCATCAAATCGATTGAAAATGATGAAAGCGACCGCATTGGGACACCTTACAGACATTGAAAGCAGAGCCTTGAAGGAACAATACGACAAGCAGCGCATCCGCATTTTCGTGACCACCCACAAGGAGGTCGACAAGCCGCAGAGCGATATTCTCCAGCCGGTCCAGGTCGGGCCGAAGACCACACGGTTCCCGTGGGCGTTCCAAGACGATGAAGGCGAGAACATCGCCGACAAGAATCCGATGTATTGCGAGCTGACCACGCAGTATTGGGCGTGGAAGAACGTTGATGCCGATTATTACGGATTCTGCCATTACCGCCGCTATTTCGATTTCTCAGGCGTTGAGCACAAGGAGAACGCGTACGGCGAAATCATGGATGATTACATCGATGCCGCCAGCATCAAGCGGTACGGTCTCGATGACGAATCCATCAAGAAGGCGATCGCCGGCGCCGATGTGGTGACCACCCGCTGGGGCGACCTGCGCGAGATTATCGAGGGCTACGGCTCTCCTATCAAAATCTACCAGCATGCGCCGAAGCTCCACCTGCGTGACCTGCGGCACATGTATGACATCCTGTGCGAGATGCACCCGGACTACAAGACCGATGCCGACGCGTTCCTGCACGGGCATCGTTCCTGCTTCTGCAACATGTTCATCATGCGCAAAGATATCTTCCAGGATTATTGCGCTTGGCTGTTCCCGATTCTCCAGAAGTTCGAAGAGACGACGGACATGTCCCTGTACAGCAAGGAAGCCCTGCGCACGCCGGGGCACTTGTCCGAACGGTTGCTGAACATCTATCTGATGCATCACAAGCGCATCGGCAGTAGCTGGAAAGTCAAGGAACTGCAGTGCGTGCACTTCACTCATCCGGAGCCGCGCCACCCGTTGGAAAGGCTTTCCGACGAAATCGACCCCACGACGGTGGTCCCCGTGGTGTTCGCGGCAGACAACAACTATGTTCCGCAGCTGACAACCACCATCTACTCGGCAATGAGCAATGCCAATCCCGACCGGTATTATGACGTCACCGTCTTGCAGAAGGACATCGCTTGGGAAAACCAGGAACGCATGCGACAGTTCCTGCTCGGCATGTTCAAGAACCTGAACCTGCGCTTTGCCGACGTGAGCCGTGAGATCTCAGGCTACGACCTGACGACCAGCAATGCGCATATCAGCATTGAGACCTACTACCGCTTCCTGATCCAGAAAGCACTGCCGTTCTACGACAAAGTGCTCTACCTCGATTCCGACATCGTCATCAACGGCGACATCGCCCAGCTGTACGACACCGAACTCGGTGACAACCTGCTCGCCGCCGTACACGACATCGATTATCAGGGCAACCTCAACATGAATGATGGCAAGCGACTGAAGTACACGAACGAGAAGCTCCACATGAAGCATCCGTTCCAGTACTTCCAGGCGGGCGTGCTCGTGCTCAACACGAAGGAGATGCGCAAGGCGTACAGCATCAAGCAGTGGCTGGATTACGCGTCAGACCCGGACTTCATTTACAACGACCAAGATGTGCTCAACGCGCACTGTGAGGGCCGTGTCGTGTTCCTTGACTGGTCTTGGAACGTGGTGCATGATTGCGCGAACCGCGTGGCGAACGTGTTCTCCTTCGCCCCGAACGATTCCTATGATGCGTACATCGCATCCCGCAAGGATCCGAAGATCATCCACTACGCCGGATTCGAGAAGCCGTGGGTGAAGCCGGACTGCGATTTCGCGCCCGTGTACTGGAGCTACGCGAGGCAGACTCCGTTCTATGAGCAGCTTATCGGCAAAATCGTCTCCCCCAATGCGAAGCCGGTCGGCGGCCCGAAGCCACCACGAGCCGTCGGCGAAGACAACGTGCTGAGGAAGGTTGTCGACCCGCTCGCGCCGATTGGATCGCGACGACGGGAAGTGCTGAAGAGCTTTGGACGCGCTGTGCGCGGGCGGTGAACGGTCCGCACACGATTCGCTTCACATCATCGACATCACAACCGGAGGGAAGAAATTCAGCATGGGGCCCGAAGCCACAGGCGCAACAACGGTTCATCCTGAAACCGCAACACAGCATCCGACGACAACAGCGAAACGCCACTGGCTGTTTGTCGACGTACTGAACGTCATTGCGTGTATCGCGGTGGTCTGTTTGCATACCTCGCTTGGGGCATTCCACCCCGAGCAGACGATGCTATGGAAGCGCCAAGTTGCCATGCAGTCGCTGTTCATCTTCGCCACGCCGATATTTTTCATGATCAGCGGCATGAACCTGCTCGGGTACCGCAAGAAGTACGATACAGCCACATTCTTCAAGAAGCGCGCCTGGCGTACAGGCCGCGCACTGATAGTCGGAAGTGTCGTGTGCTATCTGGTATTCGGGCTTTTCCCGTCTTCGTTCTATGGAACTAATGCCATTGCCGCCGACTTCGGCATCATCGGTTTCGTCAAGCATTTCCTCACCAATAGCATCAACGATATCTACTGGTTCTTCTACTCGATTCTGTACCTGTATATGCTGACCCCGCTGCTCAGCAAATGCACCGAACGCAAGACCATGCAATATCTTATTGGATTAACGGGCTTCGTCGCGGTTGTTCTGCCGCTGATTGAACACTTTGGAGTCCCCTCGAAATACTTCGGGCAGTTGTTTGGATGGCCTCTGTTCGCTTCCGTCTCACTGCTCTATTTCGCGCTTGGTTATTATCTGAACAACTATGTCATCCCGGTTGTCAAGCCGCATCCGTGGATGGCATCAATCGCGTTCCTGCTGTCATCCGCTGCGATGTTCTTCGCCACACTGCTTAATAATGGCTGGCGCACTGCCGACGGTTTAAGCAGTGAATACATCAGTTATTGGTCCGGAACCACGTCACCGCTGGCGGTTGTCCAAGCAGTCAGCCTGTTCCTGCTCTTTGCATGGCTTGAACCGAGACTCCAGCGCATCCCTCAGTCTTTCTGCAAGCTGATCCGCCTGGTTTCCAGCGCTTCCCTTGGAGTGTATCTCTTCCATATTCTGTTCGTGAATCAACTGATCATCACTCCGGTGCTGCCCCAGCTGCCTCTCTTGCGAGCGCTGCTATATTACGTTTTGACATTCCTCATTGTATTCAGCGTAAAATCCGTGTTCCGTATTCTTCGCAGAAAGAAGTGAGCGGTGCCGAAGTATAAGGTTGTTCAAAATACACAAGGAAATTGATGGATAACAACAATATGCAACAAGCAAGAACGTCGTTTTTCACATCCATCTCTTCCAGAAGGGGCGAGCAAACGATTACGCACGATGCCCGTACATATTCCCTGTTTCTCTTGGCGTTCTATTTGCGATATGCACCACGACTTCAGTACAGAAGGCTGAGCTTCGGCCAAAGTCACTGATTTTTGTATTATTTTATTCTTGTTTGTTATCAGTTTCATATTATTCTTTATCTTTAGTCGATGGCTCCTGTGTAACGTCGGGAAAACCGTGATTATCACTGCAGCAAACGCCAATACCGCGACCGCCCCGCCGGCTCCGTAAGCAAGCTCAACACCGTGGACGATGGCGTGAAAGTCATGTCAACGATTTTCCGCATGATCCGCGAGTACAAACCGCTCCCCTTCTTCGGCGGATTGGGCGCAATCATCGGAATCATCGGCATCATTCTCTGCGGGCAGGTGGCATCGGAGTTCTGGGCGACCGGCATGGTTGCGCGGTTCCCCACGTTGATCGGCGCCGTCATGCTGGTCATCGCAGGACTACTGCTCATCGTCGCCGGAATCATTCTTGACGTCATGGCCAAGAACGACAGGAAGACCTTCATTCTTGAGGTCAACCGTGTCGCATATTTGAAGCGGCACTTGGCCGACAGGCGGTAGCTCTCCCCCAATGAGACGGTGTCTGAACGACCGTCATCCAGCAGTTCCATTTTCAGACGACAATGCCGGTGTTGTAGGTACCCGTAGTGCACACGAAGGCATATCTCACCTTTCTGTAGTACCTCGCGGACTGTATCTGCGTTATCTGTGTGCGTGAAGGCCCGATATCGCAGGTATGCCCCCGGAATTTCAACAACGCTACTCCGGGTATCAGGTGCCGACGAACACAGATACGCAAGATAGGATCCGGCAGGTACTACAGATAGCGTAGATAGCCGCAAATCTGGGCCTGGCATCCCGTTGCGCCACACGGATGCGCAGCGGAGCGCTGCCGTGATGAGGTTTCATGTCAGCTGTGACGCGGACGGTTCTGTTACCATTCCCGAATAAGTGGGATGGTCATTGCGCGCAAAGCATTCAACGGCAGATGGTACCAAGCAATCTGGGACAGAACAACGTTCGCCAGTCCGACAATACAAATGACAGGCATCGTCGTTCTGCTTGGGCATGTGCAACGCGGCAATGACTCAATCACACCGTTGTTGACACACCAACAGTGACACATGCCAAACAGCGCACGGCGGCAGACAACAAAGGGGCGGGTGTCCCGGGAACCCCATCACAGGATCCCGGGACACCCGCCCCGATTCACACGGACCACGGACGGTGGCGGTCTGCCCCGGCATCAAGCCGAACAGGCCGACCACCTGGCCGGGTTGGGTTATTTGGCTCTCAGCGCGTACCAGCCGGTACCCTCGGCACGCCAGCCGGCCTTCACCAGCGCGGCATCCTCCTTCGGGTCGGTCGTGTAATTATGCGTACCGGTCCTCGCGTACCGGTTGTACTCACGCAGCACCTTCACCTTGCCGCCCGAATACCAGCCGACATGCTCATCGACCCAACCGGCCTTCACCAGCGCGTCACGCTCCTTGACACTCATCGTGTAATGGTGATCGCCGCCCGGGGCATACGGGTTATTCAACCGGTACACCGGCTTGCCGGAGAACGGGGCGACCCAGCCAACCCTCTCGTACCTCCAGCCGATACCCACCAGCGAATCACGCTCCTTGACCGACTTCGTATAGAAATGCTCGCCCGTGTACTTGTTATACAAGCGATACATCGGCACACCATTCACCCACCGGGCATACAGCGTCTGGTTGCCCGCATGACGATACACCGTGTTGGCGGTCACCTGGGAGCCACCGGACTTCGCGGTCCACCAGCCCTCAAGACGATACCCCTTCCGGGAACCGGACGGGAGGGAACCGTACTTGCCGCCATACGTCACCGTCTTCGAACGGGTCTTCACACTGCCGCCGTTCGCGTTGAAGTACACCTTGTACTTACGAGCCGTCCACTGCGCATACAAACGCAGGTTCTTGGTCACCGCGGCATTGAAGTTATACGGCTTCTTGCCGGCGGCATCCACCGTCCACGTACGGAACGAATACCCCGTACGGGTCGGGTTCTTCGGACGCGCGACCCTGGAACCCTTACGCACCGACTGCGAACCGACCTTCGAACCACCACGCGAATCAAAAGCCACCGAATACACCGGCACAGGAGCAGGCAACAACTGCCAGTATGAAGTGATGGGGTCATCGTCATACCACCTGCTGTCAACATGGACGTTTTGCCCGGATTTCAACACAATCTCAAAATAGGTCGCCGGCCCATCATTATCGTGTTGTTCGCAATCTGTCTCCGTATTGGAATACCGATCGACATCGCATACTTTGATATGCCCTACCGCTGACATATGAACCAGATACATGCCCGCCGAAATATCACGACCGACACGATACGTGCCTTTGTTTTTCGCAATCGCCTTACGAGGAACACGTACTCCGGAATTAGGCAGCGCCTTCACCAATTGCCACTTCACCGGCTGCGCGTTTCCCCAGTCATCAACGTAAACTCGCTGATTAGCACTCACTTGGACGAGCGTATAATCAGCGTCGAGCTCGTATAAGTTTGTCGCTCCGCTGGTATTCTTTTCATTCGCATCAAAATCAGATACCTTGATCTTGACGCCGGCATATTCCGGCTGTTGCGAATAACTGACTAGATACACACCAGCCGAAATACCTGCCTGCGGCGAAGAAGCAGTATCAATGTTCGAGAAGAATTGTGAGTACCTAACCTTCGTGTATACCTTGGACTGAGGAGTAAGCACCTCGCCCGTAGGCAAGCTCTTCAGCAGCTGCCAACGCGTCTTCGTGTTGCACGCCAACTTGACAACTTGTCCCGCATTCACCTGAATAATCTGATAATGGTTGTGATATTCAGGAGTATAAGACCTTGTGCCGTTCAGATTACCCGTCCCGATGGAATAGTCGGAAACCGTGACATCGAAGAGATTGGAACCGGATGCCGTCGCATCCACAAGATAGATTCCCGGCTTGATACTTGCTGGGGATGATGTTGCAAGTGATGAAAACCTTGTAGCCTTCTCCGGCATCCACTTTGCAGTACCTTGGGGCGTCATAACCCCGGTATTTTTCTGTGCACTGATCAGTTGCCATGTGGTGTCATCGTCTGATGCACTACCGTTCTCAACCGCTTGCCCCGACTTAACCACGATGGTTTTAACACCATCAGAACCACCGACATAGTAGTAACGGCACCCGCTGGTTGAATCCTTCGCGATGTCGTAATAGCAAACATAAATTTCCGTACTCTCGTATTTCCCGCCGCTGACCCGATAGGTACCGGGCTGAATACCCGCCGGCGACTTGGTCGAAACCGCGGTGAAGTACATACCGCCGGCCTTCAGCGTACGGGTCGAGCCGCTCAACGACATACCTGCATTCGGGTCGCCCGGGGCAGCAGGCACCTGCACGGAATCATTGTCGCTGGGAGCAGCAGGCTCCTGAGCCGAGTCATCGGACGTATCCGGCTTCGAGGCGTCATCGGAATCACCATTCCCGGTATTCCCGCCATTCTGCCCGGATGCCGAATCACCGGCCTGCTGCTGCGCCGTCTGCTGGGACGACGTATCCTGAGCCGGCTGCGTTTCCGCGGCATTTGCCGGCGGAACACACGCCAACGAACCAATCATCGCCAGGACCGCCACACCCGCGATCCATGGCCTGTGAGAGTTATCCATGGTATTCTCCTTCCAACTCTCTTGTAGGAGGACACCCAAAAACATCCCCCTCAGTTCCATTATCCACCGACAGCAGACACCCCGCATACCGGCAACCACCATCTAAACAACCCCGGTCCCAGCGAGCAGCATGAGACGATTCCACTATCCGCACGTCCGCCAATAAACCCGACGACCTACTTGGCTTTCACCGCGTACCAGCCGACACCCTCCGCACGACAGCCAGCCCTCACCAGCGAGTCACGCTCCACCGTCGACGCAACATGCTTGCTCGGTGTGGTCGGCTTCGCACCAGACACATGGCCGCTGAGCTCCGTATCGAGGCCATGCAGCTCGATGTACTTCTTGAAGCCATGCGAGTATGACGCCTTCGGCGTTGTACGTCTTCCACGTGACCATGCCACGCTTCGCATCCAGCACGCCACCCGCAGGCGACATGCTTGACGGTGCCGCCGCCGCACCGTCAAGTCAACGAGGCGCCGGCAAACTCACCGAACCATCGCTATGCACCGTCAATTCCGTGCTCGGACGCACACCAGCAAACGACGTTGCACAAGCATCCTCGCCGCACGAGTTGCCCAGAGACAATCCGTACAACACGCCCAGATTCAACACACCCGTACCCGACAAATCCAGTCACTCGAGGTTCGACAGTTTCATCAACGAAGACACATCTCAGACACCTGTCCCCAGATTCAGTTTCTGAAGGGGCGGGTGTCCCCGGGAACCCTGTCACAAGGACCCCGGGGACACCCGCCCCGACACACACGGACCACGGCCGGTGTCGGTCTGTCCCGGCGTCAAGCCGGACAAGCCGACACCGACATGCCGTGTTGGTTACTTGGCTTTCACCGCGTACCAGCCGACACCCTCGGCACGCCAACCCGCCTTCACCAAGGCCGTGTTCTCCTTCGCATCGGTCGTATAGTTATGCGTACCGGTCTTCGCATACGGATTGTACTGACGCAGCACCTTCACCGAACCACCCGAATACCAGCCGACACCCTCAGCACGCCAACCGGCACGCTTCAGCGCGTCACGCTCCTTGGTGCTCATCGTGTAATGATGATCACCACCCGCAACATACGGGTTATACAACCGGTACACCGGCGCACCAGACTTCGGCGCAACCCAACCCGTACCCTCGGAACGCCAACCCACCTTCACCAGCGAGTCACGCTCCTTCGCCGATGACGTGTAGAAATGCTCACCCGTAAACCGGTTATACAACCGGTACATCGTCACCGTCGACGCAGCAGGCTTGGACGGCGTCGTCGGCTTAGACGGAGTAATCGGCTTACTTGGAGTAGTCGGCTTAGACGGCGTCACAGGCTTGCCTGGCTTGACCGTGACCTGCACCGTCACGGTTCCGGTATAGCCCTGCACCTTCCCCTGGACGGAGAACCGTCCCGCCTTCGCGTAGGCGGAGGGCTTCACGGCATTCCACGTGACTTTCTGGTTCTTCCTTGTTCCGTCGCTCCACACCGTGACCACGGTTGCAGGCAGCTTCGGCGCGACGCCTTCGGTTGTCGTCACCGCGGAAGGCGGGACGACTGACACGATACCCTTCGCCGGGTTGCCGAGCACTTTGAGCTTGACATTCCCGAAAGTGTATTTTCCACCGGTTGTCGCCGACAGATATTCCGCCATCGCCATTGTGTCGGACCATCCGTCGCCGCTGTCCACGAAACTTTGTCCCGGTTGCGCGTCTGCATGGAGATAATGACCGCCTGCCTTATCATCCGTCCCGGCCTCAACCATGATGTAGTTCGGGTACAGGTCGCCATCGACTTGATCGACTTGTTGGGAACACAGGGATGCGACAACGGAGAATCGCGTGCCCTTTAACAGTGCAACAGACGATTTCAGCGCAACAACGTGATACCCGGCCCGACCGATGGTGAAGCTGCTATTGGCGATCAACGTCCCGCTAGTCGGATTGTCGGCGGACACCCCTGCATACAGCTGAAGATTGACGGTGGTATTCGCAGTCTGTGTCCATACCCCTACCGCGTTGACGTTCTCGCCCTGGGACGTGAAGATATTGGCTTCACGCACCGGAGATTTCCAGGTCACGATGTACTCGCTTGGAACACCGTCATATTGGTGAAGAATCGTGTGCTCGTGACTGGTGTCCGTCGTGTTGTTCGCCAGGCTTTCCAACTGGTATTGGTACGTATTCCAGACGGTCTTGTCATCATAGGAAATATACTGATACCCTTGTTCACCGGCGTCTTTACCCCAGCTGTTCTTGATGATCCACGCGCCATTGTGTTTGGGCACCAGAATGTTATTGCTTGGTGCCGCCCACTCGTATTGGCCTGCCGTCATGCCGATCGCACCGGTGTACCGGTCAGCGACATCGCCGTCGTAGTAACTCAACTTGCTGCCGTCAACCGCAAAATTGAACCGGTTATAGCTGTCATCCCATCCGACAAGCTCGACTTCATGATTTGCAATGATGCTGCCGCTTGATGTACCGCTATCGGCATTTGGCGTCCATCCCGCGGTCGTTTCCATATACCCGCGTGCCCCGGTGCTGTTCGGGTTCTGCCCGAAGAGCACCAATACGCTGCCATCCGGATTCTGGTTCAGCTGCGCGATTGAACCGCTGGTCCATGTGCTTGGGGCATGAATTGCCGCGAAGACGCCACCTTGGTTTCGTATCGCGTTCTTGATAGCGGTGAATGCCGCGGGATTCTGCTTTCTGTACATGCTCCTTCTACCGTTGGTGCTGCTCGACGACGCAACCGGCCAAGGTGTTCCAATCACCTCCGCTGATTGCAGATGAGAGACGGACTGCCCGGTATGCTGTTTCGCGACATTGGACATCGAACGATATGTCGCCTGGCTGGACCCTGACTGATACGGCGTCATGCTTTCCGGAATCACGCCTTCCCAGTCGGCAAGGGGATCCGCGACCGTTGTCCAATCCCCGCCGGTCTCGAATCCCTCTGACGTATCGGCTTGTTGATTCGCCTGATTGTACGGAATCTGGTAGTCCGATTTGTTCGCCGTCGCGTGCATCGCAGCATACACCTGCTGTGCCTCGGAATAATCAGGAAACGTACGACTCTGGTTTGCAAGAATGCCAGAGCGAATATCGGTCGTGCCTTTGACGCCCTGCTGGACGAGACGAGACGATTCCAACGCCGCAACAGCGGCAAAGGACCAGCAAACACCGTTGTTGCCTTGATTCTTCACACTCGTGGCAGGTGCCAGATAGCTCTTCGGCAACGATGATGCCGATGACTCGCCGAGAGCATTGTCGGGAGAACCCGCATCTTCATTCGCCAGCATGGCCGAGGAGCCGAATGCGAAGTCAGGGGTGCCGCCGGTTGCCCATTGCGGCTGGAGACCCTGCTCGCCTTCCTCCGATGCCTGACTCGACAACAAGCCTGCGGCGTTCAACCCCTGTTGATAATGATCAATCAACTGCCTGTTGGAATCATTCAGCTCGCCCTCGGTCACACCGGGATTGTCTTGTCCGGCACCCCAAGCAGGCGATACACCCACCACCAGCATGATGATGGACGCCATGGCGCCCGCGGCAAGCTTCTTCGATAACCCTCTCATGATTTCTCCTTGATAGCGAGGCAGGCATCTACGCCGCCCACAGACAAGAGCACTCTCATTCGTTGAGAAGTTACCATCCGCTTGAGACCATATCAGGGATTGAGCAACGGGAACACAGAAACATCGGCGCATTCACTGATTTCGGCAGTGCGCATCCCGCACTGTCGATGGATACGAAAAGGCGGGTGCCCCCGGGGATCCTGTCACAGGCCCCTGGGGACACCCGCCCCAATACACACACGGCCGGCATCAGTCTGGCCGGCACCGAGCCGGACAGGCCGACACCAGCTTGCCGTGTTGGTTACTTGGCTTTCACCGCATACCAGCCGACACCTTCGGCACGCCAACCCGCCTTCACCAACGCCGTGTCCTCCCTCGCATCGGTCGTATAGTTATGCGTACCGGTCCTCGCATACGGGTTGTACTCGCGCAGCACCTTGACCGAACCACCCGAATACCAGCCGACACCCTCGGCACGCCAACCGGCCTTCACCAACGCGTCACGCTCCCTGACGCTCATCGTGTAATGATGATCACCACCAGGAGCATACGGGTTATACAACCGGTACACCGGAGCGCCAGACACCGGCGCAACCCAACCCGTACCCTCGGAACGCCAACCCACCTTCACCAGCGAATCACGCTCCACCGACGACGACGTATAGAAATGCTCACCCGTATACTTGTTGTACAACCGGTACATCACCGCCGTGTCCGCGGCGGTCACCGTCACCGGCGTCCACCCCTGACAATCGCCATTGGCGTCCGTCAAGGACACCGTATGCGAACCCGCCTTCAACCCCGCCGGCACGATCGCATCGAAATAATACCGGCCGTCCGACGCCTTCTTCACCGTCACGTACGGGGCGCCGTCCGGACCCGACAAACGCTGCGGGCTGCTATAGATGTACGCATACCAGAACAGGCTGCTCGCATCAGCCTTCCCACGCGCGGCCGCCTTCAACCCGTCCACATAGAAACGAGCCACACTACCCTGCTTCACCACACCGGCATCCACGGAAACCCCGCCCTTCACAGACACGGGAAGCCCCGACGCCGACGACGCCACGCCCGGCTCCCCACCAGTACGGAAATCAGGAACAGCAGCAGTGACAAAATGACCGTCGACGCCGACGTACCCCGAGGTCGTGCTGTCATCAGAGATGTACGGGATGGCGGTGTTGCAGTACGTCTTCTTGTCCTTGTCCGTCAAGTTCTTGTCCGCCTTGCACTGTTGGACGGCCTTGCTCGAGTCCTTCAGATGCAACGTGACGCCCACTTTCAGGCGGCGCACGTCGACCTTGGTCGTCTTGCGCACGCCCTTCTTGTACAGGCCGGCCGAGACAGAAGAGACAGCATTATCGAAGGACCAGCCCGGCCAGTCCCAGTGACGGTTCGTGGACTCCGGATCCTTCGAATTGCCATACAGGGTGTTCGCGTCCAGGCCGATCAACGCGGTATCATGATGTCCCTTCAACACGCCCGGCTTCGCAAGCGACTCGAGACCATCGAAATGCCACCACGATTGGTAGGTCACTTCGCCGGACGGATAGCCCCAGTCCTCGGTGCTTGTGCCGAAGATGCGCTGGTAATCCTCCGACGTCATCTTGGAGTCTTCGACAGCACCGTCCTCCAAAGCGCCGCAAGCACGCATAAACGGAAACTGGTCGCCCCAACCTCTACCATATGAATCCCCCATCGGCGTAACCGATGTCGCACGGCCCACATCGATTGAGAAACACACGCCGTCGATGTCCTTTGCCGGGTCCACCGAAGCGTCCGAGTTCCCGCCGGAGGTCCCGTAAGACACACTCCAGTCGTGTTTCTCAGTAACTTCCGAGCCGTCCGTCGATTTCGAGGTCGTCTCGGTTTTGCCATTCCGCTTGCCGTTGAACAGGTACGACAGATCCCAGTCGAACGACACATCCGCCGTATGCGCGCCCACGTCGCTGACCTTCACGTTCCGCAGCCACGACGACGGGTCAGGCATACCCGCAGGCCACGACGACGAACCGCTCAGCCCCAAGCCACCCGACACCGACAGCGAACCAGACGGGGACGGCGAACCAGACGGCGAAGACGACGGGGAGCCGGCCGACGGGGCCTGCACCACACCACCCGACGACACACCAGCACCAGACGACACCGACGCGCCGCCCGCCACCGACGACGGGTCAGCCGACGCCGACGGGGCCACCGCCAACGCACCAGCCACCACACCAGCCACCACACCGGCAGCCCAACAACGACCACGAGCAACACCCATGGCACCCTCCAAAACATAACTCTTCAAAAAAGCGGGAGAACAACCAACACCCTCCCCACACAACCACAACATACCCCCCCCCCGTAGTCAAAACAGCAGGTTGACGGACTCCAATGAACACCGCAACTGAAGTGAAGCGTCCCCCCGTACACCACTCACACGGCAACCGTCAACCAAGGCAACCACACCACCACATGCAATCCGCGTTACCCGCAGTACCCGCCAGAACCCATTCCGCACATCCGCACATGCCAGCGCCAGCACCGCCTCCCGCCCGGCACGCCCCCGCATCACAGACACACGTAGCATCGGCACAAGCCACGGAAAGTCACAACGCGAAGGCGCCCGGCTCAAGCGCGTCTGCGTACAAGACTCATATTGGCTTATAAAGCAGCAAGCACAGCCACAACCAGAGCACCCATGGATATCTTGCCCGGCAGAACCCAGCCAACTGATGCCACTGATACGCCGCTTTCCCCTGAGTCCATCAGTTGATGCCTAGCCAGGCGAGTCCTTCCCCGCGCCAGCCCACATTGTTCTTCAACGTCGCATATTCTTGTACGCTCCGCGTGTAGATGTGTTCGCCGGAATACGGGTTGTACAGGCGCCATACCGGTACTTGGCCGTCATCGCGCACATACCATGCGATTCCCTCGTTGCGCCAGCCGAGCTTTACCAACGCCTGATGCTCTTTGACGTCCAATGTCCAATTGTGGGTTCCATTGTTCGGGTTGTATTCCCGGTATACCGGCACCGCATTCGTGGAATTCTTGCTGACGGCGACGAAAACCGTCCCGTCCAGTTTCCATCCGAGGGAAATCAGCTTGTCCCGTTCTTGCGCGCTGGTTGTCAGATGGTGCAGCCCGTACTTCGAATAGGGATTGTACAGGCGGTACACGGGTACGCGCGTGCTGGTGCCTGAAATGTTCAGCGTGTTGCCGCCCAATGCGGCGAATGCGTTGGCGAGGCCGGCTCCCCGGTATTCTTCACTGCTGGGGTTGGGCGGCTGCAATCTACCGTATTCCGTATTGGCTTCGCTCTTGAGCATGCTGGTGATGCCGTCGACCGTCGCCTTGGGGAATATGGATCGCAGGATGGCCACCACACCGACCACATGGGGCGCCGCCATCGATGTGCCGGTCATGCTGCACGTGTCGATAGGGTCTTTCCCGGTGCTGTAATACGCTTTCGGACATGTTGAGAGGATATCGGTTCCCGGTGCGGCGATATCGATATGCTGTGCACCGTAATTCGACCCCTCTTCACCTGCGTACCTTTCCAACCGGCCAAGGGCGTTGCCGCTGGTGAGCTCTACGTTCGACACGGTCACGACACCGGGGAAATCGCCGGGAATGTTGCGCCATCCGGCGGGAGCGACCGCATCCAGGTTCACGTTGTTATTGCCGGCAGCTGCCACAACCACGACGTTCTGGGATTGTGCGTATGCGAATGCGCGCCGCAACGCTTCATACTGTGCGGCGCCCTGCACATCGCTGAGCTTGACGAAACCGCTGTAGCTGTTGTTGGTCACCGCGAAATGTTTGGAAGCCGACCACATGACACCGCACACCACGTATTCAGACCAGATGTTTCCGCTGGAGTTCGCGATTCGAACCGATGCGAGTCTGGCTTGGGGGTCGACTCCTTGCACGCCTGACCCGTTGTGAGCGGCTCCCACGATGCCTGCCACATGCGTGGCGTGGGACCATCCGGTAAGCTGGTCACCACTGACATCATCGTACGTTCCGGATGCGGTTTTGTAGTTGGTCCACGAGGCATGATCCGTCTGGGCGATGCCGTTGTTGGTGCATCCAGCGGAATCCGCGCTGTCGATATTCGCTTTCAGGTCCGCATGGGTATCGTCGATGCCGGAATCGAGGATTCCGACCGTCACGGTTCTCGATATTGTGGACACGGCCGATGCGTATGCAGTGTCGGCGTGAATCGCCTTAATCCCCCACGCGGCATTGTCGCCGTCGCCAACATCGGGATCCGCTGCCGAACCGCTGGAAACCACTGTTTTCCCGCTGATACCACTGGAATCGAGCCCATTGTCGGACTCAGGGTCGATGGTCATTCGATTCACCGGCACCTGGCTGGTGCCGTCCGGCGTCTTGGTCTCTCCTTGTTCCGTAGCATCCGGCGACGCTTCGTCCCCGGAGCCGCCTGCCCCTCCTGACAACCTGGTGGCCGATGGAACCACTACTTCACTGCCTTGTACAACATCGGAACCGTCTTTTTTCACCGTGTCAGTCGATCGACTGGCAGCCACGGAGTGGAAAGGAATAGCCGAGGCAGTAAGCTGGTCGGCGAGTTCGCGGGCAAAATCCGCATCCGTGGATTGTGTGAATAGCACTCCAATCTGCGGGTATTGTGCGAGAGGGACAGCGCCGAGCGTCTGCACAAGCGACACGGCATGCTCGAATTGCCCAGATTTCAGCGGTTTGGCGGTGGTGCCGAGATTGATGACAAAGTTTCTGGGCGCATCCGAATAGGCCGTTGCCCCCACAATCCCGGAACTGTCGGATGAATATATTGTTGCGGCAGACGCGGTGATTGCGCTCGGCGCCAGCAGCATGGCAGCCGCGGCGACAGCTGAAACCGTGCCTTTGCAAATCTTGGAACCCCAGGCCGTTGCGGCACGCCGGGCGGGCATTGTGAACCGATCAATGATCATTGTGCGTCGTTCCTTGTCTGGTACCGGGGTATCCGGCATCGGATTTCCAGAGGTATTCATGGGCATGTCAGATAAACAGCCTTCCCACTCCGCGTACCTTCCATCGCCACATGCTGTCGTATTCGACGCGCGGGGGGGTACGCGTTGATGACCGTGTCGTTGCCCAGGTAAATCGCCACATGGCCTGGGTACAAGATGATGTCTCCCCTGCGCCGTTGATTCACCGGGACTTTCATGATTCGCGGGTCGTTCCACATGTTGTCAGCGTTGTGTGACTGCCAGGGGTCGAAATAATGGTCGTAAGCGTTATACGGGGTCTGCATGCCAACCGATTCCATACTGACTTGGACCAGTCCCGCGCAGTCCACTCCGATGCCCGGCTGGAGCGCGTAATCCCAGTGATAAGGGGTTCCAAGGTAAGACAATGCTGTCTGAATGAAAATCTCCGTTGCTTGCTCTCTGGTCGCGTCAATCGGGAGACGGGATTTCTGCTTATACGAGAACAGACCGCTGCCGACAGTCCGAACATCATACGAGGACACTTGATAATACGGGGCCGGGTTCTGCCACCCGATCTTGCCTGTGCGAACCAGTGTCAGCACGCCGGCGGAATCGGCGTGATACCAGACGCCCTTGTACGCAAGGTATTGGTTGGTTGCGACGATTCCCGTGGACGGATTCGCATAATACGATGCCTTGCCGATGATGAAAAGTCCTGTTTTTGCTACGGAATAGCCCTGCGCGGCCTTCATGACATAATACCGATGTAAAGCCCCGGAATACGCATTGGTCACCATCCATCCCGTGTCGTGGGTGCAGAGACGGCCGTTCTGCTCAGCCAGCAATACCGTGCCATTCGCCAAAGGCGCCGGGGATGTGTACACCGACCCGTCCTGACGTGCCATCGCCAGGTAGCCGGCGCCTTCTGCGGCCGTGATCAGACGGTTCTTCGCGATTGCAGTATCGCCTTGCACCCAGTATCGTTTCGCGGATCCCCAAGCGGACGTGACAAGCCAGAACGGTTGAATCGGCTGCGTTGATACGCCAGATGCATACCATGCGACATTCTCGTTTCGCCACCCGGCCTTGACCAAGGCATTGCGCTCCGCACTGCTGCGCGTGTAATGGTGTGCGCCGTTGCCTGAATATGGATTGTACAGACGGTAGACCGTCTGCGCACGCGAAGAATCACTGGTCCAGCTTGTCCCCTCGGCACGCCAACCCGCCTTGACCAAGGCGTCCCGTTCACCTGCGTTCACCGTGTAATGGTGGATGCCGCCGAACGGGTTGTACAGGCGGTAGACCGGCGTGCCGTCGGAGCTGGACACCCATGCCATGCCCTCCCACTGCCATCCAACGGCAGCGATCTTCTTTGCCTCGTCAAGGTTCGGGGTGTAGAAATGCTCTCCGCTGTACGGATTGTACAGGCGGTAAATGTTAGAGAAGCTGATGCTCTTGGACGTTTCTCCTTCACCGATAACCGCTTTGAATGTCCCATCTGATTTCTTGGAGGGATTGGCAGAGTCGGAAGAACGCGGGGAAGCTGCCTGAAGGCTGGCGCCGGCATTGGGGTCTGCTTCGGGAGCGGGCACAGCCGGCTGATCGGCCTGCGGTACTGGGTCGGAACCATTGCCATCACCTAGATTCGTCGTTGGGCTTTGGCTCTTTCCCGGTTCTTGCACATCGAGAACCTCAGTGGAGCCCGTCTCGCCGTTGGATTCGATGCCCCCGTAGGAACCTGTATTCGCAGACGGATTGGAGTGTTCATGTCCATCAGAAGTATCGAATACCGTTTGAGACGATGATGTCGTTACGGACGACGATGCGGTCCCGCTGCCTTCGAGCGCCTCAGCATTGGCAGCGAATGCGCTCGTCCCGGGCAATTGCAAGGTCACAGCAGCGATAGCCGTAATAGCAACCGACGTGACCAATGGCTTCTGGATTTTCCCCATGTCTTCTTCCCCACAGGCAGCGACGGGCCCAATCCTCGTCGCTGCCACGCATCTATCAAATCGGCTGGTCGCCGAAATTCATTGTATAGGCATAGCCCTGTTCAAAGTTCACAAACTCATCCAGGCAGTGCCTTCCTGTCGCCATCCGTATCTTGGAAGCGTGTTGTACTCGTTCTTGTCTGTCGTATACAGGTGCTCGCCGTTGTATGCGTTGTACAGGCGGTAGACCGTAGTCCCCTTCAATGGGGCGAGCCACGCGATGTCCTCGGCCTTCCAGCCCTTGCTGGCCAAGGTCTCGTGCTCGATGACGCTGGTGGTGAAATTATGGTTGCCGTCATTCGGATTGTATTCTCGGAACACCGCCTTCACATCGCTGTCATGCAGTTTGGCGATGGCGCTGGTCTGGTACCCGTAGAAGGCGGTGGTCTCGAACTTCCAACCAAGGTTTACCAGCACCTGGCATTCTTGAGAGGACACCGTGTAATGGTGTTTTGCCGAATTCGGATTAAACAAGCGGTATACCGGCTTTTTCGTCGAGGTTGCGCCCTGCGTGCACGGATTGCGAAATGCGCTCATGTCAACCTTGGGTTGCGGACCGCTGATTCCCGCGACGCTGGCGGCATCCGTATACTGCCATCCCAAATCAGAACCGTTATACGGATACGGGTACTGCAATTTCGTGCCGTATTGGGCGACCCACGATGCACGGCGATGCAGTGCATCGGTGTTCAGCTCGTGTTGCAGACGATACGCGCTCGTGTAGATCCGCAGGGAGTTGTCCGAGAATCCCGCCTGCTTCATTGCTGATGCGAAAGCGTTGAATATCGCTTGGTTCGTAGCTGGGTTCGACGGAGAGGCGTGCGTCACCCCGTTGCTTTTCCACGACCAGGATTCAAGGTCATAGAAAATGGGGTACGCCAGATTCGTCGCACCATAGCTTTTCAGGGTTTTCGCGACCCACTGCCCCTCGGCCTTGGCCTCGCTGGCATTGGTCGCATAGCTGAAGTGGTAGATACCGTAAGGAATGCCGAGCCTCTTGACTTCCTTGATGTTGTAGGCGAAGGACTTATCAAGCGTTTCGCTGTACCCCACGCGCAGAATCACGCCGTTGACGCCGCTTGCGCCATTCACGGCGTTCCAGTCGATGTTCTTGACCAGTTTGCCGTTGCGGTAGGACTGCCATTCCGAGATATCCGCGACTTTCATGCCGCTTGCCGCGAACAGCGCGCCCTTGCCATCATAGAAATTGCCGTTACGCCAATACGGCGACGAAGACGCCTGAAGAGACAACGAGCCGCTCTCGTCCGGCGACGATGCCGACTGGGAGGCGCTGGTTTCCCAAGAATGACGCGGATTCGGCGGAAGGCCGTCCGTCGATTCGGCACTGGCCTCGGGCGACTGGGCCGTATCAGCCATGGCGAACGATGCCGGCACCAGCATCAGCAGCGAGACCGCCGCCGCGACTGCACGGATGACGGCCCTCCCGCTGAAGTGCATCTCAGCTAGCTTGCCCATACCATTCTCCTCAGCGTTCAACAACTGAATCTCTACCACAACAATACAGGCAACTATACCTTTGCACCCGGCGTTTTCGAATCGTCCCGGCGCACTCCAATCGAGACGCTCGCATACCCGGTCAATCCGAGAAATATCGGTAAATAAGCCTATGATTTGCTGTGATGTACCACATTCTGAACGGCACATCACAGTGAGAGACAAGCATCAAGTTGGAGGAGCGACCATCATGAATGACTCTGTCAGCGCGGAGCATGCACGAAAACATCACGGCGTAAGAACAACCGTCATTGCCATGCTCGCCACAATCGGCATCACAGTATCGCTGTCCGCAACCACCCTGGGTACGCATACGGCTACCGCCGCCGAACAGCAGCCGCTGGCAACGGACGTCCTGCAGCAGCTCACGGTCAGCGAGCGGGCGTCCAAGAGCGGATACCAGCGCAAGAAATTCGGGCCCGCATGGGCGGACATGGACGGCAACGGCTGCGACACCCGCAACGATATCCTGAAAAGAGACCTGACCAATATCACATATCGCAGCAACACTCATAACTGCGTCGTGGCGAGCGGCCATCTCAACGACCCCTACACGGGCAAGCAAATCGATTTCGTACGAGGCAACACCACCAGCACCGCCGTCCAAATCGACCATGTCGTAGCGTTGTCCGACTCGTGGCAGACCGGCGCCCAGAATCTGTCGGATGTCGAAAGAGAAGACTTCGCGAACGACCCCTACAACCTGCTCGCCGTGGACGGCCCAGCGAACCAGGAGAAAAGCAATAGCGATGCCTCGCAATGGCTGCCATCGAACACCGGATACCGCTGCTTGTATGTCGCGCGTCAGATCGGCGTGAAACAGAAGTACTCCCTGTGGGTGACGCAAAGCGAGAAGTCCGCCATGGAAAACGTGCTCAGCAGCTGCCCTGCACAGCAGATTCCCGCCGATTCGCATGACATCATCCCGTCCAACGATTCGCAGTCCATGTACCGTCTGTACAACAGGTACACAGGCGAGCATTTCTACACCGCATCCGTCAAGGAACGCGACACGTTGAGAAGCGTCGGCTGGATCTACGAAGGCACCGGCTGGCAGGCCCCTGTCTCCACGGGGGCACCGGTGTATCGCCTGTACAACAAGTATGTTGCAGGCGGCGACCACCATTACACGACCAACATCTCCGAACGCGACGACCTGGTCGAGCTCGGCTGGATCTACGAAGGCGTGGGCTGGTACTCTGCCGGTTCCGTACCCGTATACCGCCAATACAATCCGTATGCGAAAACCGGAACACATAACTATACGACGAGCAAGACCGAGAACGATGCACTGGTCGGGCAAGGCTGGCACGCCGAGGACATCGGTTGGTATGCAGTCGGTGCTGGTCACACAGTGGCTCCTCAACCCTCGAAACCGGCAAATCCCAAGCCATCACAGCCGTCCCAGCCGTCCACGCCTGCACAGCCTGCACAGCCGTCAAAGCCAAGCGCCCCATCCGCACCAGTGCATTACAAAAACTGCACCGAGGTGCGAAAAGCCGGCAAGGCTCCCCTCCATCGAGGTGATCCGGGTTACGAGCCCCGGCTTGACCGTGACAACGACGGTGTCGCATGCGAAACCAAATAACTGCATTGCAGCATTCGCAACGGCGGTGACACCGCGCAGACAGTAACCGCCGAAACAATAACTGCGAAGGCAGTATCACCGCAATAATCAGGGGAGGCCGTTGGTCGAATCCACATTACGGATCCAACCAACGGCCTCCCTTGTTTTCTGTGTTCTGGTCGCTCAGCTCATGGCATCGCGACAACCCTCAGGACTCAGCTCACCGAGACTCAGCTCACTGAATGCCAAGCGGTACCCTCATCATGCCAGCCGAGGGACACGAGCGTGTCATGCTCATGCTTGTCCAGCGTGTAATTGTGCGTACCGGTCTTTGCATACGGGTTGTATTCACGATAAAGCGCTCTACTGCCGACATTCTCTGCGGAATACCAGCCGATGCCCTCGTAAATCCAGCCGAGCTTGACCAGAGCGTCACGCTCGGAGGCGCTGGTCGTGTAGTGGTGGTCGCCGCCGGCAACATACTTGTTGTACAGGCGGTACACCGGGGTATTGCTCTCGCTCGGGGCAACCCAGCCAACCCTCTCGTACTTCCAGCCGAGATTCCTCAACGTGTCGCGCTCCTTGATGGAAGCGGTGTAGAAATGCTCGCCCGTGTACTTGTTGTACAGGCGGTACATGTTCTGCTTCTCGCAGACCCGCACCGTGGCCTTCACCGATGGCTGGTATCCAGTGACCTTGCCGGAGACGGTGAAGGTGCCCGCTTTCGCATACGAACTCGCCTGGACTGAATCCCAGGTGACCTTCTCATCCGTCACATCGCCATTGCTCCACTTCGCCTTCACCGTAGCCGGCAAAGACGGAGCGACACCGACAACCGTCATCACGGAAGGATCCGTGACGGAAACAATGGTCGCAGGTGAAACAACAACCCGCGCGGTCACACGGGTGCCAGGGCTGGAAACAAGGTGTCCAAATACCATGAACCTCCCGCCTGCCCTAGACGAATACTTGCTGGCGTCCACCGCATCCCATGCTACGGATTCAGACTTGACTTGTCTATTCGAATACAGCACCTGGACGGAAGACGGAAGAGACGGCTTCTTGCCCGATTCGGTCGTCACGACAACAGGCATGACCTTCTTGGGCTGCGCGGCAAGCACATTCACAGTCACCGTGACCGGCTTGCTCCAGCCGCTCACCTTACCGGTCACCTTGAACGAACTCGCCTCGAACGTGGAATACGAACTGCTGGGTACAGAATTCCAGACGACAGGGACCTGACTCTTGGTGCCGTCCGACTTGGTCGCCTCCACGGTCACAGGCAAGATAGGGTGAATGCCGGACGCGGTCGTTACAGGTGCGGGATCCGCAACGCTGACAATGGTCGGAACCGTAACCGTCGGAATCGTAGGAACATTACTGGTGGCCGAAGCGACGGTCTTCACATATGCCTGCAAATCACCGAGATAGTCTGCAGCCTTCTGCGAGTACCCGGCATATGCGGATGCGCCGGTATCAGACTGGCAATCAAGCACTTGCGCGGTAACACCTTGCGCTAATGAAGACGTGCTGTATCCGGCGTACTTGTATTCGACAAATGATGTGCCAAGCTTGTTGGTCAGCATCTCATAGTCGGTCACCGTGCCGAGCGACGGGTTCGGATCGATACTGTACACAGCCTTCTGCGCGTACCAAGTTTCGACACTGACCGGCATCGACACAGAGCCGAGCACGCTCGAAGCCCGGTACACCGACTCAGGGCCGCTCTTGTAGTAAGCAGAAGCGATCTTCTGTTTGTTTCCGGCGGTCGTGCCCGACGATGCGACGTTGTCCGCATTGACCTGCGAGACAGCCATCAGTGTGTCATTGGTCAAATACGGGGTGAGGGTCTTCGTGCCATCGTCGCAGGCGCGACCTCTGCCTTCAGGCAAATCGACCCTGCAAGGTTCGTTCCGCAGAGTCTGGCGCCAAGAATTGATAGAAACCAGCGACTGCACAGACTGCAGAAAATTGTTCAACGAAGTTGCGCTGGTGGCTTTGCCAGTGGATTTCGTCTTCGGCAAAGAACTGTTCACAAGAATGCCGGCGGCATCGGCGGCAACCTTGCGTTCGATCTGCGTTTTCCCATATTCGGCCCGCCACTTGAAGAAGCCATAGGACGAATTTTTCAAATCTGTGGACAAGGACTCCCAGGTTGTGGCGTCGGCCGCATACGCTCTGGACGGCAATGCAAATGTTCCAGCTCCGATGCAGGCTGTTGCCGCCGCGATGGCCAGCAGCCCCTTACCTCTACGTAACCAATTTCCAGAACTGTTCATGTTCTTCACTTCCCTTCCACGCATTGAGGCGCGTGCCCCAATATTGAGCGCTTCAAGGGTTAGTGTATCGCCAATCGATGAACGATCGGGTAATCTGTCCGTGAATATCAGGAAGGTGCGAGTTGCGGCATGGCGATACCGGCATCTCGCTTGTCTGCGGTGCCCAAGAGCGTATATTTCATCCTACAACGGAACCGGAAGCATGAATCTCGCCTATCTGTAGTACTTCGCGGAACGTATCTTCACTATCTGTGTTCGCGAACAACCGAAACCCCAAGTACGACCCGCGGAATACCAACGGCCATACTTCTGGTATCGGGCACCGACGAACACAGATAAGCGAGATAGCCTCCGGCAAGTACTACAAATACCGCAGATACCAGCAACCACGAACACTGTATACCCGCAAACCATTCAATATCTGACCAGAGAACGTTCAGATTACTGTCGCTTGGAACGCAATGGCACACTCCAGCACGAGAGACATCATTGACCCGTATATCCCGGCATACACAACCCGGCAGGTGCGGCAGAATCATGCGGCCATCGGCGGAGTCGTACCGGGTTGCGTATTGGCGGGCATACGCAAGATGCACGATGTCCGGTACGCAACACCCTGCACCCCCAACGCCCTGTACCCTACCACTCCAAGGATGCCAACAGCTCACGGACCGAAGCCTGCACGAGTCATATATACAGCCAAATACGCAAAATGCCCGGGAAATCTGCAGGATTGGAATCCTGCGAGTCTCCCGGGCATTCAATACCGGTCAAGCCGTATCATGCGTATCGTGCCGCACAGCGAGGCGAGGTGCGTCACACTGCTGTGCGATGTAGTACGATGCGGCAACGGCAGCGGCATCAGCCAACACGACAGCTTACCGTCAGCGAGCATAGCCGCTTACCGGCGTACCAGCCAAGCCGCTGCAATTCACTCAGCAGTCTGCAGCTGCGCACCCTCAAGGTCGAAGTCGGCCATGCGGTAGCTCTTGATGGCCGGATCCTCGTACGTGTTCTTGTAGTAGGTGTTGGTCTTGGCGGAGAAGCCGCTCGTATAGATCGTCTTCTCGTACTGGCCGTTGCTCATGAGCGCGCAGCCGTCCACCATCGCCGCGGAATCCAGCGTGTGGAACAGGCGGGAGACGTTCGACTCCTCGGTCTTCTGCGCCGGATAGTGCGCGTTCGTGTAGGCGGCGCGCACGAAACGCGACGGAGAGCTGTAATCACCCGGAATGCCGCGCATGCCGGAGCCGGAACCCCACGCGCTGAGCTCCTGGGTGCCCCACTTGACCGGCTCGGGGACGCGCGGATCCATGCTCAGGTAGTTGCGCAGGTTCTCGGTGTGCCAGTCGAAGGTCGGCTGGTTGGCGAGCACGTCAACGCCGTCGTGGTGAATGTGGATGCCATCGGCCATGGCTTCGATCACGATGCTGCGCTTGCCGTCGCCGACGATCCAGTGCAGCAGGGAGACCGGGTACTGTTCGTTGACCTGCTTGGCCACGACGGTCACGTTCTTCAGGGCTTCCTCAACTTGGTCGACTGTAGAGAAGCTGCGGGCAATCCAGAACGGCAGCTCGTAGGCGGCGACGTTGACCGTACCGTCCACCGGAGCGTCCGCATACTGGGCATATCCGGGGAAGTTCAGGCCGGCAACGGCCAAGCCTTCATCATTGGCGCAGTCGAAATACATCGGCATGCCTTCGACGATGATGCCGACGCCCATGACCGGCTTCGGGTTAGCGACCGTCGCGTTGAATGCGACCGGCGCCTGGTACCCGCGCGGTGTCACGACGATCTTCTCTCCATACGAGAACGACCAATCAAGATTGCGGCCGAAATACATGTTGCCGTCTTCATCTGCAAAACGAACTCCAGTGCACATGTCACCTGCTCCTTCTATACCGCCCCTCGCAGGGGCCTGCGGATTGTTCGGTTCTGGTCTCGCCGCCGGCATCAGTTCCGGTGTTCCGGGCGTTCTGACATTCCGATGTGCGGCGATTCCGATCATCCGCGTTGTTGTTTTCACTATCGAGCATAGCGTTTCCGGATTGCGAGGTTATCGAGGTTTGGGAGCGTGTTCATCAGTTGTTTTCCTTGATATCATGCGGGAATAGCATAGGGGTTCACCTTGGGAGCTCACGTTTGGCACTTACGAAAACAGCAGAGAATTTTCAGGTTATTTTTAGGGTTGGGAGTGGGTTACCGAGGATTGATGAGGGATGAGGGCGAAAAGGGACAACGAGGAACAAGAAAGGATTCCGACGGCCAGCCAAACTCCCGCGCTAACCCCACACCAATCCCGCACCAAACCTGAGAGCAAGACCCAAAACCAATTCAGCAACACCCCTGCCGTATCGAATCGCCGATCCGATCATGCTGACAGACAAGGAGATCAGCGAGAACGACGGCGTACGCGGCGATACCGGGTTTGTCCAATAATCCCCAGCATTTCGTGCCGTAAGTTCGCAGTCGAATCCGTACATTGATTCATGTCTCCACTTTCCTTGCATACCTCGCGAACTTTGCAAGCAGGGACATTCGGGGCGATGCATCGTTTGCATATTTGTCCCGACGAGGCCGAGGTCTTGCCGCCTGCGTTTTAATATCAAGGAAACGAAGAAAACTCGTGACTCCAACAATACGAGACAGCCGGATAACGCGGTTGACGGATTGCGTCCCGCACGCATGTATTGCGGATACATAATAGAAACAGGATTTGGGGAGTGTGGGACCGTGCTGATTCTTCCAATTGAGAGAGGAAATAGAATAATAATATTCATCTCAGGAAAAGCGTTGCGGGACATTGACAATAGCATTCGCAAACATCGACAGCGACATCCTACATCATGGATATTCACTGGATATCAATAGTTATCCAATATTGATCCAACAGTTATATAGCACGAATGTATATGATTCGATAGATGTCAAATGCATCTCAAAGACAGCGACTTTGGAAACAGAAACGCGAAATCATTGTCTCTATGCAGACAGTCGACACCATCAAGGACCAACGGAATTCATTCTTAAAGTCTTCATCATCAATAGCTTAAATCACCAAATCCCAGAACATAGCTTTACGTTCATTTCATGACATCCATTATGTCATTCTTACACACAGTTTCGTCAGTCTTGCTCAATCCAGATGCAATGGTGAATAATCCCTTTCATTATCCGCCATCCAAGAATCAAGCTACCATTCAAGGGCCGAATATCAAATTTCTCAGACATATCGTTTCCTTGCGGAACCAGAATTCTGAATCGAGGCGACACACATACCCTTTGGCAAGACGACTTTCTCGGTACTCGGCATTGATATATCATGTGATAATTATGACAGGCAGCGACACTTCATCACCAGTTGATTCTCCCTCGAGTGGGCTTGCAGAAATATTAGACAAATCGGAGCAAACCCTAAAATCTGAGCTAGAAGAATATTACTCTTCCTTCATCAGCCACAAACCAACTGCTGGGGCCTCAGTGGAAGATGTATTGAAAAAGTGGTTGCGCAACCATTTACCCTCGTCCATTGGCGTTACATCAGGTTTTGCAATGGATATCACAGGGAAAAAGACAAAACAGCTGGACGTGATTCTCTACGATGCACAACGCACGCCTATTTTTCTATCCATTCATGGAGTTGATTTGATACCGATCGAAGGAATACTCGCAGTAGTTGAAGTTAAAGCGCACCTCAGAACTCATGACATACAAACATGTATACAAAATTGCTTAAGTTTAAAGCAACTTCAGCCGTCAGCATATTCCCCTGACGCTATGTACCAGGGGAAAATCACTATTAACGAGAAAATAATATACCCAAAAATTATATATTCAGTTTTCGCTATGAAATCCGATCATTTCATGGCCAACAAGCTTAATGAATCCATGTCAGGACTACCTATCGACAAGCGGATTGATACTCTGTGTTATCTAGATAGAGGAATCTCCATCAATTTGGGCATCGAGAGAGAGAACATAACAAAAACAACAATACCTCTTCCAAGAACAGGCATCATTCCTTTTCAATACAGTTGCCTCGCCGACGTGCAATGCCACGCTCTCACCACATGGTTTTCGATATTATCAACATACATCCTGAAAGAATCTGTACCCTCAATCAATATTGAAAAATATGTAGAATCAGAATTATCCAGAACCGTTACCACAGAAAACAAACAATTAATACAGAATGTATTACATACATTCATAAATCAACAAAATAACTAAGTATTGGTTATCCACCAATATTCCATCATTCAATCATTCTCGTAGATTGTAGTGTTTTATACATACCGCCTTCCCATTCCAGAAAGCGGTAAGACAAACCGGTGCCAGTCACCGCAGCGAAAATTCCAGCGTATTGGAAAAATCGTGGTGCTTTAGACTTCGTTCTTCGGGAGCGTATTGGCCACCACACGTTCCGCCGACGGGGCTCCTGTAGCTCGCAAGCCGTGTATCACATCTTCTGCCGGCGCTTAGGAACGCCCCGGCGTCGGCGGAGGCGGACCAAAACTTTTTGCCGACGCTGAGTGTGTCGTGTGCGTCGGTAGAAGCAGGTCAGCAACACGACATCCCCGATAGGCGGGGATTAATAAGCTAACGATTAATCACCCCGCGATACACTTACTCCCGCAAGGGCTCGGCCACATCATTAGCACCACTTTTTCCTATACGCCAAAATTCCAGATGCCTAGACAGCCGAATTCTAATTGCGCAAACATAGATGGTGTGTCCAGCTTCGACGGTTGCGGCAACGGTGCCGGCCGCGGCCGGGAAGCCGTACGTCTCGCCGGCGGGGCGGATGTCCGAGATCAGCGAGGAGCGTTCCGGCGCGTCCATGCGGTCGAGCAAGTCGAGTACGGGTTCGGGGAAATCCCCACGGATCGGGCTCTCGCCCCATGACCGGAGCTTGCGCGCGCCGGCGGCAAGCAGGGCCGCGGGTCGGCCGCAGGCGCATGGAATGCCATTTCGGGCCGGCGAGGTACCGGTTCGAGTCGACCGGCACGGTCCCGGTGCGGTCTGCCTTCACCGAACGCCACTCGACCGGGTCGAACGCGGCGGACGGCAGCGGGGGGCATATGCTCCTTCTCCGATTCGAACAGGCCGGCGACGGGCACGCCGAGCCGGTAATGGTCGGCCTGCGCGAGCCGTTCGCACGCGTCGAACCACGCGCGTCGCCGGTGCCTGGTGTCTTGTTTGTGTTCAATTAGTTGTTGTGAGTCTGGTCACGAAGATTTTTCGGGTTTAGGCAGGGCATGCCGACCGCGTCATGGTATTGACTGGATGGTGCTTGTATATCCACCGGAAAGGACCGGGAAGGATTATGGCCGGCATGCCCCAGGTACGGTCTATCCGTCGTTTGCGGCGGAACGGGGAGTCCGTCGCGTCGATCGCGCGGAAGACGCATGCCGGCGGTGCCGACGGTGTGCAAGTGCCTGGCGAGGGAGGATCTGTCGGCCGTGGCCGTCGGGCGGGGAGGACGCGCGCGTTGGCGGTCGGACCCGTATTTGCCCGCGGTCGTAGCAGTGGCTCGCGGAGTATCGTGCGAACTGGCGCAAGCAGCGGCATACCGCGACCGGGATCTGGGAGCGGTCGGGGGGATGAGCATGGCATGGTGGTCTCCCTGTCCACGGTGACGCGGGTGGTGGCGCGGCCCGGGCGCGGGTTCGCGGCCGGGCGTGACGAGGCGTTCATGGACCTGGTATGGCATCCGGGCGAGGCGCAGGCCGATTTCGGCGAGGTCGACGTGCTGTTGGCGTGGTGCAGCGGATGCATCATTTCACGCCTGGTTTCCCGTACTCGAACGTCGGTCTGGTGCAGTCGGTGCCGGGCGAGAACGCTGAGTGCACGTGCCTGGCGCTGCGCAACCTGTTCGAGTGGCTGGGCGGTATGCCGGAGCGGATCGTGTTCGATAACGCCGCCGGCGTGGGCCATAAGGGGTACGGGGAGCGGGAGCCGCGTCCGGCGACGCCTGTTCCACGCGTTCCAGGCGCATTACGGGTTCGATTGCTCGTTCTGCAACCCGTATTCCGGCCACGAGAAGGGTGCGGTGGAGTCCAAGGTCGGCATGGTGCGGCGCAAGCTGTTCGTGTCCCGGCCGAGCGTGTGGAGCTTGGAGAACTCCGATGCCGGGCTGCCGGACCGGTGCCTGGAGCCGGCAGTGGAACCGCACTGCCGCAAGGACACGGATGAGCGTGGTCTGTTCTCCGAGGACCGTGCGGCGCTGCTGCCGTTGCCCGGGAAGCGTTTCGACGTCGGCCGCGTGGCGGCATATGAAGGCCGACCGGTACGGCGTGGCCGCGCCCGGGGACGGCATCGCTGTTCCGCGGACCGGGCGGACGCGGGCAGGGAGCCGGTCGTGGGCCTCCGCGCGCTCGAGGCCCGGGGTCCTCGACTCGTCGGGCAAGCACCTGGCGACCCATCCTCGGGCGTACGGCCAGGCCAGCACGAGCAGCGAGGACCCGTCCATGCAGTTGGCGCTGCTGTGCAACAAGCCCGCGTCCTGGACCAACACCCGGGTGCGTGACGCGTTGCCGGACCCGTTGCGGCAAGGCTGGATCGGCAGGACAGACAGACACGCAACGAGGCGCCGCGGACCCTCAAACGCGTCGACAGGGAATCAGGGTGGGCCAACGCGGTCGAGACGATGCTTTCCATCCTCGAATCGACCGGCGGGGGCGGACCGCGCCGGTGCCGCGCTGCTCGCGGCCAGGCTCGCCGAGGGCGTGGCGGGTATCGAATACGACGATGACAGGCCGGACCCGGGTGAATACGACATCGCGTCCGCCGCGGACGCCGGCGTGCAAGGAGTCCCGTCTTCTGGACAGGACAAGCAGCGAGATGCTTGATGGGAGAGCGTGTGCAAAACCTCGTGGTACATTGGGTCCCGCGAAATCAATGTTCGATGTGAGAGTCGGATTTCAATGCATGTGGAAGGTGCCCGCCTATCGCTTGGATAGATAAATGCCTGGCCCATTCGTCTGTGTTCTAATTTTCACCAGTATCGGATTCGTCTGTGTTGAGTCCTACATCGTCGGAATGTGTCTTCAGGAAGTGAATGCCGTTGTTGTCGACGAGCATGGCATCTGCTTCGTTGTAGATGAAGTTCATGCGAGCCAGCTCGTCTTCACGCTCTTTGCCTATGAGGGCAATCGGGTCCCCGACGCCTGTCTCCCGACAATAACGGCTCTTTTTGATTGCAGTCTGTTTCTGAGCTTCCTTGCGCATGGCGAGCGGAGTGAAACGCGGGGCGACGTGAGCCACGAAATGGGCAGCGTCGAGAACCAGGTTCTGGGACTTGTAGTCGTTCTCCTCCTCTGCCTTCGGTATGGCAAACAGATCTCCGCGCATGTCCTTAATCTTTTCGGCGAGAAGTGTCTGCGCGTTGTCGCGTACTTCGGCGTAGTCGTCGAGATACCGCTCAATCTTTTCGCGCTCTCGCGCTATCCTCGCCGCGCTGAAATCCCCGTCGTATTGCATGGAAGCCTGTTCGGCGGCCAGCATGAGGTGGAATACTGCTTGAGCGTCACGCTCCCGGCATTGGAATTCGTTGAGCTTGGCTCGGACCTCGTTATCCTGCAGTCGCTTCGAGGACTCCAGACGGACGTCGTATTCCCTCATCGCCTTCACCTGGAACTTCCAGGCCTTGAGGGTCTCGACGCAGATTCCTTCGATGGCATTGTGTACTGCCTGCTTCTTCTCCGGGTTCGTCGATATTTCCTCATACTGGGAGATGTATTCGAGAAGCCTCTCGAAGCGCGCCTCGATGTCAGCCTCACGCTCGAGCTGCATCTCCTGCTGAATTGCCGCGATGCCGGATTCTATTCCTTCAAGCTGTTTGCTTATCTCCGACATGTAGGCTTGTCCGACGACGATTGCCGCCCCTTGCAGAGCAAGGTTGGCTATTGCGACTGGCTGAAGCTTCGCCTGCCGGATGGCGGCTTGAGGCTGAAACTTACCATTCTTGAGGATGCCGAGTTGTTTCCATCCTTCCCAGCCGGGGGTCTTTCTGTTTAGAAGATCGTTCCAGCCTGCTCCATTGGGGAAACGCACGATTGCATGGTCCCATTGGCCCACTGCGTCTGCCGCTTTTGCTGCCATGGGTATAAAGGCGTCTGCATATGCAGCCCAGCCAATCGTTTTGACGTCAACGGTGACATGTTCATACAGAGCAAGGTCGACATCGTTGTTGTCGATAACGGGCACAATCTCCGTGCCATCTGCGGGGATAATGGCGTTTCCCTTGCGGTCTTCTTCAGGTTCGGAATCGTCATCGCGCTTGCCGAAAAATGGGAATCTCATAGCATTGCCGCCTATCACAAAACCGGTTGTAAGCTGTATTCCGTATTTTATCAATTCGTCCTGTCAAACATGAACGAAGCTGGGCGGCTCAGCACCAAGCTATGAATCCGATTGTCCTTATTATTGCTCAAGCTTTGTTGTTATCCCGATGGGATTTATAGCCATGCAGCCGCTTCGCGCGTCTGAAAATGTATTCCCCAAATCAACAATGGTAACTCTTCACTCGGGAACCATCACTCTTGAGCCGGCATCCCCATCGGTACTGTTCCAGTTTGTGTAGTCACTTTCACGCAACCGAGCTGCATTTCCGCAGGTCAGACAAGTCGCTCTTCGGGCGAATATCATACTCTCCCCAAGTGAACAGAGCATGTAGTTACTGCTGACTACATGGACACGAGCCATGCAACTATCGAATGGGAGTGATTGCCGAGATTGTATACCGTGCTGCCAGCACCGACGGCGATCCATAGGCATCGGATAACACAAAACTCGGAATCCTCAATTGAGGAGATTTCCAGGCCTTGTGTTCTTCGTCCCGGATACCGTCCGCCCTGGGATGTAGAAGTCATCCGCATCAAAGGACGACGCATTGCATTCATGCTGCCGGTTATAATCCAGGATTCAATGGGGCGGATCACCGCAATGTCATGCGTTATTGTGGACAGGATTGTGGGAGGGGGATTCTGGTGGTGGCCGCAGCATCTTTGTCGTCTGTTGATGTCCGTGGTACCGGACGTCGTTGACTCATGTGGCGCATCATCGATCAGTTCAAGGATCTTCTCGCTGGGTTCATGCTGTTTGTGTTCACTTAGACGTGGACAGTTTCGTCACTATCTAAGCAAATACAAACACCAATGCACCAATCTGTAGATGCCGGCACATCTCAGGAGCACCGCGACACAGCAGTACAGCAACCTGCAGATACCAACATATCGTCGGATCCCCGTACGACGACACGGCAGGAACCCGCAGATGGTGGTGCATCTGCCGGTCACAACAAGGATTTCCATGCACCAACCCGCAGATACCACGACATTTCGGTGTTCATGACACCACCGCCATACAGCCATCCGCAGATACCGACACATCACCGGATCCCCGTACGGCGGCGCGACAAAAACCCTCAGATGACAGCGCATCTGCCGGTCGCGACGAGGATTTCCATGCACCAATCCTCAGATACCGCGTCATCTCGGCGTTCCAGACACCACCGCCACACGGCAACCCGCAGGTACCAACGCATCACCGGATCCCCGACCGGCGACGAGACAGGAACCCGGAACTACCGGCGCAACTCCGGACTCCGACAGCCAAAAACCCACAGCAACCGCAAGACGCGACTCCGACTCGGGGTTCCTGCGACGCACGTCACGCAGCAACCCCGAGTTACATGTGCATCTGCCGGTTGCGGTGCTTTCGCGACGCCCCCGGCCTTTCCACTCCGGACCGGCTCATCGGCACCACCGCCCACACCAGCCGCCACAGGCAACACCAGCCCGACACTTGCGTGCCTACTCCACACTCACCCGGTACAGTGCGCCCACATGCCCGACGATCGCGGTGACGGTCGCACTGCCCCGGCCGACAGCGGTGACGATGCCGCTTTGGTCGACTTTCACCACTTTGGGATTGGTGCTCCCCCACACGATGCCGTCGAGATAGGTGGCGTCCGTCGGGGTCACAGTGGCGTGCAGTATCATGGAGTCTCCAAGGCTCAGCGAGTCAGCCACACCAGAACCCGCAGCACCCGCAGTCCCACCAGCACCCGAGCCACCCGAATCGTTTCGCCCGATCACCACTTTCTGCACGGGGATGTACACAACAGTAATGTCAAGCCGCCCTTCGACCCCGCTCGCCGCCCGCGCGGTAATGGTCGTATTCCCGGTGTGCAGGGCGGTCACGCGGCCCTCGCCGTCTACGGACGCCACGGCCGGGTCGCTTGACCGCCACGTAAGTGTCTTGTCGGTCGCGTTCGTCGGCGTGATCGCAGCATCAACCGGGAACGTGCTGCCGAGATGCATGCTCAGGTGCGACCCCGCGCCCTGTCCGCTCAAATCCACGGATTCGACGTCGATGTCCCTCGTGCCGATTGCTTTGACAAGCACGTTGCCGCTCGTGTAATTGGATGTCAGGTAGGTGCGCAGCTCAGTGGAGTCGACCCACGACCCGTAGTAGTACACGTAGCTTTCGCCCGCGTTGGAGGTCACGTTGTAGGCTCCCTTGCTGCCGCCTTCCACGAGATAGTAGTAGGGCGTACCGTTGCTCGCAGCCTTGCCGCTGGTCTGCTTGAGCGTCACCACGACCGCATACCGCTGGCCTTTGGCGAGTCCGACGGGCTTGTCGAGTTTCACGGTGTGGTAGCCGGTGTAGGCGAGGTCGGCGACTTGCCCGTCGACTACTTTGGTGCCGCTGGTCGGCATCTTGCCGTCGCCGTCCACATACACGTCGATAGTCGCTTCGGTGTTGTCCATCATGGTCCACAACCCGACCGCCTTGATGTGCTGCGCGTGGCTGGCGGTAAAGATATTCGCTTCGGGCATGGGCTCGGAGTTGGTTGAGATGGATTGCGCAGTGGTGCCGTCGTACTGGTCGATGGTGTCGTACTCGTGTACGGTGTTGCCGGCTGCGGTGCTCACATCAGCGTCTTCCGTCCGGTACCTGACGACGTCGTCCAGTGTGGTGTCCATGTACGACAGCCAGTGGAATCCTTGGTCGCCGGGGTATGTTCCCCACTGGTTTTTCAGCAGCCATGCGCCGTCTTCCTTGGGCACGATGTAGTCCTGGGTTACGGTGTCATCCACGTCGGTCGTGTAAGTCACTTTTACGACTTCGGCGATGGTGGAGTCGTATTCGCGCGCGTTGCCGTTGCTGTCAAGCAATGGCACCATGAAGTTGAACCTGCTGTAAGTATCATCCCATCCGGCGAGGGCGACCATGTGGTTGCTGACGCCACCGAAGGAGCTGGCGTGGATGGCGAACTGGTTGGTGAATTTGCTTTGGTCGTTGGTCGCGTTGACGGTTGCCGTGCCGTCAGCGGTCGAAATGACTCGGGCGTTGCGCACATTTGAGGAGATCTGGCCTTTCCCGCCCTGTTGGATGTATAGGCTTGCCTCCAAAGCGCCTTCATTGTAGATGGCTTGTTTGATGGTGTTGCGTTTGCTCGCGTCTGGGATGGTTTGCCAGGATGAGTCGACGCTGTAGGGTGACGGCAACTGTTCGACGTCCGAGATGTGCAGCTGGGATTGTCCGCTGGTGCTGGCGCCGCGCTGGTACATGGTGTCGGCGTTGGCGACGCTGAATGTGGTTTGGTATGGGTTGAGGGCTTCGTCGGTTTCACCATACCATCCGGCGAGGGTCGCCGCGGTTTCTCCCCAGTTGCCGCCGTTATCGTACCCGTGGTATTTCGTATAGGCGTTGCCAACCCCGCCGAAGTTGAGGGAGAACGCGTCGTTTTTCCCGGTGTACGTGTTGAATACCGAATAGACAAGGTTCGCTTCGGAGTAGTCAGGCAGCGTGGAGGACACGTTCGGCGAGATGCGGCCAGTAGAAAGAACGGTGGCGCTGCCGGCGCTGTTGCCGTTCGGCTGCGCGGTGCCTTGGGTTTTGCGCAGTACGTTCGATTCGACGGCTGATGTTGCTCCGAACGCCCAGCAGATGGGGTAGCCGCCTTGGTCTTTGACGCTGGTGACGGGCGCCTGGTATTGGCCTGGCAGCGAGACGCGCGGCGCCATACGTCGGCGCTGGCGTGTTGACGCGCCGGCATCTTGGCTCCGATCGGGATCATTGAGGGTGACGACATCCCCGTTACGCACGATGCTCACACGCGAGTATGCTTCGCTCAGCTGTTCGGCCAGTTGTTTGGCAGCGGTCTGTTCGGCGCTGGTTGATGATGCGGCCGCCGCGGATTGCGCGGCATAACCGGGTACTACGGCAATGAGGGCTGCGGATAGGAGCGCGGCGAGCCCGGTAGCGAGCAGGGTGGGACGAGCGTGTGTGCGTGTCATGGTGGTTCTCTGGTATGGTCCGGACGACGTTGTCTTGGGAATCGGGATGGTATGGAGCGGAAAGGGAGCGAGGGACGGGAGGTGAAAGGAGGGGCGACCCTGTTGTGGGCCGCCCCTCGGGGCATCATGCGAGGGTTTCACATGATGTCATTGGCCGCGTTGCTGTTACTTCACCGTGATGGTGAGCAGCACTGAACGCGACGGCGTGTAGGCACGATACTTGATGGTGCCAGCCTTGTGCGCGTACACGGTACCGTCCGCATCGATGGTCGCGATATCTTTGTCTTCGCCGGTCAGCCTGTACCAGATGGCATGCTGGTTGGCTTTCGCCGGAGTGACACTGGTGGTGATCTGCATGGAGGTTCCAGCGTTGATGGTCATCGTGCAGACACCGTCATCATTTGCATTGTCCGGGGTGCCGGTCAAACCGTTGCCGGACAGAGACAAGGAATCAGCAGGATACCAGTAGCTGTTGTCCCAAGTACCGCTGCCGAGATTGACCAGGGTCTTCTGGGCAGTGAGCACGGTGCCGTCGGCGCGAGTCGCTTTCACAGTCAGCGTGGTGGTTCCTGCATCGTACTTGCCTTCGACAATGGCGGAACGACCCGTAGCGGTCTTGCTGGTGGATTCAGTGCCCATGGCGCCGTCATCCCAGTCGGTGAACACGAATGCGTTCGTGTCAGACAAGGTCCAGGAGACAGACTTGAAATCACTACCATCCGCTTCGCGCGCGGTGAACTGACGGCTGTACTTCCAGCTCGTCGTGGTCGTGTCACCGTCGTCGAAACCGACGAGAACAAGCCCACTGGTAGACGGAGCCGTCACAGTCACAGTGATCCGGGCGCTCTTGCCGCCCGCGGTCGCGGTAATCGTGGCCGTACCCGCCTTCACGGCAGCCACGTAACCCGTACCGGTCACCGAGGCGACCGACGCGTCAGACGAACTCCACGTCACCGTCCTGCTCGTCGCATTCGACGGACTGACGGTCGCAGTCAGCTGGGCCGACTTGCCCTTGGCGAGCGACAGCTTGCCGCCGGACACGCCCGAACCCGAGATCGCGACGGAGGTGACGGGAACCGTGGTCGTGGCCGCGCACGCATGGGCCGCGGAATACACATTCCCATACGCAAGCGTCACCGCCGAACCCGACGCCCGGTAACCGTCCTTGCCCTTCGCGTCCCACTTATACGAACCGGCACTCAGATCAACAACCAGCTTGACCTTCTCACCCTTCGTATCCGGGATCGAACCACGATAGAACCCGTCACACGCCGGCTTCAGATCGACAAAGCCCGTCGTATCGCTCGACAGCAGACGATACCACACACGAACAGCCGACACCGAAGACGCAGGCTTATACCACACATCCATCGGCCGCTTCGCAACCGACGGCTCCGTGACCGTCACCTTCACGCTGGCGCTCTTGCCGCCAGCCGAGGCGGTGATCGTGGCCGTGCCCGCCTTCACGGCAGCCACATAACCAGTACCCGTCACCGCCGCCACCGACGCATCAGACGAGCTCCACGTCACCGTCCTGCTCGTCGCATTCGACGGATTGACAGTCGCCGACAGCTGGGCCGACTTGCCCTTGACCAGCGACAGCTTGCCATTCGACACACCAGAACCCGAAACCACAACCGACGACACCGGAACATCAGGCGTCTTGCAAGTCACTGCGGACAGTGTGGTGGACGAGCCGTCCCACTGGGCTGCCGTGCCGCGAGTGAACTCGAGGCCCGGAGCCATGTTGGCCGGGTAGCGGTTGGAGTTGCTACCGTTGTCAGAGAAGATCACACGGTACGTGCCCGTACCCAGATCAGGAACCTCGATGCGGTAGGTACCAGCGGAGGCGCAGCTGTCTGCCGTGGTCATCGCGGTCATCGCCTCGCCCGGCCACTTCGCGTTGCTTGTGGCAGAGGAGCCGTCACCGTTGTAGATGTAGGCATACACGCTGTTCCAGCCGGAAGGCTTCTTGACATACAGGTAGTTCGAGGATGTGGTCGTGCCACCACCCTGAGAACCACCACCGGAACCGGAATCGGTCACGGTTACGGTGATGCTGGTGCTCTTGCCGCCCGCGGTCGCGGTGATCGTGGCCGTGCCGGCCTTCACGGCCGTCACATTGCCCGTACCCGTCACCGAAGCGACCGACGCGTCAGACGAACTCCACGTCACCGTCTTATTGGTCGCGTTCGACGGGCTCACCGCAGCCGACAACTGCACCGACTTGCCCTTGGCCAGCGACAGCGCACCGTTGGACACACCATCCCCGGAAATCGCAACTGAAGACACCGGAACCGTGGTGGAGCCACCGCTGCCGGAACCGCCGGTGGAACCGGAGTCCTTGGCACCAATGCGGGCGAACGGAACAGTGAAGTTGTCCTCGTCGGACTTCTCGAAGCTGTTGTTCTCCTGGGAACCGGCGGAATCATCCTTGTCGGCGTTGTCGTTCTCGGTGAGGTCATACGGCAGGGAGTCCATGCCGGACTTGCCCATGGTCGCCACCAGCTGCACGCCGAGGCCGCTCTTGGCGACGGTCGCGGCATCGGTGCCGAGCTCGCTCAGCGGGATGGACATCTCATAGTGGAAGTCCATGGTGCTGGAGTTGTGGCCCTTGGTGTTGAAGTCGACCCACTTGGCGTTCTCGTTGGTCATATCGCCGATGACACGGCCGTTGTTGGTGCCGTAGCCGCCGTCGATGCCGTAGACGTTCTTGCTGAGAATGCCCTTGCCCCACTTGAACTTGATGCTGGATGCGAGCTGGGTGTTCGTCTTCGCATTGGCCTTCGGGCCGTAGATTGCATTGGCGTTCAGGCCGGTGCTGTCACCGCTGTACACAAACGGGCCGTTGGCGCCGTTGGTGGAGATGGTGACGATGCGGTTGAGCTTCTCCTGCCAGGTCAGGCCGGAATCCCACAGGGTGCCACCGGTGGTGAGCTGGGCGCTCTTGCCGATGGTGTCGGACTGTCCGGTGCTGAAGGCGATGAAGAACGGGAGGTTCATGGTCTCGTAGAGCGTGCCCTGCGACAGCGGATAGTTGTCGTTCGGCGCGACCACGTCCTGGACGTTCGTCATTTCCCACATGAGGTACACGTTGTTGTCGTCATACGCGGCGTACAGGGTGTACAGATCGATCGGGACCTCGTACATCGAGTTCGGACGATACACGCGCGGGTCGTCGTTGGCGGTGCCCTGCGCGACAATCATCGAGCTGTCCCAGTCGGAGACGTCACCGTCGACGGTGATGGTTTTCTTGCCGCCGTACCCGGCCTTGTTGGTCGAATAGTAGCTGGCGAGGTTCTGCACCGGCGTGGCGACCTTCGAATACGTGTAGGTGTTCGTCAGTTCCTTGCCCGTGGTGCTGCCCTTGGCTTTCACCGTCACGGTGATGGAATCGCCGATCTTGCTGCTGCCGCCGACCTCGATGGTGTCACCGTCCTTGAAGGAGCCGGACTTGCCTTCGGAAGTGGTGTAGGTGGCGCCGGACGCGTTGCGGGTGTGCAGGGTCACGGTCATCGTGTCGGTGGAGAAGGACTTGCTCTCCGGGCTCGCGGTGACAGTCTCGACCGTGCCGACCTCGGCGTTGGCATCGTAGAAGGCGCTCACTGCGCCGCCCTTGGCGGTGCCGGCAGTGATTTTGCCGCCGGAGACGGTGATAGTGCCGCCGTTAACCTGGTCGGTGTAGGTGCCGTTGTCAAGGGTGGTGTCCGAACCGGCGAGGTTGACGTCGCCGCCCATGTTGGCGATGACCACACCATCGTCATCGGCTTTGCCGTCCTTGGCGTAGCGCTCGACCATGAGGCAGGAGTTCTGGCTCTGGCAGTTGCGCAGGTACTCGCTGTTGCCGTTCATCTTGTTGCGGAAGTGGTTGACCGCGACCACGGCCTTGTCCTTCCACATGTTGTCGCCGGCATCGCCAAGCTGAGACTGCTCGGCGAACTGTGCGTTGTTGCCGCCGGATCCGACCGGGCGGTTGAAGTACAGCGGGGCGCCGCCGGCACGGGAACCGACGATGGCCCAGCCCATACGCAGCTGGTAATCGTTGAGACCGGTGGATTCCTTGTCGCCGTTCGCATAGTTATCATGCGATTCGACCCAGGTGACCAGCTGGTCATCCTTCGCGCCGCCGTTACGCAGGCTCGACAGGTTACTGGCGCTCAGGCTGCTGCTCTTGATGGCCGCACGTACGGTCTTGCCGTAGTCGGAAGCCGTGGCGCCGCCGCCATCGGAGGAGTACTGGGTGAACATGTTGGTGTAGCCCGTATAGCTCAGGCTGCTGTCGCCTTGGAGCACCTCGCCGTACTGGTACTGGGCACCATTCTTCAAAATGGTCTCCCAATACACGGAATGCTGCGAGAACTCGTCAGGAAGCTCGACGTGCTTGGCCGCATCGAAGCGGAAGCCGTCGACGCCGTCATTGACCGCCTCGACGAGGAAGTCCTTCATCTTGTTGGCTGCAGTCTGGTTCTCCGTGTTGATATCCCACAGGCCGAGCAGATGGCAATGCGTCACCTGCCAGCGGTTGCTGTAGTCGATCTTGTCGCCGGCGTTGCCCGGGCAGTTGGTACGCGAGTGGAACAGGCTGGTATCCTTCCAGTCGCCGCCAATTGCGTTCCAGTCGGACGTGAAGTGGTTGGCGACCACGTCAACGATGATACGCACGCCGTACTTGTGGGCTTCGGCGCACATATCCTTGAGGTCTTGTTCGGTACCGACCACGAAGTTGCCGATGGTCGTGTCCGTCGGCTGGTAGACGTAGTACCAGTTCTCCGTGAACTTCTTGCCATTGGCAGGGTTCGTCTTGATGGCGCTCATCGGCTCGGTCTGAACCGACGTGTAGCCCGCCTCGGCGATCGCCTTCATGTTGTTCTTGATGGTGTTGAACGACCACATCCACGCGTGGAGAATCGCGCCGTTCTTCATGTCCTTGGTCAGACCGTACTGGGAACGTGCGGCCTCGAAGTCCGCGTTGCCCAGCGTGTCCGTGTAGCTGTCCCGGCTGCTGGTGGCCGCGGATGCGGTCGTGCTGCCGAGTGCCATGCCGCCGAACATCGTAGCCACGGCGAGCACGCCTGCGGCAAGTTTTCTGAACATGCCGTGGCCTGCGATCGTGGACGACCGAGGCGATGAGTGATTCTCTTCGCCGGCATCAGCCGAATATCGACCAGTGCGCATTGAGCCTCCTTGACTCTTCCTGGGGGGCGTTCCTGCCATCTCTGGCGAATCACGCCCCTTTGTGTGATGGCGCCTGCATCACTGCAAACGTATTCTCTAGTATACGGCTGATTTGTGCGGCTTGTTGTTGACTGTGAACACGCCGATGGTCATGATGGCAATCACCTGTATGCGCGCTGGGGAACGGAAATAAGGAGTATGGGTTTACTGCAATTCCTTGATATCTCAACATTTCCGCGTTTAGTAGAACGTTGCACTAATCCGGCATACCCTCCTTTACCCCCTTCCTTGGTTACGATCGCACCGATGAAACTTGCATACAATTTGCACGATTGAGCAAGAAATCGTGCCAACGATAGCATTTAAGCGTCGGCATTCCAGCAATGAAACGTTTGCAGTATTTGTGATAGTGACATACACAAAACATACACAAATCAACACGCCGAAAACCGGCGTTTCGCGGTAAACAAGTCAGATGCAGACTCATCCGGCAGCAACCTTCTGTCGATAACCTGACAGCCTGTATGCTCCTCCCCGCGTCTGTCAACACGGCGGAACAGTCAACGCCCCACATCGAGCGTCCCGAGCAACGCGCAATGATCCGAACCGGCGATATCAAGCGTTTCCAAATTGCCGACCGTAATGCTCCGATCATGAACAATATGGTCAATCTCCACCAACGGCGGCACCTTCACCCTGCCGCCGAACAACGCCGCATTCGACGGGTACGTCATATGGAACCACGTGCCGTTACGCTCCCCCGCATCTACAAACCTCGAGCCAAGCAACGCCCGGAAACTCGCGTGATCCCACGTCGCGTTGAAATCGCCCAACAACACGAACAGCCTTGCATTCGACCGCAACTTGGCAATACTGTCCAAACTACTGCTCCACAATCCCTGGTTACTCGGGCGAGGTGAAAACGGGTGCACACTGCCAAAGCACACCGTACGCAGGTTGAACCGCACACACGCCGACGGAATATTCGACGATTCAATCGGCAGGAGATTCGCCGTACGCGACGACATCGGAGCCGCAGAAAACAGCGCATTCACCCCGCCATTATCATGATTGGTCGCCGAAGCAATCTCGGAATACGGGAGCAGCTCATCCAACCCGGCCTCATCCAACCGTTGCAACAGCACGCCCCGCACCTCCTGCAACGCCAGCACCTCAACATGCTCCTCACGCACAGTACGCACAATCTGTCCGGCATCCGCCAGTCCATTCTTCGTGTTCAGCGTCATCAGCCTCGCATACCGGTCACCCGTGTTCACCGTCAGCGTGCTGGTATCCGGCAAGTCAGCTGTCACAGTATCCGCCGGCTTGATATAGCCCCAATGCCAGCACACCTGAACCACGCAACACACCACGCAAACCGCGGCAAGACCGCGACGCCGGCCAATCAACGCGCACAACAGCACAATCGCCGCAATAGCAGCCATCCACGGCATGAAAGCAACCGCCACAGGAATATATTTGCGGCCATCAACGTCGTTGGGAATCATACGCAGCGCCATCGCCACAGCAACGGCGAACATCACCAGCCACAGCACAGTAAACAGCGGGCGAGCGCGCAATGAATCCTCGCGATTCCAGTCCGAATACAGATTCTGGTCGCTGTCCACCGCGTTATATAGTTGCTGAATATCGCTCATTGCCCGCCTATCGTCTTACGTTTCGCACGGTCCGGATGCGGCATTGAACTGCCGGCCGAACCTGATGCACCCCCAGCCACATAGTAGCCCATCGAGATTGCCGTCAACGCTTAGGAGCCCGAAGGCGACAGAATCAGCCGGCAGTGAAAGCGGCGACGCTGTGACGCGAGCAGGTGCCGTTGTGTGAGGATTGGCTCACACAAGCACCACCGAAAGAACAGCCATGACCGGATGCCCATCATCAATCGGCACAACCAAAGCTGCGCATGCCCCGGCATACGCAACCGGCGCTACCGGAACAACCGGTATCACACGGTGGCAGTGAACTGCTTCCACTCCGGCTGGGCAAGCGGACGGATCTTGGCCCCAGCATGCTTGCGCATACTATTGAGTATGGTGCGCAACGCGCGATTGGTTTCATCGGCCACTGTGCAGAATACGTCAAAGGTTCTGCCATGCGGGTCCTCAATATCCGGGGACGGAGGGAGCAATGGGCGTACAATCGGCGCCGCCTCTGCCACCGACCACAAACGCTCCTGAATAGTGCGGCCCTTCACCATGCCATGATCGGCACAGTACGCGCACAACGCGGCGAACTCCGTAATCACGAACGTTCGACGGACTACAGCGGGGGCAAGCGTCACAATCTCCCGACGCTGCGAAGCTTCGAAACATAAGATAAGATCCGTCGCATTCGCCATGTCGCGAGTGAGACGACGCGAACGGAACGCACTCGAATCAATGCCGACGCTCGACATGAGTGTTGCGCTTGAAGGATCAATCGGATGCCCCGGAAGACCTTTCGTACCGGCGCTCGACACCTCAATCGATGTGTCGGCAAGATACCGCGACAACAACAGTTCGCCCATAGGGGAACGGCAGATATTCCCAGTACACACGAACATCACCCGCATACCGACCGACCCTCCCATACAGTTCGACTGGCACAATAGTCCAGATTCTCCGGCGCTCCACAGCGTGGATTGTGAGTTGGTTATAGCTTACCCGCACCCCGCGCCCGCAGCAGCACGACAAGACAACACTGATGCACCATACCCCCTTCCAGCCACTGCGCCTATACCACCGCAATCTGAACACAAACGGCAAGCAAACAGACAATGGGCAGAGCAGATGCTACATTTCCAATATGCGAACGTATTCACTATCCTCCCGCGGTTGACACCTGCGTCAAGCAGCAATGACGGGGGGGGGGAGGACAGAAAAACACGATTGCGCGCTAAGCTAGTTTAAGACGAACTACCGGAGGGGATATCACATGGCGACACCAGTGAGACAGGTGCAAACCAAGCCAGCACTGCAGGAGACAGCACCTCACTCCCCCCAACCCACGGAGCACGCTTTCTTCGTATCGCCACGCCGCGCCTCCTCGAACACCAACCCCGGGCAGACCTCATTCTTCGACGGTTCATACTTCGCCGCCGACCCGCAAGGCGGAATCCACCGTACAGCCGGGAACCGCGACCAATCTGTCACCCACAACGTCCCAAAATGGCGGTATGTCTACAATCTCACGCTCGTTGCACTCGACACTTTGATGACGCTCATCGCTTGCGCCCTCGTGTTCCTGTTCAGCCATGACAGCTACGCCACACTGCTCGGACAGCATGAAGGACTGACAGTATTCCTGCTGCTTGCTTGCGCTTGCAACATCGTATGCCTGTACGCTTGCAAAACATATGAGCGTCACACCATGGGCGAAGGGTACGGACTGTACACGAAAATCATCAACTCGCAGGTGTTGGATTTTGTCGCCATGTGCACCATCACCTACATTTTCCGGCTCAACACGCCGCGCACACTGATTTTCGCCGTCCCCATCATCAGTCTGGTACTCATCACCATCGAACGCTGCCTGATGCGCAAAGCCTTGCACCGCAACAGACACAAGGGAGAATACAATTATCCGACCGTTATCGTCGGCTCTCCGCAAGGCATCCATGAGACCATTGCACAACTCAAAGAGGGATACGCCCTGGGCTACCAACCCATCGCCGTGTGCCCGGTCGCCGAAGCCGGTACATCAGGCGATGACGACGCCCCCCAGCATCTGATTTCCGTCAAGGACCAGTTTGTTCCCGCGACAGAGGCCGAACGTGACCTCGCGGTGCTTACCCTCGACTCGCATCTTCCACAAACCGCCAAACAGCTCAACGCGCAAACAGTGCTCATCGCCGACGTGCTCACCCGTGATTCGGAAACCATGCGCACCTTGTCGCTCGCGGTCGAATCCATGGGCATAGAACTTGCGCTGACTACGAAAGTCGCTGACGTTGCGGGTAGCGATCTTCGCTTGCGCAATAATCCCGCAACCCCGATTCTGACAGCCAAACTGGGACAATACAGCACGTCCACGCGGATTATCAAGCGAGTCTGCGACGTGGTGCTGTCCACCATCGCGCTCATCCTCGCCTCGCCAATCATGATCTGGGCTGCCATCATGGTCAAGCATGAGGATGGAGGCCCCGTCTTCTACTCCCAGCAGCGTATCGGCATCTATGGTAAGCCGTTCACCATGTACAAGTTCCGGTCCATGCGCACCGACGCTGACGCTATCAAAGCGAAACTCGCCAAAGAACGCGGCATTGAAGACCGGTTCATCTTCAAACTGAAAGATGACCCGCGCATCACAAAAATCGGGCACATTATTCGCAAAACATCCATTGATGAACTGCCCCAACTGTTCAACGTACTCAAAGGCGATATGAGCTTGGTCGGGCCGCGCCCGCCGCTACCGGAAGAGGTGGCACGGTACGACTCGCTGTACTCCACCCGTCTGCTGGTCAAGCCCGGTATTACCGGCGCATGGCAGGTTTCCGGCCGAAGTGATCTGTCCAAGGAACAGTCCGAGTTCATCGACGTGTCCTACGTACAGGACTGGTCCATCACCGGCGATATCGCGATTCTGTTCAAAACCGTAGTAGCGGTTTTGCGCGGAACCGGCTCATACTGATACACGATTCGCATCGCCGCTGTTTCGGCTATCCGCGGATAGCCGAAACAGTATCACCAGCACTTGTGCTCTGCTTCCGACAGCGGTTTTACTGGCAGTAGAGCGCACTACGGAATGTCTTGACGCGCCGGGGAAGGGGACGTATCACGGTATTCCGCAACGCACCTGTGGGGCGCTGCTTTCGAGTGGCCGCCCCACAGGTATTTCCGGGGAATGTTCAGTGCATGCGACTGACCGGCATCGGTCCGGCATCGGTCAGCCTGCGTCAGACTCGCCGGCTCTCGGTTGTGTTCGACACCACAACCGTATCGTCATACGCAAACCCGCTTATGCTCACACGTTTGTGACCGGACCTGACTATCGTGGAACAGTATCCCAGCTATAAGCCGCGATCAATCACACACAACCGGCATCGCGACCCAGACAGCACGCCGCTGACCCGCGCTCGCGGCACCCACATGAAACAGGTGAGGTATTGAGCACACAGAACGACAACAGACAACCCCACAATCCGGCACGCACCCCTGCAAGCAAGCCGGCACGCGGGTCGGCACGAACCAAAGCCCTGATCGCGAACGCCCGGCAGCCCCTGGATTCTGTGGATTCCTATCGTGACGGGCATTTGAGTCATGCTGCGTTCGTCTCGCTTGTTATTCTCACGTTCATTACGTTTGTCGGCAATTTCACGCAACTTCAGCTCAGCTCCGCACTGCCCACGATTGTCAAGGATTTTGGTGTGAGTGTGACGACCGGACAATGGCTGACCTCAGTGTTTCAGCTGGTGATGGGTGTGATGGTGCCGTTGACCGCGTATTTGACACGGCGATTCACTACGCGGCAGATTGTCGTCACATCCATGCTGGTATTTACAGCCGGATCGTTGCTCGCTTGGCTTGGCCCGTCATTCGTTGTTGTACTGTTCGGACGGATTCTTGAGGCGATTGGAACGGGGGTCATGTGGCCGGTGCTGCAAATCACCGTGTTTTCGATTTACCCGCTGTCGCGTCGCGGTCTGGCGATGGGTACTGTCGGCATGGCGATGAGTGTCGCTCCGGCGATCGGACCGGTGATTGGCGGCTGGCAGACTGATGCGAACGGCTGGCGTTCCATCTTCATGTCGCTGTCGGTTATCGGCTTGGTATCAGTGTTGCTCGCGTTTTTCGGGCTGCATAATTTCGGGCGTACCGATCGCGACGCCAAGGCTGATTTCTTCTCGGCAAGCTTGTCTGTTTTCGGGTTTGGTGGCCTGATGTTCGGGTTTACGAATATTGAGGCGCATCCGTTCACTCACCCGCTGGTTTGGGTGCCTATCGTTGTCGGCGTGACGGGCATCGTGTGGTTTGTGGTGCGGCAGATTCATATGAGCACGGTGTATCAGGCTTGGGAGGCGTCGCACGAGTCGTCGTCCGGTTTGCGGCGTGGCCAATGGTCGCCAAAACCGGCGTTGCTGAACTTGGGTGTGCTCCGTAACCGGAGTTTCACGGTCGGAACCATCTGCGCCGCGTTGAGTTTTTTCGCGTTCAGTTCGATCATGGTGATTATTCCGCTGTATATCCAGAACGATCGCGGATATAGCGCAACCATGAGCGGCTTGATCATGCTGCCTGGGGCGATTGGCCAGTGTATCGCACAGTTCTGCGGCGGCAGGCTGCTTGACCGGTTCGGTGCGCGGCCCGTGGCGCTGGTTGGTTCGAGTACGCTGCTTATCGGCACCATCATGATGAGTTTGATCGGCACGGATACGTGGATCTGGTGGGTGTCCATCTCACAGTTCACGAGGCAGATCGGTATGGGGCTTGTGCTTATGCCCATCACTACGTGGTCGCTGAATTGTCTTGCCCGGCAGGAGGTTTCAGCCGGTTCAGCGGTCACTAATACGGTGCGGCAGATTGCCGGGGCGATCGGTGCGCCGGTGATGGTTATTACCATGGAGACCTTGACCCGCGTGTTCCATTCCGCCGGGCTCAATACGACACTCGCCAATATTGATGGGGTGAAATGGACGCTGCGCATCAGCGCGTGCTTCGTACTCGCCCAGCTGTTGCTCGTGATGTTCGGCGTGCGTGGTCAAGGCGCAGGTCGGCGCGTGAAGCCGCGCAAGTCGCCTTGGGGAAGATCCGCACGCGGTGATATTCTCCGAACCACGCGGAAACCTTCCCGGTTCCCATCGTGTGGAAAAGATACCGTGGGATGAGGCTAAGCCAAGAAGGGATGGTATAGCCAAGAATGGTGGATACCGCCAATCCCCCAATCCGGACACCCACGGGAAGCCCGGCCGGCCGCCGCGACACCTCCACAGTTACGATATCGCACACCAATACGCACAGTGCGGAAAGGATACCGTACGAGCGGACCGGAGACGAGCGGGGAGAACCAGCCAGTGTCCTATCCTCGCACCAGCCATATTCCGTCCGCCCGGACATGCGGAATGCGACGAACCGAACAAAGCCGCACCACGGCACACGTGCCAATCATCCGCGGCCGGTCAGCGTCAGGTAGACGAGCACGATATTCAACGCGATAATCAACCCGGCCACCGCCATAAACAACACGTGCTTGGCCATACCGTCACGGTACCGTCCCATCAGCTCGGGGTCACGCGTATAGCGCATCAGCGGGATGATAGCGAACGGAATACCAATGGACAACACCACTTGCCCGACCACCAACGCATACGTGGGATTCGACGAAAACCAAAGCACCACCAGCGCCGGCACCAGCGTCACCACCCGGCACGCCCACATCGGCGCGTGAATATGCAGCAGACCCCGCATGATTTCCGAGCCGGCGTACGTGCCGACCGACGTGGATGACAATGACGAGGCGAGCAGCCCAATCGAGAAAATCGTTCCCACTGCTGGGCCAAGCGCTGTCTCAATCGCATGTTGAGCGCCCTCGATAGTGTCCGTACCCTTCATACCGTACAGGGAGTTGGCGGCCAATACCAGCAACGCCAGATTCACCGTTCCCGCCAGTGCCAATGCCCAAACCACATCGATTTTGGAACCGCGCAACAACCGGCCGATACTCGGTTTCTCCTCGCCCGGCGCATAATGGTCGTTCACCAAGGTGGAATGCAAGTAAATTGCGTGCGGCATAACCGTCGCACCCAGGATGGACGAGGCCATAAGCACTGAGTCAGCGCCCCTGAACCGGGGAACCAGTCCACCCAACACTTCCTTGCCATTGGGCGGGTCCACGAACAGCCCGGCAATGAATCCGAACGTAATCACCAACAGCAGCGCAATCACGATTTTTTCGAACAGGCGATGTGTCTTCCCGCCTTGGAACCACAGCAGAATCGTAGACACCAGCCCGATTACGCAACCGCCCAAGAACAACGGCAAGCCGAACAGCAGCCGCAATGCGATCGCCCCGCCGATCACTTCAGCGAGATCAGTGGCGATGGCAATGACCTCGGCTTGCATGAAGAACATGTACCGGCCGGCATCGCTCATCCGCTCCCCCAGGATCTGCGGCAGGGACTTCCCCGTGACAATACCAAGCTTCGCGCTTTGATACTGGATGAGTACGCTCATCAGGTTCGCCACAATCAGCACCCAAACCAGCAGATAGCCGTATCGGGCGCCCGACGTGATATTCGCCGCGACATTGCCCGGATCAACATAGGCGACCGCGGCGACGAACGCCGGGCCGAGGATCGAGGCGAGCGCATGCCCGTGATGATGCGCCGGCGCACCGCCTCCCCCAGTAGCCGTGCTTGCGTTGGCGCTTACCTGCGATGCGGAACCCGTGCCCGTCTTGTGAACGGCACCATCCGCATGTTCTTGCTGATACTCCGACTCGCTCATGCCAAACCATCTCTCATGTCTCGTCGTCAGTGTGTCGTGCCCAGCCGGGGTGGCCGTCCGGACACCATGCCGCTAGTGTTATAGGTCCGTTTTGTAACGCCATGTAACATGCCGTCGCAAACCTTGCTGAACCATTGTGCCATATGGCGACACGCCGTATACGGCGGGAGTGGATTGTCGTGCGGGCTGTCGCTCCGGGATACGCTGACCGGGACAACCGCGAAGCACCGCGGCCATGGCTTCACGCTCCTGCGGGGTTATGCTCAGTTGATAGGCCGCCTTCACTGTGATTTGCAGCGTCACATACATGCAACGGAAATCACTGTTTGTCGGCAACCAGTATGCGGCCGACGCCGACCCTTTCTCCTCATTGGCTTTGCCTTCGACAGCAAGCAGATTCATCGGATCGTTACCGAACCGGTACCGTTGCGCCCGGTTCCACGCGGATGCGCCGGAACGCCAAGCATTCTCCAACGCCACCACATGGTCGATCTGCACGTCGGCGCTTGACGCGGCGCCACGCGTGAACTTGATGGTCCGTCCGGTATACGGGTCTTCAAGCGTGCCGGAGCGCACCGTACAGCCGCCTGCAACGGTGAATCGCACATCATGGAGATCCCTGGCTAGAATATCGTCGCGAATATCGCAACCGTTACCGTCATCGTCGGTCTGCCGATATCCGAATTCGTCTCGCTGATATCCTTTGCCGAATTGCCGGGCATCCACGGGAAGCGTATGCAGCACGTCAGCGACAGGACCGGACACCACATATTCGCCGGTGATGCGGGCGACCGGCGTACTCACTCGCGGCAGCATCACGCCGACCAGTACGCCCACCAGTATTGCGGCGATGATCAGCACACCCGCCCGTGCGGCCGGCGAGCGCATGCGTGAAGCGGAAAAAACGCGTGCTGCAACGACGCGGCGACCTTCCCCAACCCCTGTGCATATCCCCTCCCCATGGTCGGTGCGCACTGTCACGCGCCGCGGTCAAGCCGGGATGCGGCGCATATACCATGCGCATCATGTCAATGCTTACCCGTGAGCCACGCCCCCTGTGGCATCACGGATGATTCGAAACTACCGTGCGGCGGGGACGGGAGGCGACACGCTTCGAATCGAGCGGATACGGGTGTTCGACGTGTGGCGGGTAGCAGCATGCCGGCATACAACAGCGCGCCGCCCACGCTGGAGGGAATTCAGCGCGGGCGGCACGTAGACCGACCAAGATCAGACGGCTGGCTTACCGGATACGCCGATCAGCCAGCCACTCACTGGACTGCAAGTCACGACACTTTGCCGGACTGCGAGTGGTCGAACACCGGTTTGTTGTTCTCATCGAACTTGTACACGCCGATATTCGCGCTGGACGGGTCATGATCTTTGTTGAACGGTCCGATACCGGTCAAGCCTTGGTACTGGATGGATTTGCCGCTCTTGAGCAATGCCAGGCATTCCTTGTAGCTCTTGCACTTGGTACCGCCATCAGCGCCGGAAACCGCAGGCAAGTTGTTCTTGATGGTTTCGCCATCGGTGGACTTGCCTTTCTGGGCTGCGAGCGCGGCGAGAACCGTTGCGTCATAGGTTTCAGCAGCGTAGGTGAAGTTTTTCACTGAGGAGTCGATGGATTTGACGCGCTTCTGGAATGCGTCGCTGGTTTCAGCACCCGGAATGGTTGCAGAATCGCCCTTGAGGACACCGGCAGTGAAATCGCCGGAATAATCCTGAGTGTTGCCATCGGTCAAGTACAGCTTATTGGTATCGATGCCCTGGCTGATCATCTCCTTGACCAACGATTTGGTCTGGTCGAAGGCGATGACGAGGATCGCGTCGGGCTTCGCGGCTTTCAATGTGGTGACCAGCGAGGAGAAGTTCGTTTCCGTCGGGTCGAATGTTTCGGTCTTGCCGTAGACGATGTCAACATTGCTGTTGGCGAGCGTGTTGACAATCACCTTGCGCAGGCCGGTGCCATACTCGTCGTTGAACACGGCGATGGCGAGTTTCTGCACACCATCCTGCTCGATGACATTGCTCATGACCGCGCCCTGCACGCCGTCCGGGGCGATGGTGCGGAAGAAGTACGGGTCGATGCCAGACAGGCTTGGCGAGGTTGCGCCCACGGAGATCACTGGAACTTTCGAGCCGGAAGCCTGCTTGTAAATATTCTTAGTTACAGAACTGGAAGTAGGGCCGATAATAGCGCCCGGCTTCTTGGCGAGCAGAGACTGGACGCCAGATGTGTTCTGGTCGGCGTGATCGGCGTCAGATGTATCTGCAATAGCAGTACTCACATCTTTGCCCAAGACACCACCGGCGGCATTGATATCCTTGACTGCCAGTTTGAACGAAGCGACCGTATCAGGCCCAAGGAAGGACATGCTGCCGGTTTCCGGGAAGAAGCCGCCGAGCGTCAACGCTCCCGAACCGGAGGAAGACGAGCCGGACGATGAGGAACCGGAACCGCATGCCGCCAGGCCGGACAATCCGATTGCCGCGGCGGCGACCAACGCGGTCGCACGCACCGCCATGCGGGTGGAGCGACGACGGCACGCGTGCCCAGTGTCAGTGTATCCAGTGAATCCAGTCATGATATCTTCCTTTCTTCTGCATTTCCCAAACAATCCGCTGCCCCGAAGCTGAATCGGCTGCGCTGGATAATGTTTTCCTGCGTGACGTCGGAGTGTTGTGTTGCACCCAATTGTGCGAATTGAACATTTCCCAACCGTTCCCCCGCAGCAACATCACTGTTGCCGAACACGCACGATGCGTAACAGAGAGCGTACAGGCCGGAATCCGCTTCACGTGTTCCGTGGCATCGATTTCGTTGGGCGATGCTGATCGTGTGGAACAGTAACCGACCCGATGATGGCGCCGGCGGGACGGGTCGACCGTCGAAAACCGCATGATTCCAACGATTTTCATATCGACGGTCTTGATCTCGCGTCCGGAAATCCACGGTGTCTGTTCCACACTATTGGAATCAGGCTATGGTTCGCACGCTGCGGAACCGGGAACCATGATGCGAGCGGACACTCACGCTGTCGCAGCCCGTGCAAGGCTCTGAGCGACACGTTCGCTGATGGCATCCGGCTGCGAGACAGTCACCCGCATCGCACAGTCCTGAGCGATAACAGCCCCTGCCAACGATTTCGACAATGCATCCCCCTTGCCGGCGCCATCGGCCATACCACCGTCATCAAGCATGGCACCGCCGATGATGCGTTTCGTGTCATCGCGCCCGGCATGACGCCCATCACCACTGCCAGATACGCGGAATTCCGGCAAAAACCTGTCGCCATCAGCCACGCGGATATGCTCCTGGGCAAGGATCCGTCGTGCCGCCACCGGGTCACGGACCGGCAGCCACATGTTGAATCCGCTCCCAGGAATGGTTTCAAGCCCGAATCGTTCAAGCAGCACTGCCATGGTCTTGCGCCGGAGCGCATAGGTGTGTCGCGCACTGGTAATAGTCGCGTACGCTTGACGATCGGCAAGCATCTCGCACAGGAGCTCCTGAAGGAATCGGCTCACCCAGCCGGCTCCCAGTCGTCTGCGTTCCACGATGGCGTCGACCGCGTCACGTGGCCCTGACAGTGCGGCGAGTCGCAGATCTGGCCCATGGGATTTGGAAAAACTGCGGATATGAACCACCCGATCCGGTATCAACGATCCCAATGACACCGCGAACACGTCGGCGACCATGCCGGCGCTGTCGTCCTCGACAACAAGCGGAATGTCACGCCCGGCAGCCTCCTGTTCCCAAATACGCAGCACTCGCGCAATCGCTGACAGGCGTTGCGTCGTATAGCTGATGCCGGTCGGGTTCTGGGCGCGTGGCTGAAGAATCATCATGCTGACACGTCGCCTTGAATCATGCGATGCCCCACCAGGAGTGCCGAACCGTTCCAGCACGTCAAGCAGGCATTGCGGATCCATACCTTCCTCATCGACCGGTACGCCGACGGCAATCGCCCCGCGCTCGCGCAGCACGTCAAGAATGAAGGGGTATGTAGGCGATTCGACGACCACGACATCACCATGCCGGACGAATGCGGTGATGGCGAGCGCCAGCCCGTCTCCCGCACCGGAAACCATGGTCATCGCTTGCGGGTCGTACGGCCAGTCGGCGCGTAGTTCCTCTTCCAGCATGGGCAGGATGGTCGGCCCGGTGTACGAGTTGACGAAGGCCCGCCGGTTGCCGAGGCGGGCCAGGTATGGGCGGATGGTCGGCAGGAGTGTGTTGTCTGGTGTGCCACGGGACAGGTCGATGACTGGGATGTGTGCGGCGGCAGGTATTCCGTCGGCACGGGAGTGTGACCGTGATGACGTTTCGCGAGCTCCTGCCGTAGGATTGTTGGTTCTCTGCGCCTGTGATGGCACGGCGGAATCGGCTGTGCTGGAATGCGTGGTCATCCACGTGGCGCCGATCGGGCTGTTGGCCGTGCTGTTGGTGAATATGGCGGATGCTGGTGGGGCGGTGACTTCGGATAGGGCTTGCGGCAGGACGAACGTGCCGGCGCGTCCCCGTGAGCGGACGATTCCGGACCGGGCGAGCATATGGTAGGCGGAGGAGACGGTGGCGGGGCTGACGTGGAGCGTTTCGGCGAGCGCACGGACTGTTGGCAGGCGGGTTCCTTCCGTAAGGACTTCGGTGGATACGAGAGTGGTGAGGGATTCGACGATGCGTTGCGGAGTGGCTGAGGCGGTTTGGGTGCGTACGAATCCTGCGAGGCGTTCGGCTTCGATGGTGGCGGGTGGCCTGCTTGCGGTTTGGACATGATGGGCGTCATGGTGATTGTGTTCCGTAATCATTTCACCCTCCCGTGTTCCGGTTGCGTTGCCGACCGGTTTTGTGCATGCGTCGTTGTGACATTCTCAGTATGGCCAATGCCCGTTATTCCGGTGTTTCAGGCTGGTACACAACAGGAAATGTCTAAGTAAATCCTGTAATGTCCATCGCTCACAATGCCAAATGCAATGACCAATGTACGAAGACCGGCAGGCCGCCGGAACCGTTCGAGGAAAGGACAGATCATGGGACATGATTGCTCGGCAGATGAGACGATCTGGGATGACGCCTGCGCGTTGGACCGCGCGCACGTCTTCCACTCCTGGCATGCGCAGCGCAACCTCCACCCGACCGAGGTGGTCACCGGTCACGGCGTGTGGCTCAACTACGCGGACGGCCGTGAGATGCTGGACTTCACCAGCCAACAGGTCAATGTGAATATCGGCTACCAGCATCCCTTGGTTGTCGAGGGCATCAAGAAACAGGCCGAGCTGCTCGCCACCATCGGCCCCGATTACGCGAACCTCGCCCGCGGCCGAGCGGCATCACTGGTCGCTCGCCGCGCACCTGAAGGCTTTGACAAGGTGTTCTTCACGAACGCGGGCGCCGACGCGAACGAGAACGCCATGCGCGCGGCACGCCTGGTCACCGGGCGAGACAAGATCCTTTCCTCCTACCGTTGCTATCACGGCAATACGGGTGCGGCGATCAGCGCGACCGGTGACTGGCGGCGCAAGCCAAACGATTACGCACGTGGTCATGTCCACTTCTTCACGCCGTACTTGTACCGTTCCGAATTCTTCGCCACCACGCAGGAGGAGGAATGCGAACGGGCTTTGACGCATCTTGAGCATGTGATCGAATTCGAGGGGCCTGACACCATCGCCGCCGTGCTGTTGGAATCGATCCCCGGCACCGCGGGCATCATCATCCCGCCGAAGGATTATTTCAAGGGCGTGCGCGAAATCACCCGCAAATACGGCATCCTAATGATCACCGACGAGGTGATGGCCGGCTTCGGGCGCACCGGATTCTGGTTCGCGCTCGACGACTACGATTACACGCCGGATATCATCACTTTCGCCAAGGGCTGCAATTCCGGGTATGTGCCGGCCGGCGGCGTGATCATGTCCGATCCGGTGGCCAAATATTTTGACGACGTCGTGTTCCCTGGCGGCCTCACCTATTCCGGGCATCCGCTGGCGATGGGTGCGATCGTAGCCACGCAGGAGGCGATGGAGCGCGAGCATATCGTCGACAATGCGCATGATGTCGGCCGGGACGTGCTCGGACCCGGTCTTGAAGCGTTGGTCGAGCATCATCCCACCATCGGTGAGGTGCGCGGCAAGGGCGTGTTCTGGGCGGTGGAACTGGTCGCCGACCGCGCCACCAAGGAGCCGCTCGATGACGCCACGATGCAGCGGATCGTCGCGGAAGCGGACAAGCTGAACCTGGTGCTCGGCGTGCACAACAACCGCATCCACGTGACCCCGCCCTGCGTGATCAGCGCCGAAGAGGCCGCGGAAGGCGTCGCCCGGCTTGACAAGGCGATGACCGCCGCCGGATGCTGAAAGCGCATCAGATCAACTTTTTCACGGATGCTGCAATCGCAGCAGAAAGGCACATCATGCTCAACAGACAACACCGGCAACAGGCAACACAGCGAAACGCGCGGTCGTCACCGGAGCATCCAGTGGAATCGGCGCGGCGACGGTCCGGTCGCTGGTCGCCGACGGATGGCAGGTGGCAGCGCTCGCCCGTCGCGCCGAACGGCTCGACACGCTGGCGCAGGAATTGGGGGATGCGGTCGAACCGATCGCCGCCGACATCACGGATGAGACAAGCACACAAGCCGCCGTTGACACGATTCTCGCCGGCGGGCCAGTCAAGGCGCTCGTCAACTGTGCCGGCGGGGCCATCGGCAAGGATCCGGTCGCCACCGCGAGCATCGACGACTGGCGGGCCATGTACGAGCTCAACGTGCTCGGCACGCTGCGCATGACGCAGAAACTGCTGCCCGCGTTGAAGGAATCCAGCGGCACCGTGCTCGTCATCTCCTCCACCGCCGGTATCGAACCATACGAAGGCGGGGCCGGGTATTGCGCGTCGAAGTTCGCCGAACGCGTCATGGCACGGGTCCTGAGGCTCGAGATGATCGGCGAGCCGATCCGCGTGGTCGATATCTCCCCCGGCATGGTGCATACGGACGAGTTCTCGATGCACCGCTTCCACGGCGACGCTGCCAAGGCCGCAGCCGTGTATGCCGGTGTGCCGGACCCGCTGAAGGCCGAGGATATCGCCGAATGCGTCCGTTGGGCGCTTGACCAGCCGGACACCGTGGATATCGATTCGATCGTGGTCAGGCCGCGGGCGGAAGGCTCCTACACCAAGGTGTACCGCAAATAGGTTTTCCGCGGGTCTCCAGGCCGTTATGGCAAACGGCACTTGGACGGCTTGGATAATGAGCCGTCCAGGTGCCGTTGCATACCGCCGGCCGTGCCGGCGTTATTTCGCCCCGATGGCGCAAGCCGAGGTGTCCACGCTCACCCCGGGATCCTCCCAGCCCATCGGCGTCTGGTCGACACCCAAGTCGGCAGTAGCCTTCGGCGAAGTGGTCACATCAAACGAATAGGTCATCGACTTGCCGGGGTTCAACAGCACCAGTGTCGTCGTGACATTCTTGCCGTTCATCGTGGTCTGCTTCGGCGCGACCGACACCGTGCCATTCCCGCTCGTGGTGATATTGGCAATCGATCCGCCTGCGGGAGCGTAGATCAGCATCTTCTCGGCCGCCATGCCGCGCGCCAGGCTCGGCAACTGGGCGCCGCCGGCGATGTAATCCGGCAAGGTCGCCAGCGCGGTGTTCGTCAGCGTATTGTTCAGCGTGTACTGCACGTGGTAGGTCTGCGAGCCGTCGCCGTTGCACGTCGTACGTGTGATCTTGGTGGTGCGGTGCACGTACCAGTCCATCTTGGAGGGGTTCTGTTCGGTGATGTACACGCCGATCTTCGGGTTGGCCTCGTCGTCCGGCGTGGATGCGGTGAAGCCGGCGGACTTGAGCGAGGCCTCCGTCGCCTCGTCGAAACTGTACATGGAGAAGTGGCGGCCTTGCGCGAGCGCTGACATCGTCTGGCCGACCTGCGTAAGCTTCGTAAGGTTGATATTCGAGAACATCGCGCTGATTGATTGGGTTGCGACCTCGGTGAAATACTGGTCCTGCATGCTGACCGGATACTCCTTGTACACGGTGTTGAGCAGGAATTCCGCAGTGTTGTCGCCGGTGAGCACACGGCCGTCCGACAGGGTGACCTGCCCGTTGATCGCGACCATCTTCTGCAGGAACACCGGGTCGACCATGAGCACGCCGTCAAGATTCTGGCCGGCTCCCCACGGGGTGCGCTGCCAGATTGCGCGCATGCCTTCGGCGGAGCGTTGCGCATCCGGGTAGACAGCCAGATCGCGCATATCGAACGACATCTGCAACGGCCCCCACTCGTTGAAGATCCGATGCTCGTCGGCTGTCGGGTCGCCGGCGCCATACGGGATGTACTCTGTATTCGAACGGAAATCCCCGATGGAGATCTTGCCGTTGTCGGTGGTCATCACGCCGACGGAACCGAGCAGACCGCCGCTGGAGCGCGCCTCGGAGGTGGTCATCGCCATCACGGCGTAGGTCTTCGCGCCACCCGACCCCAGGAAGCCGGGGATGATGTCCAGGGCGTTCGACAGGTCGTCGATAGTGGTGCCCGCAGAGGTGAGCTGCTTCCTGCCGGTCTCGTATGCCGTCGCGATCCTGCCGATCCTCGGTCTGGGCAGCGCGTCATACTGCTTGACCAGCTGCTGCAACGGTTCGTTCGCCGCTTTCATCGAAGCGGCGGCCTGGGTGATCGGCTCGAGGTTCAACGACCCGTCATCCGTGGTCAACGGGGTGTTGGCCAGGGTGCTGAGCGTATTGCTCAGCTGCGGCAGCGGCTGCGTGGTCAGCTGGTGCACGATGCGTGTCATGCCGCGGACCGTGGTGATGTCATTGCCGTATACCGGCAGGTGCGAGGCGATATCCCACAGCCTGCCGTCGGTGATCTTCTGTGCAGCGGCGGTTTCCGACTGCATTTGCGGCAATACCGCGTTGATGGAGTCCACGGTGTCCTTGCCGACGCTGGAGGCGTCCGAGCCTGACAGCCCCTTCAACCCGGACATCAGCGAGATCGCCTTCTCCTCATGGGCCTTGACTTCCATGGCCTGACGGTACAGCGTCAACGCCGATACCGCCCCTACCGCCGCCACGGCGACCAACACAACGAGCACAATCCACGGCCAGATGTGCCGGCGTTTGCCATGGCTGCGCGGCGTGTGACCGTGTTCTGCGGAATGTCTGCTCATGTTTCTCCTCACCGATCGCCGGGCCGTGTTACGCGGATACCAGGCAGAATCGAGCTGTATCAGCGATGTTCCAACCGGGGATATTATCCCCCACAAGATACGGCATCCGGACGAACACCATAGGATATCCACTGTTGTTCCACGTTTGCGTGGCGGAACAGCGAAGCCGGGCATGCCGTCCATCCGGCGTCGGCCGGCGTGCGCGAATACCGGATCAGACGCGGACGACCATATCGGCCACACGCATCGTGGACTGCCGGTGCGAAACCAGCACCATGGCGACATCGCGCTCCTGGGCCAGCTGGTTGATCGACGTGAGAATCACCGCCTCATTCAACGCGTCCAACCGGCTCGTCGGCTCGTCGAACAGCACCAAATCAGCCTTGCGCAGGAAGACGCGAGCCAAACCGATACGCTGCCGCTCACCTTCGGACAGGCGTCCGCCAAGCTCGCCGACCTGCGTGTCCAAGCCGTCAGGCAACGATTCGACCAGTTCCAGCGCCGACGCTTCACGAAGCGCCTCACGAAGCTCATGCTCACTTGCATGCTCATCGGCGATACGAAGATTATCGGCGATCGTACCGTCGAACAAGTAGGTTTCCTGACTCATCATCGTCTGCGAGCGCCTGCGATACGCGGCATCGACTTGCGGCAACGGCGTGTCGGAGAACCTGACCTGTCCGTGCTGCGGATCCCAGTAGCGCATCAGCAGTTTGAGCACCGTGGATTTGCCACGGCCGGACGGTCCTTGGATGCCGAGAATGCCTGATGTGGGGACCGTCAGTGACAAGTCTCGGATGACTGGCTGGTCGGCGTGATACGAGAAGTCCACGTGTTCGAACGCCATGCCATCGTATGCGGGCTGCTCGCTTCCGGTTTCGACAACAGCGGGACGCTCATCAAGCAGTGCGAACATGCGGCGTGCCGCGGCGAACGTCTGCGTGAGATTGGCGGGAAGCGCACTCAAAGCGAGTGTCGGTCCGAACGAACTGGTGATGAGCACGACAGCCGTCACCACATTCGGAATGCCGTACGGGGCGGCTTGCGCGAGATACAACGCCAACGCGACCGCACCGACCGACGCGGCGATGACCAACAGGCCGCCGATGGCGGTGAACCGACCGTTTCTGCGGCTCAAGCGCCCGCGTTCCGCCCATAGGCGGCGTGTGCGGGAAACAATATTGCCCAAGCGACGCTTGCCTTGACCGAAGCGGATGATTTCGTCAAGTCCGCGCATGTCATCAAGCATGACATCGTCCAACTGCGCCGAATACTTGCGGATCTTCGGACCGAGGGTCCGTACGCTTGCCGCGAACCGCTGCGGCAACAGCACACCGACGATCACGTGGGCGGCCACCAGCAGCAGGGCGAACCACGGGTCGAGCGTGAACGCGGCGACCGCGAACACCACCGTCGTCACCACGGCGATTACGACCGGGGAAATCGTGTGCGCGAAGAAAATCTCAAGCAGTTCGACATCCGTGGTGACCAAGGAAATCAAATCGCCCTTGCCTTTGCCTGCCAGTTTGGCCGGAGCGAGCTTGCGTAGCGTGGCGAACGCTTTCGAACGGAACAGCGCGAGCAGACGGAACGCGACATTATGGTTCATGTATTGTTCCGCATATCGCATGATGCCACGCAACACGCCGCATACCACCATGCAGATCACCGAAACGCGGGCCGAAAGCCCCCACACCGGGTGACCCAGATGGGCGAACAGTGCGCACACACCGAACACCGGCAGGAACGTGGCTGACAGGTGTCCGATTGTTCCATACAAGCATGCTTGCACCATGTACAGGCTCAATGGTCTCACTTCACGCAGCAGACGTCCGATGACCGCCATGGTGCCCATCGGCTTGGTCTGCTGGCCACCCTCGGGTACACCGGTCGTGGGCATGTTCGCCGAGACGGCATCGGTTTGCTGCGGTGCGGCGGTAAGCTGAGCGACAGCTCCACGACGGCGCCCGTCAGCGTGGTCTTTCCCATCTAGGCGGCGCGTCTGCTCGTTGCCGACCAGCATGCGCGCGTCATCGCGATGCGAGACATGCTCGTACACCGCTTGGGCGCGGAACAGTTTGGCGTACACGCCGTCAGTCACCACCAGAGCGTCATGCTGTCCGGTTTGCACCACCGTGCCGCGATCGAACACCACAACCCGGTCGGCCAGTACCGCGTTCGCCACACGATGCGTGATCATGAGCACGGTTTTCCGGTCCGCCAAATCACGGATGGTGGCGAGAATACGGTTTTCGCTGTCCATGTCCACGCTGCTGGTCGCCTCATCGAACACGTATACCGCGCTATCGCGCAGCAAGGCCCGTGCAATGGCGAACCGCTGGCGTTGACCGCCGGACAGGTTCGCCGCATCCTGCTCGATACGCATATCCAGACCACCGGGCTGTGCGCAGACGAAATCATCAATACGCGCCTGATGCAACACACCCCACAGGTCGTTGTCGGTGGCATCCGGCTTGGCCATCATCAGGTTCTGACGCAGCGTGCCGGCAAACAAGTGGCTGCGCGCGCCCACTACCGTCACCGTTCCGGTAAGTGACTGTTCCGAAACGGAACTCAGCTCCACGTCCGTTGACGTGCCCAGCAGCGAGTAGCCGAGACGAATCGAACCGGTGTAGCCGACCAATGATCCGCCCAACAGGCCGGCGGCCGTGGATTTCCCGGAACCAGACACGCCGACAATCGCCGTCAACTGGCCCGGTTGCGCGGTGAAATCAACATCGTGCAGCGCAGGCTTGGCATCAGGGTCTGTTCTGTAGGAGAACCCGACCTGATCGAATGTCACCGACACCGAATCCGCCACCGAAGGCAACCGGATATTGCCATGCTGCGGCACGGGGGCGTCAAGCAGCGCGAAAATACGCTTCGTAGACGTCATGCCGTTCATCGCCACGTGGAAATACGACCCCAATTGGCGCAACGGCAGGAAGAAGCTCGCCGACAACAACACCACAACCAGTGCAGCGGGAAGCCAGATCTGCCCGATCATGAACTGCCAGATCGCCACGCCGATGCCCGCCGCAGTACCGCAGTACGCCACCAGATCCATCGCCGACAGCGAGCGCAACTGGATTTGCAGCACGCGCATGGTCATGACGCGGAATTCCTCGGCTTTGCGGTCCATCGTTTCGGCTGCACGACCGTCAGCGTCAAAGGTTTTCAAGGTTTCCAAGCCCTGCAGATCGTCCAGGAAGGCGGCGCCCATATCAGTGTATTTGCCCCAGTATTGTTTGAACACGCGTGAGGCGCTCATCGCCACGAGGCCGACGATGATGACAATCAGCGGCGCACACACGAGCAGCACGAGCGCGGCAGGCCAGTTGACCGGGGCGACGAAAACGAACAGGGTGATTGGTGCGAGAATCGCATAGAACAGTTGCGGCAGGAACAATTCAAAGAAGCTTTGAATCTGTTCGATACCTTCGCCGGCTGACTGGACCACGTCGGCGGTACGCACGTGTTGGGCGTAGGAGGGGCCGAGCTGGAGCATTTTGCGGTACAGTTTCTCACGCAACGCAAGTTTGACGCTTTCGCTGGCGCGGGTGCCGAAGAACGCGGCGCATCTGGTGGCCACATATTTGACAATCACGATGACGGCGATGAACAAGATGAACATGCCATAATTGTCCGGATACGCAGACAAGGCCTGTTTGCCTGTCTCGAGCGCGGAATCGCCTTGGGTTTGGGCAGGGTTCAAGCAGCGGCCGAGCTCGTTGAGCTGCGTGCATTTCGACGCGTTCAGCGGCTCGATATATCCGAGGATGTTGCCGAGCAGACCCACCAGAACATAGGCGAACCCGATATCCGCCAGTAGCGACACCCATAGGCACGCCACTTTCGCGGCGACCAGGCGTTTGACGCCCGGCGTCAACGAAAACAGCCGCTTATCGAACATGCCGACCCCTTTCGCATATACGTATGAACGCGTTGTGGATCCGTACCGATGAGGCTTCAACGTCGTGTCGCAGCCCGGTATCGCACAATCCGGTGCGTATCAGGGGCGTGATGCGATACGTAATCCCATGAAATCCGGGCATCTGACGTGTCGGACGTTGCATGCCAGTCGCATACGGTCACCATCACAATGGGGGTATTGTAGCTGATTGCCTTGTCTTCTATCAACGTTTTCGCAAACCACGACCAATGCTCCATAATCGGGTAGACGTGCAGCAAGTCACAGCACTGCAGACATGGCGGGCACCGTTGGCGCAGTAGGGCAACTCGCGCACGCGTCTGTTCCGCCGGTCACACACCTCCCACGGTATCTGTTCCATACGATTGGTTTCAGCGGTCGATTCCGCAGGCGTGGAAGCGGATGGAAGGCAGAGCGATGCTTGCCGGCACGCCTCACCGTCCCAGTGAAACCCCCGCCAACGATGCACGCTTGACGACTTTCGCCTCGACCTGGCCCACACCATACGTGGATACCGGGTACCCCGGTTCCGGCCCCTCCCCCAGCAGGAACAGCGCCTCACGCATCGCGGCGACACCGAGCTGACGATAATCCGGACGAATGGTGGTCAGCGGTGGAACCACGTCGCCGGCCACATCGATATCGTCGAACCCCACCAGACTGACATCCTGCGGAATACGAATATCATGCTCTCGCAACGCACGCGCCACTCCAATCGCCTGCGCATCACTCGCGGCGACAACCACCGTCGGCAGCACGCCTCCAGACGATCCGATGTATTCAAGCACGTGATTCATACGCGCGTACGCCTCACTGGCCTGCCATGACCGGCATCGGACGATGCGCGAGGCAATCGCATACTGCGCGGACAGTTCACGCCACGCGTCAAACCGCGTCGTCGCGTCCCGCCATTCGGACGGCCCTGTGACATACAAGGCGTGGCGGTGCCCGTATCCAGCGATCATGCTGATCACGCGATCCATCGCTCCCCACTGGTCGACACCCACAACCGCGGTCCGGTCATGCCCGTCCCCATCGTGAATCATGTTCAACCCCGTACCGACACTGGTGCCACCGTGCGTCGCCGTCAACAAGATTCGCGGTTTGGTGACCGGGGCACGGCACGCGGCAAGAAACAGCACGTCCGTCGGCACCATCATGATGTACGCGTCCACGTTCAGCTCGTCAAAACCCTCGCATATCCGATTGAACTCATCCTGCGAGCACATGGCTTTACGGATCATCGAAACGGTGACGAACAAGCCTCGCGCCCGTGCCGCCGCCTCAATCGCCTGCAACGTCAGCACAGCGCCATGAAACTGGTCGCCGCCCATAATCACGCCGATGATCCGCGAGCGGCTTGAAGCGAGCGCACGCGCTGAATTGCTGGGACGATACCCCAGCTGTTGAATGGCTTTGCGCACGCGGGCACGGGTTTGCGCCGACACATCCGGGGAATGGTTGATGACGCGGGACACGGTTTGATGACTCACCCCTGCCAGCATCGCCACGTCTTTCATTGACGGGCGAGACTTGGAGTGATTCACTTCCATCGTATGCATGTCCTTTCTCAATCCTGTTGTTTCGTCCCGGCTCGCGCACGATAGCCGGACCGGACTGAACCGCGGCATCCAGAACGTTCCAGATACCTGATGTTCCCGACCCGTCCGGATTACCCGGTTCAGGCCAAATGCCAGCTCACCCGGTGCAGCGGGGTCGGACCGTACTGCGCGATCGCATCACGGTGCGCCCGCGAACCATACCCCTTGTTATGCGCCCAATCGTACGGCGCGTATTGCGGGTTGCCTGCGGCGATATCCATCATGAGATGGTCGCGGGTGACCTTTGCGATGACCGCGGCCGCGGCGACCGTCGCACAATGCTGATCACCTTTGACTTGGGTGATGATGTGGGCGGGCGACGGCACATCCGGCGCGTCGAACGTGCCGAGAGCGGCGGTGATGTAATCGTTTGGGCCATCGAGAATCCCGCCGACACGGAGTTCTCGTGATACCGGTCTGCTCGCATTGGCGGTGACAGCAGAATCGTTCCTGTCGCTGTCCAACTGGCGTTCCAACTCATCCAATGCGCGCAATGCGGCGACACCGAGAGCATACGTGATACCCCATTCGTCGATCTCACCGTTGCTGGCCTGTCCGACCGCGCTTGAAGCGCACCATTGGCGCAACGGGTGGAATATCGCCTCACGACGGTGTTTCGTCAGCATTTTGGAATCCGCAACCCCGTCAGGAACCGCCAACGTTGGAAGGTCACGCGCCCACACGGCGGCGGCGCCCACCATCACCGGGCCGGCGAGCGAACCGCGTCCGACCTCGTCGAACCCGACAATCAGGTCGTAGCCTTGGGCGGCGAGGCTGCGTTCAAGGTCAAGCGTCGGAATCGGACGCTGGCGGGTGGCGTTACGAGGGGTTCGGGACATTCGCGAACACCTCGTGATGGGCGTCAAGCTTACCGATACGGTTCAACGGCCAGTTACGCACAATGGCGACGCCGAGCACATCGTTGATGGGTACGAGCCCGTTCGACCCATCGTCCTGATGGTAGCGGGAATCCGCGGAATTCGCGCGATTGTCGCCAAGCACGAAAATATGGTTTTCAGTCACCGTGACGCTGAACGGGAAATCACTGGGTTGTACGCCCGGCTTCACATACGAGCTTTCATCAATCGCCACACCATTGACGGTCACCGGCTGTCCGGCTCCCGCGCACGCCACCGTATCGCCCGGCAGGCCGATCAGCCGTTTGATCAGATCATTGCTGCCGAGGGATGATTCGGATTGCAACCAGTGGGAAGGATCTTTGAACACGACGATATCGCCGCGCTGCAGTTTGATGATATCAGGCGCAAGCTTGGTGGTGATGACACGATCGTTGATTTCGATGGTGTCGAGCATCGACCCCGACGGAATCACGTAGAAACCGAACAGGAACAAGCGCATGAACAGCACAATCAGTATGGGAACACCGCACCATACCAGAAATTCGCGAATACTGCCCGACTGATTCTCGGCATGGGTTCCACGCTTGGCACCGGATGCCTCATATGCGGAACCGGACACCGCATGGGCGCCGCGAGCGACTCCAGTAGCGTGACGCGCATGCCGGCTTCTTGCCTCACGCCGAGGCGTGTGCTCCGTCATAGTCCTCCCATCTGCCGCCGAATCCGACGGTACTGTGCATCGCACCTATGCCACGCGGACGACCATACTGCGTGCACCCGCGTCGGCTACAACCACGCTGCCGCATACGTTACCAGTACGCCTACTCGAATCTGCCCGGCGCTTAACGCCGACAGCCCGGCAGCCATACGGCCACCGGGCTGTCCCAAATCATGCAGCTGTCGTGAAACTCACTTCTCGCTGTTGTCGCGACGCTCGACGATACGAGCAGCCTTGCCGCGCAGCGAACGCAGGTAGTACAGCTTCGCACGACGCACACGGCCCTTGCGCACCAGCTTGATCGAATCGATCGACGGGGAGTGCAGCGGGAAACGACGCTCGACACCCACGCCGAAGCTGATCTTACGCACCATGAAGGTCTCGCGCACGCCAGCACCCTGACGAGCGATCACCACGCCGGTGAACGCCTGCAGACGGGAGTTGTTGCCTTCCTTGATCTTGACGTTGACCTCGACGGTGTCGCCAGGACGGAATGCGGGGATTTCCTCCGCCGGCTTGAGATGCTTGGCGTCGAATGCTTCGATGGCATTAACCATGATATTCCTCCACCGCCGCCGCATATCGACGATTGGTCGGGGCTTCGCGGTCCCCTTCGGGATTCCGTTCAGCTGAAATGTCTCCGCAGGTTCGCCTGCGAAGGGTGCCAATCCGCCGGAACCATGGCTTTGCAGCCACTTGGATGTTCCGGCTGGACCCAAAGAAAAACGGGATTATGCGGCGTCCCGTTTTTCGGCATAACAGCATTGGATTATAACGCGGTACGCGGACCGCGCGGCGGGTCCGGCGGCCCCGGCGGCCCCGGCGGATACGCGGTTGCCGGTGACGATCGTCGTGTCGTTGTCGGACTGCGGTATCAGGCCGCCGTGCGATCAGCCGGTCACACCACAGGCGGATATCGTCGTCGTCAAGCCCCAAATCCCGAGAATCGGTCTGCCATGTAACCGAAGCGTCACACTACAGACAGATATCGCCGCGAAAAGACCAAGTCATGCTGATATCAGGCCGCCGTGCAACCAGCCAGTCACACCACAGGCAGATATACGAAATCCCGCCGCCCGACGAACGGACAGCGGGATTTCGATTCACCGGACAGTCAGAAAGCCATGCTCCCTGCCGCCGGTATCACGCGATGCGAATCAGAACTCGCGGTTGGCGCGGTAGAACTTGATCAGGCCCTGGGTGGAGGCGTCCTGGGCGGCGAGCGCATCGTCGTCCTTGGAAATCGCCGGGGTGATCTGCTTAGCCAGCTGCTTGCCGAGCTCGACGCCCCACTGATCGTAGGAGTCCAGGCCCCACACCGTGCCCTCGACGAAGGTGATGTGCTCGTACAGGGCGATCAGCTCACCGAGCGAGAACGGGGTCAGCGCCACACCGAAGATCGAGGTGGTCGGACGGTTGCCGGTGAACACGCGGGCCGGGACGATGTCCTCAGGAGTGCCCTCGGCGCGTACCTCGTCGGCGGTCTTGCCGAACGCGAGCGCCTTGGTCTGCGCGAGGAAGTTGCCCAAGAACAGCTCGTGCACGTCCTGGTCGCCGTCCTTGGTCGGGTTCGGGGTATTGACGAACGCGATGAAGTCAGCCGGAATCAGCTGCGTGCCCTGGTGGATCAGCTGGTAGAAGGCGTGCTGGCCGTTGGTGCCCGGCTCGCCCCAGAAGATCTCGCCGGTGTCGCAGGTGACGGGGGTGCCGTCCCAGCGCACGGACTTGCCGTTGGATTCCATGGTCAGCTGCTGCAGGTACGCCGGGAAGCGGTGCAGGTACTGGTCGTACGGGAGCACCGCATGGGATGCGGCGTGGAAGAAGTTGCGGTACCACACGTTGAGCATGCCGAGCAGCACGACCACGTTCTTGTCGAACGGGGTGTTGGCGAAGTACTCGTCGATCTCATGGAAGCCGTGCAGGAACTCCTCGAAGCGGGCCGGGCCGAATACCACGGCGAGGGAGGTGCCGACGGCGGAATCCACGGAGTAGCGGCCGCCGACCCAGTTCCAGAAGCCGAAGGCGTTGGACGGGTCGATGCCGAACTCCTCGACCTTCTCCAGGTTGGTGGAGACGGCGACGAAGTGCTTCTTGATGGCGTCGGCGTTCTGCGCATCGGAGCCGTCGATGGCGCCCTTGGCCTTGAGCTCCTCGAGCAGCCAGGTGCGGGCTTCACGGGCGTTGGTCAGGGTCTCCAAGGTGGTGAAAGTCTTGGAGACGATGATGAACAGGGTGGTCTCCGGGTCGAGGCCCTTGGTCTTCTCGGCCAGGTCGTTCGGGTCGATGTTAGAGATGTAGCGGGCGGAGATGCCGGCGTCAGCGTACGGCTTGAGCGCTTCATACACCATGACGGGGCCCAGGTCGGAACCGCCGATGCCGATGTTGACCACGGTTTCGATCCTCTTGCCGGTGACGCCCTTCCATTCGCCGGAACGGACCTTGTCGGCGAAGGCGTAGATGCGGTCAAGCGTGTCACGCACGTCCTTGACGACATCCTGGCCGTCGACGATGTACTTGCCCTCATCCTCGACCGGACGACGCAGCGCGGTGTGCAGCACAGCGCGATCCTCGGTGTTGTTGATGTGCACGCCGGTGTACATGGCCTTGGTGCGCTCGTCAAGCTTGACGGCCTTGGCGAGGTCGGCGAACAGCTTGAGGGTTTCCGGCTTGATCAGGTTCTTGGACAGATCGAAGTGCAGGTCGCCGGCATCGAAGCTCAGCTGGTCCACACGGCTCGAATCCTCGGCGAACCACTTCTTGAGGCTGATGCCTTCGTTCTGCAGCTCGTCATAGTGCTTCTGCAGGGCAGCCCACTCAGGAGTCTTGGTGGCGTCAACTGGCGGATTGATGGCCATACTTGGTCCTTTCTTGATAATCGAAGCGACACCGTTCATGCGGGCGCGACAGGCACGCGGCGAGCGCACGGCACAGGAATGACATCGTTTGCTTCCACGTGACAAGATACCCACAAAATAGGACAGCATCGGACAATCGTCCACGCGGTCAGGCGCACGCCCGTCACAGGAGCTCGTCGTGACCTTCCTGCCGCAAGTGGGCAACCATATTCTTGACTTCCTGGCTGCGGGCGCGCGGCGCGACCAGCAGCGCGTCCGGCGTGTCCACCACGACCATGTCGTCCACGCCAAGCAATGCAATCGTTCGCCCTGCGGCGGGCACCACCACGTCGCCGGCGGAATCAATATAGGATACGCATTCGCGGTCGCCGAGAATCTTGATGTTCTGTTCGTTCGCGCTCGGCAGCAGGGCGGCGACCGAATTGAAATCGCCGATGTCATCCCACCCGAAATCGCCGGGGATCATCGCCACGCCGCCTTGGACGCTCAACGGTTCGGCGACCGAATAGTCGAACGCGATTTTCTCGATGCCCGACCAGTGCGTCGCCATCGCCTCATCGACCGCGTCTCCGCCGGCAAGATACGCGTCCGCGATGGTCGAAATCGCGTCATACATGCGCGGCTTGCAGTCACGCAAGTGGCTGAGCAGAACGTCGGCACGCATCACGAACATGCCGGCGTTCCAACGGTATTCGCCGGTTGACAGATACGCTTGGGCGGTTGCGGCGTCAGGTTTCTCGACGAACCGTTCGACCAGACGTGCGCTGGGGGCGTCCGGCACGTCTGCGGCCAAAGAACGGCCCTGATGGATATAGCCGAACGCCGTGGACGGACGGGATGCGGCGATACCGATCGTAGTCACGTATCCGGCGCGGGCTGTGGCGACCGCTTCACGCACCGCGCGCGCGAAGGATGCAGCGCCACGGATCACATGATCGGCGGCGAACGAGCCGACCACGACATGCTCGCCATGGCGGCGGGCCAGCACAGCCGTCGCCAAGGCGATTGCAGCAGTGGAATCACGCGGCACCGGCTCGGCGAAGATATCGTTCTCATCAAGCTGAGGAAGCTGTTCGCGAATCGCCGCGACATGGCGCCATCCCGTACTCACGGCGACATGACCGTGCCCGGCGACGTGTTCAAGCCGGTCATAGGTGGATTGAATCAGTGTGCGGCCCTGACCGAGCAGGTCATAGAGGAATTTCGGTTTGGCTTCGCGGCTCAGCGGCCACAGGCGGGTGCCCGTGCCGCCGGCGGGAATCACCGCGTAGAAATCCTCGTCTACTCCCGTACGCCCGTCCTGCGGTTGTGGCTGCGGCTGCTGCTGCGGCTCCTGCCGTCCCGCCGCCATACTCGGGTTGCCATGCGGTTCACCGTGCTGTGCATTCTGTGCATTCGCGTCGATCATGCTGCTCATGGCTCCATTGTGGCACAAGCTTCTGCCACCGGCCGGTGCCACGCCGCATGGTCAAGGGACATCATCAGATGGAAGGCCTGCGGGTCGATGAATGTCTCGCGGTGAACGTCTCGTGATGAACGTCTCGTTAGTGAATGTCTCAATATCTCGACGACCGCACCAAAATAATAGAGATTTTCAGAATATTGTCTCAGTATTTCTTTGCAAATCGCGATTCCGTGAGTTTTTGGGGATCATGCCCTGGCGACACGAACGGTCGACATCCAAGAATCGTTGATGTTCCGGGATATTCGGGACTATGCGATTGAACGCAGGAAACCACGCGATCTCAATATCTCGCCCAAATGGCTGCCGAACGCGAGTTATTGAGACTTTTTCCTCAACAACTCGCCGGGTCAAGGCGTTACGGCGATTTTTTCAGATTCCGAAGGCATGGGCCATTGGCCTCGCGCGCGTCCGGAACTTACCGGGACGTGTCATGGGACGATTCATCCTTCGCTTGTTCATCCACGACTATCGGGAATGTCATGCTGCCGACGCCGATGGCTCTGCCAGTGTCGGCAGAAGGTGTGATACACGGTTTGCGAGCTACAGGAACGCCAACGCCGGAACGTGCCTATACATCCCGAAGAACGAAGTCTAGAGCACCACGTTTTTTCCTATACGCCGGTAACCCGGCTGGCACTTGCCCGAATAGCAAAACGGCACGCCCGCAGACGTGCCGTACCGGAGCCACTTGACAGAATCGAACTGTCGACCTGCTCATTACGAGTGAGCCGCTCTACCGACTGAGCTAAAGTGGCGTGTTGCCCGAGAAGCATACGCTTCCCGCGCACAAGACCACAACTATAACGGAAACCGTGGATTTTGCAAAATCGACGGCGTTGCCGCACTGCGAGCCGCGTGCCAGGGCTACGATTGCCGGCCAGAAGCCCTGACTGCAGCAGTGGGTGCGCGCGAAGGGAATCGAACCCTCACGACAAAGTCACAGGAACCTAAATCCTGCGCGTCTACCAGTTCCGCCACGCGCGCGACCCGTCCAATGTATCACCCGCCCACGCCAGTGTCGACATCCGGTCCGCTTATCGCTCAGCGAAATCATGCGATATTTTCGTGTCAGCAACCGATGAAACATGGCAGTGGGGCACAACGAAAATCACCCGAAATCCTTGTTATCGCAAACAAGAAACGTTGTCATCGCCCCGATGGTAACGCAACCCTCTCGTAAACGTACCGTGAAAACGCACACCACGCATTACCCATTTGACACCCGGACAAGGTATATTCATCATTGCGCTCACCAGCGTTATGCCGGACACCTTCCGACACATTCCCAACCATCCACAACACACAAGAAAGGACAAGCCATGACTGAGCAACTGCCCAGAATGGATTCGACGCTCGCAGCGCTTGACCGGCTCATGTCGGAAAGTCGCGACGACGACGATGATCACAAGGAGGCCTGACCGGCCTCCTTTTTTCATGCTTGTTCTACGCTTGCCGTGCCATCCGCCCGCCTGTACGCCCGCGTCATACGACCGTTTATGATGAAAACCGTTCCGGCTGTAGCCGGATATCTATGCGGGAGGAGCGGCGTGCAAGCACTTATTCAACCGGTCACCCTGCTGCTGATTATCGCAGTGGGATACATGTTCAAACGGCTCGGCCTGTTCGGCCCCCGCGATTATCGGGTCTTGCAGACCGCCGAATTCAATCTCGTTCTGCCCGGCGCCATCATCTACTCGTTCGCCACGCAGCCGCATGATATCCGGTTGCTGTGGATTTCACTGTTCGGCTTCATCGCCGCCGCGGTACCGCCTGCGCTGATATTCCTATGCACCGGGCGGCGTCCGGTCGCCCAGCGCGCGTTCGTCATGCTCAATGGGGCAGGATTCAATGTCGGATGCTTCTGTTTCCCGGTGTTGCAAGCGTTTTTCGGTCCATCCGCCTTGGTGCCAGCCGCGATGTTCGATGTCGGCAACTGCATTATGGTCGCCGCAGGCACGAACGTACTCACCCAAACACTGCTGCATATCACCCCTGATATGACCCTTGTCGAGCAGCATGCGGGCGATGCCCCGACGTTGCCGTACGAACGCCCGACCGACCGGGATGCCCGCCGTCTCTCCCGCCGTACGCTGCTGCGTCGCGTGGCACGCGGGTTTGCGTCTTCGATGTCGTTCGACGTGTACATGGTGATGATTGTCCTGATGCTCGCGGGCATTCGCATTCCGGGTGTCATCGCCCAGATTGTGCAACCGGTTGCCGCCGCGAATTCGCTGTGTGCGATGCTGATGGTCGGCATGCTGATGGATGTGCCGGCCGGCCGCGCCGACGTGCACGCCGTACTCGAAGTGCTCGCGTGGCGTCTGCCGTGCGGCATACTGTTCGCCGCGGCGGCGTGGTTCCTGTTGCCGTTTGATGTTGCGATCCGGCAGGCGGTGGCGTTGTGCTGCTTGGCGCCGATTGCGGTGTTTTCCACGATGTTCACCGACAAGGTGCTCGGCAATGCGCGGCTGGCCGGGTTTTCGCTCGCGTTGACCGCCGTGGTGTCGTTGACGTTGATGACACTCGCGCACGTGACGTTACTTGGATGATCACACAACTGCCGGTTCCCGGAATCCGGAGGCATAGGAATCCGGTGATGCCGGCCTGACTCGAACAAACTCCACCGCACTGTCATCGTATTTTGGGGACCAGGCAAGACCCGCCATACGGGAAACCCGAGATAGCGGTGCATCGGACGGTCGCCGGGACACCGACTCAGCAGGAACCCTGCGACACCCGCCCGACCCAGACAATATGCCGGGAAAACACCCGCATCACCCACACCCCACAAGACCCGAGGCACGGGAAACCGGAGATAGCGTCGCATCGGCTGGAACCCGGAACGCTGGCACCACAGCGATCTGGAGATGCGCCTACAACACAAGCACCATCCCGGAAATACTCCCGCATCGTTCACACCCCGCTGCATCCACGTCGCAGGAACCCAAAGATAGCGTCGCATCGGGCGGTCGTCGGGACGCCGGCTCAGCGGGAACCCAAAGATGCCCGCCCAATCCAGACAATATGTCGGAAATACCTACGCATCCCCGACGTCCCGCAAGACCTGCCACACGGCAAACCGGAATGCGGACCTACCGCTCAACCAGGCGCGCGACAGCAGGGACCAGCGCCTTCAACGCTTTTCCACGGTGCGATATCGCGTTCTTCTCGTCCGCACTCATCTCGGCGGAGGTCAGCTCGGCACCGCCTTCGGCCCGTACAGGCTGATCATCCGGCACGAACAGCGGATCGTAGCCGAATCCATGTTCTCCGCGAGGCTCGCGGATGATCCGCCCCGGCATTTCACCGATTTCCACATGCTCCGAAACAATGGGGTACAACCCTTCGGCGTCAGCATCCGCCCCCGGTACAGCGAGCGCTGCCGCGCAACGGAACCGGGCGGTGCGCTTGTCATCGGGGATGTCGGCGAGCTGGCTGAGCAGTAGCGCGTTGTTCGCCGCATCATTGCCGTGCTCGCCGGCCCAACGAGCGGACAGAATACCGGGGGCCGCGCCCATGACGTCCACGATCAACCCGGAATCGTCGGCGATGGCGGGCATGCCGGAGCGCTGCGCGACGAAGCGGGCTTTCAGCAGTGCGTTTTCCTGGAAAGTAACACCGGTTTCAACCGGATCGGGCATGCCGAGTGAGCCCGCGGAAACAAGTTCGATGGGTGTGCCGGAGAAATCCTGGGCGAGGATACGCCGGATTTCCGCCAGTTTGCCTTCATTGTGCGAGGCGACGACGATGGTGAGCGTCATAGGGTTCCTTTCAACGGTTTCGGATTCAGAACGGCGCGACGCGTGCGCTGGTGCGCGTGAGACGAGTGGTGTGCGCACCGGCATGCCCGGATGCGATCAGTCTTGGGCGAGCGCAGCGGCTTGGGCGGCTTGCAGCTCGCGGTTGCCTTTTTCGGCGAGATCAAGCAGGATGCCGAGCTCGGCGCGCGTGAATGGGCGGTGTTCTGCGGTTCCTTGGATTTCGATGAACGCGCCGGATCCGGTCATGGCGACGTTCATATCGGTCATCGCTTTGCTGTCTTCCACGTACGGCAGGTCGAGCATCGGCTTGCCGTCAATAACACCGACGGATACGGCGGACACCGTGTCTTTGATGACTTTGTTCGCGGACTTGATGTACTTGTGTTCCTCAGCCCAGCGCAGCGCGTCGACGAGCGCGACATATGCTCCGGTGATGGATGCGGTACGGGTGCCGCCGTCGGCTTGCAGGACATCACAGTCCAGCTGGATTTGGTTCTCTCCCAGCGCTTTCATATCGATGACGCCGCGCAGGCAGCGTCCGATCAGACGACTGATTTCGTGGGTGCGGCCGCCGATCTTGCCTTTGACGGATTCACGGTCGGTACGGTCGGCGGTGGCGCGCGGCAGCATCGCGTATTCGGCGGTCACCCAACCCAGCCCGCTGTCTTTGCGCCAACGTGGTACGGATGGCGTAAAGGTCGCCGTGCACATGACACGCGTATGCCCGCATTCAATGAGCACCGACCCTTCCGGCGGTTCGGTGAAGTGACGGGTGATATGCACCGGACGCAGTTCATCGACTTTGCGCCCATCCGCACGCGTCACATACATATCGACCTCCAAAGCGAGTTTTGATTGCACGTCATGCTGTTGTTCTTGATCGAGCGCGGAATCCGCCTGTGTCATGTCTGCCTCGTGTTTCTTCATATACGGCCGGTTCTGCCGGCTGATGTCCTTCGTACGCCTTCAACCTAGCACAGCGCAACGCCCGTACGCTTGCGCTGCCGCCCCGAACGCGTATTCACCGCGACGGCAGCAACGGCTTGTCAGGCAGGATCCGGTCAATCAGGAATACGGCGAGCGAAACCAGCAGACAGCCGATGGCAAGCCCCACGATATTGACGAGGAATTGGCTCCATCCCAACTGTCCCAAATCAATGAAGGTATACGGATACGGGTTGCCGCCGACCGACGGTCCGGCATGCGGCCACAATTGCGCACGAATCACCACGAACGCAAGATATATCGGGAAATAGCCCATCCAGCTGAGCACGTACCCGGGTTTGAAGCGCCGATGCGGATCGAACAGCACAAAATCAATCACCGCCATCACGGGCGCGAACCGATGCAGCATCGTGTTGGTCATGATGCCAAGCACTTGCGGCACATAATGCGGATCGTCCGGTGGCATGAGCAGGAACGCGACCAGCGCGGTGACGACCGCGTAGACGGTCAGGCAGCCTTTGAGCCATGCGGGCGGCTGAATGCCTTCAAGCAAGCTTGCGGCGCCCGCCCACAACATCACGATGCCAAGGACGAATCCCGTTTGAAACGTGAAATACACCCACCGGTTAGGAATCGTCCACGCTTCATACGTGCCGACAAAGCACAACGCGGCAATCGCCAGACGCCATATACCCGCAATGAATCTCATACCATCAGCTTACGCCTGACGTCGCAGCCCACCCAGCGTCGGCACAATCCTCTACCGACACTCACCCACCCCTCAGCGTCGGCAGAAGCAGAAGCGCAACCCACTACCGACGCCGGGAATCGAGTGTGCCGCCTCCGGACGCTTCTCTCTACAAACTAGCCATGCTGACAGCCCCCCTCAGCGTAACCAGTTTGTAGAGGAGATGGCGTCGGGGCAGGCACAGACAGCATCGTCCGGGCCAGACAGTACCCCGCCTCCCACCTGATGACGCTTGCACGGCGCGTACCGTCGGACTACGCTAACCGGCAACGGACCGAATACGAGAACATCACGAGAAGGACAAATCATGGTTGATTATTCACCGGCATTGATGACCGACATGTACGAGTACACCATGCTGGACGCCGCGCTCAAAGACGGGACCGCGAACCGTCCATGCGTATTCGAGATCTTCACCCGACACCTGCCCGAAGGTCGCCGCTACGGCGTGCTCGCCGGCACCGGGCGCATCCTTGACGCGCTCGAACACTTCCATTTGGATGACGAGGACCTCGCGTTCCTTGCCGACCGCAACATCGTGAGCAAGGAAACACTCGACTGGCTCAAGGACTTCCATTTCACCGGCTCGATCAAAGGCTATCGCGAAGGCGAAATGTTCTTCCCGAACTCCCCCGTGCTGCAGGTCGAAGGCACCTTCGGCGAATGCACGCTGCTCGAAACTCTCCTGCTGTCCATCCTCAACTATGATTCCGCCGTCGCTTCAGCCGCCTCCCGCATGGTCAGCGCCGCCAAAGACCGCCCCTGCATGGATATGGGCGGCCGACGCACCAACGAATGGGCCGCGGTCGCCGCCGCCCGCGCAGCCGTCGTCGGCGGATTCCAAGGCACCGCGAACCTGCTGGCCGCCCAACTGTACGGCCTCAAAGCCATCGGTACGGCGGCCCACTGCTTCACCCTCGTACACGACAGCGAGCGCGAGGCCTTCGAATCGCAGATCAACGCGCTCGGCAAAGGCACCACCCTGCTGGTGGACACGTACAACATCGAGGAAGCCGTCAAAACCGCGGTCGAAGTCGCCGGTCCCGATCTTGGCGGCGTGCGCATCGATTCGGGCGATCTGGCCGCGATGGCGCAACGCGTGCGCAACGAACTGGACGCCCTGGGCGCGACCTCCACAACCATCACCGTCACCAACGACCTTGACGAATACGCGCTCGCCGCATTGCAGACCGCGCCGGTCGACTCCTACGGCGTGGGCACGATGCTGGTCACCGGGTCGGGAGCCCCGACCTGCGCGATGGTGTACAAGCTGACCGAACGCGAGAACGCGAACGGCGTCATGGAGCCGGTCGCCAAGAAATCCAAGGACAAGGCGACCGTGCCGGGGCGCAAACTCGCCTATCGTTCCTACGAGTACAATCTCGCGGATTGCGAGCATGTCATTTCCGGCTCCGAAAGCAAGCTCGCCGACTTCCACGCTCCGGAAGGCTGGAAGGATCTGCTCGTCCAGTACGTGGACCATGGTGAGATCAACCATAAGTACCAGGGCCATGATGCCATCGTCAACGCGCATAACTACCGTGCGAAAGCCTTGGCGGAACTGCCGATCACCGCACAAAGCCTGATGAAAGGCGATCCGGCGATCCCGACCGAGACAACCGTGCTGTAAGCCGCTCCTACAAGACGGTTACGTTGTCGGAGTGTGACTGCTGCCATGTGGCCGTCCCGACGCGTATCACGCCGAATGATGATGGGCCGGCTGTTTGGACGTTGATACCGCGTCCAAACAGCCGGCCCATCATGTCCACGCGGGAAGCCGCACCGGCAGGGATCTGCCTCACTCGTCCCCGTTACCGGCGCCGCCCATCATCTGTTCGTAGATGCGCTTGCATTCCGGACATACCGGATACTGCGACGGATCGTGTTTCGGCACCCAGATCTTGCCGCACAACGCGACCACCGGGCGGCCAGTCAAGCGGGACTGCTCCATGCGGCGCTTTGAGACATAATGCGCGAAACGATCCGCATCGCCGTCATCGGTGCCTTTGAGTTTCTCTTCCGCCTGCGGACGCTCCAACACCGCCGTACCGGTCGCGGAATCCGGATTCGACAACGGGGAAACCGCTTCATCCGCGTCATGTGCGGCCAGGCGGGTCGTCCACGATACTTGCGCCGTATCCCGTGCGACCGTACTCCCGCTGTCATGCACCCCCACATTATTGTCGTTCATCAGTGATCACCTTCCGCCTGAATCTCAATTCATTACCGTATTGCTGAAGTTGCGTTTCCACCATCATAGCCACGCCAAATATCCGATGACAGCAACGCGGTACGCTTATGGTATGACTATCGCAGTATGCCCTGGCTCGTTCGACCCGGTGACCGCCGGGCATCTTGACGTTATCCGCCGCTGCTCGCGCTTCTTCACGCAAGTACACGTCGTTGTCGCGGTCAATGCCGCGAAAACACCGATGTTTTCCGAACACACCCGGGTTGATATCATCCGACAGGCGCTCGGCGGGACGTGCGACAACGTGGTCGTCGCATCCACTGACGGGTTGATCACCGATTATTGCAAAACAGTCGGCGCCACTGTCATCGTCAAAGGCTTGCGGCAGAACGGCGATTATGAGGCGGAGCTGGGCATGGCGCTCGTCAACCGCAAACTCGCCGACGTGGAAACCCTCTTTCTGCCTGCGGACCCGGTGTTGGAGCATATTTCCAGCTCCGTGGTCAAGGATGTCGCACGCCACGGCGGTGATGTGACCGGCATGGTTCCCGATTGCGTGATCCCGCTGCTCGAACGCGCACTCGATGAAGAGCGACACGCGTGACACGCCTCGCGATTGACACGTCGCCCATCGTATTCGCGACGCCACAGCATCGCCTACGATAGAGGAAAACGCAGCACGCACCACGGCAGAGATCAAAGGTAAGGAGAGAGCATGACAGGCAGCGAAGCCAGCAGCGCCAACGATCCGGATCATTCGCACGACAACACCGGAACCGGAACCGGTCAGGTTCCCGCACAACCGGCACCCACGATGACCAGCACCACGAACACCGCACAAGCCGACAGCGAACCCACCGAAAACGCGACGCAAACAGCCGCCGGCGACCCCCGCGACACGCAGACGCAACCCGCGGAAGCGACCGGCAGCACCAAACGTGGTTTCGATATGTCATCCCTGCCTGACCTGAGGGATCCGGCAAGTCGCGGCGGAGCCGACGACGGACGGCAACAGGACGCCACCATGGATGCCGCCATGGGAGCCGCCCGCGACCATGACCGGTATTCCGAGGCCGAAAGCCAAAGCCGTGCGGAATTCACCACTGTCTACGACATCCTGGATTCGCTCGAACGCCAGCTTGATGAGGCAAAAAGCAGCTTCTTCGCCCCCAATCAGGTCAGAATCGACCGTGACGAATTCGCCGGGCAGCTTGACGAGCTGAAAAACATGCTCCCCGTGCAACTCGAACGCGCCTCCGCGCTCATGCGCGAAGCCGAACGCCGGCTGGAAAACGCGCAAACCCAAGCGAACGCCGTTATCGCCTCGGCACAAAGCCAAGCCGCGAACATCGTCCACGACGCGCAAGAGCAAGCGCAATTCCTGGCCGGGCAAGACAACATCACCACCATCGCACGGCAGAAAGCGCGTGCTATCCTCGACCAAGCACAAACCAAAGCCGACAAGCTCACCAGCGGTGCCAACCAGTATTGCACTGATGTCATGCAAGGCCTGCAAGACCAGCTTGACAAGCTCAGCCAGGATGTGCGCGGCGGTCTGAGTGTGCTCGACCAGCGCGAACGCGAGGCAAGCGAACGGCTTGACCATATTCAACCAGACGATTATCCGGAGGCTTGATATGACACGTCCAGAAGATTCACCGTGGGCGGTTCCCGTGGCACAGGTCGCTTCGCGGCCAGGACAGAGCACCACGGTTGACGCGGATTTCCCCGCACCCAGCGGCATCGGCGACAATATCGTCGGCATTGACGAAGGCGAGCCGATCCACGTCGACGGGGCGTTCGATTCCATCGTGGACGGACTCGTGTTCCACGCCCATCTCACCGCCCCCGTCCACGCGGAATGCACCCGCTGCCTCACCCCGCTGCAACGCGACTGGGGTACGGATGTCACCGCGTTCTTCCCCTATGAAGACGCATCGCGGAATCAGGATGACGACACGGACATCATCGCAGGCGAAGAGGAGACGGAAGACACGTACCCGCTGAGTCCCGACGGGTGTTTCGCCGATCTGGAGGCCCTGTTGCGTGACTCGTTCGTCGAAACCCTGCCCCTGCAACCGTTGTGCAAGCCAGATTGCAAGGGCTTGTGCCCGCAATGCGGCATCAACCTCAACGAGCATCCGGACCACCGGCATGACACTACGGATATCCGTTTCGCGTCCCTTGCCTCGTTGAAAGAGCAGCTGGAACGCGAGTCGAAGGCCGAGTGAACGTGGTGTGCCGCCGCAAGTGGACGTTGTACGAGGCATGCGGTAGAATTCTAAACGCTTAAGCTCAATCGTTCGAACGAAACAGAGGAATACACCATGGCACTGCCTAAGTACAAGACCTCGCGCGCCAATACGCATTCGCGTCGCGCGAACTGGAAAGCGTCTGCCGCCCAGACCGTCACCTGCCCGAATTGCGGCGCTCCGACGCTGCCGCACGTGGCTTGCCCGAGCTGCGGTTCCTACCGCGGCCGCGTTTACCGCGACGCCATCCAGTCCGCTCACACCAACTGAGTGACCGGAGCAGCTGAACGAGGTTCACTGATTCAGGACCCTGCCATCGACGGGTGGCAGGGTCCTGTCGTATTCGCACGCCAGGGTGTTCACGATGCAGGCTCCCCAATATCGCGCACACCGCTATGATAGGTATACGGTTTTTTGCCACGGGGGGGACACATGCGCCTCCCCTGCGCAAAGTACCGGCTTCAGGTATCCTGCCGACTACCATCAGCGGACGTTGATACTGCGCACGGCGGTCAGCAGAACACCGGAAGCCCCAAACGCGTTACGCTTCCGGCGTAGCGTCAGGACCATATCCACGACCACGAGGCAGCTTCATGACTTCCAGCTCCAACACCGACGGCGCACCGTCACAACACCACCGCTCCAAGCATCACGGTTCCAACACGAGACGCGTTGATACGGCTACCACCGTCACGCCGAATACCAGGCATCATGTCGGCGTGGTCCGAGAGGAACACGACGACCAGTCACCTACGCAGGAGCTGCTCGACGCGCTCGGCACGACCATCAGCCCGGAATTGCTGGTTCAGGCGCTGACCCACCGTTCCTTCTCCCACGAGCATCCCGGCGCCCCTAATTACGAGCGGCTCGAATTCCTCGGTGATGCCGTGCTGGAACTCGTCTCCACGGAAACCCTGTTCAAAGCCCATCCGGACATGACCGAAGGACAGCTGGCGAAAATGCGCGCGAAAGCGGTTTCCGAGGAATCGTTATCCGCCATCGCGCGGGACAAGCTCCACGTCGGCCGGTTCATTCTACTCGGCCATGGTGAAGCGGAATCCGGCGGCGCCGATAAAAGTTCGATTCTGTGCGATATCGTCGAATCCCTGATTGGCGCGACGTTTGTCGAACATGGGATTGATGGTGCGCGCGAAGTCGTGCATCGTCTTGTGGATGACACTCTCAGGGAAGTCGCCACCGAAGGCCCCGCCCTCGATTGGAAGACCTCGCTGACGGTGCTCGCCCATCACATGGGCTTGGCCGACCCGGAGTACCGCATGTCCGTCAGCGGTCCGGAATACGCGCAACGGTTCACCGCCCGCGCAATCCTGCCCGGCGGGTACGGCAAACGTTGGACGCTGCCGTTGCATGACGAGCATGGCGATATCGCCGATGAAGGCGCCGACCCGTTGCTGGGAACCGGCAGCGGAACAAGCAAACGTAAGGCCCAGCTCGCGGCCGCCAAACAAGCATGGCATACGCTCAAACAGCGTGAACGCGACTGTGCTCGAATGCGGTCCGCAACAGGTGGTGCCGCCGGGAACGCCCCTCAATCAGGTTCCACGCATGACCCTGACGAGAACGGCACGAACCGCGGGTAGCATTCGTCGCACGGTATCGCAACCATCATGTGGTCTGTTCGGCGATTATCTCGCCACAGGCGATTACGATAAAACCAATACGAACATTCGGCTTGCCGGACCGCCACAAGCGGGGTCGGCAGCATAGAAGCCTCACCCGGCTGCGCCCCACCAGGAGCGCTGCCATAGCGGAGCATACCAACACACATATGAGAGGGATCATGGCTACACCAACGCCACTTCAGGCATTCAGCGGCGTGCCGAAGGCACCCGCAGCGGAGAAACAGTCCATCGTCGACGGTGAAAAGATGACCGGCGCACAGGCGCTGGTCCGTTCGCTGGAGGATCTGGGCGTCAAGGACGTGTTCGGCATTCCTGGCGGAGCCATCCTGCCTGTCTACAATGCCATCAACGAGCACACCAAGTTCCGTTTCGTGCTCACCCGCCACGAGCAGGCTGCAGGCCATGCAGCGGAAGGGTATGCCGTGGCGACCGGCAAGGTCGGCGTATGCATCGTCACGTCCGGCCCTGGCGCCACCAACGTGGTCACCGCCATTGCGGACGCGAACATGGATTCCATTCCGATGGTCGTCATCACCGGTCAGGTGGGCGTGGGCGCCATCGGCACCGATGCGTTCCAGGAAGCCGATATCGTCGGTATCACCTACCCGGTCGCCAAGCATTCCTATCTGGTCACGAACGCCCAAGACGTTCCGCGCGTGCTCGCCGAAGCGTACTACATCGCCGGTTCCGGTCGTCCCGGCCCGGTGGTTGTCGATCTGACCAAAACCGCGCAAAACGGCCAGATGTATTATTCCTGGCCGCAGCGGATGATTCTTCCCGGCTACAATCCCACCACGAAGGCGCATGGCCACGTGTTGTCGGATGCGGCGAAACTGTTCTCGCAGTCCTACCGCCCGGTGCTGTACGTGGGTGGCGGCGCGGTCCGCGCCAACGCCGGCAAGCAGGTCAAGGAGCTTGCCGACTTGACGGGCGCTCCGATCGTCACCACGCTCCCCGCCCGCGGCATCGTCCCGGATTCCGACCCGAAGGTGCTCGGCATGCTCGGCATGCATGGCGGTATCGCGGCGACCGGCGCAGTCCAGCGCAGCGATTTGCTGGTCGCCATCGGTGCGCGCTTCTCCGACCGTGTGACCGGACGTTTGGATTCCTTCGCCCCCGCAGCCCGCGTCATCCACATCGATATCGATCCGGCGGAAATCGGCAAGAACCGTCAGCCTGACGTGCCGATCGTCGGCGACGTGGCCGAAGTGCTCAACGATTTGATCCCTGAAATCAAGCGTCAGCAGGCCATTCACAGCAAGCCGAACCTCAAGCCGTGGTGGGCGCAGATCGACGAGTGGCGCGAGAAGTACCCGACCACGTATGACGAGCCGCAGGATGCGCCGGTGGACGGGTCGCTCTCCCCTCAGTGGGTGGTCGAACAGCTGTCCAAGCAGGCGGATCCCGAGACCATCTGGGTTGCGGGTGTCGGCCAACACCAGATGTGGGCGTCCCAGCTTATCGATTTTGAGCACCCGCATTCGTGGATTTCTTCCGGCGGTCTGGGCACGATGGGATTCGGTCTGCCTGCGGCCATCGGTGCGAAAGTCGGTTCCCAGCGTGAGTTCAATGGACGCAAGCCGGTATGGCTGATCGACGGTGACGGCAGCTTCCAGATGACCTCCGAGGAGTTGGCGACCGCGTTGCTCGACCACACGCCGATCAAAATCGCGATTATCAACAATTCCGTGTACGGCATGGTTCGTCAATGGCAGACGCTGTTCTTCAACCACCATTATTCGGCGACGAGTCTCGCTGACGGTGAAAATCGTGACGATATCGTCGACGTGCCTGATTTTGTCAAGCTTGCCGAAGCTTACGATTGCGTCGGCATGCGTGCGTTCACGAAGGATGAAGCCGTCGAGGCAATCAAGAAGGCCAACGAGATCAACGACCGTCCGGTCCTGATTGATTTCCGCGTCTGGAAGGACGCGATGGTGTGGCCGATGGTCCCGGCCGGCGCATCCAACGACGAGGTCGCGTACCGTCCGGGCGTGCGACCGCTGCTCAGCCCGGCCGCCCAGGCGAAGGCCGCCGCAAGCAACACCGGCGAATCCGTCGCGGCTGCGGACGCGGCGTGAAGCACAGCAAGGAAGGCATCAAGGTTTAGAGGAGTCATCATGGCAAACTATCCTGCATCACAGCCGGGTTCCGAGCGTCACACCCTGTCCGTGCTGGTCGAGAACCGTCCTGGCGTGCTTGCCCGCGTGGCCGGCCTGTTCGCCCGTCGTGCGTTCAATATCAACTCGCTGTCCGTCTCCCCCACGGAACGACCTGATATCTCCCGTATCACGGTGACGGCCGATGTTGAGGCTGTACCGCTGGAGCAGATCATCAAGCAGCTCAACAAGTTGCTGCACGTGCTCAAAATCGTCGATTTGGACCCGAGCAATACGGTCGAACGTGAGTTGGTACTCATCAAGGTGAGCGCCAACGAGTCCAACCGTTCCGACGTGCTGGAAATCGTGCGTCTGTTCCGCGTGCGCGTGGTCGACGTGAATCCGGAGTCCCTGACCATCGAAGCGACGGGTGCGGAAGGCAAAATCGACGCGCTGCTCGGTTTGCTCGAGCATTACGGCATCATCGAGCTGGTACGTTCCGGCTCGGTCGCGATGACCCGTGGTCCGAAGGCGCTGAGCGAAAAGGTCATCGGCTCGGAAATCACCGGCCGCTGACGATTCAGACGCCATACGTATGGCCCCGTGAAGCCTCCAGGTTTCACGGGGCCATATTGTTGAAGATGGCTCACATCCCGCTGTCCGTCCGAAAGCGCTCAGCCTTCGAGTTCTTCGGACAGTTCCAGCCATTCGGCTTCGAGCTCATCCTTCTCGTCCGTCACAGCGTTGAGCTGCGTGTTGAGCTCGTTGAGACCGGCGAAATCGCTCGGGTCATGTGCAGCCATCTTCGCTTCGATCTCAGCGCGCTGTTCCTCGAGTTTCGCCAGTTTGCGCTCGATGGCGGAGATGCGCTTGGACATCTGATGGAATTCCTTGCCGCCCAGTTTATGCGCTTGTGGCTTGTCGGCCCCGTCGGCATCCGCCGATGGGGCGTCGCTTGCAGCCGCCGCGGAACCACTTGTGTTACGCTTTGTGCCATTGCCGGTGCCGAGGACAGCGGACCAATCACCGTTCTTGCGGGCTTGTTCGACCATATTGAGGTAATCGCCGACACCTCCCGGCAGGTGGCGGACTTTGCCACCGACCAGCGCGAATTGCTCGTCGGTGACACGCTCCAGCAGATACCGGTCGTGCGAGACGACAATCAGCGTGCCCGGCCACGTGTCAAGCAGGTCTTCCATCACCGCAAGCATGTCGGTGTCCAGATCGTTGCCCGGCTCGTCAAGGATCAATACGTTCGGCTCATCAAGCAAGATCAGCAGCAGCTGCATGCGGCGTTTCTGGCCGCCTGACAAATCCCTGATCGGGGTCATAAGCTGTGCGGAGGAAAAGCCAAGCCGTTCCATGAGCTGGGCCGGGGTGACTTCCTTACCGTCGACGATGTAGCTCGGCTTGTAGCGGCTGAGCACTTCCTTGATTTTGTATTTGCCGAGCTGCTCCAGCTCGTCAAGCCGCTGCGAAAGTACGGCGAATTTCACGGTTTTGCCGATATTGACCCTCCCGCACGTCGGGGTGAGCGTGCCGTCGAGGATCTTCAGCAGGGTGGATTTGCCGGCGCCGTTCGCGCCGACGATGCCAAAACGGTCGCCCGGGCCGATTAGCCAGGTCACATCATCGAGGATTTTTCGCCCGGATACGGTCACCGTGCGCGCGGCGGCGGTGTCTGCTTGCGGCGTTTCTTCCCCGTCTCGCGTATCGGACACCTGAGCGGAAGCTTCACGCTCCCCTGTCCCTGGAATCGGGGCGTCCGGGTCGACGGACAACTGAACGGATCCGGTGACAATCGGTTCGGCGTACAACGGCGGAACCACGTCCACACGCCCGGAAGCCGCGGTGACGGCGGCCGCATCGGCATCAAGCCGCCGCTCGTCATCCTGCGAGTAGATCTGCGTCACGTCGATCAGATCGACGACCTGCTTGCCCAGACGGGAGGTCGCCATCTGCTTCAGTTCCAGCGTATTGCGCATCGGGGGTACGTCGGCGATGAGCTCACGCGCTTGTTTCACGTGAAACTTTTGCTTGGTCGAACGCGCTCTCGCGCCGCGGGACAGCCACGCGAGCTCCTTGCGGGCGAGATTGCGTCGGCGTTCCTCGCGCACATCGGCCTGACGGTCACGTTCCACGCGTTGTAGCATGTACGCGCTGTACCCACCTTCGAAGGGGTCGATCAGCCCGTCGTGCACTTCCCACATCGACTCGCACACCTCGTCAAGGAACCAGCGGTCGTGGGTGACCAGCAGCAGCGCCCCCTGACCGGACGCCCAGCGATTCTTGAGGTGTTCGGCAAGCCAGTGGATCGTCACGACGTCCAGATGGTTGGTCGGCTCGTCCAGCGCGAGGATATCCCAATCCTTGAGCAGCAGACGGGCCAAATCGGCACGACGGCGCTGCCCGCCGGACAGCGAACCGACTTTGGCGTCAAGACTCATGCCTCCGAGCAGCGCCTCGACGATTTCGCGCGATGACGTGTCGGACGCCCATTCGTAGTCCTCGCGCCCCTCAAGCGCGGCCTCGCGCAGCGTCGCGTTGTCGTCGAGCGGATCGCGCTGCCTCAACATGCCGAACGTGAGCCCGTTGCGGGTGATCACGCGGCCGGAATCAGGCTGCTGTTCCCCGGAAAACAGGCGTAGCAGCGTGGATTTGCCGTCGCCGTTGCGTCCGACGATACCGATGCGGTCGCCCTCAAACACCCCTTGCGTCACGTCAGTGAAAATGGTTTTCGTGGCGAACGAAAGCGAAACGTGTTCCAGTCCAAGATCATAAGTCGGCATAATGCCATTATCGTATCGCCCGGCATAGGCACGAGCGGACAGGCGAGTCCGGCCGCAGACGGCACAGCACGCGCGTCAGCGCCCGCACAACGTGCGGATATACGTGTTGCAACGCGCCGCGAACCCCGAAAAGACCTGGTCGGCCAAGGGCTGCAGCTGCGGGTCGTATTCGGCGAAATCGTCGCGGATTTTGGCGATCTGCGACTTCTTCATCCCCTCGGTCATCGTCGGTTCGGACAGCCATTCGTCAAGCAGCGTCGCGGTGACTTCCAAGTGGAATTGCAAACCCAAGGCGGAACCCGCACGGAACGCCTGATTCTTGGTATTCGCTGACCGCGCAAGCAGTTGGCCGCCCTCCGGCAAACCGACCACATCGTTATGCCAGTGCAACACGTTGAGTTCCTTGCTCCACATGGAGAAATAATCATGCTTGTCAACGCGCTTGATCGGCGCGAACCCGATTTCCGGCTCCTTGCCGTGGCTGAGCTTCGCGCCGAGCGCACCGGCAATGATCTGATGGCCCAGACAGATGCCCAACACCGGTTTGCCGACGCTGATCGCGGCGCGCGCAAGCTTCTCTTCAGCCTTCAACCCCGGATATTGGTCATAATCCTGCGCACCCATCGGCCCGCCCATGATCACGACGCCTGCAAGCTCCTTGAAATCCGGGAGGTCAGGCTTCTTCTCTTTGACGATGGTGACGGTCTGCGTGGGGATCTGCAAGTCCTCAAGGCTATCCAAAATACGCCCCGGTTTCTCCCACGGGACGTGCTGTATGATAAGCACTTCTGGTTGCGTCATACATACCATTGTGGCATTGTCCGTGTAAACATGTGGACACCCGGCCGGTTTTGTCTGGCAAATCGAATACGCTCATGGATATGGGAAACGTCGAAGAACCGCAGAATTCCAACATTTCCAGCGTGCCACAGCTCGCTGATGCCGCCGCCGGACTGAACCTGTACGACACCGCTTCACACGCCGTGTCGCCGTTCAAGCCGATCCGCCCAGGGCATGTCGGAATCTACGTGTGTGGCGCGACAGTGCAAAGCTCCCCGCATATCGGGCATATCCGCGCCGCCGTCGCCTTCGACATCGTCCGCCGCTGGATGCTGCGTCTGGGCTATGACGTGACTTTCGTGCGCAACGTCACCGATATCGACGACAAGATTCTCGACAAGGCCGCCGCCGCAGGACAGCAGTGGTGGGCGCGCGCGTACTACTACGAGCGTGAGTTCACCCGTGCTTACGATACGCTCGGCGTGCTGCCGCCTACGGTCGAGCCGCGTGCGACCGGGCATATCCCCGACATGGTCGAGCTCATCGAGCGGATTATCCGCAACGGGCACGCCTACGTGGTGAAAGACGCCGACGGTAACCCGACCGGCAACGTGTATTTCGATGTGGCAAGCTGGCCGCATTACGGCGAATTGACCCATCAAAAGCAGGGTGCCGTCGAAGCGGATGAGGCCGCGGCAGTCGCCGATCGCATGGGGCCGAGCGTGGATGCGGCAGGCAACGACAAATACAATCCGATCGACCCGGCGGACGCTTCCCCGGATAAGCACGACCCTCGTGATTTCGCACTGTGGAAAGCCCCGAAGGACACCGATCCGCAGGATGCGCGCTGGGCGACCCCATTCGGCGTGGGACGCCCCGGCTGGCATATCGAATGCTCCGCGATGAGTCACCGGTATCTGGGCGAGGCGTTCGATATCCATGGCGGCGGGCTTGATTTGCGTTTTCCTCATCATGAAAACGAGATGGCACAGACCCGTGCGGCTGGCTGGAATTCCGCGGCTCGCTGGATGCATTCGGCGTGGGTGACCGCCAAGGGCGAGAAAATGTCCAAATCCTTGGGCAACGGACTGTCCGTGCCGGCTGTGCTCGCCGAACACAGCGCGTGGGTCGTACGCTATGCGCTCGGATCCGTGCAATACCGGTCGATGCTTGAATGGTCTGACCAGACGCTCACCGAGGCGCAGGCCGCATTTGAGCGTGTAAGCAACTTCATCGACCGTGCGGGTTCGGCGCTCGGCGAGCAACCCGAACGCGATGAAATCAGCGCCATCGGTGCCGACGACCTCCCGCAGGACTTCGTCGCCGCAATGAACAATGACATCAATGTCTCAGGTGCGACCGCCGCGATCTTCAGCGCTATCCGCGACGGCAATGCGGTGTTGTCTCAAGTCCAAGGCGCCTTGGACGACGCCACCCGCGCCCAGGTGCGCGCCACACTTGTCGCGGTGCGTGCGATGCTCGACACTTTGGGGCTTGACCCGTTGGCAGACCCTTGGGCCGTCGCAGCTGTCGACGGTGAGAATTCCAAGGCCGGCAAGGCACTTGACGCACTGATTTCGGCGCAGCTCGAGGCCCGTCAGCAGGCGCGTGCGACAAAGGATTTCGCCACCGCCGACGCGATTCGCGATTCGCTTGCCACCGCCGGCATCCTCATCGAAGACGCTCCGACCGGCTCCACCTGGTCGTTAAAATAACCGAATCCGTGCTGCATGTGGCGCGGGGTCTGCCTGTGGGCATGTTCCCCGCGCCCGTCGCAAACGTTGCGGACGCTCGCCCGTCAAGACGTACCTGCCGGCCGAGCACCGGCACCGCCAGACACACTTTGCTCTAATCGAAGACGATATTCACATCGACAATATGCAGCCGGGAAACCAGCGAGCACTCCAATCGATGTTTGTAGGCGATGAGATCAGCGACACTGGTCTGACTGCCTCCATGCGGTTCCGCGGCCGTCAGCAAGACATTGACCGTGAAGCTCATCCCCGTTTTGAATACATCGCATCGCGTCAAATCCAAGCCAGACGGCAACCCGCTGAGCGCCTGTGTCATGACGAAATCACCGATCGTCTCGTCGTCATGCACCCCGCCGATCAGTTCGATCAACGCCTGTTTGAGCACGAGGAACGGCTCACGGATCGTAGCAATCGCAAGAATCACCGTGATGAAGAAATCTCCGGTGTATCGCAACGGTTCGAGCACCGTGCCATGTGGCAAAAGCAGCAGCACCAACGCCATGACTCCGATGCCGAAGGACATCAATCCGTCGATCATCGTGCTGTTGGTTTCCGCGGCAAGCATGGTGCTCGTCGAACCAAGCCGCCAGTTGCAGCGGCGGTAGTACCCGTACAACGCGAAGCACGCGAACACGACGATCGCCTCATACACCACTACCGGGGCCGCCTGCACCGGCTCGCCTTCACCGAATCGAAGATACTCCACCGCCTCCTGCGTCACATCCATCACGGAAAACAGCAGGAGCGATAGGGTGAGCAGCGCTTTCATGATGGCGTACATCGGTTCGAGAGCGAATTTTCCGTTGGGGAACCGTTCACTGGTACGCATGCTGTGTGTGGAGAGAAACGCCGCCACAATGCCGGAAACGACCGAAATCCATGTGAATGCCGAATCAAGGAACATCGCTTTGAGACCGGTCATGAAGAACACGGCCAACCCCGCTGCCGCGCAGAGCGTATTCACGATGATGCCGACGACCAACGCGTGCCGTTCCGCACGCTTATGCTGCACCGGTGCCGCTGCCTGTGGATGCGGCGCTGTTGTCCGGGAAACTGAAACACGGTCCGGAGTATGGTTCATTGGTCCCCCTTCGGGCTGGGGTCGTTACGCATATTCGGTTATACAGCCATCGTATCGAAGGCGCGGGAGTCCGGTTCGCTCCGGGCGCACACCGTTGTGGCGGGACGCCTGTATTCGACGACGGCCGCGCGGATTCCGTGGGCTCCGGCGATTTCGTAGGCTCCGGCGATTCCAGCGGCCAGGATGTGCCGATGCCCGGATCTGCGCGGTATATTGCGTGGACCGAGCGGCTTCCCGACCCCCGTTCCACAGGGGTCACGCAATGCGCCGACAATCGATTCCCCGCGGTTGTCCGCCGCCCCGGCAGGCGTCGTTGATTTTCCCGCGCAACGGCTAGACTGGTACGCATTATGGCAGCATTTAGTTCTTTGACAGACCGGCTCTCGAATGCCTTCAAGCATTTGAAGAGCAAAGGCAAGCTTTCCGAGGCGGATATCGACGGCACGATCCGCGAAATCCGCCGTGCGCTTCTCGACGCTGACGTGTCGCTTGAAGTCGTCCGTTCCTTCACCGGCCGCGTGCGCGAACGTGCGCTCGGTGAGGAAGTCTCGCAGGCGCTGAACCCAGCGCAACAAGTCGTGAAAATCGTCAACGAGGAATTGACCACGATTCTCGGCGCCGGCGTCGACCGTCCGCTGAATTTCGCGAAAAACCCGCCGACGATCATCATGCTCGCCGGCCTTCAGGGTGCCGGTAAGACCACGCTCGCCGGCAAACTCGGCTACTGGCTGAAGGACGCCGGTCACACCCCGTTGCTGGTCGCCGCCGATTTGCAGCGTCCGAACGCGGTCACCCAGTTGCAGGTAGTCGGCGAACGCGCCGGCGTGCCAGTGTACGCCCCCGAAAAGGGCGTGCAGTCCGATGGCGGCGAGGCGGTCGCAGCTCCCGGCCAGACTACCGGCGACCCGGTCAAAGTGGCGCGTGATTCCATCGAATTCGCCAAGCGCAAACTCTATGACGTCGTCATCATCGATACCGCCGGCCGTCTGGGTGTCGACGAGGAGCTCATGAAGCAGGCCCGCGATATCCGCGACGCCGTACATCCCAATGAGATCCTGTTCGTCATCGACGCGATGATCGGCCAGGACGCGGTCAAGACCGCGAAGGCCTTCGACGAGGGCGTGGACTTCACCGGCGTGGTCCTGTCCAAGCTTGATGGCGATGCCCGCGGCGGCGCCGCCCTGTCGGTCGCCAGCGTGACCGGCAAGCCGATCCTGTTCGCGTCCACCGGCGAAGGGCTCAAGGATTTCGAGGTCTTCCACCCCGATCGCATGGCCTCCCGCATCCTCGATATGGGCGATATCCTCACGCTTATCGAACAGGCGCAGAAGCAGTTCGACGAGCAGCAGGCGCGCGAGGCCGCATCCAAGATGTCCGAAGGCACCTTCGGGCTTGATGATTTCCTCGAGCAGTTGCAGCAGGTGCGCAAACTCGGCCCGATGAAGAACCTGCTGGGCATGATCCCCGGCATGGCGGCCCACCGTCAGGCACTGGAGCAGCTTGACGAGCATGAGATCGACCGTACCGAGGCGATCATCCGCTCCATGACCCCTGAGGAGCGTCGTAACCCGAAGATCATCGACGGTTCCCGCCGTGCCCGTATCGCGTACGGCTCAGGCAACACCGTGTCCGCGGTCAATGGTCTGTTGGAGCGTTTCGAGCAGGCGTCCAAGATGATGCGCCGTATGGCGAACCGTGCCGGCATGGGCGGTATTCCCGGTTTTGGCGGCCCCGGCGGCGGCAAGAAAGCCAAGAAGGGCGGCAAGAAGAAGAAAGGCTCGAAGTCAGGCAATCCAATGAAGCGTGAAGCCGAGGAGAAAGCTTTGCGCCAACGTCTCGCCGGTGGCGGCAAGAGCTCCGGCGGTTCCGCGTTCGCCAAGAAGCCGCAGAATCCCGCACTTCCAGCAGGATTGCAGGAGATGATGGGTGAGAACGGCATGCCTGACCTGCCGCCGAATCTCGGCAAGGGTTTGGGGGGACCTGCTCGGCTGAGCGCTGATTCATCCCGTCGATACGATACCGAATCGCCGCCTGATATGTGGCGGTATCAGTGTCATCTCGATACCACATCATGATGGGGCCCGCAAGCGTGAATATGCTTGCGGGCCCCATCGTGCTTGTTCTCCTATAATGCTCTTCACAGATACCGGTGGATTGCATACGAAATGGAGCGAACGCGAATGATTACTGCTTTGACGATAATCGTCATCCTGCTGCTGGTCTGGTGGCTGCTTCGCTTTCTGCCGGCAGACGTGGAAGCGCATATGCCGATGCCATACAGCACCGCACTTGACCGGCACTTGTGGGTTCCCGCAATCATTGGCATGGTCTGGTCCGCAGCGCTCGGCTGTTGGTGGGTCGCCGCACTGTATCTGACGCTCCTGGTCCTCGTATCGGTAGGAGAATCCCCATATTATCGACGCTGGTTCAGCAAGCCAGCAGAATCATCGCACGCCACGGCGAACAGCGTGGCTGTCAAACCGGCGGATTCCAGGCTCCCCACCGGCGGAGTCATCAACGCGATGACCCTCAACTGCCGGTATGGTCGTGCTGATGCGGCGGATATCGTGCGTCTGGTACGCGAACAGCATATTGATGTGCTCGCGCTCGAAGAGCTGACCGACGAGCTTATCGGGCGGCTCACCCATGAGGGGCTGGATACGCTACTGCCCTACTGTCAGCAGGGCGCGCAGCATGCCGGTGATAACGGCGGATTCAACGCAGTCTGGTCGCGCAATGAGCCGGTCGGGCGTATCGCGACGTTCCTGGATATCCACGCGGCGGATGTTCCTGCCATCACCATCAATGTGGACGCGCACAACAGTGCAGACCAGACAAAACGGCAAATCACGTTCGCCGCCGCACACACGAAATCGCCGATGCGCGGATGCCGGGAATGGTCGTATGGTGTACGGGCGGTGGACGCCATCGCAACCAGTCCGGAACCCACGGTCATCCTCGGCGATTTGAACGCTTGTCTCGACCATCGTTGCCTGCGTGACATGCTTGCTGCCGGCGTGCACGACGCGAGTCTTGACGTGGCGCACGGCCCGACACTTACCTTCCCGTCGTGGACGCCGTGGCCGCGGATCGAACTTGACCACGCGTTGGCGAACAACAGCGTGGTCTTCCATTCGGCGCAAGCCATCACCGTGCGCAATACCGATCATCGGGCGCTGCTGGTTGAGCTGAAGCTCGTTTGAACCGGCATTCGCCTCATTGATGACGCGGCGCGTGCGACACGCGAGAAAATCGTGGGGTTCGCGCTATACTAGTTCAGTTATTCACGGGTGCGGAGCCCTCTCTTTCCGCGGTCGTGAGGAACACGTGGGTTCGGTTTCCGTGCCCCACACAGAAGCTGCAACCTGCATTATCAATACAAGGAGAGCCATTTTGGCAACCAAGATTCGTCTGAAGCGCATGGGCAAGAAGTTCTACGCGTTCTACCGCGTAGTGATCATGGATTCGCGTAACAAGCGCGACGGCCGCTCCATCGAAGAGATCGGCATCTATGATCCGAACAAGCAGCCTTCGCTCATCCAGATTGATTCCGAACGCGCCCAGTATTGGCTGGGTGTCGGCGCACAGCCGTCCGAGCCTGTGCTCAAGCTGCTGAAGATCACCGGTGACTGGCAGAAGTTCAAGGGCATTGAGGGCGCCGAAGGCACCCTGAAGACCCCGGAAGCTGGTCCGGACGCCGCTGCTCGCGTTGAGGCCGCTGAAGCTCAGGCGCAGAAGCTGAAGGCCGCCAAGTCCGAAGCCGACGCCAAGGCCAAGGCTGAAGCCGAAGCCGCCGCTGAAGCCGAGAAGGCTGACGAGACCGCTGAAGCTCCGGCTGAGGAAAAGGCTGAGTGACATGCTCGCTCAAGCTGTTGAACACCTCATCAAGAACATCGTGGATTTCCCGGACGACGTTTCGGTCAAATCCCACGAGAACGCGCGAGGCGAACTGCTTCGCGTGCGCGTGAATCCTGAGGATATCGGTCGCGTCATCGGCCGCAAGGGCCGCACAGCCAATGCGATTCGCACGGTTGTGCAGGCTATCGCCGACCATAAGGTGCGCGTCGATATCATGGACGTACGCAGGTGAGCGAGAGCGTGGTGCGTCAACAACACTCCGACGACCCTCAGCAGCGTGAACTGCTGAGGGTTTGTCGTATCGGCCGCGCTCAAGGGCTCAAAGGCGAAGTCACCGTACAGGTGTTCACCGACGAGCCTGACTACCGGTTCGAACCGGGTTCCGTACTGTACACGCGCGACGGCGAACAGGAGTTCGAGGTCGCGCACTCGCGGACCTTCAAGAACCGTTGGATCATCCATTTCGAAGGTGTCGACGACCGTGACGCAGCCGAAGCGCTGAACGGCACCGTCCTGTACGGCGAGGCCGACGATCCGGAGGACATGCTCGAAGAGGACGCATGGTATCCGAAAGACCTGCTGGGGCTGGAAGCCCGGTTCGCTGACGGCAACACGCTCGGCGCGCCCGCCGGACAGACGGTCGGCAAGGTCGTGGATGTCATCGAAGGCGCCCAATACCTGCTCAAAATCCGCCTCGCCAAGCCGGTGGACGGTGAAACCAGTACGCTGGTGCCGTTCGTCGACCAGTTGGTGCCGGATATCGACCTTGAGGACGGGTATTTGACGCTCGACCCGCCTGGAGGATTGATTCCCGGCTGGTGACGCGCCCGGCATTTGCCGCGCGGAAACACGTGAGGGGTGTGTGTTCCGTAACAGAACGCACACCCCTCACGCTGATTGCCGCGCGTATGGTGACCGGATGTCAGCCGAGGAAGCCGAACAGCATCGGCAGCAGCACCGTCGAACTGTAGGTGTCGGATGATGAGCCCATGGACATGCGAAGAATCACCGCAAGCACCATGCTGACAACACTGATGATGATGCCGGCGGTCGCCAGACCGTCGCCGCGCTCTCCACTGGTCTTGATCTGGTTCTTCGCGATAATGCACAGGATCAGGCCGACAATCGAGATCAGGAACGACAAGATGAAACCGACAACAGCCATCGTGTTCATCTTCGGTTTGACCGGGTACGGCGCATAATTGGCGGGAGCCGCGTTGTACGGCGCGCCGTAGTTCGGTGTAGCGGCAGCGGGGCCGGGCTGGGCGTAGTACGGCTGCTGATTGTATTCGGTGCCGGGCTGATAGGCCGGCTGTGCGGTCGGCTGCTGAACCGGCTGTGCGGGGTAAGACTGCTGAGGCTGCGGTGCCGCCTGGGTAGGCAGCGGCGGCACCGGCTGGGCTGCCGCAGGCTGGGGCTGGTTCGGCAGGGGCTGGGCCGCTGCGGGCTGTCCTTCGCCTGATGCATCCCATGGGATCTGGCCGTTGGTCATCGTAATTAGGCTCCTTTGCGGACTGGGGATTTTCCGGCATCGCCGTCACGGCATCGATGCATGGCCACAAGGCGCAGACATCGATGGCACCATGCACAAAATATGCTCGTGCAGGCTATTGCCATATTTCTCACTGTACCAGCGGCCAGCGTGGTATCGCCGGGTGTCGCCATACTCTGGGCAGGTAGAACGTTTGCCTTTTCGTTCCTTGGGGCGGCGGGCCGGTACAGTGGTGGGCATGCAGATCGATATCGTTTCCGTGTTCCCCGAATACTTCGACGTGCTGAACCTGAGCCTGTTCGGCAAAGCGCAAAGCAAGGGGCTCGTCAGCGTCCACGCCCATAATCTGCGTGACTGGACGCATGACGTGCACCATTCGGTGGACGATACCCCGGTCGGCGGTGGCGCCGGCATGGTCATGAAACCGGAGGTCTGGGCGCAGTGCCTTGACGATCTGCTCGGCCTGGAGCCGCAGGATATGAACGCGAACGATGACGCCGACAGTACCGCCGCGCCCGCCGAAACCGATGGAGCGGCACAGGAGACCGCCGCCAGTGATGCTTTGCAGGATGCACAATCCGGTAATGATTTGCGAACTCCCATCCACACCCCCGATACCGTGCTCATCTTCCCCAATCCCTCCGCTCCCCTGTTCACCCAACGTGATGCGACCGAATTGAGCCATGCCAAGCGACTGGTGTTTGGCTGTGGGCGCTATGAAGGCTACGACGCGCGTATTCCGGCATACTATCGGGCACAAGGCGTGGACGTGCGCGAATATTCGATCGGCGATTATGTGCTCAACGGCGGCGAAGTCGCAGTATCGGTGATGCTGGAGGCGATTACGCGCCTGCTGCCCGGATTCATGGGCAATCCGGAATCCATCGTGGAGGAATCGTATACCGGCTCCGAAGCGCTGCTCGAACATCGGCAGTACACACGGCCGGCCGTATGGCGCGGCATGGGTGTGCCCGACGTGCTGCTTTCGGGTGACCACGGGAAAGTCGACCGCTTCCGCCGCGATGAGGCGCTCGCCCGGACTGATGCGATTCGGCCTGATCTCATCGAACAGTTGGATTGCGCGCAGCTGAGCAAGGCCGACCGCAAGACGCTGATGGCGCTCGGCTGGGAGGTGTCCACCGAGCATCCGCGACGGCTGAATCGGGAGTAGACGACTGAGCGGCTAGGCGGCTGAACATATCGTCTGAGCATTTTCTGTATTTGCGTTTTCGGGATTCCGCGCGCAGAAACTGGCGGACAATCCGGTATTTATGACATGCCGGGCCACTCACCGTACAGTCACCGCGATATGCACCGCCTTCTTGGGCAACATTGCGCAGATACCGAGGCATTCCGGCCACCCTGCGAACGCCGCAGAACAGCAACCGCAAGATAGCCGCGCATCAGCGGGTACCCGGAACACCAGTCCAACAGCAAACCGGGATTACAACATCATTCCACACAACATTGCGCAGATACCAAGGATTGCGCAGATACCAAGGCAAATCCGTCACCCTGCAGACACCACCCAACAGCAATCGCCAGATCGCTGCACATCTGCAAATCACCGGAACACCGGCCCCACAACGTACCCGCAACCGCGCACCATATCACACAACCCCTGCGATATACCATTACAATCCGCACTCCCTGCGACCGCTGCCGAACAGCAACTGGCGGATATCCATCCATCAGCGAATCCCCGAAACATCGCCCCGACAGCAAACGCAGCCGGAACACCACATCGCACAACATGACCCAGGAGCCACGATATATCGGACATCCTGCGGGCACCACCCAACAGCAACAGGCGGATAGCCGCTTATCGGCCAATCGCCGGAACACCAACCCAACAGCAAACCGGCGCTAGAACACCATATCGTACAACTTGACGCAGATACCAGGGCAACTCCACCGCCCTGGGGACGTCGCAGAACAGCAACCTCCAGATCGCTGCACATCTGCGAATCCCCGGAACACCAGCCCCACAGCGTACCCACATCTGCACCCTATATCGCACAACCTGCGCAAAATACCGCTACGATCCACACTTCCTGCGGGCGCGCTATCACAGGAACCCCAAATTATCACCGCAACAGCAAGAGCCTGCCGGAATCGCTCCCGACAGGCTCCAGACTGCAAGGGTCAATCGCGTACGCGCGTCACAGGCCGCGCACCTGGACCTGCTCATCCAGCGGCATATGCTCGCGCGGGCCGGCGGGCGTGGTGACTTCACCGAACGGCATCTGCGCGATCAGCTTCCAGTTCTCAGGAATACCGAAAGCCTCGCGGACCGCATCATCGATCAGCGGGTTGTAATGCTGCAGATTCGCGCCGATACCCGCCTCGGCAAGCGCCGACCAGACGGCGAACTGGAACATGCCGTTCGCCTGCTGCGCCCACACCGGGAAGTTCGCCGCGTACGAAGGGAACTGTTCCTGCAGATTCGCGGTGACAGTGGTGTCATCGAAATACAGCACCGTGCCGTGCGCAGCGTCGAAGCCGGCGATCTTCTGCTCAGTCGCGGCGAACGCAGTATCGTCCTTGACCACCTCACGCAGGGCATCATGCACAATCATCCACAGGCGGTGGTGCTCCTCGCCGAACAGTACGACAGCACGCTGCGGCTGGGAGTTGAAAGCGCTGGGAACCTCGCCGGCGACCGAGCGGACGAGATCGACAATCTGGGAATCGGCCAGCGCGGCAGCGTCAGACAGCGCATACTGCGAGCGGCGGGTGGAAATCGCGGAAACAAAAGCGGACATGGTGCCTCCCAAGGGCGGTGAACGGGTAACGATTCAGGTGCGGTCTGCGACAATACCATGTGGCGTTGCCGGTTGACGTGGGATGGCGGCACCCACCGCTACGGCGAGCTTCAACCATCCAAGCGTTGGTTTCACGCTACAATGCACGATGATGCGACACACGGGTGTTCTCTGATGGATTACTGTGAGTGAAGTCACAGGCAATCCCACGACCAGAACGCGGGTAGAGTGGTCAGTATGCGCGTGATTGCAGGACGATTCAAGGGCATGGCGTTGGCCACGCCGAAACTAGGGACCCGGCCCACCACCGACCGCACTAAAGAGGCAGTGTTCTCTCATCTCGACTCGTGGGGTCTGGTTCGTGGAGCCAATGTGCTGGACCTGTTCGCAGGAACGGGAGCGCTCGGCATCGAAGCGTTGTCTCGCGGGGCACAATCGCTGGTGGCTGTGGAGTCCGCCGGCCCCGCCGTGGCGCTCATCAACGGTACGCTCACCCAGCTCAAGCGTTCCAAGGCGTGGCGGCCGGAATTGTCCGCGCGGGTGATGCGCCGGCGTGCCGAAGTGTTCGTTGACTCGTATCATGGTGCGTCTTTTGACTTGGTGTTCATCGACCCGCCGTACGCATATGCGACCGAAGAGTGCAACGCGCTGTTGGAAGCGCTCGCACGAGGCGCGGCGACCGGGCCGGACACCATGATTGTTGTCGAGCGTTCCGCCCGATCGGATGCGCTCACTCCGCCGGCAGGTTGGCACGAGGCGGATGCGCGCAAATACGGCGAAACCGCGGTCATCTATCTCGAACCCGACGCCCAAGACGCCGATACCAACGCCGCGTCACCACGCTAACGCCTCTGCTTCTGCCGACACTCACGCCCACCTCAACGTCGGCGGAAGCAGAACCACCACCCTCTACTGACACTCACAAGGCACTCAGCGTCGGCAGAAGCTGGAGCGTCAGCTGCTGATGAGGTGGGATTCGTTGCCTCGGGTGAAATCGAGGACCGCTCCGGCGAGCTGGACCTCATGCTCCAAACCCGGATCAGCTGCAAGCACCTGTTCTGCTCGGGCCCGGGCGTCCGCGATCATCTTCGCGTCCTTGACCACACGAAGCAGCTTGAGCCCTGATTTTCCGCCGGATTGTGCGTCGCCCAGCACATCGCCGGCCCCGCGCAGCTCCAGATCCGCCTGCGCGATTTCCGCACCGTCAAGCGACCCTTGTATTACGGCCAGCCGCTGTTCGGCGATACTGCCCGGCTCGGCACGGGACACGAGGAACGCCCACGAATCCGTGCCGCCACGGCCGACACGGCCACGCAGCTGATGCAGCTGCGACAAGCCGAACCGGTCCGCATCGAACATCACGATGCAACTGGCCTGCGGCACATCCACGCCCACCTCGATCACCGTGGTCGCCACAAGAATCGGCGTGATGCCGGCCGCGAAATCAGCCATCACCTGCTGTTTGGTCGCATCATCGTCGCGGCCAGTCAGCGTGGCGAACCGCACGCCCTGGAATTGCGGGAGCGCCTCAAGCCTCGCGGCAATCTCACTGACCGCATGCAGCGGCGGTTTCGGCTGGACTGCTGCCGACCCGCCGGGCGCGTCCCCTGCTGCGGAGGCGTCATCCGGTTCCTCGAACAGTTCGACATCCTGCCCGGCCTGGTCGGCGCTTTCATCCTCGTCAATGCGGGCGCAAACGATATACGCTCGCTCCCCCGCGTCAATCCGATGGCGAATATGCCAGAACATATTCGCCATGGTCGGACCATCGGCCTCGGGAATCACGAAAGTGCGGATCGGTTTGCGCCCGCCCGGCAGCTCCGTCAGCCACGACAGATCAAGGCTGCCGAACCATGTCATCGCGGCTGTACGCGGAATCGGCGTTGCCGTCATGACCAGCAGATGCGGGATCTTCTCACCGCGTTGCAGCAGGGTCTCGCGCTGTTCGACGCCGAAGCGGTGCTGCTCGTCGATAACCGCAAGGGCAAGGTTCGGCGCTTGGAAGGTCCGCGAAAACGCGGCATGCGTGGCGATGATGATGCCAGGCTCGCCGCTCGCCGCCACCGCAAGCGCCTTGCGACGTGCCGCAAGTTTCATGCCGCCGGTGACCAATGTGACCGGAATACCAAGACCGGCCTTGGAGACCATACCACCGATGGTTTCAGCATGCTGCTCGGCAAGCACCTGCGTAGGCGCCACAAGCACCGCCTGATAGCCCGACCCGACGGCTTGCAGCATCGCGGCGAGCGCGACCACGGTCTTTCCGGAACCGACTTCGCCTTGCAGCAGGCGCTGCATCGGGTAGTCGCGACCCATATCCTGGACGATATCGTCAATGACGCTGGCCTGCCCGCCGGTCAGGGTGAACGGGAGCGAACCGATGAAAGTCTCGCGCATACCGCCGTCAGTGCAGGGGAAAGTCTCGGCTTTGCGCGCCTGCTCGCGTTCCTGCAGGACGGCGGTCTGCGAGATGAATGCTTCCTCGTAGCGCAGGGTGTGGAGGGCGTTGCGGAACCCGTCCACCGAATCGGGCTCGTGGATGGCGAGAAAGGCCTCGGCGCGATGCATCAGCCCGCACGCTTCGCGCACACGCTCCGGCAATATATCAGGAATCGCCTGACGCAGGGCGGCAGCGGGAGTTTGGGGTGTTGATACGGCATCGTCGGCGACTGCAGGAGAAAGCGAAGACGTGGACTGGGACGTACCGTCGGGTGGCTCGGCCGTATCATCGGCGTCATAACCATCCTCGGCCGCGAGCGCTCGCAGCACGGTCACGATGGAATCATGGATATGCTCGCTGGAAATACGGGAGTTGGCGTGATAGACCGGGCGCGGACGGCACACGCGCCGCAATGCGTCATCGATGCTGTCAGCGTCGAAACGCAGGCCGCGGGCGGATTCCTGCGATGCGGTTGAGGTGGGCGGAACGGTGAGCACTTCTGGGTGAGTGAACTGCGGCATGCCGTCGTATTCACTAGGGGTTCCGCACACCACAACCGTGGCACCGGTGTGCAGACGGGCACTCAGCCAATTGACATACTGCTGTTTGTAGGAGAAAAACACAAGCGCGGTGACAGTGCCGGCCACGCGGCGTTCGGCGGCGAACACGGAATCATCGACCATGGCTTGCAACCGGTAGCCGCGACGGGCGTTCATCGGCATCACGCGCACATCGCGCACGACACCGGCGAAAGCCATCGGCTCGCCAATCCGGCCTTCCCGCACCGCCCGCAGGGGCACGGGATCGGTAACCCGGAACGGGTAATACGTGAGAGCGTCGGCACACGTGACCACGCCGAGGCCTTTCAGCGCGCTGACCCGTCGACGGTTGGTCAGCAGCTTGGCAAGCGGGGTGGTCAGTGAAACGGTCATACCTCTTATTGTCCCACATCCGGTTCTGTGCGGTGGGGAGAGCGATGAATCCCGCCTGTCGTGCGACGACGGGGTCGCACAGCGGGCAGATAGTCCCGACTTCTCAGGGTAGCCAGCGGCAATCCCGGCGCTGTGCAACACCCCAGTCGCATAGCAGGCAGATAGCCCCCACCAACTATCGGAAACCGTCGATATCTCACCGCCGTGCGACAACCCAATCACACAGCGGGCAGATACCACCGGAATCCAAGACAATACCGCTGTCACCCCGCCGCCATGTCATCCACTAGTCGCACAAAAGGCAGATACCTCCAGCCCACCAGCCGAATCCCACACAATCCCGCCGCTGTGCGACCATCCAGTCACACCGCAGGCTGATACCGCTGGCAGCACGCACCCTGCCCGCCTTCTCCACTCCGGCGGCAAAAGCAAAGACCCCGGAAGCTTGAAGCTCCGGGGTCTTGTTTCTTCATTCGCGATTCACGCGGCCACACGCTGAACCTTGCCAGCCTTAAGGCATTTCACGCACACGCGCAGACGGACATTCTGACCGTCAATCGTAGTGCGGACCGGCTGCAGGTTCGGGCGGAAGGTGCGCTTATTGCGGATATGCGAATGCGACACGGTGAAACCGGTTTGCGGTCCCTTGCCGCACACTGCGCAACGAGCTGCCATGATGGACTCCCTATACATTCTTTGACTTGCAAGTCGTGTCTGCCCGACCGCCGCATATGCGTCCGCCGAACACACAACTACACTAGGATACAACTAAACCGTACCAAGCGCAAACCTGCGTGCCGGATACGCTCGACGAGGGCGGAATCCCAGCATTTTCAAGCAACATGTCTAGCTTCAACCTCCGCAACATCCACGAAAACACCGATACAATATGAAAGCAACCGGCGGCAACGACGTTGCCTCGCACACGAATCACACGAGTGAATCAGGAGGTTGTATGCTTCACGATATCCTCAACGCGCACAAGCCAGAACGCACACCAGCGACGGCATCCGTGATTTCGCTAGGTCAGGTCTGGGTCGACATCATGCTGGGTCTGGGCGAACTGCCGAAACCGGGCGGATTTGCCGTCGCCGATTCAGTCAACCCGTCGGTAGGGGGCAGTTTCCGCGTACTGCAAGCCGCGGCGCGATCGGGATCGCCAGCAAAGCACGCCGGCATCGTTGGCACGGGATTATGGTCATCGGTTATCCGTGACGAATTCGACGCGAACGGCATCCAGCATATCGGTGGCGATCGGCTCGACGCTGATTCCGGATTCCGTCTGGTGCTCAATGACGGGTCGGACAAGACCTTCATCGCGACGTACGGAGCGGAAGCACAGGGCGACGAACGTACCTTCGACGCGATCGAACCGCAGGATGGCGATGTCGTTCACGTCAGCGGCAACACGTTGATGGATCATTCCGCAGCCGGAATCGACGGGTTCCTGCATCGCGCCGGCACAAACCCCGGCAAACGCCCGTACACGATTGTGCTGAATCCTACCAATTCCTTGCATCTGGTCAGCGATCATCTCATTGAAGACACGGTGCTATGCCGTCCGACGTGGTCGTGCAACCGTCAGGAAGCCAATACGCTTGCCGAGCGGCTCGGCATTCCTCCTATGGATGATTCCAAACTGACAATCGGCGGCGGTTTCGACGACGCGATGACCGGTCTGTGCGACGCGCTCGGTTCGACACTGCGTGCTCCGCTGGTATTGCGAGCCGGCGCACGAGGAGCATGGGTCCGTGTACCGGGCAGCGATGTGGTGCATGTGGAAGGCTTCCCGGTCAAGTCGACGCACTCCCGTTCCGCGGGATCATGCCATACGGGCGTGATGTGCGCGATGCTCGCCCAAGGCTGGTCGCTGTTCGACGCGGTGCTGATCGCAAATGCGGCGGCATCCATCGCCATCAGCAAGAACAAGGCCGGCGTGCCTGACTGCCCACCGGCCGAAGAGGCGTTCGCGCTCATCAAACAGCATGAAGAAAGCGACGGCGAGGCCACCGAGGCGTAACCCGGCCAGCCGAACCGTGACAGGGAGGGCGGGGCGATCCATCGGTTGGGCGGATTGCCCTGCCCTTGTCTTTTCGCGTCCGTACGCTTGATGCACCTGCGCCCCAAGAGCGACCCCGATGCGTGGGCAGCAAATCGGCGGAATCATGGGGATTTTACGTGAGCGCTCGATTGACCGACATTCCCGAAACAGCGATGTTACCTCCACGCCGCAAGAATCACCGGGCGAAATCGCGACCATGGAGGCCATCAACGGTTCCAAGGCGACAGGAAGCATGCCACCGCAGCGCGGATTCGCATAATATCAAGGATTTCGGTATCACTCGACTCCGCCTGGCCTCGTCTAGCCCCGGTTACTTTCCCATACGATCAGCCTCGCCCAGTGAAATCGCAGTCGTGGATTCCCATCACACCACGGTATCAGCCATCGGCTATTTTCCAACGTTCCTGCGCTCTCACTACCGAATCTGCATGACTTTGACTTCCAGATTTGCATAAGGTTGACTACCGAATTATCATGATTTCCACTACCGAATCTGCATAACTCTCACTTCCAGATCTACATAACTCCCGTCAAGTACGCGACATCGTGTCCACGTCCACCTGCACCCGGACACGTTTCCACCTAGTTTCAGCTTCAGGCGTGTCGTGTTACGATGCGGCATCATAGGTAACGAAGAAAGCCTAGGGTGAAACCATGGATACAGCAGCTACCAGCAACGACACCACCGATATCGACATTACCGACGTCGCCACGAGCGGCATCACGACCGCGGAAGGCACCACCTACGACGCCGACGCGAAAGCCGCCGCAGCGGCGGTCAGCGAGGACGCGACAGAACAGCTGCGCGACCCCCGCGACGCGACAATATCCCACATGCCGCTGCCGTTCAGCGGCCCGGCGCGCATCGAACACGATTCTCTCGGCGAAATGCCGGTCCCGGCGAACGTGTACTGGGGCATCAACGTGCAGCGCGCCATCCAGAACTTCCCCGTGTCCGACACGCCCATCAGCCGCCATCCCGAGCTCATCGCCGGGTACGCACAAGTCAAGCGCGCCTGCGTGGACGCCAACGAGGAACTCGGGCTGATCGACCCGATGCGCGCCGAACTCATCCGGCAGGCATGCCGTGACATCGAAGCCGGCGAGCTTGCCGACCAGTTCCCCGTGGACGTACGCCAGGGCGGCGCCGGCACCTCGACAAATATGAACATGAACGAGGTCATCGCCAACCGTGCGCTCGAACTCGCCGGCCACCAGCGCGGCGACTACGGGTATATCCACCCGAACGACCACGTGAACAAGTCGCAGTCCACCAACGACACCTACCCAGCTGCCTGTCGTCTTGCCCTGATCACCGCGCTCAAGCCGATGATTGAGGAATGCCGGCTGCTCGCCCGTGCCTTCCACAAGCTCGCCGACAAGCACATCAACGATGTGACCATCGGTCGCACGCAGCTCCAGGACGCGGTCCCGATGACCTACGGTCAGGAATTCCACGCCTTCGCCTCGTATTTCAAGGCCGACAAGGCATCCCTCGACAAGCTGGAGCCTGAACTCGCGGTGATGAACTTGGGCGGTACCGCCATCGGCACCGGCATCTGCGCGGATATCCGCTTCCGCAAGTCCGCAATCGAGCATCTCGGTGAAATCACCGGTTATCCGGTGACCGCCGCACCCGACCCGATCGCCGCAACCAGCGATATGAGCGCGTTCGTTAACACGTCATCCGCACTGAAAAACCTCGCGGTGCACCTGAAGAAGGCGGCGGACGACCTGCGTCTGCTCAACTCCGGTCCACGCTGCGGATTCAACGACATCAACGTGCCCCCGCGCCAGGCCGGCTCCAGCATCATGCCCGGCAAGGTGAACCCGGTGATCCCCGAGTGCGTCGACCAGTGCTGCTTCACCGTGTTCGGCATGGACACGACCGTCAACTGGGCGTGCGCCGAAGGCCAGCTGCAACTCAACGCGTTCGAGCCGGTCGCCGTGCACACGCTGCTCGAAGGCATCCGCCTGCTGGGCAATGCGATGCGCACCTTCCGCCTCAACTGCGTGGACGGCATCACCGTCAACCTTGAGCAGGGGCGACAGTTCGCGGCGGAATCGCCGTCCATCTCCGCCTCGCTCAACAGCGAGATCGGCTATGAGCGCGCCGCGGCCATCGCCAAGGAGGCGCTGCGCACCAAGCGCACGGTCCGCGAAGTCGCCGGCGAGCGCACCGACATGCCTGCGGGCCGTCTCGACCAGCTGCTCGACCCGATCACGCTGTCTCGCCGTTTGGGTCAGACGTGCCGCGAGCAGAGTGGCGATCAGGCCTGATTGCCGTCGTTTCCAACTGTTTGCTTTCGCGTATTCCTCGCGACTAATAAGGCTCCCGTCCGGAGGGATTTCCGTGGGCGGGAGCCTTTTCATCTGCCGACGGTTAGACTGGGTTACGTTTGCCGCATGCATGATGTGCGGTTTGCCGCGCGGACGGTGATGGAAGGAGACGCGACATGCCGATGTTGAAGTTCGTGGAGCTTGTGTTCCTCACGTGGGCGTTGTACAGCTGTATCGGTTGGATTTGGGAGACGGGTCTGTCGATTGTCGTCCGACGCCGGTTTGTTGATCGTGGTGTGCTGATCGGCCCACTGTGCCCGATTTACGGTTTTGGCGCGTTGCTGGTGTTGGTGCTGTTGCATGATGTGAACAATCCGGTCGCCTTGTTCCTCAGCAGTGGTGTTGTGGCGTGCACATTGGAATATGTTTCCTCGTACGTCATTGAGCGGCTCCATCATGTCAGGCTTTGGGATTATACGAACAAGCCGTTCAATATCAACGGTCGCGTATATCTTAACGGGTTCATCGCCTTTGGTGCGGGGGCGACATTGGTCAAACTGTTCGTCCAACCATGGTTCATGGGGATGATCAGCCAATGGTCGCCGACCGTGCTCAACGTGGTATCGGGGTGCATTGCGGTGCTGCTGGCGGTTGACGCCTCGCTGACGGCCGCATCCTCGTGGAGTTTTGATACCCGGCTCAAGCGCATCAGTGAGGATGTCAACAAGCTTCATGCCGAGCAGGTTGCGAATCTTGACCATCGTGTCGTGGCGGCGAATGAGCGTTTCGAAGAGCGCCAGCAAGCCATGCTTGACACGCATATCGCCCACACGCTCAACTGGCAGCAGCGTCGCCTGATGCAGGCCTTCCCCGGTATGCGTTCGGTGCGCGACAACACCATCGTCGACCAGTTGCGCGAGCGTATGGAGGCCCGGCGTTCGCGACGCGACCATGCTGACGGGCAGGACGCCCGATGATGGTTCGCCGGGGTGTCTGGCGCTGAGCGTTGCATCTGTTGCCGACGTTGCCAACGTCAATCAATGATGCAAGAATGATGCACATGTTCGCGGCCGCACGCCGCACATCCATGAAAGGAAGGCACGCATGCCACGACCACGTCGAGACTCGGAAATCCTTCCCGCCAAGGAACGCATGGAAAACGCGTTCTGGGAGCTGCTGGCCTCTCGCGACTATCACAAAATCACGGTTACCGATATCGTGCGGGAAGCCGATGTCAATCGTAATTCGTTCTATTATCATTTCAGCAGCCTGTCTGAGCTTGCCGATGCGGCGATTCTGCACATGGTGGAAAACACGCCGGTGTCGTTGCCACGACCGAACACCGATCCGGAGACCGCTTGGCGCACCAACATCGCCAAACTGTTGCAAACGCCGGGACAGCGGGAGCGTCTTGACCGGCTCGCCCTGGTCACCGGCGCCCACGGTTCGGCTGAATTGCTGGCTTCGCTCCGCGATTTTTCGCGTATGAACCTGATGAGTATTCTGCAGATTGACGCGGAGCATCTTGATCTGCAGACTGATCTCATGCTGGAGTTCGCAATCGGCGGGATGCTCGCCATTTTGCGACGGTGGCCGGAATTGTCCGATCATATTGAGACGGAAGACCTGCTGAACGATGATGCCGCCGCATTGGCGATGAGTATGTATTTAAGCCTGTCGAAAACCGACATGCTCGGCTATTGGCGACGCGTATTCAACCCGTCTGTGGCACCGCGAATCCAATAACTGGCGGATGCCGGCCGGAGATAAGACCGCGGGATCCGTGAATATGGGCCCACGGCCAATGGCCGGTTTGTGCTCCGGCCGGTTACCGGAGCGAGTCGATCACCAGTTGCGGCACTTGCGGCAGGCTGCGCCAAGCGGTCGCGGGGAGTGCGGCAAGCACGCCGGCGACCAGACGCCTGGTGTCCCGATCGGTTTGCCGTGTCGCCGCGACAATACTCGGCACTGCGGTGGTCCAGTTGTCGGCAAGCTCACCGAAACTGCGGTATCCCGGTGCCGAGAAAATCACGTACAGCTGATCGAGGACCCGTTTGCGGTCAGCCGGATCGATGCCAAGCATCCACGCGTTCACCGTGCTGCCGACGAACCGCGCCGTCGCGGACAGGCCGGGAGCCGTCACGAATTCACCATCCTGGATTTGCCATGACACGCCCAAATGCTGCATGATGCCCACAGCGTCGGCTTTGACCACATGATACGGCAAATGATCGTCCATGAGCATGCCCACCACGGATGATTCCGGAACGGTTTTTGAAACACGCGACGCCATCGCGTCGAACGCCGCGGTCTGCAAGCGTCGAGGGAATCCCGGACCGTCATGGGAAAAGACGCGGCGAATCCGCACCGCATACCTGCTGGCAGTATGCTCGTCACGGCTGGAATCGTTCGCCGTGGCGGTGACTGCCGGAAGCTGCGTGTCACCGGATTCGTCCGCCCGGCGTTGCATAAGGCGAAGGTCACGGTCCGCCGCATAGACTGCCGCATACACCGCCATATTGCCGCCCTTGGAGTGCCCGCCGATCATGATGCCGGGAGCTTCACCGCCGGGTACGCCCGCGGAACGGTTCAATATCGAAGCCACATAGTCCGCCGCCGCATCCTGGGATGGTACCGGGCAGCGGAACGCCATGTTGAAATCCTCTTTCCAGCCGAGCAGCGTCCCGTCAGTACCACGGAACGCGACGTACAGTAGGCCGCCGGAACCGTATGTGGAGCGGATTCCCGTGCAATCACCCATGTCGAAAGTCACTGCGGCGAACTGTTGTTCACGTGCCTGGTCATCACGCTGCGCATACTCCCCCACCCGCATGCCGCGGAACCGTGGGCTTTCAGCGACCGCGACCAGCAGATCAAGCCGGGCGCTGTTGACCTGCTGGGAGTCCGAAGAGAACATCGAAGGGAAATCCTCGGCACGCAGCAACGCACCCACCGGCACCGTATCCACTGACTTCGCCACCCCGAACACCGGAACGACCAGCGGGAACCGGATATACGACAATTCGCTGAGCACCAGCGAGTCAACCGCGGTGAACGGGTGCTCGGCGAACGACCGGAAATCAGTGCGCACATAATCAACGATGTTGCCCATACCACCATCGTAATCGAACCTTGTTTGAGTTCCGGTACGCTTCCCGGCGATTCACAGCCATCATGCGGCCCGCAATACGACGATTCTGTGCGAATCGCCGGCAATCATGCGGATGCCCGTGGCATCATGGCGCATGATACTGAACGGGCCGGGGACGTATCAGCAGCGCCGGCGGGAACACGTATGCACGGCTTGTCCGTATTGGACGTGACGGAACGTCGCAAGGCGTCAATCCGGAAGAATCGGAGGAATCATGAGTGTTGTCGAATACACGCTCGCGTGGCTTAGGGATAACGCGGGCAAGCTGATCTGGCTGGCCGCCGTATTCGTCGCGGCGGTCGTCATTTCAAAACTGGTCAGCCGTGCGTTGCGCACGCTGCTGGACCGCTCGCAAGTGCCGAGCGCCTCGATTTTCATCAACCTGGCACGCGTCCTGATTTGGACAATCGCCGTGGCGATGGTGCTGCAACCGGTGTTCGGCATCAACCCGACCACACTGGTCACTGCGCTTGGTGTCGGAGGTGTCGCCATCTCGCTCGGTATGAAAGACACCATCGCGAATATTATCGGCGGGTTCGGGCTGATGCTCGGCAAAGTGGTCCAGCCTGGCGATCTGGTGACGGTCGCCGGCACGACAGGCGTGGTCAAGGACATCACGTGGCGCCATACTGTGGTCAAGGCTCGCAGCGGTGACGAGATCGTCATCCCCAATTCCGTGCTCAACACGTCATCGCTTGAACGGGTCACCACAACAAGTGAAGGCTGTGTCACCGTGCCGTTCACGTTGAAATCCGGAACCGACTTGGATGCCGCGTCGATGCGTATGATCGCGACGGCGGGCGAAGCAACCGCGCAGTATGCGGCGGACGGCAACTCGCCGCTCGTGAAATTCACCGGTTTCTCGCCATACGGTGTCGAAGGCCAGATCATGGTGTTCGCCAAACCGGGCGTATTCACGTCCACCATCCGCGATGCCACCGTCCGCTCTTTGGCTGGCATGGACTTCCTTGAACAGCGGGCCGCAACCGGAGAATAATCGGCTACAGTTCAGGCGAGCCGTGATATGACGTTCGGCCGGTGTGCAGCGAATTCGTTGCACACCGGCCGAACGCGATTCAGAACGCCCGCCTGTCCGATTCAAACGGCGACGGTACCGAGCAGACGCAATGCCTGCCATGCCGTCGTGAGCATCGTGGCGGTTCCACTGTCGCCGACATTGAATGAACCATCAGCGGGAATATTGCTTGTCAGCAGGGAGCCGAGCGTCATCAGCACACCGAAGATGATGAACACAATCATGCCTGAATTGCCGAACGCGGTTTTCGCGCCCATACCCGCCGGCAGCTCCTCGGGAGCTTCGAAGAATACGAAATTGCGGCGTTCCTTCACCAAAATCACGATACCGGCGATGAACAGTCCCAGCATAACCAGCGCATAGCAGGCGTAGATGATCACACCGCCAAGCTGCGCTTCGACCGCACGCAGCAGAGCATCGGACCCGCCCTTGTCCAGAGCACGCTGGAACGCTTTGGTATCAACCCTCGAAGCCATCCACAAGGAGACGACGCCGCCATTGAAATTCACCAGTGCGTGCATCAGCATCGTGTACCACAGTTTCGACGTACGCACGTAGATGTAGCCGAGAATCAGCCCCAAACCGAACGCGTACACGAACTGGCGGATATTGCCGTGGAACAGGCCGAAGCACAGGGCAGACACCACGATCGCGGTTTTCTCACCGTATTTGCGGGTTCTGCTGATGATTTCCTTGCGGAAAATCCATTCCTCGAAAATCGGGGCGCACACGCAGGTCAGCACGAACAAAGAGAAGTAATCTGTGTTCTCCAATACGGATTCCAACGTGTCCGAACCGTCTTTGGAGAAGGGGGCGGCGATGAGATTGCCGATAATCGAACCGATCACCATCACCGGGACGGTGGCGATCAGCAGTTTGATGAACGTGAGGGCAGGCATGTCGAATTGCTTGGTCGCCAGTCTTGGCGCATTGCGGAACACCAGCAGGGACACCGGCATGCCGACCGCATACAACGGCAGGTTGCTCAGTAGCAGAAGCAGGCCCGTGGGGATGCTCTCGCTCTTGGAGAAGGCGAGCAGGACACCGACGGTAACCGCCGATGCACCGACCAGCCAGATGGCGATCATGAGGATCAGCGCCCAGCCGGTCATCGAATAGTCGTGTTTCGCGGCCTGGATGCGGCGCTTCTGCTCCCACGCCGCCTGCCATTGCTCTGGCAGTGTCTGGATGAACTGCGCCGGCGGGAGCACCTGCGGCAGATACGGCGGATAGGCTGGCTGTTGCGGTACCTGCGGCTGACCATACCCGGCAACGGGCGGCTGGGCGATAGGCTGCGGCTGGTATGCCGGGTATGCTGGCGCCGGCTGCGGCGGCACTGGCACTTGTTGTTGTGGCATCGCCGGCTGCTGGAACGGCTGCGGCGGCATCGTTGGATACGGCGGCTGCTGTGGCACAAAGGATGTCGGCGCGATCGCCGGCTGAGGTTGGGCTTGAAATGCTTGCGGATACGGCGAAACCGGCATCTGCGGCACTGGCGGAATCACACCGGCAGGCATGTTGCCTGCAGGCTCGGGGAATGCCGGCTGCGGCTGTACGGCGTACAGCGGCTGTTGCGGCGAGGAATACTGTGTAGTCTGCTGCGGCAAGACATACGGGTTTATCGAATCCACAGGCTGCGGTTGTATCGGCTGCGGCGCCGGGGATTGCCCGGCTGCCTGTTGCTGAAGCATATTCCCGTCGTGCGGCGCCGAAACATCCGGCTGCGGCACGTCCTGGTGGAGTGTGTTCTCATCGTGCTGCTGCGACGAATCCGGCTGCGGCGCTGCCGTATCCGACTCAATCGGGACGTCAGCAATGGTCGATTGTCCGGAAAGCCGGGTATTGTCATCGTCCTGCCGATCGCCCTGACCGGACGGTTCGGAAGTCATCGGCATCCCGCTGTTATGACGACCCTGATCGTCCTGGATATGTTCGTCATCAAGCCACGTCATCGACACCCCTTGCATTCGTTGGCATTCATCGGCTCATGCGCAATACTCACCGTCTTCGGAAGCACTACAACATGTCCATCGTAGCAAGACGCCGTTTCCAAGCAAGCTACGCATCGCAATTGTGGATAACTTCCCAAGCCGCGCGAAAACGCGACAAAACACAACAGGCCGGGGGACTTCCGAAATGTCGGACATCCACCGGCCTGTACGCGATACGCCAGTAACGTCAGTGCTGGAGCACGCCGTCAATAAGCTGGGAAATCAGCTCGCCGTACGGCAGGCCGGTCGCCGCCCACGCTTTGGGGTACATGGAGATCGGCGTGAAGCCGGGCATGGTGTTGATTTCGTTGACCATCACCGAACCGTCCTTCGTCACGAAGGTGTCCACGCGGCTCAAGCCGGCACCATCAACCGCTTTGAACGCCTTGATTGCGGTGCTGCGAACCAGTTCCAGCGTTTCAGCCGGCAACTTGGCCGGTACCTCGACGTGGGAGGCCTGCGCATCCATGTACTTGCTGTCGAAATCGTAGAACTGGTCCTCGCCGTCGTCGCGGCGATCCAGCACGATCTCGCCCGGCCAGCTGGCGCGTGGCTGCTCGCCCGGTTTGGGGGCGAACACCGCGCACTCGATCTCACGCGCGTCGATACCCTGCTCGATAAGCACCTTCCAATCATGGTGGGAAGCTTCGAAGACCGCGGCAGCCAGTTCGGCGGCATCACCCTCATGCTCGACCTTCGTCACGCCGAAACTCGAGCCTGCACGCGACGGTTTGACGAACAGCGGGTAAGCGAGCCCCGCTTCACGCACCTGGCTGATCAACGTCTCGCCTTGGGCGGCGAACCCGTCTGCGGCGTCGAAATCGCGGGTGTCGAGGGTGATGCCCGGAGCCGTGGCGATGCCGGCGGCGTTGAGCAGCACCTTCGTGAAATGCTTATCCATGCAGGCGGCGGACGCGAACACGCCACAACCCACGTACGGCACGCCCATCATTTCAAGCAGCCCCTGAACCGTGCCATCCTCACCGTACGGGCCATGTAATACCGGGAATACCGCGTCAATCGTGCCGAGGGAAGTCAACGACCCGTCCTGCTCGCGGGCGAAGAACCCGTTCGAACCGAGCGCCGGGTCAAGAACAACCTCACGCGTGTCGGCTCCGGCCTCAACAACCGGCAGCGTGCCGTCGTCCAGCGAGAAAGTACGCGGGTCAGTTCCGCCGACCAGCCACTTGCCATCCTTGGTGATACCCACCGGAATCGGCTCAAAACGCTTGGTATCAAGTGCATTGAGCATGCCAGCCGTTGAAATGCACGAAATCGAATGCTCGTCGGCCTTGCCGCCGTACAGCACCATAATGCGTTGCTTCGTCATGATCATCCTTTACCTTGCTTGGGTGATTGTCCGCCGTCATGCGGGCGGCAGACAGCCCGTTTCTCACCTTGACTTCGAATTGACCTCGGACATCGGATCGCTCCGTGTTCTCCAGCCGCAACCATAGCGCGAGCCATGGCTCAGCCTGTGCTTTCGACGGTCCGCCTCGCCGGTTTACTCCTCGGTAATGGCTCCGCCGAACAATTCAGCGAGCATGTCGGCGCAGGAGATGCCCTTATCCAACACGTCACTCATGGCACTGGCGAGCGGCGTCGGCACGCCAAGCTGACGTCCGAGCGCCACCACCGCGCCAGTGGTCGGGACGCCTTCGGCGACGCCGTTACTCGCCTTCGTAGCTTCCTCCACACTCAGACCCTTGCCCAGATTCGCACCGAAGGTGTAATTGCGGCTCAGCGGGGACCCACACGTGGCGACCAGATCACCCACACCGGCGAGCCCGGCGAAAGTCTTCGGGTCGGCGCCCGCCGCCTTGCCGAGCGCCGTCAATTCCGCCAGGCCACGCGTCTCGATCATCGCGGCGGTGTTCTCCCCGTATCCGGCCCCACGCGCCATGCCGACGGCGAGCGCAACCACGTTTTTCAATGATCCGCACATTTCCAAGCCGATGACATCAGTGGTGACGAAAGGCTTGAAATACTTGGTTTCGCAGGCTTTCGCGACGGTTCGCGCATTGGCGATGTCAGCGCAGCCGACAACCGTGGCCGCAGGCTGACGGTCGGCAACCTGCTTGCTCAGGTTCGGCCCGGAAATCGCGACGAACCGCTCTTCAGGCAGATCCAGGGATTCACGCACCACTTGGTCCATACGTTTGCCGGTGGTGCGTTCAATGCCTTTCATCAGGGAGACGACGAGGGCGGTGGGCGGGATCAGATCCTTGAATTCGGCGAGCGCGACGCGGGCGAACTGGGCCGCAATCGCGACGACGATGATTTCCGCGTGCGCCACCGCCTGTGCGCGGTCGCCAGTGGCGTCCATGTTCGCGGGCAGCTGTTCGACGCTGGGCAGACGGTACGAGTTGCGGTGGTGCTCGTGGATGTCCGTGACGATTTCCGGTTCGATCGCCCACATGGTCACGGTGTTGCCCGCGTCGGCGAGGACTTGGCCGAACGCGGTTCCCCAGGCTCCTGCCCCCAGGACGGTGATGTTTGTCATGTCAATCTCCTTGCAGGCGTAGTGTGGCGCCTGATTTGTGGTTGCGACGGCTGGCTGCTGGATGCTTGCCGCCGGCGTCTGCCTGCGTGTGGCAGGTTCCGTATTGCTGGGCTTTATGGTACTCGCTATCGTCTATGCGCGTGTGCCGGCAGGCGGGATGGTCGTGATGTACGGCTGCTCGCCGTCCTCGCGGTGGAAGGATATGTCAGGTCGCGGCTTGCGGCTCATCGTGCGGTAATCCCAGTATCCCGCCGCTGGCGGTTGCTCGCCGCGGATTTCAGCCATGATCTCCTCCATCCGGGCGCGTACGCGGTCGGCGAGGGCTTGGGCGAGTTCTGCGGGCGGTTCGTCGCCCCACGAATCCTGTGTGGCGAGCAGGTCGGCATAGTCAAGCCGGTCGTCATAGCACATGACGACGTTCTTGCGCGGCCACGGCCACCATTGGTTGATGCTTGCCGCACCCCACGTGACCGAACAGTACAACGGAATCTGGTAGCCGAGCCGGCGTGAGGCTTCGAGCGCGATATAGCCGACGCCAGATTTCATGCTCATCGGCCATTTCTGCGGGTCGCGGGTGAGGGTGCCTTCCGGCCAGATGGTCAGCGGTCGGCCGGAGGTGAGGATGTTGATGGATTCCGTTTCGATGGCTTTCGCTTGGCCTGAACGTCGGGGAACCGGTTGCATGCCAACGGTCTGGAACCATTTGCCGATGACCGGCCAGTGCGCCATCTCCGCTTTGGCCATGAAGCGCGGGCGGCGGCCCATGTGGAACAGGCTCATCATCGGGACGAAGACGTCGTACATGGTCACATGCGTGGCGGCGGTGATGAACGGGCCGGTTTCCGGAACGTGCTCCAGACCCCACGCGTACACTTTGCTGCGCTGGCTGAGGACCACGGAGACGCCTTTGAGCAGGCGTGCGGTGGCTTTCGGATTCTGCGCGTTGATTTCCGCCTCGTTCGGGATGCGCGGGCCTGTCGGGTATTCCTTGGTCGGGTTGACCAGATGATGGCGCTGCGCGAGTTTCGCGACCTGTTCGTCGCTCAGCGGCTTGACCGCGCTGCGCGGCGATGGTTTGCCTTTCGAAGTCATATCTCCATTGTGCCGCAACCGCCGGCCAAGGCGGTGGCACCGGATACCGAGGGATGCGAGAACAACATTCAGACGGACTGAATGGTGTTCTTGCATTGCAAATACTTGTCATGTGTGTTTATTTCAAAAATATCGTCTCATCCGTAAGGCACTGACCACCACAGGCTAAGGTATCAAATTAGGTATCACAGAAGCTGCGCCGGAAAGCGCAGCTTTTTTCATACCCATGACCCATCGGAAACATTGAGAACTCAACGGAGGTAGGAAGCGCATGAGGATGCAATGGGGCACCGTGTTCCCCCGGAAGAACAGGGAGGGAAAGGCATCAAGTTGGGTGGCCCGGTACACGTCGCCGCTCGACCACAGCAAGAAGATCTCGAAGTCGTTCCCCATCGGGCAGAAGGCGCTTGCCTACCAATGGCTCGAGGAGGAGCACGCCCTGGTCGATAGGGCCGAGATGGGACTGGCCCAGTGGACTCCGCCCAGCGAGAGGATCGAGAGGGAGCACGACCCCACATTCGAGGAATACGCAAACCAGTGGATCCGCGAATACAGGCTCGCCGACGGACGCCGGGCCGAGGGGGGGCAACGCGGCGCAACCTCGGAGGCGGATGTCTCGCACCTCATCCGCGCCTTCGGCAGCATGGAGATCGGCAAAATCAGGCGCAAGGACCTGCGCGACTGGTACGACGCGGAGCACCCCGAAGGCCCTCACTCCTTCCACCGCCAGTGCGCGCGCATGAAGCGCGTCCTCAAAGCCGCCGAGGAAGGCAACGTCGGCGAATGGGTCAAGCTCATCCAGAAATCCCCGTGGTCCTTCCGCCTCCCGCCACTGCCAGAATCAGGTCGCGAAGACGTCGAGCCCGTCACACCGGTAGAACTGAAGAAGCTGTACCACGCCATGCCCTGCTACGACAGGCTCATCGTATACATCGCGGCCATCGTGGGCGGCCTGCGCATCGGAAAAGCATGCGCCTTGCGCAAAAGCGACATTGACCTCGACCGCCTCGAGATGCACGTCGCCCACTCGGTCAACAGGGGCAGCGACGACCTGGGTCCCAACGAACTGTGCCGCACCAAGACCAAGAAGAGCAACCGCGTCGTGCCCATCCCCGAGGCCATCGTCCCCTTCATCAGGGAGCACATCAGTCGCTGGTGCGACCCGGACGATCCCCATGCTCTTCCAGGCGCGACGAGCCGACTCCTCTCCCCCACAACCGTGCAGCAGCAGTTCCGCGCCGCCCGCAAAGCCGCGGGACGCACCGACATCACCTTCCACACCCTCAGGGCCGCCCACGCCACGATGCTCCTCATCTGCGGCGGAACCCTCCGCGAATGCATGGACGAGCTCGGTCACACGAGCGAACGCATCGCCATCCAGCACTACCAGCGCATCGTCCCCGAACACCGCCGCGAGGCCGTCGAACGAATGGCGGAGAGGATGATCGCGTAAGGACGAGGCAGACGTCCAGCGAAGCTGAGCCTGGATTGCCTGATGGCGATATTTTCGCTCGCTGATACGGTAGTGGGGCGGAACTCTACAGTTCCGCCCCACACGTCGTCGGCAGTATGCAGCCTGTCGACCATCGCAACGTTCTACTCGCCTGCCACAGCCCTGAATCTCAATGGATGCTGCGCGACGTATAGTTCGTAAGATGTTTTCCTATCGAGCCAAGGACTATCTTCCGGCTCTCAGGGTCCCATGCATAGTAAATGCGTATTGAATCCGCATCCTCCTTATTGCCTTTCTTCAAATGAGGCTCTATGGAATACTGCTTCCCGTCAACGGAAAGCTCGCGAAGCTTCATCAATTGAGGATTTCTTCTCGTCTCACGCCCTTCGCTGAGGGCAACATCGAACCCCGCCAGGGTTTCTGAATTCTGGCGGAATATCTCATTGATATTCCCTTCGCCCTCCGCATATGCCAGCCATAGCGGACGACAGACCATCATCATCGCCTTCCAGCACAATGAGGGACTGGTGATGCAGTCCTTCAAGCTCGACCACGCTCTATCAGATACGACGATTCTGTCATCGTAGAGCTTGGAAAACATTTCCACGATCGCATGGTTCGACTCATAGGGATTCGCACCACTAGCCGAGAAGACTTCAGGCAGTTCCGTCGTGAGCATCTTGCGCAACTGTTCACGCTGATTGCCCTCCACGGCATCGGATTCATTATTGAGACCACGGTACTTCGCCTTCAAAGAATAATTCTCTTGAAGCAATTCCGAATAGTCGGTCCGCATCTGTTTCAGTTCGTTCTCTGTCTGCTCAGCGAGATCCAATGCTGCTTCTACATCTTGTTCACTCTGCAGTCTTCTGTTTTTTCTCATCTTCCAGCTTGGCAGAAAGATCTTCAGCTCCTCGCTTATCGCATCCTGACGCTCTTCCTGCTCATGCAGCGCTTTCTGACGCTCAGCAAAGCCCTGGCGAAGAGTGCTGATTCGCGATTGATACTCGGAAAGTCGCTCGTCGGCCGTCTCCAAGTCATTTCTGATTTCAGCAACCTTTCTATGCTGAACCACGTCTTCAACAGTGACGAATTCCTCGGTCTCATAAAAATGCACGTCCTGAGACAACGCTTGGCGTAGGAGGAATATCAATGGGTCGCCGGACGCGCCGTGCACCAATCCGGGTAAATCATCCATATTTCGTCTAGTGAAATAGCGATGCCTCTTCAACTCATTCCACCTGTTATCCCCGCCGAAATTGGGACGTGTCTGATACACCCTGACCGAGTCTGTATAACAACGCAAATCGGGAATTGGGCACGCCCTCTGGATAGCATCGTCCTCGGCCACACTGGTCGGATAGCAAATCAACGCATTGGGGTACAGCTCCTCGTCAAGTTTTTCCGGGTCAATCGCAGGTTTTCCGGTCTCCTTGTCAAGAGCGATATAAACAATCGGGTATTCGCGATCGCTTCGCATCACCAGTTTCCAAAAGGTACTTGCACTGATCGCACCCGCCCCAGCTTGCGTCGCAACTTTCGTCAGCATTTCCGCGATGTCGAGATCGGATTTGCTGCAATACAAGTTCTCATCCGCCGTCAAGAATTTCACAAGACGCGGAACCGAGGCTTTCGGGGCGGGTGATGCCGGTCCCAGGAATCCAGGACGATCCTGATAGGAAAGAATCAGGGAAAACACACCCGTATCTTGTTTGGGAACCGACCGATAGCTAATCTCGGTCGTCCACTTTCGAGGCGCGATATAAATGCGCGTCTGCTCATCGCGCTCTCCCCGCATCTCCTCATCAATTTGCGCCGCCCATTCGACAGTATCGCCATCTTGGAACAACGCACTCTTGACGGTTATCCACTTCCCCCTTTGCCCTGTCTGTGAGAGGAGTCCTACCAGTCCCTCGCTTCAACCTTGTCATATCGATGCGCTCATCAAGGAGGTGATAATGCTTCGATTTCACCCATCCCGTCAGCTCAAGCACGATTTCCCACAGCAGGTCCCTATTCTCGCTGTATTCCGTCAGGCTCAGATCAAACTGACATTTATAGAACAGCTGTGCACCCAAATCCATCGGCCCCTCCTTGACCTCTCCATGAATTCCACAGGAAGTCAATAATAGACAATGTTCGCCAGCCGTTCACTTATCGGTCAATCTGGGCATATAGGAACCAAAGTTATTGCTTAAGGCCTTCAGTCATCGGGGCCGGGGATCGTCCGCTGGTCTGTGAGATAGAGGTCACCCCATTCGATTCCCGTGCCGTCCGAAGGGGCCCCGTCCACCGTCGTGGCGTCCCCGTCGTCCGTCGCGTTCCTGTCGTCGGCCGCGTCCCTGTCGTCGGCCGGGATGAAACCGTACTGTATTTTGTCAAGTTGACTTGTACGGTGTCGTCACTTTTCCGGACAGTTTCGTCGTCCGTTCTGGACGGTTTGGGCCGTCCGGTTTCCTATTGGTGTTGTTTGGCTGTTTCACCGGTGAGTGGGTGTTCCTGTAGGATTCGCCGTGGAACCTGACGGTGCACCCGTGGCGGGTCGATGCTGTCGCCGGCCGCGGCGGCCATGTCGCCGTCGCCGAACACGTCGCCCCACCTGCCCGGATTCCAGATTCGAGGCGGACGCCCACGCTCCCGGTCTCGTAGCTGCCCGCTATGACCCGGAACAGGAGGCGCGCGCCCTCGATGTCGCCGGCAGGTAGCCCAGTCCGTCGATGACCGGCGGTTCGGCCTTGCCGATCGCCTCGGGTTCGGTGTCGAGGCGGTTGTCGTGTTTGGCCTTGCGCAGGCGCGTGACCAGGGACGGGGCCGTGAAGAACCCGGCCGGTATCATGTGTTTGCAGGCCGGGCCTCCCGATCGCGATGGCCAGGTGTGTCTTGCCGCATCCGACGTCCCCGTAGGGCACGAGGTCCTCGGCCCGGTCCACGAACTGGAGGCTGGCGGGCTGTTCGCGGCGCCAGTCGGCGGGGGACGGGGCCATGCCCCCGGTCGTATCCGTCAAGTGTCTTGGATTGGGGGAATCCGGCCCGTCCGGAGCAGGCGGGCGCGTTTGGATTCGGCCCTGCTGGCGTTCTCCATCCCTGGACAGGCCGGCGAGGAAGCCGAGCTGCCCGGGTGTGGCGTCGTCGCATGCCCGGCGGAGCACGTCCCGTGCCGGCGGCAGCATCCGGGCGAGTTCCATGACCTGCCCGGGCGTGGCCTTCGGCGATCGCCGCCTGCCAGCGGGCGCCGTCGTGCCGGGGGTGCCGGCTGTGGTGGTGTCGGTCATCGTTCCTCCATGTATTTGTCGTATCCGGCCGGGTCCTGTCCGCCGGGCGTGTCATCGCCTTGCAGGATGCGTGCCGCGGTGGTCTCGATGGTCGCCCGGTCGACGGTGCGTCCGGCCTTGACGGTCGCGG
>JGZV01000002.1 GCA_000741495.1 Bifidobacterium thermophilum | reverse complement strand
GCCCCGCCGGCGGCAGCCGGCGGCCGTCCACCCAGCCTGGTCGAGAATGAAAAGGAACGTCATGGTCTCGCAAAACAACACTCCTATCCGCAAAGGGAGCCGTCGCGCACCTCTCATCTTCACACAAGCGGTAGTGGTCGCAGTGGTATCCTGCCTCGCCCAATTGTTGTGCGCGCCGGTGTATGTAGGATTGTCATACGATTCTCTTGCCCTGGTACCGTGGTCCGCCATCGCCTGCCTGCTTGCAGTCATATTCTCGTACACGGTCGGATTCGCCGCCTTGTGGGCGGCGGGCAGAATAGCGCGCAAAGCGCCTGCACCCTGGCGTCCGGTGATCGTCGCGCTGTTCGGGCTGATACTGTTCGGCATCTGGGGGTATCTCGTATTCGCAGCGGCGTTGAACTCAGTGATTGTCCCATTGGGACATGCCGCACTGAGTGGAACCCGGCTGGGAACGATTGGATTCAATTGCGCGGCTGTCGGTCTGGCGTCATTCTTCTGCGCCGCGGTGTTCGGCGAACGGTGCGCCGCATACCGGACTTGGGTGTGGGTCGCATTCGCGTGCACTCTGGCGTGCGCCGGTGCCGGCGTGTTTTATGCCGTGCATATTGCCGCGGTACTGTACTGAATGATCGTGCATTGCATGATTGTGTACCGCATAACCGTGAACACTACGCCGACGCGTGCAGCAATTCCGCTGCCGCGATATTGCAGGAGGTGACGCCGCGTGTTCAGCGTGCTTGACTTATTCACCATCGGCGTGGGGCCCAGCTCATCCCATACGGTCGGCCCGATGAAAGCCGCATGCCGCTTCGCCGGCTCGTTGCGCACCTCGGGTATCGTCCACCAAGTCGCCCGCGTACGCACCATTTTGTACGGTTCGCTTTCACTGACCGGTCTCGGCCATGGCACCGACCGTGCGATCATCGCCGGCTTGGAGGGCAATATGCCGGATGATGTCGATACGACATTGTTGCGGCACAACCGCGAGGCATGCGCCCGGACACGACAATTGACACTGCCCGGCGGCAGACGCATCACCTTCGACCCTGACACTGACGTGGTATTCGAAAAGTGGCAGCGCCTCGCCGCACACCCTAACGGCATGCGCTTCCAAGCATTCGACGCTGAAGGCAATCTCCTTGACGAACAGGTGTGGTATTCAATCGGCGGAGGATTCATCGTCCAAGGCAACCCGGAGGATGCGCTGATCGGCATCCATCAGCGCCCGCCCGCAGGAATCGTGTTTGCTGATGCCACGGAAGAACGATCGACCAGATTCCCTGACAACGCCCCCTACCATTTCGACACCTGCGACGAGCTGGTGACCTTATGCCAGCGTGAGCATAAGCGCATTTCCGACATTATCTGGGCGAACGAAACCGCCATGCGTCCTGCAGACGATGTGCGAGATAGATTGCTCGCCGTATGGGAGGCGATGAACCAGTGTGTCCAAGCAGGCTGCTGCAGCGACGAACCCGTACTGCCTGGAGGCCTTGACGTACCCCGCCGCGCGGCAAACATGTACCGTCTGCTCATGTCCACAGGTGACGTGCTGCGACGCAGCCGCCATCGCATCGACGTCATCCTGGAATCTTCGGATGCTGCATGGGTGAACCTGTTCGCGCTCGCGGTCAGTGAAGAGAACGCGGGCGGCGGCAGGGTCGTGACTGCCCCGACCAACGGGTCTGCCGGCATCATTCCCGCGGTGTTGGAGTATTACTGGCGTTTCGTTGATGGTGCTGACGAAGACGGTGTGATTCGGTTCCTGCTGACGGCGGGCGCTATCGGCTATCTGTTCAAGCGCAACGCGTCGATTTCCGGTGCTGAGGTCGGCTGCCAGGGCGAGGTCGGTTCAGCGTGTTCGATGGCTGCCGCGGGATTATGCGAAGTGATTGGCGGGACGGTCCAGCAGGTTGAGAATGCCGCTGAAATCGGGATTGAGCATCATCTTGGTCTGACGTGTGACCCGGTTGCCGGTTTGGTGCAGATCCCTTGTATCGAGCGTAACGCGGTGGCTGCGAATACGGCGATCAATGCTGTTCGTCTTGCCATGCTCGGTAACGGTTCGCATATCGTTACGCTTGACCAGGCGATTCGCACGATGAAACAAACCGGCGAGGACATGCTGTCCAAATACAAGGAAACCGCGCAAGGCGGTTTGGCGGTCAATGTGGTCGAATGCTGACGGCACACCAACCACGGTGAGGTGCCGTGCCCTGCGAAGCGTTGCAAAGCGTGCTAATCTAAGTGACATTGTGCTGATGATCCGGCGGACTGCCGGGTGGGAAGCAACGGCACAGTGAGACATCAAGGAGGCAAGCATGGTCAGCAACATGCCCGAGGTCAATGCTGAGTTCGGCGTCACGCCGACGATCGCTTTCCCGACGGATAAGCCGCCGGTGGGATTGAAGTCGATCGAGATCGTGGAGGGTGACGGCCCGATGGTTCGCCGCGGCGATACGGTGACGGTCAACTATCACGGTGTGGTCTGGGGCAAGGATGCTCCCTTCGACTCCAGTTTCGCACGTCATCAGCCGGCGAGTTTCGGTATTGGCGTGGGGCAGGTGATTCGTGGATGGGATATGACGGTTCCCGGCCATAATGTCGGTTCCCGTCTTGTCGTGTCGATTCCGCCGTCGTATGGTTATGGATCCCAAGGTGTTCCACAGGCGGGCATCGGGGGGAGACGACACGCTCGTATTCGTCATCGATATCATTTCGACGCGCTGACACGCATCCGTTGAGGCGCCGGTGACCGCCGGCGCTTTTTTCATGACATGGCTGCCCGGACAACGTGTCGGACGGCCGAGCATCAAGGTCAGGAGGAACAATGGCCGAGGAAGAAAAGACGATTCTGCTCACGCAGGAAGCCTATGACAAGATGAAGCAGGAGCTCGAGTATCGCGAGGGGCAGTATCGTGACGAAATCACCGAGCGTATCGCCGCGGCGCGCGCCGAGGGTGACCTGTCGGAGAACGGCGGCTATCAGGCTGCCCGCGAGGAGCAGGGCAAGAATGAGGGGCGCATCAACGAGCTGACCGTCAAGCTGCGTAACGCGAAGATCCTTCAGGCGCCGAAGGCCGGTACGGTCGGTAACGGCTCGGTGGTGACGCTTGAGCTCGCTGGCAAGGAGATGACGTATGTGCTCGGTTCTCGTGATATCGCTGTCGCGACCGATTACGATGTGATCAGCCCGGAATCGCCGATTGGCGCAGCTATTATGGGTTCTAAGGCCGGGGATACTGTTTCGTATGCGACGCCGACCGGTCGCGAGATTTCGGTGACGATCAAGGATGCGAAACCGTTGCAGTCCTGACATTGTCGCATGGTGATACCGCAAGTGGCCCGGCGCACGCTGAGAGGCGCGCCGGGCCACTGGTATGCCGGCATCCAGGTGTCATCGGATGAGCGTGAAGCCGCAGCCGCCGGTTACCGCAGGTTGCAAATCACCATGTAGATGGCGACCATATGACACGCGTATCCGGCGATGGTGCCTAAGTGGAAGATTTCATGGAAGCCGAAGACTTTGGGCCACGGATCGGGTTTGCGTAGAGCGTAAACGATGGCTCCGAGGATGTAACACAGACCGCCGGAAGCGATGAGGATGACGACTGCAGGGCCAGCTGCGGGGGACACCCAGAACAGGCCCATATAGGTGACGCCTGACACCCCGAAAATGATGTACACGAGCACGTACAGCCAACGGGGTGCGTTGATCCATATGACGTGGATGATCATGACTATGGCGGTGCACACCCACATGCTGATGATGATGAGGTCACGCATGCGTGGCTCGAGGGCGAAGGAGACTGGCGTGTATGTGCCGGCGATGAGCAGGAAGATGTTGACATGGTCGATGCGCCGCAGAATATTGGTGACTGTAGGCGACCAGTCGCCCAGATGGTAGACGGCGGAGTTGGTGAACAGCACGAGCGAGCAGGTCATGAATACGGCGCATGCCCATTTCAGGCCGGTGCCGTGCGCCAGGCAGATGAGGACGATGCCTGCGGCGAGCGATAAGGGGGATGCGATGGCGTGCAGCCAGCCGCGCATGAGCGGTTTGGGGCGCCCGTGGACGTCAAGCCGTACGCGTTTGGCGATTTGAGGGACGGTGATGCCTTCGATTTTCGCTGCTTTGGCTTCGGCTTTGGCGATGACCCGTTCCGCTTTGGCGTCGGCTTTGCTGCGTATACAGTCTGCTTTTGCCTGGGCTTGTTTTCTGATGGCTTTGGCTTGGGCTTGTTTGGCTCGGTAGTCGGCTTCGGCGACGGTGTCGCGCTGGTGCTGCTGTTGGATTTCGATGGCGGCTTCCTCGTGTTTGCTCATCTTTCACATCCTTAAGGTTACGCTGTCGTAACCTACGTTATCGTAAGTACTGGATTTGTCAACTTGCCGTGCGACGGATTCGCCGATGCTGCGTATCATGGAAGATATGGCAGATTTCACGAAGATCCTCGCTCAGCGGACGGACTTTGACGATACCGACCGCGAATGGCTTCATCAGCTCGTCACCGATTGGCAGGTCATTGCGGACTTGAGTTTCGCCGACCTCCTGCTGATCTTGCAAATGCCGGACGGCAAATTCATTGTCGCCGACCAGTGCCGGCCGTCGACGGTGACCACACTGCGCAGTGAGGATGTCGTAGGCAAGGAAGTCGACGAGGAGCTGTCAGGCGAACTCGAGGCAGCTATGCATTCGACCTCGATCTTCCGCTCGACCGTCATGCGCAGCATCGGCCGTTCGACGGTATGCAACGTGTACGCGCCGGTCCGGCATAACGGCAAAACCTTGGGTCTTGTGGTGCGTGAAACCAACATGGCCACTCGTGAATCCAACGGCCGGTATGAGTCGGAAAGCATCAACGCCGGCAAGCAGCTGTACGAGATGATTCCCCGCGGCCAGTTCCCATATCATGATCCGGTGATGAACCAGCGGCACAACGCCCGCGTCGCCGACGGGTTCATCATCCTCACGGTCGACGGCATCGTGAGGTACGCCGCGCCGAACGCGGTGAGCTGCTTCCGCAGACTGGGGTCGCTGTCCACCATGCAAGGCCAGTATCTCAGCGAGGTCGGCACGCAGCTGTTGCACACCAACGACACGTTCCCTGAAAGCCTGCCGCTCGTGCTCAGCGGCAAGGCAGCAGCGGATTCGGAGCTCGAAGCGAACCGTTCCGCCGTGTCTATGCGATCGATGCCGCTGTATGACGCCAATGGGCGTGTCGGTGCCATCGTCCTGTGCCGGGATGTGACTGAATTGCGTCGCCGGGATGTTGAGCTGCAAACCAAGGACGCCACGATTTCGGAAATCCATCACAGGGTCAAGAACAACCTTCAGGCGATTTCCGCGTTGCTCAGGTTGCAAGCCCGCAAAACGAAATCGGAGGAGGTCAAGAAGGAGCTTGCCGAGGCGCAACGCCGTGTCCAGACCATCGCCATGGTGCATGAGGGGCTCAGCCAGACCGCGGACGAGGTCGTTGATTTCGACAAAGTCATTCCGAAACTGCTGCGGATGAGCGTGGACCTGGCCACCATGAGCGACCAGCATATCGACATCGCGTTCGACGGGTCGTTCGGATTGATGCCGGCGCAGGATGCCACGCCGTTGTCCCTGGTCCTGACCGAACTGGTAACCAACGCCATCGAGCATGGGTTCGAGCATAAGGATTCCGGCCATATTCTCATTCGGGTTCACCGCGATGGCACGCATCTTGATGTCGCCGTCGAGGATGACGGTTCGGGTCTCGACGCCGAAGAGGAGCATGGAATGGCGAAATCCTCCGGTTCCGGATTGGGCACGCAAATCATCAATACCTTCGTGACGAATGATTTCGCCGGCAGTGTCCACTGGGAGCCTCGTGATGGTGGCGGCACCAAGGTCGAAGTGAGTATCAATTTGCGTGCCGCCCAAGCACAATAACCAAGGCCCCAAGCCGGTTACGCCGGGTGGCCGTCAGCGTCCGTCATCGGTCGCGTAACCGGTTTGAGGCTCGAGTGGTGATTGCGCCGCACACTGTATACAAAAACCGGGGTCGGCCGCACACATCAGTGCGGCCGACCCCGGAAACAGCGTATAAGCGGAGTTCAGATTTGCATCTGCATGTTCTGTGAGCGACGTGCGCGCATCGCGCGACGTTTCAGCGCGCGACGTTCGTCTTCGCTCAAACCGCCCCAGACACCGTAATCCTGGTTGGTGTCGAGCGCGCATTTCAGGCATGCGTCGATAACCTTGCAGGTACGGCAGACGGCTTTCGCTTCTTCGATCTGCTGGTAGGCTGCACCCGTGTTGCCAACGGGGAAGAACAGCTCCGGGTCCTTGTCGCGGCATGCGGCTTTTGCCCGCCAGTCATAAGCACTGCTCATTGCTTGTTGCCTTCCTTCGTGCCAAATGAAAACCACTACTAGATAATCACGAAATCGAGGACTTTTCAAGAGGTTGCGCCAAGAGAAATGTCATCATTCTGTGGATGTTGATAACGTAAACATTGCGTGATGCTCGCACGGGCGCCGTCAAGCAGTACACATCGCCCGTCTACGGCATGATCGTCGTGACTGAGTTTGGACAGCATCGCCGGCGGTATGCCAAGCATCACATCATGCGCCCGATCCCCAGTCGGGAAGACGATCCTGATCGGGGCATCCTGCACACTGATATGACGCGCCGTCCCCGCCACCAGTGCAACAGTGACATTCCCGTCGCGCAGTCCGGCACGAAGACTGACTGCAGCCGGATCATCATTCAACGGATCGAGCAGTTCGTCAGCATCGTCCGCCACCCACAATTCCCTGATTCCGTGACGGTGACGTCCCGGAGACATGTGGGGCACACGGGGCAGCGGCGGCATATCACGCCATGCGGTGTCACGAACATCCACGACCCGCAATCCCACACGCCGTGCCTCGTCGGCCACAAGGCCCAACACGGAGCTTCTGCCTCCTCCAGACCGTCCGATGATAGCGATATTGCCGCGATCCAACCTCAGTCGTGCAACATGCCACACCGTATCATCATCTTCAATACCAATGGATATCGTCATCGCGGCATCATCGACAACGCTGCGAGGATCGGGCGTTATCGGAAGGGCATCCACTACATCGGGCAGGGGAGAGGAGAACAGCGTGGCGGGCTGATGCTCGCCGACAAAACGGCAAGCCAGCGTGATCTGGCGGGTCAGCCGCCGGATATCCCCGATAGCGCAGCAACGGAACGGTTGCAAGCAATCCCCGTCATACCCGTACGCCGCTCCCGGGCAACGTGGCTGATCGCCTGACCTACCCCCCGAACCGAGCATCTCACTGGATTGAACGGCATCATTGACCCTCAAGCACACGTGCAAACTGATATTCGCTTTCATGTCGGCACTGACCTGTCCGAGCGGATTTTGCGTGCAAGCGATCAGATGCATACCCAGCGACCTGCCAAGCGACGTGATACGCGTGACCCGGTCAAGATAATCAGGCAGCATGGCACGAACGGCATGGAATTCGTCGGCGACGATGACCAGTCGCGGGGGCGGATTATCCAGCTCATCGAGTGCGACGCAACCGGCTTGTGCGACAAGCTGTTCACGACGACGCAGTTCTCGCTCCAACGCAATCAGTGCACGCGTGGCATGCGCCAGATCCAAGTCGCTGACATTGCCCACGCAATGCGGCAGGGCGGCAAGATGGTGGAAAGTCGCGCCGCCTTTGAAATCCAGAAACACGAAGTTCAGGCGTGACGGCGGATTGGCTGATGCCAGCGCCAGACACCATGCTTGCAATAGCACCGATTTGCCCGATCCCGTGGTTCCGGCGACAAGGGCGTGGGGCCCTTGCTTGCCGATATCGAGCCGCATCGTATGGCCGTCATGCCCACATCCGACCGGTACGCGCAACGTAGGGCCGTCCATCCAGCGTCGCACGAATACGCGCCACGCCAGTGGGTCGTCGCCACCGGTCAGCATGTCTTCCAGTACAGGCGGTTGAGGGAGGTCATCGGGGCGGACCGGCGGCGTATGTTCGAGCGACGGAACCTGTGCCGCCTCGTCGACGTCCCCGCTGCGGCGTGTTTCATCGCGCATATTGTCGAACATCAACGCCGCGGAAGCCAGACAGCCGAGCAAACCGGGAATGACCATGATCATCCAAGGCCAGCGACCTTCGAGGCCCATCATGACAGCCATCGCACATTGTGCTGCAGCTGGGGCGAGTGCGCTGGAAACGAGCAGGATGCGTCGCCGCCTGCCCTTGTTCGCCTCCCTGCGTTGCCGGCGATCCGCCGCCGTGTGCGTGCGTGTGCGTGGCCGCAAGTGTGGAGCGGGGTGAGCTGTTCGGTCGTTGGAAGCGTTCATTCCCTCAGCATGACGGGAAACCCTCCTGTCATGCAACCGGTCTGGCAAATGTGGACAGAGGATGCGGCAGACACCGGCACTTGCCTTGCACGTTGGCCGTTTCCGATTGCTCCTGAGTGTTTCGCCGAAACGTCAGTTGGATGACGATTCCGTCAAGGTGCCGACATTGCCTGGTGCGTGCGTGCCCGCCGCCAGCTCACTGAACAGCGTGAGATTCTTGTCATCGTCCAGCAGCACACAAGAGCCGACGCCGGAAACATAATATCCCGGGTCGGTCCAGTACACGCTTCCGGTCACGCCTTTGGAGCTTGACGCGTTGCGGAATGCCGTAACCATGGACAACAACGTGGTGGGCGTGGTGTCATCATCGACGCTGACCGATTGCAGTGCCGCTTTCGCGACCTTGGACGTGGTGCTGAATTTCGTGAGTGTCGAGGACGACGTCGCCTTGTTCATAATGGCGCCGATGACCTGCCGCTGCCGGGCAGCTCGACCAAAATCACCGTTCGGATCGGAATAACGCATGCGCGAGAATGCGAGTGCGGTGCCACCGTCGGCGACATGGCATCCGGACTGCCACACCATGCCGGAATTCGGGTCGTTCACCGTATGGTCGTAGCACAGTTCGACACCGCCGAGCGCATCCACTACATGCATGACACCACCGAACTTCACCATGGCGACATGGTCGATTTTCTGCCCGGTGATGGTTTCGACCGTACTGACCAACCGCTTCTTGCCATAGAACTGGTAGACGGCGTTGATTTTCATTGATTTGCCGTTGATTTTCACCAGGGAGTCTCGTGGGATGGAAATCAGCGAACTGGCACCGCTTTTCGGTTTGGTCAGCACAAGAATCGTGTCGGTACGGGTTCCGGTGACATCAGTATAGGATTCCTGGACCGATCCGTCGCGCTCGTCAGAACCTAAAATCAGCCACGATGTTGCCTGTCCACGCTCCGTGTCACTGAGCCACGCTGATTTGTCGAGGTTGCTGTTCACCCAGTTGTACGTGAAAGCGGCTGCGGCGATGAGCACCACCAGCAACGCTACAAGTAGTCTTCTGAACACTGTGCCGGCGCTCGCACGGCTTCGAGCTCTGCGGGAGCGTCGAACACCGTTCGTCGGCCCCGGTTGCGGCGATACGGAATACACGTGCTCGTTGTTGGTCGCATTGCGTGACGAACCGCCGGAAACGCGCGCGGATTGCCGTTGCCGGTACTCGTAGTCGTCGGCATCGGCGGCGCTGTGGGGCACAGATGAGGATGACCGAGACCCGGATGATCTGGCGGAAGCGGGGGAGAAGCTGGGTGGCACGACTTGACCGGTCGCCGGCTGGGCTGTCGTATCCGGGCGGACACGATGCTTCGGGGTTCCCGCGGGCAAGAAGCTGGGCGGTTGGCTGTTGCCTGCTTCCCACTGCGATGATCCCTGCGCCATACGACCTCCTGTCAATACGTGCTAACTGTTACTCAGCGCGGGCGTTCCGCGAGGGATTTGGTTCATTCCTCCGCATTAACCGCACATACGGTGGCGTTGAGGTACCGGTCGGCGATACCAAGATACTGGCCGGTAACCGGGTCGGTGATCGTGCCGTTCTTCTTGTTGACGATGCCCCCGGTGTTCGGGTCGATCAGAGTGCCGTCAGCCTTGGTGATCAATCCGGTCGTCGGGTTGACGGTTTCAGTCGGTGACGCCGAAGCGGGCGCGGAGGCTGAATCAGAAGCGGTGTCATCCGATGCGGACGGACTGCTGCTCGAGTCCGACGCGGACGAATCATTCGAAGCGGCTGAGGAATCCTCTTGGGTCAAGGGCTTCTCCTTGCGCAGTTTTTCCCACACGTCATCGGCGTTCGACGCCCATACGACGCGGTTGATATCCTGCGACCACGAAGTCACCGGGATGGTCTGCATGTACAAGTGGGTCGGATCAAGGTCTTTCAGGCTCATCGCCAGCCCGACCAAGGTGGAGGCGCTGGCCAGTCCCGAGCTGATGTTCAGCGCACTCAACGCGGTTTTCGCCAGCTGGTAGAGCTGGGAGCTTTGCGTGAACAGGTTCTTTGACAACGCTTCTTTGATGATTTCCTTGACCAGATACTGTTGGCGCGTGGTACGCATGATATCCGATCCGTCGGTGCCGGTGCCGTGGCGCATACGCGCATACTCGGTGGCGGTGGTCCCGTCAAGATGCTGCAAGCCCGGCTGCAAATCAATGCCGGTGGTCTCGTCCTTCGTTGCGACAGGGATGCACACGTTCACCCCGCCAAGCGCGTCGATCATATCGCGCATGCCCGCGAAATCAGCGATGATAACGTTCTGGATATCCAGTCCGGTCAACGAATTGACCGCCGCCATCGTGCAGCTGCCAGCTGAGGCGAGATCACCGCCCTTGGCGTACGCCGAGGCGAAAATCGAATTGAACATCACGTTGTAGCGTGCAGGCACGGTGCCTTTGGTGGTTTGGCAGCTTGGCGCGTTCACAATCGAATCGCGCGGGATGGAGACAAGATTGATATAGGAGCGGTCCGCGCTGATTTGGACGACCATGGCGGTATCGGACTGATGATTTTCCGAATCGCCCGGCCCGCCAAGTGCTTTATTCGCTTCGCCTGAACGGGTATCCTGCCCCAAGACCAGAATGTTGATGACTTGCCCCGCGTTGGGGTCGACAACGGTGTCTTCTGTACTTCCCGACTTCTGCGGGATGATGGTGAGTTCGTTCACGTCAATGGCATGGTCGAAGTCGTACCAGGTCGCTGCTGCGGCACTGCCTGCGAACACCAGAACGGCCGCGACTACGCTGACCACCACGGACCGCGTCTGGTGGCGTACCCGATACCCGAGGCTGTGGCGCGGCTTGGGCTGATTCCAACCATTGAGGTTCGGGAGCTTCTGGTTGCTGCGATGAGATGTCACGCGTGAGACCTTCCTGTGTGTGAGTCAGCCTTGGCCGATCAGTGGACTGTCTTGTTCTTCTAACCCAAGAAATTGTAGACCATTGTCATGATGAATCCCCTCGATTCTCGAGCATTGCCTGACCATACCGGCAGATTCTCAACGGTATTATCACAACTGTGCGCGGGACATCACACCACCCGGATACGCCCGCTCGTACGCGCCCGTATACCCGATAACGGGGGGAGAAAGGGGCGGAAGGCTTGAAAAATCAGGCAAATGGCGTGTAGTGTGGGAACGTGCTGAATGCTCGACGATGATCAAGGAGGAAAACAATGCGGGATGCATCTCGTGATTCCGCCGGCAAAGGGGCTGGGGATGCGCATGTCCAGTATGATGCTTGGGGACTATTCGGCGGCACCGATACGTTGTCTTGGCGGCAGCGGGCGCTATGCTCCCAAACTGATCCGGAAGTGTTTTTCCCGGAAAAAGGCGGGTCTACACGTGACGCCAAGCAGGTGTGTGAATTATGCGAGGTGCGCGAACAGTGCCTGGAATGGGCGATCGACCATGACGAGCGCTTCGGTATTTGGGGTGGAATGAGTGAACGGGAGCGTCGGCAGGTCAAGAAGGAGCGTCGCTGCGCCTGAGCTTACGCCCCTTTGCGTACACTATAGAATTATGGATTTCACAGGCAGCAACGACATCGAACAGTTGGTCGCCGGTGTTCTGGCTTCTCGCGCGTATACGCACCGTCAGGATGTCGACAACTCGGTGGCGGCGGTCATCACCGTCGAGGACGACAAGCGATTCCTTCCGCAGACCCTATCGGCGGTGTTCGCGCAAAGCATGCTGCCTTCGGTTATTGTCATTGCCGATTGCACGGGTCGCCTTGCACAACCGGTGCAAACATCATTCGATGTGATTCCCATGCCGTCAGGTCCGGCGACACACCTGCCGGACACCAAACGGGTGTACGTGCGTATCGTGCCGGTTTCGGGGGCCAAATCATTCTCGCAAGCGGTATCATTCGCCGCGGCGGCGGCAGGGCTTGACCCGTCGGTTCGTTGCCTGTGGATGCTTCACGACGATTCCCGCCCCGCGAACAACCAATGCTTGGAATCCATGCTTGAAACATGGCGCAATGCCCCCACGGCATCGATTCTGGGAGCCAAACAGCTTGATTGGCAAGGAGACAACCTGCATGATGTCGGCCGATACGCCGGTCATCATCGTCTGTACTCGCTTGTCGTGGACGGCGAGCCTGATCAGGAGCAGTATGACGGCAGACAAGATGTCTTCGCCGTCTCACTCGCCGGCGCTCTCGTTCCTGTGGATACGTTGCGAACGCTCAACGGCATCTCCCCGTGGTTTGGCACCTTCGGCGAATCCGCTGATTTCTGCCGGCGCGTATGCCTCAGTGGAGGCCGTGTCGTCGTCGTGCCTGGCGCGAAAATCGCACATCGCAGGGCACGGTTCGAAGGAATCCGCACCAGAGGCGGCCAGGCGCTCGATGAGGAGGACCGGCAGAATACTTCACTGCCACGCATGCGGGCGGAACAACGGTACGCGTACACCGATATCCGGATGGTGTGGTGGCTGCTGTGGTGGCTGTGCAGTATTCCTATGGCCGTCGGTAAAGCGGTGATGAAGCTGTTCGCCAAACAGCCGCGCGACGCTGTCAGCGAGCTGGCTATGCCTTGGTCGGCGATTCTGTCGTTCCCCCGCGCTATCAACGCGCGGCGGCAAGTAGCCAAGCAGACGAAAGTCACGCCGTCCAGACTCGGCGTTCTTATCGCCGACAGGCAGCAGATCGCGCGTTGGCATGACCGGCGCAACGCCATGGACAGCCAACGCCACATGGTGCTGCTCAGTCCTTTGGCCAAAACGCATTTGCGTCAGCGGCTGATCAGACGGTGGGTCGGCGCTGTCCTCATGATGATTGCGGTCACCGCAGTGGTGGTCGCTACACAATGGCAGCTCATCCGCTCGTTCGCCATGGGTGGGACCTTGTATTCCGACCAATGGCTGGCGACGGGCGCATCGTGGCGCCAACTCGTCGAATCAGCCACGACACAATGGGTGTACGGCGACGGTGTCGGACGTTCGGCGCCTCCTACGCCATGGCTTCTGGTACTTATGGCGGCTTCAGCGTTGACGTTCGGCCACGTGGCGACGGCGCTGAGCCTGATTTACTGTCTTTGCGCGCCTTTGGCGGCGTTGTCGTTTTGGGCGCTGGCAGGTATTTTCACGCGTTCTGATGCAGTACGCATCGCGGGCGGATTCCTGTGGGTCGCGTTCGCTGGCGCATTGGGACTGTTCCAATCGACGAATCTTGCCATGCTCACCATGATGGTGTTCCTGCCTGCCGCGTTCGCCTTCGTATTCCGTGCGGTCGGCATGTATCATACGGAAGATCCGATGCGGCCGAAAGCCTCGATTCAGGCCGCGTCGTGCGCTGCGCTCTGCTTTGTCGTCGTGGTGTTGTCCGAGCCTCAGACTTTGCTCGCGTTGACGCTCGCTTTCCTGATATTCCTGATTGTGGTGCCGAGCCATCGCACGATGCTGCTGCTGATTCCCGCTCCTGCGGCATTCGCGGTGGCTCCGACCCTGTTGAACGCCATCCATTACGGTCAGCAAGGTATGTGGCGGCAGCTGTTCGGCGATATCGCGGTCCCGGTTCGACAGGTCAATGGTGCGCCGGCGGCGTTGAGCCTCACACAGATTGTGTACCGCGCATTCGGCGTGGATACGGATGTCGTGTGGCGCGGCGGTGACCCGCAATCCATGCTGCGTGCCGGCATGCTGTTCGCGATGCTCGTCATTGTCGTATTCGCTGTGATTTCACTGTTGCTTCCGTTCGCGTTGCGCTCTTCAAGGATGATGTGGATTGTCGCGGTGTGCGGCACAGCGTTGGCGATGGTATCCTCCCGCGTTACGGTGGCTGTTGACGCCGACGGTCAAGTGGCCGGATCCGTGCTGCCGGGTGTCGCATTGGCCATGGTCGCTTTGCTGTCATGCGTCTGTCTGGTCGCGGGTGGGGCCGTGCAACGATTCCGCTTGTTGCGCTCATCCCTGGGATCGGAGGAGACTGCGGCGCATGCACAGCTGGGACAGTCGCGGCATACGACATCCTTGGTGCGCGGAGCGCGTGGCATGCTCGTCATTGTCATGGTGATGATCGCTGCGGCGTGGGGCGGCTTCGCAGCACTGGCCATTCCCTCGCAGCATGCCGGGGCGAGTACGGGGGGCTTGCCGGCGGTCGCCGTGGATTATCTCAGGAACAACAGCGATAACCGCATTCTCGCTTTACGCGCACGTACCGATAGCGCTATCGAATATGCGGTGATGCGCACCGGCAAGGGGGATCTGCTTGACGCTTCACCTGCTACAAGAGCGCAAATCGTTTCCGGGGAAACGGATGCGGCCGCCGATACGCTGGCCAAGGCCAGCGCCGCCTTGCTGTCCGGGTCGAATGATGATGCGATCACCGCGATCGGAAAACTCGGATTCGGTGGTATCTTTGTTGTTCCCGACACCAGTGATGCCGCGGCGAAGAACGCCACATCCGGCTTGATTGCCAATATCACGGCGTGCGATGGTGTCCAAACCGTGGTCAGCGCCGACAGTGGCACATACTACCGGGTTTCGATGAACACTGACAGTGGGACGACGCAACGTATCACCACGACGTGGCAGCGCCGGGCGCAAGCCAGCGTCTGGCGTCGGCTCTGGCTGTGGTGTCTTGCGATCATCATGGTGGGGTACTGCTTGGTTGCGTTGCCCCGGCCGGGCTCCGGACTGATGCGTGACGATGAGGAGGAAGCATGAGTGACAGACGCGCCGATCGGCGCCGCTTGGAATCCGGCCACCGGCGGACTGCAAGCGTGCGCAGGACCGTTGTGATTGTGCTGACCACGCTGCTGATTGCGGCATTGGTCGCGGCATTGGCACTGTTGAAGCCGGCTGACGGGCTGGTGGACAAGCCTGCGGTGTCTGGCGCCTCCATGGTGCAACATGTCAGCCAGACCGAATACGGCCTGTATTGTCCGCGGCAAATGGCATTGGCTGATGACACGAATTTCGGTGACAGCGAATATCAGGCGACTGCCGGCGATATCGCATCATCCGCCTTGGCCGCCGCTTTCGGGTCAGTATATTCCGCCACCGCATATGATTATCCGATTGCTGACGCACAGGATGATCAGGCACGGCAGTTTTCCAACAGTGACATGTTGGATTCGGCGAATGTGAAAACACTTGCCGGCGATGTCGCGAACAACGCCCAATATATTGATGCCAAACTCTTGGAAGCGAAATCCGGTACGGGTGTCGCCGGCGCTGTGGCGACATGGGCGACAACAGGTGATCTTCGTGGCGCGTCCGCGGCTTCCTGCGTCACCACTGCGTTGTCGAACTCTTTCCTGCTGCCTGCGACCGATACCGGAGTGACCGAACAGCTCGTTGTGGCCAATCCGTCGCAGAAGGCGACTTCCTTGGATATTGCCGTGTATGGGACCAAACATTCCGATAAGTTGTCCCTGTCTACGCGAAGCACGCTGACCGTCCCCGCAGGTGGACAAGCGACGTGGGATGTCGCTGCTGCCGCCCCCGGACAGGATGGCGTCTATGTCACGGTGTCAAGTAAGGAAACCCCAGTCGCTGCGACCGTCAACGTGGTGCGTGCCGACGGTTTGAAGCCCCAAGGGTCGGATATTGTCACGCCGCTGGGTGATTTCTCGGATAACCTGGCGATGCCAGGTATTCACGCGAATGACAAGGTGACCGCTTTGGTGTATGCGCAACGTACGGCGACGGTGACTGTGTCGTGGATCACCACGGACGGGAAAATCGAAGCGAAAACCGTGTCCGTTCCCGCCAAACGGGTGTCAGCCATCGATTTGGGGCAAGCCCCGGACGATACGGTAGCGTTGATTGCGAACGCTTCCGCGCCGATTGCGATACAGTCGACGATTACGTTGGGCTCTTCCAGCCAGGCGGATGTCGCGTTCATTCCCGGACTGGTACGTCAACGGCATACCGCGGTGGCCATCCCAGCGTCGATGACGGCGCAGCTTGATATTGTCAACACGTCCGACACACCGGTTACGGTGACGATGCGCGGTTATGATGCGAGCGGCAAACCTACTGGCGTCAAGCGTGCGGATATTGCGCCGACCGCGGCGGCAAGCGTACGCCCCAAGGATATCGGCGATAACACCCAGCTGGTGACGATGAGCTCCAAAGCAGCGGTGACATGGGGAGCACGGTTGACCAATGAGGCGCTGGCAAAGGCGAATATCGCGCAAGTGGCATATGTGTCCGCCTCGTCATTGGAACCGCAAAGCCGTGAAGTGGTGACGGTCAACGATCAGCGGATCGTCCACTGATCATTCCAAACCCCATTCCGGGTCGATTTCCTCCGGCCTGCGACCGTATAATTCCGCCAGACGGCTGACCAGTTCGTCACGGATGGCGGCCTGCAGATCCATGCGGGTGCGTGCATGCATCTGCATGGGCATGCGATACAGCACGATACGGGCGGGCGTGCCGCGTCCAGCGGTGAAGCATTGTGACGACAGGTCGGGGTCGGTCTGCCAAGGAGCGGGGTCGGACGGTGGAACATCTTCGACCGCGAACTGGACCGGACGCATCAGATCCGGCCATGCGTCACTTAATCGACGTAACTGGGCAGCGACCATATCGTCAAACATGCCGCTTTTCGTCCTGTACCGGGGGATTCGCACGCCGAACATCGGGGTACGCATCCCGCGACCGTGCCTGTTGCGGTATACGTGTGATTGCCATGGAGCTCGAAGCATGTCGTCAACTGTATGCCGAGGTGAGGATTGCGATAGGATTACTCAGTGCGTATGTACAAGGAGGAATCATGACTGCGAGTGCTATCCGCCCTTGGGCTGAACTCGATTTGGATGCCATAGCGTCCCGCGCGAAGGCGATTGCTTTTGATCTCGACGGCACGCTCGCCCGGTCGAAAAAACCGATTTCGCAGGATATGGCGGATTGCCTGACCGCTTTGACCCACCGCCTGCCGCTCGCTGTGATTACGGGAGGCCAGTTTTCTTTGGTCCGTAGCCAGATTCTGGACATGCTCGATGACCGGGCATGTAAAGCGAATATGCATTTGATGCCTACCAGCGGAACCCGCTATTACCATTGGGATGGTGAGCAGTGGGCTTGCGTGTATGAGCATAACCTCAGCGTCGCCGAACGGGAGGCGGCCATCAGCTCACTGAAACGCCATGCACAGGAGCAGGGGATCTGGGAGTCGCGTGTATGGGGCGAACGCATTGAGGATCGCGGCAGTCAAATCACGTTCTCCGCTCTCGGCCAGCTTGCTCCGCTCGACGCCAAGGAATCGTGGGATCCCACGAATGAGAAAAAGAACCGGCTCGCCCAAGCGGTCAGCGCTGATGTCCCCGATTTGGCGGTGCGTTCCGGCGGGTCGACCAGCGTTGACATCTCGTTGCGTGGTGTGGATAAGGCGTACGCCGTCCGACAGTTCGCCGAGGCTCTCGGTATTGATGTGGGACAGATCATTTACGTCGGCGACCGTATGGATCCGGATGGCAATGATTATCCTGCGGTCAGAGCAGGCACCATGGCGATTCGTGTCGCTGGCCCGGAGGATACGCTCTTGGTGTGCAATGCGTTGATGCGCCATCTGCCGGTCATCGCATAGCGCGACATCTTCTGACCACATGACCGGCAATGGTTCGCTTGACCCGTGCTGTGGCCGGTAGATTCAGGGTATGAGCATACGTACACGGGTTGAGTCATTGTTCCTTTCGCGTCTCGGTTTGCTCCTGCTGCCGCGTGGGTGCGCTGGATGCGGGTCACCTGACGCTGTGCTGTGCGCTGACTGCCGGAACTTGTTCGACAAGCGGCTGGCCCGCTCCGTCTACGGAGTCACGGCAGGGGCTGTCGCATGCGCACAATATACCGGTGCGGCCCGGTCGGCGGTGTTGGCGTGGAAGGACCATGACGACCGTGAATGTGATATCCCATTCGCCGCGTGTCTTGCCCGTGCGGCGCTTGATCTGCCTGAAGTGCGGTCCGCGTCCTCAATCGTGCTGGTCCCGGTGCCGTCCTCGGCGGCCTCCGCCAGGGCACGTGGCCGGCAGCATATGGCGGTGCTGGTGAAGCGGGTATGCCGGATACTTCGTGAACAGCACGGGAAGGATGCGACGGTTGTCGGCATGCTCGCGGCTGTTGGCCATAAACGGTCGGTGCAGTTATCGAATGCCCGGCAACGTGTTGATCGTGCTGATGCGCGATTCCGGATGCGTGGCTCGTATCGGGTGCATCCGGAAAGCATGGTGTTGCTGTTCGATGACATCATCACCACAGGTTCGACGATGCGGGCATGCGTCGGGACACTCACATCTGCCGGTGTCGTGGTCCATGCGGTGCTCGCTTTGGCGGATACTCCGGCGCGTGGCACCCGTCCGTTTGCTCATCAGGCGGAGTCGCCCGCATCAATGGCGGGATAAGCGGCCCGGATTCGCTGTCTAGTTCGCGTGGACGACCGGCATTTCCTCCCATCGTGTGGTACATCGTTGCGAGAGCATATTGCGCTTCATCGCCCAGCGGGCACCGACTTCTTCACTTGCCCGGCCTTCGCCTCTGATGCCTGCGGCGCATCCGATACCGACACGCATAGGGCCGAATCGTCGGTTGACTTGTTCTAGTGCGGAACTTAAGCCGGGGTCGCTGTTTGCTCCCAACATGGGCAGGGTATGAAAAGTATCGGCGTCGATCAAACCGGTCAGGAGGACTCCGGCCCGAGCGTAGCATACGGATGGGATGATGCTTCCATGCAATGCCGTTCTGGCCGCGGCGGCGATGATGACCGGATCGTCGCTGGGGTCGGGAAGGGTCACACTGCCATGGGCTGCCGAGGGGATGCCGGTGTGGACATTGCCGCTGGAACAGAACGCCGAAACCGTTGTACACAGGCTGCGCTGGCGTTGGAGTCGCCTGCACGCATATTGGGCGTAGACGGATACGGCTTGAATGATATGATCCTCGCCTTGCACCGGTTCGCCGAACATGCGGGAACATAACAGTTCCGTATTGCGTGTGTTCCCGCCGGCGTGATCGTCATCATAGATGCAGGGGAAGCCGTTCAATTCCAGGATGGTGCGCTCCAATTGGACGGAGAATCTGCGTCTCATGGCGACGGGGTCGCTGTCCCGTAATTGGGCGGCCTGGCGGATGCCGATACCGCGAAGACGTTTGGCCAAGCGGTGTCCAACACCCCAAATGTCTTCAATCGGGATGGAAGCCAAGATGCCTGCTCCGCCATCCGACTGTGCAAGGTCATGCCAGAGGGTCACTCCGTGGGACCTTTCGTGCCGTTTGGCCCAGTGGTTGGTGATTTTCGCCAAGGTTTTAGTCGGGGCGACACCGACACTGACGGGTATGCCGATGCCTTGCAGGACGGTGCGGCGCATGGCAAGGCAGATTTGACGGGTGCGTTCGCCGTCCCAAGGGGACCGCATGAAGCATTCGTCGATGGAATAGACTTCCTGCCCCGGCAGGAATGTCGAAAGTACGGACATCATCCGGCGCGACAGGCTCCCGTACAGCTCATAATTGGAGCTGCGCGCGATGACATGGTCACGTTCAGCCGCTTCGCGGATCATGAACCAAGGAGTGCCGTTGATGATGCCGAGTTGTTTTGCCTCGTTGGATCTGGCCACCACGCACCCGTCATTATTGGACAGCACTACCACAGGCTTGCCGGCAAGTTCAGGGTGGAATACCGTTTCGCATGAGGCGAAGAAATTGTTGGCATCAGCGAGCACCACCATGCTCGCCGGCGCGTGCTCGCCCGGCATGATGTCACACTCCCCAACCATGATGCCGGTAGATTTCAGGATGTGTCGGGGAAGATGGGGTGGTCTGGGAGGCGTGCATGCGCCCGTCTGCCGGATATGTGACCGAGGGGAGTCGCTTATGCGGTTGGCGGTGTGGTTGGCGCTGCCAATGATAGTTACCGACCACCACGCCCCAGATCAGGAGCTCCTGGTCGGCTGCCGGGATGAAATCCGGGTATGCGGGGTTCTCCGGATGCAATATCGGCGTTCGGCCGCGTAAGACGAGTCTTTTGACGGTCAGCTCGTCATCAAGGACTGCGATGACGACGTCGCCGTCTTGCGGGTCGAGTGCACGGTCGACGACAAGCAGGTCGCCATCCCAAATGCCGGCGTTCACCATCGAGTCCCCGGCGACTGTCACGACGAATGTGGTGTCCGGATGATTGATGATATGTTCGTCGAGGCTGAAATCGCCGTTGAAGTAATCCTGTGCAACAGAAGGGAATCCGGCGTGTACGGCTTCGAGCGCTTGGGGCACAGGGGAGGGGTGGATATCAGCGCGACGGACTGCGCCGACAGCGCCGGCATGCTCGATGGCACCGTGATGGCGCGGTATGGCGCCGGCATCGGGGAATGATCCTTGATACGCGCTGACAACCATGGCACACCTCCATTCGAACATATGTTCGACTCCAGTATGTGTGATGGTGCAGACAATGAATGGGGCACCACATTGCGTGTGGTGCCCCATTCATGGCGTATGGATGAATCGCTCAGTCCGCGTCCGCAGCTGATTGCGGGGGGTTGTCATCCGATGGGATATGGTGTTTGGGCAGGGTGATTTCAAAATCCGCCCCACGAGGGTCATCCACGACACGCACGGTGCCGCCGTGCAGTTGCGCCGCCCAACGGGCGATGGACAATCCCAGTCCCGTACCTCCGGATTCGGTTCCCGGACCTGTTTTGCCTTTGACAAAACGTCGGAAGATATCGCTGCGTGCCTCCGGCGGAATCTGTGAACCGAAATTGACGACATTGGTCACAACGGTGTCGCTGGCCGTGTCTTCGCGGGTTTCGATCAGTACGGTGGTGTCATCGGGGGAATGTTTCAACGCGTTGCCGATGACATTGGTGAACAGTTGGCGGAGCCTGTCCTGATCGCCCTCCATGTCCAAATCGTCAGGCACGTGCACCTCAATGGTGTGTGCGTGGCCAGAATCCGCGATTTCCAGCGGTTCGATGGTTTCGTCAATGAAATCGGCGAAATTGAAACGTTCGACTTGCAGGCTCGCCGCCCCCGCTTCCATGCGGGACAGGTCCAGCAGGAAGGCGATGAGATCACTCAGCCGATGGGTCTGGTTGAGGATACTTTCCATATTGGCGGGCGTAGGTTCTACGACGCCATCCGCAAGATTTTCCAGCATCGCCTGCAATGCTGATACCGGGGTGCGCAGCTCATGGCTCACATTGGCGATGAGGTCGTTGCGCATTTGGTCGGCGTGCTGGAGTTCTTCGGCCATTTCATTGAAGGAGCGTGCCAGCATGCCGATTTCGTCATTGCTGTCCGTGCCGGTTTTCACTCGGACGCTGTAATCCCCTTCGGCCATGGCTTCGGCGGCGTCGCGCATCTGCCGCAAGGGCGTGGTCAAGCCGCGGGAGAAGAAATAGGTGATGCCGAGGGCCACGGCAAGCGTGATGGGCATGGCAACCCAACCGGTAAGCCCGACTTTGAGCAGTACCCAAGCCAAAGCGAATGCGATGGCTGTGGAAATGACTATCAGGACACTGAGCTCGAATTTCAGTGAGGAGAAGAATCCAATCGGCCGGTCGCTGTCCAGCAGCCGGGTTGTTTTCGGTTGTTTCCCGGCCGGCTGTCTGGACGGCGACGAGCCTGGTTGTTGCGCCATCAGCGCATCTCGCTTTCCGTAGCGGTGTCATCATCGGATTCCGGCGGCTCGAAAGCGTATCCGACGCCGTGGGCGGTGCGGATCATTTGGGAACCCAGCTTGTGACGCAGCGCTTTGACATGGGAATCCACGGTACGGGTGCCGGAAGCATCCGGCCAGTCCCACACTTCTTCAAGCAGTTTTTCACGCTTGAATACGGTTTTCGGTTTGCGCGCCAGTGTGGCAAGCAAATCGAATTCGGTGGGGGTCAGATGCACCTGTTCCCCGTTGAGGGTCACGATGCGTTGACGCGGGTCGATGACCAACGACCCGAAGTCGAGCACCTTCTCGTTTTCCATGTTCTTGGCGATGATGGTGGCACGTTCGACACGGCGCAACAATGCTTCGCAACGGGCGATGAGCTCTCGCGGCGAGAACGGTTTGGTCATGTAATCGTCGGCGCCAGCGCCAAGGCCCATCACCTTGTCGGATTCCGCGTCGCGCGCCGTGAGCATCAATACGGGAACGGGACGTTCGGCGATGATGCGTTTGGTCGCTTCAATGCCGTCCATCACTGGAAGCATGACATCCATGATGACCAGATCGGGCTTGAGCTGCTTGGCCGCGCGGACGGCAGAGGCGCCGTCCGAGGCGACGCGTGCCGTCCAACCGTTTGCAGTGATGCGCTGCGCTATGGCAGTGGCAAGATCGGGTTCATCTTCGACCACCAGAATCGTGCGAGCGGTGTTCTGGTGCGAGGAAGTGTTGAGCATATGGGACCACCTTTCAGTTTTCTGGTTCCAAGAATACCGCTCCCAATGCCGGAATAGTGAGTTTCGCTGACCAATCACGAGAATGATAGGCACCGGCGTCGGCTTCGAACTCGCCGTTATGGATGCCCGAGCCGCCATACTGCTCATCGTCGGTGGTCAGGATTTCGCGCCAGCGTCCTCCGCGGGTCAGTGGAACCTGGTAATCCTCCCATGCTTCGCCGGAGAAGTTGACCACGACGACCAACTGCTCGTCCTTCGCGCCGATGCGCACGAAGCTCAGCGTATTGTGATCCGCGTCATCACTGGTCAGCCATTGGAAGCCGGCCGGGTCGAAGTCCTGGCTCCACAACGCCGGATGCGCCTTGTACATGGCGTTCAGATCAGCGACCAGCTTCTGGATCTGGCGGTGCTCCTTCCAATTGAGGGCATCCCAATCGACTGACCCGTTGTGGTCCCACTCGCCATATTGGGCGATTTCATTGCCCATGAACGACAGTTTCTTACCCGGATGCGCCCACTGGTAGGCGAACAGGGCGCGCACGCCGGCGTACCGCTGCCAATCGTTGCCGGGCATCTTGCCGAACAGTGATCCCTTGCCGTAGACAACCTCATCGTGGCTGATCGGCAGAACATAATGTTCGGAATACGCGTAGACCATCGAGAAGGTGATCTCGTTGTGATGCCACTTGCGGTTGATGGGCTCCTCGTGCAGGTATTGCAAGGTGTCGTGCATCCAACCCATATTCCACTTGAGGCCGAATCCGATGCCGCCTTGATCGGTCGGTGCGGTGATGCCCGGATACGCGGTGGATTCTTCGGCGATCATCATGATGCCTGGGTTGTTCTTATACGCGGTGGCATTAGCTTCCTTGAGGAAATCGATGGCCTCGAGGTTTTCTCGGCCGCCGTAGATATTCGGATGCCACTGGCCGGGTTTGCGGCTGTAGTCGAGATACAGCATTGAGGAGACCGCGTCCACGCGCAGTGCGTCGATATGGTATTCGTCCAGCCAGAAGCACGCGTTGGCGACAAGGAAGTTGCGCACTTCGTGCCGACCGAAGTTGAAAATGTACGTGCCCCAGTCGGGATGCTCGCCGCGCGTGGGGTCGGGATCCTCGTACAGCGGGGTGCCGTCGAAGCGTCCCAGTGCGAACGCGTCCTTGGGGAAGTGGGCGGGAACCCAGTCCATGATGACGCCGATGCCGGCCTCATGGAATTTCTCGACCAGATACTTGAAATCGTCCGGTCCGCCGAGACGGGAATCGATGGCGTAATACCCGGTCACCTGATAGCCCCAAGAGCCGGCGAAGGGGTGTTCGGCCAACGGCATGAACTCGACGTGGGTGAAGCCTTCCTTGGCGACGTAGTCGACGAGTTGGTCGGCGAGGTCGCGATAATTCTTGATGCCCTGCTTCCAGCTGCCGGCGTGGACTTCGTAGATGCTGACCGGACCGTCATGCGGATTGGTGCGCTTGCGGCGGTCCATCCATGCGGCGTCGTCCCATGTGAAGGTCGAATCGACTACAACGGAACCGGTTGCCGGCGGAATTTCGTGCGAACGTTCCATCGGATCGGCTTTCATGACCCACTCATTGTTCGCATTCAGGATTTGGTACTTGTAGACTTCGCCGTCTTGCACACCGGGGATGAACAGCTCCCAGATGCCGGAGGATCCCAGCTCGCGCATGGCGTGCTTGCGGCCGTCCCAGCCGTTGAAATTGCCGACGACGCGTACCGCGTGCGCATTGGGCGCCCATACGCTGAATGCCGTGCCGACCAAGGGTTTGCCGCTCACGCCGTCGCTGGAACCCATCGGGTCCTGGTAATGCATGACACGTGCGCCGAGTGCCTCCCACAGCCGCTCGTGGCGCCCCTCGCCGAACAGGTACATATCGAGATCGCCGACCGTCGGCAGGTAGCGATATGGATCGTCCTCAATCGTGGTCTCACCGTTCTCGTACGTCGTGGCGACACGGTAATCCGGGACACCCCAGCCGTCATCGGTGGCGATCGCGGGGATGTTCGCGTAGAAAATCCCGTTGTGCTCGTGGGTCGCCGCGTACTGTTCGCGTTTGCCGTCCCGCTCGGTGACGATGTCGACCTTCTTGGCGAGAGGGCGCAGCACGCGTACGGTGACGGTGCCGTTGGGGTCGTCCTCTACGATATGCCCGCCGAGTACCTCATGCGGGTTGAAGTAGGTCGCGTTGCTAACAGCATCCAGCTTTCCTTGGTCTACAGTGAACATGGTGATATCTCCATTGATCCTCGTGTTGTTCATAGCCATATATGAAGCATAGGCATATTTTTTGCTGAATGTCGCGCCGTGTCGGCGTGTTTTTTATGGAAATTCGTCGTCGTCGGGGGGGAAAATCGCCCAAGTCCCGGCCTGAGGGCATACTACGTAAGGTTATATAGTCTTTGGCTGCTTGCTTCACGGAGGGTTCATGGGTTACAAAGTCGGTGATATGGTCGTGTATCCGCGTCATGGTGCGGCACGGGTCGATGCGATTACCGAACGCACGGTGAAGGGCGTGACCCGGGAGTACCTCCAACTGTCAGTCCTGTCCTCTGACGGTCTGGTCATCAATGTTCCTGTGGAGAACGCGCAGAAGGTGGGTGTCCGCGATATCGTGGACGCGGCAGCGGTGTCGAAGGTGTTCGAGATTTTGCGCACCCCCATCGTGGAGAAGGAAATGAACTGGTCCCGGCGCTATAAGCTCAACGTCGAGAAGATCTCCACCGGTGACGTCAATCAGATCGCCGAGGTTGTGCGCGACTTGTCTCAGCGCAATGTCGACGAACATGGCCTGTCTGCGGGGGAGAAGCGCATGCTTACCCGCGCACGCAGCATTCTCACCTCTGAGATTGCGTTGTCTGAAGACATTTCCGAAGATGAGGCGCAGCGTCTTCTGGATGTGAATCTCGGCTATGCCGATCCGCTTCCCGGTGACGCCCAACATCATACCGAGGCGCCGCAGGAGCCGGCCTCGCAGACTCTTGCCCGTCTTGAAGCGGAAAAGAAGAAGTCCAAGTCCAAGAAGAAGTAAGCATGGCTGTGGAATCGTGCTTGACGGGCGTTCCGCGCGTGGGGATGGGTTTTGACGCCCACCGGTTCGCGCGGGACGCCCGTCCGTTATGGTTGGCGTGCTTGCAATGGGAAGGCACCGGCATTGAAGGGGATTCCGATGGCGATGTTGCCGCGCATGCGCTGATTGACGCATTGTTGTCCGCTGCGGGGCTGGGGGATATCGGCACGTTGTTCGGCGTCGGCGGCGATTCCGCTGGGGCAGGTCAGCATGGCGGTCCGATGCTTGAACGGACGGTTGCGGTCTTGCATCAGCATCATGTGATGCCGGTGAATGCCAGTGTCGTGCTTATCGGCAACCGTCCTCGTATCGGTTCGAGGCGTATGGAAGCGGAACGGATGATGTCGCAGGCGGTTGGCTGTCCGGTCGCTTTGAGTGCAACGACAACGGACGGTATGGGCTTCACCGGAGCGGGTGAAGGCATTGCCGCGATGGCGACGGTCATGGTCACCATCGCGGAGCAGTGAGGTGTTGTTGTCTCGCTAACGCTGATGGTGGATGGAGGATGCGCCCCGGGCGATCGCCCACATCAGGGTGGATAGCGTGACGATGATGAAACTCGGCGGTGCGGGGAACATGGCGGACAAGACCAATCCTCCCCAAATGGATACGAGGCACAGCACGCTTGCCGTCACCATGGCTTTGAGCGGGGATGCGGCGATGATGTTCGCCGTGGCCGCAGGGGTGATCACAAGAGCGAAAATCAGCAGTGTGCCGACCGCCGGCACGGCGATGGTGATGACTCCGGCCATGATCGCCATGAACAGCACGTTCATCAGGGCGATGGGCACGCCTTTGGCTTGGGCGACCTGTTCGTCAAGCGAGCTGAACAGCAGGGGGCGGTAAATCACCGCCAGAATGATGACCAGCAGGATGTCGAAGATGGCGAATCCGATGACCTGATCGTTGGTGATGGTCAGGATCGAACCGAACAGAATGGATTGCATCTGCTGGGATGCCGAACTTGACAGGCGGGCGAAGAACAAGCCGAGACCGGTGGCGAAGGCGAGCACTGTGCCGGTCGCGATTTCCCGTTGTGAAGCACGCTTGCCGAGCGCGCCGATAATAAGCGCACCCATCAACGCGAATGCGCCCAGTCCCAGCGATACCGGCAGGCCGAGCAGTACGGCCCCGGTCGCTCCCGGAAGCCCGATGTGGGCCAACGCATGCGCCGCGAAGGTGGAGTGCCGGGCGATGGTGAAGTATCCCATGGCGCCTGCGGCGATGGCGATGCATAGTCCGGCGAGGAACGCGTTGTGCATGAAGGGCATGCTCAGCGTCTGTGTCCATTGTGGGTCGAATGAGAATGCGATATGGTTCATGTCGTTGTCCTTGGATCACTGCCTGTGCTGTTCGCCCGCATGATGGTGGAATCTTGCCACCTCGTCCGGGGCGTGGGTGTCTTGGTTCATTCCCGCGGGTTCGTCTGGGGTCGGTGTGACGAACATGTCGCCCTGCGGTGTGGTCACCACTTGCACGGTGGTGCCGTACAGGTGTGTCAGGAGTTCGGCGTCCAATACTTTGTTCATCGCGGCGTAATGGGGGTGGCCGTCCAACAGGTATACGGCGCCGGTGAGGATCGGCAGCAGCATATTCAGGTCATGGGCGACGATCTGGATGGTCATACCGAGCTCGTGATTGAGCCGGGCGAGCACGTGGACTGTTGCCCGCTGACTGGCGAGGTCGAGATTGGCCAGCGGCTCGTCGAGCATCAGCAGTTGTGGGTTGCTGACTAGGGCTTGTGCGATGGCGACGCGTTGTCGCAGTCCGCCGGACAATTGCGACAACCGGTAGTTGGCTTTGTCCGCCACGCCGACGAAGTCCATGGCCTCACGGGCTTGCTGGCGTTGCGCCCTACTGGTGATATGGAAACCGAACTTGGTGCCCGTCAACCCCAGCAGTACTGACTGTTCCGCCGTGAGGTTGGAATCGATGTCGGACGTGTAGCTTTGGGGCACGTATCCGATGCGCTGGTTGGCTTTGCCGGCGGGTTCGCCCAGTACGGTCACGCTGCCGTGGGCGATGGGCAATAGGCCGAGTTCGGCTTTCAGCATCGTGGTTTTCCCCGCTCCGTTGGTTCCTACGATTGCGGTGACTGAGCCTTGGGGAATGGTGAAATCGCCGTGGCTCCAGATGAGATGGTCGCCGCGCCGGATGGCGGCGTCCTTGAAAACGATTGCGGGCTGCGCCGTGTCGTTGGCTTGTCGTGGTGGGGCCGAATGGTGGCGTGTCGGTGTGGAGGTGCCCATTGCATTCCTTCCGAGTGTCTGTGCTTGGATTCGGTGTAGATGACTGTGGGCCGGATCCATTGGTATTGCTCTGCACGCCAGTATCGTCAATGGTGTTGACAATCATTATCATTTAGACGATTCGACGGATATGCTTGGCACTGAACCGATTCCTGCCGAGATTCAGTCGGATGAAGCGGAGGGGGAAGCCGTTGCGGTGTCTGTGGCTGATGCCGAGGCATCGTCGGACGGGTTCGCCGACGACGATGAGGATGGCGAGGGCGATACGGCAGCGGAATCAGCGTCGGTGTCCACCGCTTCGGCGATGTCGCTGACCAGTGAGCTTATCCACCCGGTCAGTGAACGCTGATCGGAAGGCATCTGCTCGGTGATGTTGATGACCGCGATCTTGTTCTTGGCTGCCATCTTGGTCAATGCGGCTGCGGAATCACTATGTTCCTGTGGGTTGTTCACCAGCAACGACACCTTGCCGGAGTCCAACAACTTTTCGAAAGCCTGCAAATCAGCCGGTGCGGCCTCACCGCCTGACATCACCGCCTGCGCGTACCCATCCGGTGTGGCATCCTTCAACTGCATGTCGGACATGAGATAGTAGGCGACCGCTTCGGTCGCGGCGTACGGGGTGTTCTTGTGCCGCTTGGCGAATGCGGCCATGTCATCTTCGAGTGCGTCCTCCTGCTGGCGCCAGGCCTTGAGATGCTTGTCGAAGCTTTTCTTCTTCGCTGGAAGCGCCTTGGAGAACACGTCGGCAAGCTCGGTCGCCATCGCATTGCGGGCGTCCTTGGAGAACCACAGATGGGGATTGTCCCCGTTGATGGCGCCCACGGTCGCTGCGGCCGAGACGCTGATGGTGCCTTTGGCCAGGCTCTTGGTGGCCCACGTGTCATATCCGGCACCGTTGGTCACGACGACTTGCGCCTTCTGGATGGCGGTGATATCCGAGGTCTTGGGTTCGAAATCGTGGGCGTCGACGGCGGTGGAGCTGAGGATCGTGGTGACGTTGACATCGGTTCCGCCGATTTGTTCAGCCAGAACACCCCACTGGTTGACGGAGGCGACCACGTTGATCGGCCCCTTGGCGGGTGCGGCCGCAGAAGTGGAGGCGGAAGGGGTGGGAGTGCGGTGAGGGAATCCGCATGCGGACAACGGTATAACCAGCGCAATCGCGGCGCATGCCGCGATGCCTGCGATGACTCGTCCGACGAGCTTGCCTGCCTTCATACTGTCACCTTCGTCTGATTCTCAATCAATGGACTCCGCATGCCGGAACGCATGCCACGTCTGGCTCCACGATAGCCTACGATACAGAAAACGAAGTGAGCCGTCTTCTGGTGCTCAGGGGGGAGACGGGCGCGAATGTACAAACTGGAACCCCTATGGTCAGGAGGCGGACATGCCCATCATATTGGATGGCAAAAGCGTGGCGGCGCAAGTCAAGGAAGATCTTGCACGACGTGTGGGCGCACTGCGGCAGCAAGGTATCCTGCCTGGCTTAGGCACCCTGCTGGTCGGCAACGATCCGGGGTCCGTGAAATATGTCGCTGGCAAGCATGCCGATTGTGCGCAAGTAGGTATTACGTCAATCCGCAAGGATTTGCCGGCGGACGCGACCGAACGGCAGATCGGGCAGGCCATCGACGAATTGAACGCCGACCCTTCATGCACGGGATTCATCGTCCAGCTGCCACTGCCCGCCGGCGTCGACGAGATGTCCGCGATCGCAAGAATCGACCCGGGCAAGGATGTCGATGGGATGCACCCGTATAATCTCGGGGAGCTGGTGCTGCATACCTCCGGCACGATCAGCACGCCGCTGCCGTGCACTCCTCGCGGTGTTCTGGCGCTGCTGGACCATTACGGCATCGATCTGAACGGGAAAGAGGTTTGTGTGCTGGGCCGGGGCATCACCATCGGACGCACCATCGGACTGTTGCTGACCCGTCGTGAGGTCAACGCCACAGTCACGTTGTGCCATACCGGTACGCGTAACGTGCGTGAGCATATGCGTCGCGCCGATGTGATTGTCGCGGCGATGGGTTCGGCCGGATTCGTCAAGCCCGAGGATATCAAGGATGGGGCTGTCCTCGTCGATGTCGGAGTATCGCGCGTATGGGATGAACAGGCAGGCAGATATCGCATCAAGGGGGACATCGACAAGGCCTGCTATGAGAAGGCGGGCGCCTATACGCCGAATCCCGGCGGGGTCGGTCCGATGACACGCGCCATGCTGCTGTCCAATGTCGTCGAAATTGCCGAGCGTTCGGCACGCGGGTGAACGCGAATATGGACGCCTATCGTGCGGCGGATGCGCCACGCGACCCACATGCGACACGCTGGGTGTTCGCGGATGGCTTTTGTGCATGGCGCACGGTACGCTGGGGACAGGTGTGTCCGCAAGGGCACGCCTGATAACTGAAGAACGATTTTATCCATCTACTAGTTAACAGAAACCACTATTTTAATGGCAGATAACAATACGGAAGTCACCAAGGTCGCGATCAACGACATCGGCACCGAAGAGGACTTCATCAAGGCAGTCGATTCCACCATCAAGAACTTCGATGATGGTGATCTGGTCGAGGGTACGGTCGTCAAGGTCGACCGTGACGAGGTTCTCCTCGACATCGGCTACAAGACCGAGGGTGTCATCCCCTCACGCGAACTTTCCATCAAGAAGGACGTCGATCCCGACGATGTCGTCGAAGTCGGCGACACCATCGAGGCCCTTGTCGTAACCAAGGAAGACAAGGAAGGCCGTCTTATCCTGTCCAAGAAGCGTGCCCAGTATGAGCGCGCTTGGGGCGATATCGAGAAGATCAAGGAAGCCGATGGCGTTGTCGAAGGCACCGTCATCGAAGCCGTCAAGGGCGGCCTCATCGTCGACATCGGCCTGCGTGGCTTCCTGCCGGCTTCGCTCGTCGAGATGCGCCGCGTCCGCGACCTGTCCCCGTACATCGGTCAGAAGATCAAGGCCAAGATTCTGGAGCTCGACAAGAACCGCAACAACGTGGTGCTGTCCCGCCGCCAGTACCTCGAGGAGACCCAGTCCGAGGTCCGTGAGACCTTCCTGTCCCAGCTCAAGAAGGGCCAGATCCGTGAAGGCGTGGTGTCCTCCATCGTCAACTTCGGCGCGTTCGTCGATCTGGGCGGTGTTGACGGCCTGATCCACGTGTCCGAGCTGTCCTGGAAGCACATCGACCACCCGTCCGAGGTCGTCAAGGTCGGCCAGAAGGTCACCGTCGAGGTGCTGGATGTCGATATGGACCGTGAGCGCATCTCGCTGTCCCTCAAGGCCACTCAGGAAGATCCGTGGCAGCGCTTCGCTCGCACCCACGTTCCCGGCCAAATCGTCAAGGGCAAGGTCACCAAGATCGTGCAATTCGGTGTGTTCGTGTCCGTCGAAGACGGCATCGAAGGCCTCGTGCACATCTCCGAGCTGGCCAACCGCCATGTCGAGAACCCGGAGACCGTGGTCAAGCAGGGCGAGACCGTGTTCGTCAAGGTCATCGACGTCGACCTCGATCGTCGCCGTATCTCCCTGTCCCTCAAGCAGGCCAACGATTCTGTCGACCCGAACTCCGAAGATTTCGATCCGGCGCTGTACGGCATGCCGGCCGAGTACGACGAGGACGGCAACTACAAGTATCCGGAAGGCTTCGACCCGAATACCAACGAGTGGATCGCCGGTTACGAGAAGCAGCGCGAGGAATGGGAAGCCCAGTACGCCGCTGCCCACGACCTGTGGGAAGAGCACAAGGCTTTCGCAGCCAAGGAACTGGAGAACGCCGCGGCTTCCGCAGCCGAGGATGGCCAGGCCCCTCGCGAGGAGAAGGTCCAGGAGACCTCCAACTACTCCTCGAACAATGCCTCTGAAGGCACGCTTGCCGACTCCGATCAGCTTGCCGCCCTGCGTGAGCAGCTGCTCAAGGAAAAGAAGTGAGCAATTCGGTCATAACTGACTGAATCCTCGATGGCCCCCCGACACGTACAGTGCCGGGGGGCCATTCGTATGTCCGCAGTGTGCCGACTCGACTACGATAAGCGGTATGGTGATACGAATCGGACTGACCGGCGGCATTGCTGCCGGTAAAAGCACGGTCGCAAGCCGATTGCGAGAACTCGGCGCCACAATCATCGACTATGATGTTCTCGCCCGGCAGATTGTCGAACCCGGGGGAGAAGCGCTCCCTCGCATCGTGGAAGCATTCGGCCCAAGCGCGGTGGACGCCGCTGGTCGGCTCAACCGAGCTTGGCTCGCGCAGCGCGTGTTCAGTGGCCCTGACCGGCAGGCGTTGGAGCGGCTCGATACCATCGAGCACCCGCTGATTTACGCGAAAGCCCAGCAAGCTGATGCCGAAGCCGCATCCCGAGACGACACTGCGGTGATTGTTCACGACATCCCGCTGCTGGCGGACGTCATCGACGATGTGCCGTTCACGTTCGATCATGTCGTGACCGTGGAAGCGCCTCAGCAGGTACGTATCGAACGGATGATACGTACACGGGGAATGAGCGGTACGCAAGCGAAAGCGCGGATTGACAGCCAAAGCCCCCAGGCGGCGCGCCTAGCCATCGCCGACATTGTTGTGGATTCCGATACGGATCGCGCATCGATGCTCGCCCACGTCGACCGACTGTACGCGCAGTGGTCGGCGCAGGCACGCCATGATACCTGACATGCGCTGTGGGACGAGCATCGAACATAAGTACGAAAGCATTGATACGCTGGTGATGACAAAAGCCGCCGCATCCCGCGTTGCGTGTGAGGTTGCAGAGGCACCCTGTATACGTGTCCATGTTGAGGCTGTGAAAGGAATGGCTGTGAGCATTTCCATCGAACGAACAGATAAGCCGTTTGTCGTCAAAGCGCCATACCAGCCGTCCGGCGACCAACCGCAGGCCATAGAGGAGCTCGCGGAACGCATCAACGATGGTGAGAATGATGTCGTGCTTATGGGCGCGACCGGTACCGGTAAAACCGCGACTGTCGCATGGCTGATCGAGAAGCTTCAGCGGCCGACACTGATCCTTGAACCCAATAAAACATTGGCCGCCCAGCTGTGTGCGGAATTCCGCGAGCTCATGCCCGACAACGCGGTGAGCTATTTCGTGTCGTACTACGACTATTACCAGCCTGAAGCGTATATCCCCCAAACGGACACCTATATCGAAAAAGACTCGAATATCAATGATGATGTCGAGCGTCTGCGTCACGCCGCAACCGCGAATCTGCTGACACGGCGCGATTGTGTGGTTGTCGCCACGGTCTCGTGCATCTACGGCTTGGGTACGCCTGAAGAATACGCCGGCCGTATGCTGTTCCTCAAGGAAGGCCAGCAGATCGACCGGGATTCGCTGTTGCGTAAGTTCGTTGACATGCAGTACAAGCGCAACGATATCGCGTTCACGCGCGGCACGTTCCGTGTGCGCGGCGATACCGTGGAAATCATCCCCGTCTATGAGGAGCTTGCCATCCGCATTGAATTCTTCGGTGATGAAATCGACCGCATCTCGACCTTGCATCCCATCACCGGCGATGTCATCGACCATGTCAGTCAGGTGCATATCTTCCCGGCTTCCCACTATGTCGCAGGTCCGGAACGTATGGAACGTGCGCTCGGCACCATCAAAGAAGAGCTCGACCACCGTGTCGCTGAACTACGCAAACAAGGCAAAGAGCTGGAAGCGCAGCGTCTGACTATGCGCACGACGTATGATCTGGAAATGCTCACCCAGGTGGGGACATGTGCGGGCGTGGAGAATTATTCACGGCATTTTGACGGCCGAGAGCCGGGCACGCCGCCGCATACGCTGCTGGATTTCTTCCCTGACGACTTCTTGCTGGTCATCGACGAGTCCCATGTCACCGTCCCGCAAATCGGTGCCATGTACGAAGGTGATGCCAGCCGCAAGCGCACGCTTGTCGAGCATGGTTTTCGCCTGCCATCGGCGATGGATAATCGTCCGCTCAAATGGGACGAGTTCCTCCAGCGTGTCGGACAAACCGTCTACCTGTCGGCGACGCCAGGTGATTATGAGCTCGGCTTGTCTGACGGTGTCGTGGAGCAGATCATCCGGCCGACTGGTTTGTTGGATCCGAAGATTGAGGTCAGGCCGGTCGAAGGACAGATCGACGACCTGCTCGCGGAAATCAAGGATCGTGTCACGAAAAACGAGCGCGCGCTTGTGACTACGCTTACCAAGAAGATGGCGGAGGATCTGACTGACTACCTGCTTGACAGGGGCATCAAGGTTGAATACCTGCATTCCGATGTTGACACGTTAAGGCGTGTCGAACTGCTCCGTGAGCTGCGTGAAGGCAAAATCGACGTGATTGTCGGCATCAATCTGCTCAGGGAAGGCCTTGATCTGCCTGAGGTTTCGCTTGTGGCGATTTTGGATGCCGACAAGGAAGGATTCCTGCGCTCCTACCGTTCACTGATCCAGACCATCGGTCGAGCAGCACGTAACGTGTCCGGAACCGTCATCATGTATGCCGATGAGGTCACCGATGCCATGAACAAAGCGATCACCGAGACTGAACGGCGGCGGGCCAAGCAGATCGCCTACAACAAGGAACACCATATCGACCCCAAGCCGTTGATCAAGAAAATCAGCGATGTCAATGACATGATCGCCAAGGAGGATGTCGACACGCAGACCTTGCTTGCGGGAGGCTACCGGAATGCGGGGAAGGCTGGCAATGCTCATCTTGGAGTGCCCGGTGTCGGCGAGGAGGAAATCGAGAAGCGCCATGAGGAGATCCTCAAAGCGGGACTCCCGGCGCAGGATTTGGCCGACCTCATCCGTCAGATGAGCGAGCAGATGCACACCGCCGCCGAACAGCTCCAGTTCGAGCTGGCGGCGCGTCTGCGCGATGAAATCAGGGATTTGAAGAAAGAGCTGCGACAGATGACCGAGGCGCAACGATGATATCGGATGCGGCGGCGTAGTGGGCCTGTCGTTATGCTGCCTTTGCCGTGAGTCACGCGCTCTTTCTATGCTGGGGAACATGGCAGAAACACCGGTAGCATTCATGATCGCGACCTTCGCGGTTCTCGCTGTATTCGTCGTCGTTGACCTTTTCATCATCGGGCGTAAGCCGCACGTGCCATCGACCAAGGAATGCGTGCAGCATATCGCGTTCTTTGTGGTTGCGGCGCTGATTTTCGGCGGTATCATCTGGGCGGTCGCCGGGTCGAAACCGGCCGTCGAATTTTATTCGGGCTGGATGACTGAATATTCGCTGAGCATTGACAATCTCTTCGTATTCGTCATCATCATGTCGAATTTCGCTGTGCCGAAAGAGCTGCAAAAATACGTGCTCAGCGTGGGTATCACGGTCGCGCTGGTGTTGCGCGGCATCTTCATCTTGGTTGGCGCGGCGATCATCCAGCGGTTCACTTGGGTGTTCTTCTTGTTCGGCGCGTTCCTGATTGTCACCGCGCTCAAATTGGTCACCGGCCATGACGATGACGAGGAATACCACGAAAACGGCATTATCCGCGCACTACGCAAAGTCATGAAGATCACGGACGAATACGATGGCGAGAAGCTGCGTACCGTGAAGAACGGGCAACGATTCTGGACACCGATGCTCATCGTGTTCCTGACCATCGGCACCACCGATGTCATGTTCGCATTCGATTCGATTCCTGCGATTTTCGGCTTGACCAAGGACCCGTTCATCGTGTTCACGTCGAATGTGTTCGCTCTCCTTGGTCTGCAGCAGCTGTACTTCCTGCTCGGCAAGCTGCTCGACCAACTGGTCTATCTGCCGATCGGCTTGTCCATCGTACTCGGTTTTATCGGCGTCAAACTGGTGATGGAAGCACTGTCGGGCAATTCGTTGCCGTTCATCAACGGCGGCCAGCCGGTGGCATGGGTGCCTGAAGTGCCGACATGGCTGTCCCTCGTGGTCATCGTCTGCGCGTTGGGTGGTTCGGCGTTTGCCAGCGTGCTCAAAATGAAGCAGGAGAAGCGGCGGGAACAGCTTCAGTCTGCAGGCGGCGACCAAGCATGATCGTGCCGCGACACTCGCGAATAGGCGCCGGCGGGCAGACGGGTTGCCCAGCGGTAGCGTGCCGGTGAATGGCTGGTGAATATGGAATGAAGCCAGTGTGAGCGCTCACAACACAATGGTCGAAATCGTTGGCGCACGCCAGTTGAAACGAGTAGACTATCCCATGGAAACAGGATTTTCGCCTGTTCGATAGAAAACAAGTTGAAATAGAGGCAGGTATTCATGCGTAAAGCAAAGATCGTCGACACGATCGGTCCAGCCACCGAGTCCCTCGAAGGCATCACCAAGCTCGTCGAAGCCGGTATGGACGTCGCGCGTCTCAACCGCTCCCACGGCACTCCTGAGGATCACCTCAAGGTCTACAACAACGTGCGTGCGGCCTCCAAGGCGACCGGTCGTAATGTTGCGGCTTTGGTTGACCTGCAGGGCCCGAAGATCCGCTGCGGCTGGTTCAAGAAGAACGCCGAGGGCGAGGACAAGGTCCAGCTGACCGAAGGCCAGGAATTCATCATCACTACGGACGATGTCGAAGGCGACGAGCACATCACCTCCACCACGTTCAAGGGCCTGCCGGGCGACTGCCATCCTGGCGACCCGATTCTCATCGATGACGGCAAGGTCCGCCTCGAGGTCACCAAGGTCGAGGGCAACAACGTGCACACCAAGGTTGTCGTGGCGGGACCGGTTTCCAGCCACAAGGGCATCAACCTTCCGGGTGTCGCAGTGTCCCTGCCTGCTCTGACGGAGAAGGACGAGGCTGATTTGCGCTGGGCTATCCGCACTGGCGCCGACATCATCGCCATGTCCTTCGTGCGTTTCGCGACCGATATCGATCGCGCCCACGAAATCATGGATGAGGAAGGCCGCCGTATCCCGATCGTGGCGAAGATTGAGAAGCCGCAGGCTGTGGAGAACCTCGAAGAGATCGTCAAGACCTTCGACGGCATCATGGTCGCCCGTGGTGATATGGCTGTCGAAATGCCGTTCGAAGAGGTTCCGCTGGTCACCAAGCGCTGCATCGAGCTGGCTCGTCAGTACGCCAAGCCGGTTATCGTGGCCACTGAGGTGCTTGGCTCCATGGTCCATTCCCCGGTTCCGTCCCGTGCTGAGGCTTCTGACTGCGCGAACGCGGTGCTTGACGGCGCCGATGCGACCATGACTTCCAACGAGACTGCTGTAGGTGAGTACCCGACCGAGACCGTCAAGACCATGTCCCGCATCTCCGGCTACGCCACCGAGCACGGTTTCGACCGTATTCCGGCGCTGAAGAACCTGGATATGTCCAATAGCGGCGCCGTGTCCTCCGCTGCGGTTGATTTGGCGGAGAAGGTCAACGCGAAGGCCATCGTTGCTTACACGCAGACCGGCAACACCGTGCACCGCGTCTCCCGCGAGCGTCCGGCCGCCCCGATTTACGGCCTGACCACCAATGAGCACACCTACCATTGGCTGGCTCTGAGCTGGGGCACCGAAGCGTTCCTGCTTGATGAGGACTACCACGACAAGAACCGTAGCGACCTCATGGTGTTCACCGACAAGGTGCTGCGTGACGCGGGCAAGGTTGCCGATGGCGACCGCATCGTGGTGCTCAGCTCCGCGCAGGGCGAGCATCGTCCGGGCAGCACGGATTCCATCTACGTGCACACGGTCGGCGCTTGCGACTGATGTTGGGTTGAGATAGCGCTTTCAGCGTGAATCTCATACAACAAGGAGGGGCTTGCAACGTGATGGTTGCAAGCCCCTCCTTGTTGTCGGCCCGGGTGGCGTGCGCGCGGTGAGGCGGGCCGTGTCCGGGGAACGTTACTTGGTCCGGCGGTCGGAACGTGCTTTGGCGATACGCTGGATGAGCCGTGGATGCGCGCCTGACTGCTCAGCCTGCTCAGCTTCCAAGTGTTCGCGCAGGCGCATGATGGCGATGATGGTTTTGGCGTCCACGATGGTGGCGTTGGTGATCATGTCGGAGGCTTCTTCCGGCGTCACCAGCCGCACGTCAGGGCGAGGGGTCTCCGGACCGAGCTCACCGCGTTCGACCGGGGTCAGGCCGCTTGCGAAGAAAATCGCGGTATGCTGCGTCGAGAAGCTCGGGGTGTTGATGAAGCGGGCGACTTGGACCAGCTCTTTGGCCTCGTAGCCAGCCTCCTCCTTCAGCTTGCGGACGGCAACCTCGTGGGGGCGTTCGTTGGAATCGAGCGCATGCCCGGCGGGGATTTCCAGTGTCCAGCGGTGAGTAGGCAGGCGGTACTGTTCAACCAAGGGGATACGCCCGTCGTCGGTCAAACCGATGATGCCGACCGTATCCCCGTTGTTCTCTTCGACGATGAAGCGCTCGAAGTGGCCGACCTGCGAAGAGTCGAACGATACCTGATCCACGTTGAAATAGTGGCTGTGCATGACCTGGTGTCGTGCTTCTTCCTTCACCGGCGCAGGACGCCATGGATCGAACCTGCGAAAGGTTGTCTCGCTCATACTTCCTCCTTGATTACCCTTGAGTACGTAGGCATTTCGCGTCATTCTCATTCTACGCCGCGATAGTGCGACTGTTTTGGTCGTGTTTGCGTGATGTGTCGGGATTTGCGGTGCTTCGCCTTATGCTGAAGAATAATTCCGGTGATTGTACGACACCCGCGCAGTTGGTCTTCGATATGTGGTAATATATCTTTTTGTGCGCTGAACAGTGCACGGGAGCCCCTGTATCCCAATTGGTAGAGGAAGCAGCCTCAAAATCTGCGCAGTGTGGGTTCGAGTCCCACCGGGGGCACCGGTACAACCCGTCGGAAACGACGGGTTTTCTTGTTCCCGCAGGATGTGTCTCGTGGATTACAGGGGTATCGGGTTATAGGCCAACACGTGTGTGTCCGGTGGTGGGGCCGGGCGTAGAGGGACAATCATGGTGCTGCAAGCTTCGTTCCCCTTATACGCCCGTCTGCCGACGCTTAGTCAACCGCCAGAGTCGTTGGAACCGTCTACCGACGTTGAGGTGGTTGTCAGCGTCATCAGAACCGTTTGCCGACGTTGAGCCGGCTGTCAGTGTCGGTAGAAGTGTCTGTTGACGTTGGGGTAACCGTCGGTGTCGTCGGAAGCGTCTGCCGACGCTGGGGCGGCTGTCAGTGTCGTTGGAGGCAGGGGAGGCCGGGATTTGGGCGGGGTGCGTGGGTGATGTGGGAGAACTGTCGGGATTTCCCGGTTTGCGCCTGTTCTCCCATCGTCGGCGTGGGAGTTTACGGGAATCCGGCGTCCTCGCGGATTTGTCCCAGCGGGAACGTTGGAAATCCGCGGTTCGTGAAAATCGCCCATGAAACCGCCGACGGGAGAACACCGACGAAACCGCGAATCCCCGATAAACTCCCACGCACAACACGGCATCGCGCCGACACTCGTACCGTGAAGCTTTTTGCGCCGACACCCCTTGCCTTGACATGGACTGCTGGTATTATCGCTAACAGAATGACGGCAGATCGTGCCTGCGGTGTGGGCCGCGGAGAAGGGCATGGATCGGTCTCGGCTTCGGTGCGGCGCGTGTCAGCGTGTCTGCCGGATAGTTAGGAAAGAGGCAGAGATGACTGCGAAGAATGAGACGGAACAGGCACAGCCGGCAACGCCGGTGCTCACTGATGACGAGCTGAAAGCCGTCGCAGCCGGAGAACCGGTGACATCTGTCGATGAACAGACGGCAGTTTCCGAGCCTGATGAGCATCGCAAGCGCACGGTTGTCGTCGCCGAAGACGAATCCGTCAACCGCATGGATCTGGTAGCCATGTTGGAAGACAACGGGTACGAGGTCGTCGGCGAGGCTGCCAACGGTGAGGAAGCGGTTGAACTCACCCGCAAGTATCGTCCCGATGTGGTGTGCATGGACGTCAAGATGCCGCGTATGGATGGCATCACCGCTGCCGGCGTGATTTGCGACGAGAACATCGCTCCGGTGGTCATGCTTACCGCATTCTCGCAGCCCGATCTGGTCAAGCAGGCCACCGGTGCCGGTGCCATGGCGTATGTGACCAAGCCGTATGAGGAGTCCAAGCTTCTGCCCGCCCTCGAAGTGGCGATGGGCCGATTCCAGGAAATCAACGATTTGCTCGACAATGTTGAGCGCAGTGAAAACGAGCTGAATGAGACTCGCGACCAGCTGCGTGAAGCTGAAGAGAAACTCAAGAAGGCGCAGGAATCACTTGAGGAGCGCAAGCTCGTCGATCGCGCCAAGGGACTGCTCATGGACAAGGCCGACTTCTCCGAGCAGGGTGCATTCCGCTGGATTCAGAAGACCTCGATGGATCAGCGTATTCCGAAGAAGCGTCTGGCCATGGCGATTATCGCCAAGTATGGTGACCAGAAGCCGGAAGCCACCGATGAGTGATATCGAACAGCAGAGCAATCGTGAAGGTGCCGCGGACAAGGATTTCCACGGCACCTTGCTTGTCGTTGACGGGCATTCCTTGGCATTCCGCGCGTATTTCGCCCTGCCGGTCGAGAATTTCTCGACAACATCGGGACAGGCGACGAATGCGGTGTGGGGTTTTGTCACCATGCTCGCCCAAGTCATTGAAGCGGAGCATCCTGACCGTCTTGCGGTCGCATTCGACGTCAAAGGCGGCACGTTCCGCAACGACCTGCTTCCCCAGTACAAGGGCACGCGTGAGGCAGCGCCCGAGGATCTGCTCACCCAGCTGCCGTTGATCCAAGAACTGCTTGACGCGTTAGGTGTCGCGCATATTGAGAAGCAAGGCTATGAAGGTGACGATATCATCGGCACGCTGGCGACGATGGGGGAGCATGAGGGGTACCGTACGCTCGTCCTGTCAGGTGACCGAGACGCGTTCCAGCTGGTGGATGACGCCATCACCGTGCTGTATCCGGGGCACCATTTCAAAGACCTCAAGCACATGACCCCGCAGGCGGTTGAAGACAAGTACCATGTGACCCCGCAGCAGTATCCTGATCTCGCTGCGTTGCGTGGCGAAACCGCCGATAACATTCCTGGCGTCCCGGGTGTCGGCGACGGGTATGCGGCCAAATGGATCAACCAGTACGGTTCATTGGACGGCATTATCGAACATGCGGACGAAATCGGTGGGAAAAAGGGCGAGGCGCTGCGCGAACATATCGACCAAGTCAAGCTCAACCGTAAGGTCAACGCGCTGGTACGAGACGTGGACCTTGGCGTCGGCATGAATGATTTCGAGTTTGGCCCCATGGATCCCACGAGCGTGGCGTTGCTGTTCTCCAAGCTTGAGTTCGGGGTGCGTACCCGCAGCAAGGTCATCAGGGCGTTCAGCGGTGGCAAGCCGGTTCCCGGATCGGTTACGCCCGTAACCCAAGCCAACGCTGACGAAGCGAACCCGAGCCCGCAGCCCGGCGAATCCGTCACGCTCACCCACGCGCAGAATGTCACGCAGGTCAGGTCTTGGCTGCAACGTCATGCCGCATCCGTCACCGCGCCCGAGCCGGATTCCGATGCCGTGATGCACGGTGCCGATACCGCATCCGAACCGGTTCCCGCCATCGATCCGCATGCGACGAGTGCGGCGACCCTCAAGCATGGCTGGGTGCTGTATGCGGAAGGAAGCGGCAAGCCGGGAAACGCGAATTGCACGACTATTGCGCTTCTTGTCGACGATGACGCACTGGCATTCGCGTGCCCGCTTGATGACGACGTGTTGCAGGTGGTGCAACAGTTCATCGATAAGCATCATGACACGATGATTGTCCACGGCTACAAGGAGCACATGCACCTGTTGCAGGCCGCAGGCCTGATTGCGCGCCGACCCGCGTTTGACACGAAGCTTGCCGGATACTTGGTGCTTCCCGATTTCCATCCCGAATCCTTGGACCAGGCCGCCGAGCGTTTCATCGACGTGCATATCGACGCGCCGGAACGTCCTGCGCAAGGCCAATTGGACCTCGGTGACGAGGATGGTGACGAGACGGCGCATGATGACGCGATTATCGCGACACGTCTGGCGACCATCCGGGAATTGGCGGCGAGACTGTCCTCAACGTTGGATGAGCGTCAGCAGTACGGTTTGCTCAAATCCTTGGAACTTCCCGTCTCTGAAGTGCTGTTCCGTATGGAGGATACCGGGGCTTGCGTCGACCAGTCACGACTGGCTGCCTTGCATGACCAGTTTGCCGCTGATGCCCGTCAAGCCCAGGAAATCGCGTGGAACGCGGCAGGCCGTCAAGTCAATCTGCAAAGCCCGAAACAATTGCGTTCGATTCTGTTTGAAGATCTCGGTCTCAAACCGTTGCGCAAAACAAAATCCGGGCAATACACCACTGACGCGTCGACGCTGACCGCCTTGTACGCGCGTTCAGCGAACGGCAATGAGCGGGCGAATGATTTCCTTGGGGCGTTGCTGCGCCATCGTGAGACCAATAAGCTCAAGCAGATCGTCCAGACGCTGATCGATGCGACCAATCCGCATGACAGTCGTATCCACACGACGTTCGAACAGACGGTCGCCGCAACCGGACGGTTGAGTTCCGTCGACCCGAACCTGCAGAACATTCCCAACCGGAATGTCGCCGGACGTGAAATACGTTCCGCCTTCGTTCCCGGCCCCGGGTATGCGTCGCTGCTCAGCTGCGATTATTCCCAGGTCGAGTTGCGCATCATGGCTGACCTGTCAGGCGATGAGGCGCTGATTGAAGCGTTCCGCTCGGGCGCGGACTTCCACAAGTATGTGGCGAGTCTGGTGTATCAGGTTCCGGTCAGTGCAATCACCCCGGATCAGCGCAGCCACGTCAAGGCGATGAGTTACGGCCTGGCATACGGGTTGAGCACGTACGGGCTTGCCCAACAGCTGCATATCAGCCCGGCGGAAGCCGACGTGCTTAAAGAAAAGTATTTCGCGACGTTCGGTAAAGTCCATGATTATCTCGAATCCTTGGTCGCCAACGCCAAGCGCGACGGGTACACCGAAACGGTGTTCGGTCGGCGACGCTACTTCCCGGCCTTGCATTCCGCCAAACGGCAGGCGCGTGAGGCTGCGGAGCGTGCGGCGCTGAACGCGCCGATCCAAGGTTCCGCCGCCGATATCATGAAAATCGCCATGGTTCGGGCCGATCAGGCGTTGCGTGACGCCGGGGTGGCGAGCCGGATCATCCTGCAAATCCACGATGAATTGGTTGTGGAAATCGCGCCCGGCGAGGAGGAGCAGGTTTCCGCTCTCGTCCGCGACGCGATGGAACATGCCGTGAATCTGGCGGTTCCACTTGACGTATCGGTCGGCATCGGTTCCGACTGGCAGCTGGCCGCCCACTGAAGCCGAGTCGGACGTCGGATCGTGCCACGTGAATGACCATACCGGCAAGAAAGCGAGGGAATATGCCGAACCTACAGCAGGTCACGGATGTGCTGGAAACGCTCTACCCGTTGCGGTACGCGGAATCATGGGATGCGCCCGGGCTGATTGTCGGCGATCTTGACGCTCCGGTCACACGCATCGCGTTCGCCGCCGACCCCACGCGTGCGGTGGTTGAGCAGGCGGTCAGCGGGCATGCCGACCTGCTGGTCTGCCACCATCCGCTGCTGTTCCGTGCGGTCCACGAAGTGTCGGGAGCCGGCGTACACGGTGCGATTGTCAGCGAACTGTACCGCAACGGTTGCGCGCTGTGGGTGGGGCACACAAACGCGGACGCCGCATACCGTGGTGTCGGGCAGGCAGCTGCTGACGCGTTCGGACTACTTGATCAGCGGCCGTTGACACCGATCGACGACCCCGAGTCCGCTCATCCGGTTGGCATCGGACGGGTGGGGCGTCTCGCCGAACCGATTCCGTTGCGTGATTTCGCCAAACGTGTCGCGCATGAACTACCTCACACGGAATATGGCATTCAGGTTGCGGGAGATCTTGACGCTCCCGTCTGTACGGTCGCCGTGCTCCCGGGATCGGGCGACTCCATGTTCGACGAGGTGCGTGCCAGCGGCGTCGACGTGTATGTCACATCCGATTTGCGGCATCATCCCGCAACCGATGCGCTTGAACAGGCGCGTTGGGAAGCCGAACTCAGGCGTCGCGGATTGCATGCAGGCAGCGGCGACAGGCATATGCGCCCCGCGCTGATCAACACCCCACATTCGGCCATCGAATCCCTATGGTTCCGTTACGCGCTTGAAGACGTGCCTGCCGCAGTACAAGCACGGACCGGGCAAAGTCTGACGGCATGGTGGATTACCATGAGAACCGACCCGTGGGACATGGTGGTGCGCTGACGGATGCGTGTACACCACCGTTCAAGATCACGCATGCAGGGCGAACCGAACCAAGGAGAGCACGATGGAAGACCAGCATACTGACAGTGCGGCGGAACACAGTATGGAGCGTTTGCTTGACGCATCATCCGATGGTGTTGATATGAATGGTGCCGTCACCATCGCATCAACGGCCACGGTGTTCCGTGGACCGATTTTCACCGTGGATGATGTCGAACTCGATCTGCCGCTCGTCGGCGGTGGAACCACGCGGATCAGGCGGCAAATCATTCGGCACGCCCCTTGCGTGGTCATGCTGGTCCATGACGTGCCCGGCGACCGGTATCTGATCGAACGTGAATACCGCATCGGTTCCGACCGGTTCGCCTACGGTCTGCCCGCCGGACTGATGGACAAGGGCGAGAACCCTGAGCAGGCGGCCTTGAGAGAACTTGCCGAGGAAACCGGAACCGTCCCCGATGATACCGACGCCGTACGATTCGATCATGCGGGGGCTTACTATTCGTCTGAAGGCATGACCGACGAGCTTGCACACATCATGGTGATCCATCTTGACCGTTGGCATACCGAAGCCCGCCGCTTCGACGCCGACGAACACGTCGAATCCGCATGGGTCACTTGGCGGCAACTGCTCGACACCCCGGTGACGGAATCGAACGCGATCATCGCCATCCAGCATGAAATGCTGCGCCGGACACGCTGAACGGCATACGGACCCCGTGCGGCTGAACACGCGTCTGCAATTGCGCAACGCGGAAGCCTAAAACGTGAGATACTGGAATCATGCAAATCAGACCTGGTTCCATGTTTCCGCTCGGAGCAAGCTATGATGGCGCGGGCGTGAATTTCGCATTGTTCTCACAGGTGGCAGACAAAGTTGAACTGTGCCTGTTCGATGAGCATGATCATGAGACGCGCGTGGAAATGACCGAACAGAACTCGTATGTGTGGCACAATTACCTGCCAGGCATCCAACCCGGTCAACGCTACGGGTATCGCGTCTACGGTCCGTACGACCCCGACCACGGGTTGCGTTGCAACCCGCACAAGCTGCTATTGGACCCGTACGCCAAAGCGATCGAAGGCAACATCGACGGTGATGAAAGCCTGTACTCGTACTGGTTCCGCAGCCCGGACGACACGCACGACATGAACACACTCGATTCCGCAGCCCACACGATGAAGGCCGCGGTCATCAACCCGTACTTCGACTGGGGCAACGATCAGCATCCGTTCATCCCGTACCATGATTCGGTGATTTATGAAGCGCATGTGCGCGGCATGACCAACCTCAACAAGCAGGTGCCCCCGGATATTCGTGGCACGTACGCGGGACTGGCCTACCCGGGTGTCATCGAATACTTGAAAAAGCTCGGCGTCACCGCCATCGAACTCATGCCGATCCACCAGTTCGTCAACGATTCCTTCCTCCAGGAGAAAGGTTTGAGTAACTACTGGGGGTACAACACCATCGGTTTCTTCGCCCCGCAAAACTCGTACTCCAGTTCGGGGGAGCGCGGCGAACAAGTCAACGAATTCAAGTCGATGGTCAAGGCCTACCACCATGCCGGCATGGAAGTCATCCTCGACGTCGTCTACAACCATACCGCCGAAGGCAGCAACTACGGGCCGACGTTAAGCTTCCGCGGCATCGACAACATGGCCTACTACCGGCTTGTGGACAACGACCAGCGCCATTACTTCGACACCACCGGCACCGGCAATTCGCTGCTCATGCGCTCGCCGTACGCGTTGCGTCTGATCACTGACAGCCTGCGGTACTGGGTGACGGAAATGCATGTTGACGGGTTCCGTTTCGACCTCGCTGCGACATTGGCACGCCAGTTCCAAGAGGTTGATAAGCTTTCCGCGTTCTTCGACATCGTTGAGCAGGATCCGGTGATTTCCCGGGTCAAGCTCATCGCAGAACCGTGGGATTTGGGTTCCGGCGGCTATCAGGTCGGCGGATTCCCGTCCAGCTGGTCCGAATGGAATGGCAGATACCGTGATTGTGTCCGTGATTTCTGGCGTTCGCAACCGTCCACATTGCCTGAGTTCGCGAGCCGACTGATGGGCAGCTCGGACTTGTACGAGCAAAATGGCCGTAGGCCTGTCGCGTCAGTGAACTTCATCACCGCGCATGACGGATTCACCATGAACGATCTGGTCAGCTACAACAGCAAGCATAATGAAGCCAATGGCGAAGGCAATCGCGATGGCGAAAGCAACAACCGTTCGTGGAACTGCGGTGTTGAAGGCCCGACCAGCATTCGTGACGTCAATGAGCTGCGCCAGCGGCAGATGCGCAACATGTTCGCCACCCTGCTGGTGAGCCAAGGCATCCCGATGATTTGCGGCGGCGATGAGGTTGCGCGCACCCAGCAGGGCAACAACAACGCGTACTGCCAGGATAACGAGATTTCCTGGACCAACTGGAATCTGACGGATGATCAGAAGAATCTGCTCAAGTTCGTCAGCAAGATGGTCCACTTGCGTCTCGACCATCCGGTGCTGCATCGGCGGCGGTTCTTCACCGGTCGCACGCAGGGTGATGATGAGACCACCATCCCGCAAGTCGAATGGTTCGACCATCTCGGCCGGATCATGGATATGGACGACTGGCAGAACACGCATGCCTCATCCATGATGGTGTACTTGAACGGCAAAGACATTCCCGAGAGCGACTGGTACGGCAATCAGATGGTCGACAACGATTTCATCCTGATTTTCAACGCGCATTACGAGCCGATCATGTTCACCCTGCCGGATGAGAAATACGGTTCCAAATGGCAGTTGATGGTTGACACGTACAATCCTGATGGGCCGGAATTGAGTTACGAAGCAGGTTTCGACATTACAGCGCAGTCACGCAGTTTCCTGTTGCTCATGAGCGCTGATAACGCGAATAAGGATGAACTGTTCTGATTCATCCTGTTCAAGCGTACTGCAGCCCGTTCACTGGTCGGATGCGAGACGGGATTCTAGGGACGGCTCGACCGCTGCCCCTGAGATCCCGTTCTCGTGGCGGCGAGGCCAGTGCCGATGATGCCGCTTTCCACTTGTACCGTCATGGGTGTCCGGCGTATTGTCCGCGGACGATACACGGGTGACCGGCACATTCACCGGGATGGGAACGGTTCGCATGCTGTCAGCCGTGGGATTGGCCGTCGCCGCATCATACTGCGCGTGAAGCAGTTGCGCTTGCATACGGTCGGTTTCAATCGCAGCGATTTGCCGGGTGAACACGACGAACCATCCGAGAAACAGCAGTCCGGCAAGCGCTTCGACATTGGTGAGCGTATTGTTGCCCTCCAGCCAGATGACGCCCGCATACGCGCACACCACAATCGCGAGATCGGAAATCACGTAGACGGCTTTTGACAGTTGTGGAGCCAGCCAGGGCAGTGCGATAAGCAGAATACCCATGACGCCGGGAAGGCTTCTGGCGAACACGTTGTGCAGGATGGGGTGGGGCGTGTAGCGGAACATGCCGATGCCGAAGAATTCAATGCCGGCGAGCGTCAACAGGATGGCGAGAATGACGGTGCGCTGAACAAAATGGGGGATAGGGCCCGACCCCAGTTTGGTCGCATCGCCATGCCAGCGCAACCGTTGCCGGTAGCTTGCCACCAGTTCGGTGATGGCGAAGTAGCTGATGATGACGATGCAAATGCCGCCAAGCATGAGCGTGGAATTGAACATGCGCGCGGCGAACGTCGTGCGGTCACCCAACTGGGAGAAATTGTTGTTCGCCCAATACGGGTCGTCACTGGTCGAGCCGGCGGTGCTCACCCCGGCGATGATGAAGAACGGCAGCAGCGATGCCAAGGTTTTCGCGTTCATCAACTCCGCTTGCACGAACGTGACGTAGCCGAAAATCGCGCAGAACGCGGCACATATCGCGGGAAGATACCCACTCATCGCCCTGCCCATGATCGAGCTGATCATATCGAGGAACATAAACGAGGTCAGGAAAATCGTCGACCCGTACACCACGGACAAGGCGAGCACCTCGAACAGGCGGCGCAAGACAAGATACCAATGGCGCTGCTCATGCAACGAACGGGAGAAGTGCGTGTATCCGATGATGAACGACACGACGGAACAGACGGCATCAATCGCGGCACACGCGGCGAACGAGCGCTGGGTGAGCTGCCAGATCGCGGGAGCATAGGTACGATACAGCGACATCGCAACAAACCCGACCATCGCGCAGATAACGCAGGAAATAAGCCCCGCTGATTCAGCCCTCTGATTGCGCCCCACCTTGGTCTCCTCTCTGTCTGACTGACGCCATTGTATCGCCAGCGATAGAGGGGCGGCGATGTGGGCTTTTCAGCCAAAGACGCTACGATTGAACAGCAGGATGGAGGTGGTGTCGCATTTAGGCGTGTGCATGGATTTCTGTGTCCATGTCAATGTGTGGCGAAAACAGGTGCTACGCAATCTTTGTCGACAACCATGGTGTTATCGGTGGAGTGCCAGAAACTAAGCTGTGAGCGGTAGGAATTGCCGCTGCTGGTTGTGCGATTCAGCGTAAGCTTGCCGTGTACGCCGTCGAATACATTGCACACGATTGTTCCGTTGTTCTGTGGTTTGCACTCGCTTATGTACAGTGAGTCGCTGCTGAGCTTGCCTGGTGTGTACGTGACCGTCCACGCGGAATAGACTAGCGGATCGAGGTATTTCGAGATGAACGTGCACGTGTTGTCTGACAGGTCACGCGCATTGAGCTTGCTGACGCAGCTGCGCGTATGAACGTCCAACTGTCGCAACATCGAAGTCTTGGCTTGATCGGTGAAATCATAGTCAATGGAGAAGGAATATGACAAACTCGCATTGACGACGGCAACCCATGTGCCGTCGTCGGAACGTGTTTCACCGTAGCGATAACGGTCTGATTCGGTATCGTCAGTACTGGTGGCGTCGGAACCATCCGTATTGCCGGAACTGTCGGCGCTGCCGGCAGCGTTGTCACCATCGGTTCCGGATGTTTCAGGAACGCGCGTATTGGAGGAACCATACGGAGTGAAGATATCTCGTTGGACAATGGTGAACAGTTTCGGATTGTCCGCAGGTAGAGGCGTGCTGACCGCATAGATGCCTGGGTATGCGGGAACATAGAAATCATCTTCGTCGATGTCAAGCATTAGCTTGCTCTTGCAGTATTTCTTCGATGTAGGACATATCGAGTTCAGGTTGAAACCGGTATCGGACACTGGCACGCCATTCACCGTGAATCGTTCGGACCGTGGCAGTTTCATCACGTTGAGCAGGCTATCATCAAACGCCCATGAGCCATTGGGCTTCATGTGCAGACGGAGTATGCTTGAACCACGATATTGTTCCCCTTGCTTATTGCCCAGAATGTAGAACATATGAACCGAGTATCGCAACGGTGAGAAGGATTCGTGCTTGAAATCGATGTCATACGATGTGATGCGATGATTGGCGTCCAGCACACCGTGGGCGAACAGTGCACGCGCGGATTGCGGCACATTTGGGTTGGCAAGTTGTGTAGCATGTTCGAAATTGCCATTCACAACGGCACGGACATACGAGGCAACCAGTTCACGCGGCGCCTTAACCCGAGGCAAGATAAGCGAAGCCGCGATAAGCGCCACGATGATGACGACAACTGCGACGATACACGACGAGGGCTGCAATGCGGCAAACGGCGATGTCTTCTTGAAAAAGATATCGAGCTCTTGATCCGCGGATGTGTCGGCCGACGATTCTTCGAAGGGAAAAGCTGAATCATGGTACGATGATGAATCCATATCGACTGGTGTCAGAGCCGTGTCGTCCTCGTCGTATGGAGCATCCAGGTGGGAGCGCCATCCGTCCATATCCTTGCCTTTCGTGAATCGGCATTCGTCATTGTGCTACGGTCACTTGCAGCGCCATACCACAGTGACTTGTCACGGCGGTTCCGTGAAGCAAAAAGAGAAGCCAAATCATTGGACCCCCAACGATTTGGCTTGTACGGTCGGGCTGACAGGATTTGAACCTGCGACATCCTGCTCCCAAAGCAGGCGCGCTACCAAACTGCGCTACAGCCCGATGTGTCAAACGGCACAATCACCCATTATACCTAAAGCCAAGACGAGTACGACACGACACTGGTATTCCATCGCCATTTCGCCGGAGTTCCGCCGTTATTGCATTGTCATTCCCCCCGCCCTTCCGTTCTGTCTGCACTGGCTTGTCTCGCAGATTCTCCCATATACTGTGATGAGGCGTCGCCAGATGCGGCGTTTCAGATACTATGGTGACCATGACCGAACACGCATATCCCGACCCCTGGCCCGCACCGACAGCGAGCCGCCCGCTTAACGCGACTGTGACCATTCCGGGCAGCAAATCCTTGTCCAACCGTTTCCTCATCCTCGCCGCGCTCGGCACGAAGCCGGTTACGTTGCGCGGATTGCTGCGTTCGCGCGATACCGAGTTGATGATGGACGCGCTGCGTACGCTCGGTGTGCATTGTGAGACCGCTCCGAACGCCGAGACCACAGTGACCGTGACTCCTCCGGCTGACGGACATTTCCACGGTTCGGATACCGTGTATTGCGGGCTCGCCGGCACGGTGATGCGTTTCGTACCCGGCCTCGTCCTGTTCGCCGACGGTCCGGTTCACTTTGACGGGGACGAGCAAGCCTACCAGCGGCCGATGGGGCCGATCCTCGACGGTCTCGAGCAACTCGGCGCGACCATCGCCTACGAGGGGGAGTCCGGACGGTTGCCGTTCACCATCACCCCGCCGCAACACAGGTCAATCGACGGGCAGCGTCGGCATGTCGCCATCGACTCGTCGTCATCCTCCCAGTTCATTTCCGGGTTGCTGCTCATCGGCTCGCGGCTCTCCGGCGGGCTTGACCTCACCCACACCGGCGAACACCTGCCCAGCATGCCACATATCCGCATGACCATGCATGATGTCGAAGCCGCGGGTGGGCATATCAGCATGCTCGAGCCGGGTCACTGGATTGTGGAACCTGCGTCGCTCGAACTACCCGCAGACGTCATCGTCGAACCCGATCTGTCCAATGCCGCGCCCTTCCTCGAGGCGGCGATGATCGCTTCCGGCAGCGTGTCCATACCGAACTGGCCGTATATCACCACCCAGCCTGGGGGACTGCTGCCCGGAATCCTGCAACATATGGGCGCGAGCATCACCCTCGACGGCACGCCATTCGACGAAGCCATGCGTCAAGCCCAAACCCAACCACATGCGTACACCCACCGGTCGGGAACGCTGACTTTGACCGGCAACGGCACCATCCACGGGCTTGGAGATTACGACATGTCCGCCGCGGGGGAGATCGCACCGAGTATCGCCGCGGCGGCCGCGCTTGCCGACTCGCCGTCCGCCTTGCATGGCATCGGGCATTTGCGCGGTCACGAGACCAATCGTCTGGCCGCGCTGGTCACTGAAATCAAGCGGATCGGCGGGAAAGCCGAGGAGCTGTCTGACGGGCTTGCAATCGAGCCCGTCCCGCGCGCCCTACTGCATGCTGTGGTCATGGAAAGCTACGCCGACCACCGTATGGCGACGTTCGCCGCCATGATCGGGCTCGCCGTGCCAGGCATCGAAATTCGCAACATCGCGACCACCCGTAAGACGATTCCCGATTTCCCCGTCATGTGGTCGGATATGCTCGCACAACGCTGATTCGCATCATTACGGTCATGCTGCATCGCTGGTGATTGTTCCCATTGCTGCTCTGCCAACGCTGAACAGGCGGTCAGCGTCGGCAGAGCAGAAAAACGGTAACTGGGCGCATGTTTGCGTTGTATACGAGTGAGGGGCTGTGAGCATGTTCAAGCATGCTCACAGCCCCTCACTCGTGTCAGCCGTCACTTGCCGGCGACCGGCTGATCAGTGTGACTGTCGAATTCAGCGGGTGAACTCGTTGCCGTAGGAGTCCTTGCCCTCCGCGGCGATGGTCGCGGACTTGCGGGCGATGGCGAGCTCCTCGTTGGTCGGCACAACGGCGATGACCACGGAGCTGTCCGGCGTGGAGATGACGCGCGGCTGCTTGGAACGCGTATTGTTCTTCTCCTCGTCGAGCTTGACACCGAACGGGGCGAGACGATCGCACACCATCTTGCGCACAATCTCGTCGTTCTCGCCGACACCGGCGGTGAAGGTGATCACGTCGACGCCACCCATCTGAGCGGTGAAGTCGCCCACGTACTTGATGATGCGGTGCACGTACACGTCGAGCGCGAGCTTGGCATCCTTGTCGCCGGCGGCGACGAGCTTGTGGACCTCACGCATATCGGCGTGGCCGCACATGCCGGTCAGGCCGGAACGCTTGTTGAACAGCGTGTCCAGCTCATCCACGCTCATGTGGGCGTTGCGAATCAGGTGGAAGACGGCAGCCGGGTCGATATCGCCGGTACGGCCGCCCATCATGAGGCCCTCGAGCGGGGTCAGACCCATGGAGGTGTCGATCGGCTTGCCGGAAATCTGGGCGGAGGCGGAAGCACCGTTGCCGATGTGCAGGACGATCTGCTTGAGGCCTTCGGCGGGCTTGCCGATGATATCCGGGACGACGGAGCCGACATACTCGTGGGAGGTACCGTGAGCGCCGTAGCGGCGGATGTGGTACTGCTCGGCGATGTCCTTGTTCAGCGCGTAGGTGCTGGCCTCGGCCGGCAGCTGGAAGAAGAAGGAGGAATCGAACACGAAGACCTGCGGCACGTCGGGCAGCAGCTGACGCATGACTTCAGCGCCCTTGGCCTCCGGACCGTTGTGCAGCGGGGCGAGCACGGCGAGATCCTTGACCTGGTTGATGGTCTTGTCGGTGACGAGCGCCGGCTTCGGGAAGATGTAGCCGCCCTGGACTACGCGGTGACCGACAGCCACAATGCCAGCCTCGGACAGCTTCGGGCCGTACTGCTCGAAGAAGCCAAGCACGCGCTTCAGGCCCTGCTCATGATCGTGGATGGGCTCCTCGAGCTCATGCTTCTCACCGTTGTACTCGTGCTTGTAATGGCCGTCGGTCGGCTCGCCGATCTTCTCGACAAGGCCGGAAGCGAGACCTTCACCGGTCTCGAGGTCGACCAGCTGGTACTTGATCGAGCTGGAACCCGAATTGATGACAAGGACGGTTTTCGCCATAGTGGGCATCCTCCATTGTTGTGTACGATCCGTGCGGTTTTGCACGGCTACCATTGCTGACTTTACTCGTGAGCGGCTACAAATCGGGGCGTACATCATGGCGAATCCATGAGCGTACGCCCCTCGTCACAGGGCTTGCCCGGCAGCTCCGGCTCCGGGCCAGCCCGCCCGCGGTCAGTCTTCTTTCGTCTGCAACGCCGTCAATGCGATGGTGTTGATGATATCCTGGACGGTCGCGCCGCGAGACAGGTCGTTGACCGGTCGGTTGAGGCCTTGCAGCACCGGCCCGATTGCGCGGGCTCCCGACGCACGCTGGACTGCCTTGTACCCGATATTGCCGGCGCTCAGGTCCGGGAAGACGAACACGTTGACATGCCCGGCCACCGGGTTGCCCGGTGCCTTGGTCGCGGCGACTTCGGGCTCCCATGCGGCATCGAACTGGATCGGCCCTACTAGGGGAAGGTCAGGCCGCTGTTCGCGCACCAACGCGGTTGCCTCCTCGACCAGGTCGACGTCCGGCCCCTTGCCCGAGCCGAGCGTTGAATACGACAGCATGCCCACCCGCGGCGCGATGCCGAGACTTTTGGCCGTGCGTGCCGATTCGATGGCGATTTCGGCGAGTTGACGGGCATCCGGATTCGGTGTGATCGCCACGTCCGCGAAGACTGCGACATGCGTCTTGAAGCACATGAGGAACGCGCCGGACACCAGCGAATTGCCCGGCTTGGTCTTGATGACCTGCAAGGCTGGCCGCACGGTGTTCGCCGTGGAGTTGACCGAGCCGGACACCAGCCCGTCCGCCTTGCCAAGCACGACGAGCATCGTGCCGAAATAGCTCGGATCCTTGAGCTGCTCGCGCGCCTTGTCAGGCGTCATGCCTTTCTTGGCCCGCAGCTCGCACAGCTTGTCAATCATCGGCGCAAGAACGGTTTCATCGTTCATGCTCTGGAAGCGTGCCTTGGACAGGTGTTTGAGTCCGAGTTCGTCGCCATGCTTGAGGATATCGTCGCGTTCGCCAAGAATCAGCAGATCGACGACCTCGCGTTCGAGCAGATAATCCGCGGCCTCGAGAATACGGCCTTCTTCGCCTTCCGGCAGTACGATGGTCGCGCCGGACTCCTTGGCGCCATGCAGCAGTTTGTTCTGGAACGCGTATGGCGTGGTGGCAGGGGAGAAGGGCGTGTCGATTGCCGCACGGACCTCGTCGGCGGGAGCGTTATCGCGGAATGCTTTGAGCGCGCGCTCTGCGGCATCGTCATGCTCGGGATCGGGGAAATCGACCGCGGGAATCGTCCACACCGGAATATCGAGCTCGGACAAGGCCTGACGCGCATCCGCCGCTTTCTCGGGCGTGCACCCGGTCACGAAAACGCCGACGACAGCCGAGCCGCCGTGTTCGATCGCCTGACGGCAGGATTCGACTGTCGCGAGCACTTCCTCGCCATTGCGACGCATGGTGCACACGGCCAGAAACACCGGGGATTTGAGGTCGGCGGCGATATCGACGTCAAGTTCGAAGCTGTGCGGGTTGAACACGTGGGAGGCGTCAGTGCCGACGATGACCATGGCCTCAGCGCCACTGGCCTTCACGGTGTCGTAGTATGCGGAGACGATGTCGGGGCGGACGCACTGCGGGTGCTCGCGTGCATACTTGGGGCATACTCCGCGCACATCGTCAAGACCCTGACCCGCATTCGACGCTTCGACAAGGGACTGCGTGATGGGGCTTTTTCGACATGCGATCGGGCGGAACACCCCGGTGCGTGCGACGGCGGTGAGGGCGTCAAGCACCCCGTACGCCACGACGTTGCGGCCATTGCCGCCTTCTGGACTGGCGATATAGATCACTCGTTCCGACATACTGCTCCTTGATTCAGGCCGTCGCGCGTCTATGCACGCGGCTTGGACGTGAACTGTTCCGTTCTATTGTACGGTTGTTGCGTTTCGCGGTATATCACTGTGTCGCTGTTGCGAAGAACGATTCGCGCTACTATGGGATGCAAGAAATCGCAATGAAGGGACTTCACATGCAGACAATCACTGTTGCAGGAGATGCAATTATCATCCCAGACCAGTATCAGATACTCGATTCCATGCCTGAAGATCCGAAAGACATGGTTGTAGTAGGGTTGCGAACGCCCGAGGCGATGTGCATCGTACACATTGTTCCCATTTCACGCTCGCGCGCCATGCCGTTCGATGATCCACAAGCTGTAGTGGACGCAATTCACCATAATATGGAAGACGATCAGGGACTTGTGGAAGTATGTGCGCAATCGATTCGTTCAGGTGGGAGACTGATTGATAGTGTCGTGAAATCCTCGGATGCGGAAATAGGCGGCGTTCAATACACCTGGACATGCGATATTGAGATACGGAACGCGGTACTCATGTTCCAAGGGTTCTTCTGCGAAGACGGTATGACTGGAGTGCGGGATGCGACGATATTCGAACTTGCCCGCCGTCATGATTGGATTACGGTTGATGATCAGGACGTACATGGCTGGGCCGAGGACTGCTATGATCCGACGTACGTGCGTGGGAATCTGCCGAACCTTTCTGAAGACCAGCGATTCGACAGCATGTTTCCGCAACACCCATTGTCGATGTTGCGCGCATTTCGCCAAGTGGTTGTAGAGAACGACTGAACTTGGAAAAACTTTCCTCTCAGTATGCATGGAAAACGCGGTGCTCCAGACTTCCCTGTTTGGCCACTCGATATGCCTGTGATGGACTCGCGGAGCTTTGCCCCGGCGAGCAACGTGAATATGCGTCGGTTTGCGTATATCAAGGCATGCGTCAACCGACGAAACATTCTGGATGACGATGGTGTCCGGTGGCATCTGTCAAGTTATGTATGTCCTGACATACGGGGATCGGCGGATACGGCGGGACCTGGTCTTGGTTTCGGGCATCTTGTCATCTTGCGTATGTCTTGACATACGCAATTCGTATGATGGCAACAGGTTCTGGTATTCATGACGATGTTTTCTCGTGCGGCGCATGTTGAGACATACGTAACTCGGCAGATGTCGGGGGAGAAGCTGTCATCTGTCATGCCATTGTCGGCTGACGTATGTCCGGGCATGCTCGGTACGGCAGACGCCGAGTGACGTTGTCGCCAGCGGTTGCAGCGGTAGCGGTGGAAAGTGTAGCTGATACGTGATGTCGTTACGCGATATAGTAGCTAAACGAGACATCAGTACGAAGCGTTCCTTTTGCGTGAATTCAAGAGGTCGGCGTGTCTTTGGTTGACAGCTGCCTGACTGATATGGCAAGCTGAATTTGCGAAATAAGGCGAACTAAGTTCGACTCGCTGAGGCCGCTTCGGGAGACCGGGGCGGCCTTGGTGCTTCTATGAGAACTGGAGATCACCGCAAGGAGGGGCGGCATGACCGGTTTACACAAGCGCTTCAAGGATTATTCGGATCTCACCGCGTTGCTGCGGTCGCGCGGCATGATCGTGGATGATGCTCGTGCCATTCCCGTACTCCGACGGGAAGGCTATTACATGATCATCAATGGTTACAAGGACCTGTTCCTAGACTCTGCCGCCACTCAACAGTCCGGTGGGGATAGGTTTTTGCCCGGTACTTCGTTTGAGGATGTGTACGCGTTGTTCCGGTTTGACCGTGGACTGCGATCTACGCTTATGGACGGGATTATCCGCGCTGAGGCAGCTTTGAAGAGCTTGTGTGCTCACGAGTTTACTCGAGCATATCCAAACGAAGTGAATCCATATCTGAATACCGGTCATTATGATTCTGCTCATCGTAAATCAGCAGGGATATTAATTAACAAAGTATTCAAACGTATCCTTGAACTTGACGATAACCCGCGCAATTATGGCGAGTACGGCGGGAAGGCATACATCCGGCACTATATGAATGACTTGGACGGACAAGTCCCGTTGTGGGTGCTCGCAAACGATTTATCTTTCGGACAGATTGTGTGGTTCTACCAGACGCAGACGGCGGCTGTACGGCTTGCTGTTGCCACCGCGTTCACGGGAATGGGTGGTGCCCGGAGAAGCCGAAGGCTGACAGCCCGTACGCTTGACAGCATGTTCAACCGTCTGGTGTTCTTTCGCAACCTGTGTGCGCATGACGAGCGTTGTTACAATGCACACTTCGATAACAGAATGAATGAATCCGTCGCACATGCTTTCCAGGATCTCGTTTATCTTCTTGACCCTGATGACTATTGGCTAATTCGCAAACGTCTTGATGATCTGGTCTCTGGGTTGCATCGCGATTTGCCGTTGCACGCACAAGAGGCGCTCCGTCAAGTGGGGTATGGTACGGGAAGTTTGTGATTCGGCGAACATGGCTTAGTAATCCACGGTTGTATATCACTGCATTGACAATGGACGGTATCTGCGGTGAAGCGAATACGGCAGGAGGGGCACCGGGATTGCTCCCGATGCCCCTCCTGAGCTTAAGGCTTATGCCTTATGCGTCTTGCGACGCGTCAATCACTCGTTGTCGCCAGCGGTTGCGGCGGTGGCGGTGACGGCGCCCTGCTTGGCGGTGTTCACGCCCGGCCACACCCAGTCGGTGTAATCCGGATGATCGTAGCCCTTGTCGACCGCGAACTGGAAGGCTTCGTCGCGGAATGCCTCCAGCTTGTCGATCTCAGCAGCGTACTTGTCGGCATCAACCATGCGCAGAGCCTCAGCGGTCAGCTCGTAGCGGTCGATGTTGTTGACGCGCACCATGTCGTACGGCGTGGTGGTGGAGCCCTGCTCTTCGTAGCCGTGAACGTTGAAGTTGTCGTGGTTCGGGCGATCGTAGATCAGGCCGCGCACGTCGCGGGCATAGGAGTGGTAAGCGAACAGGACCGGCTTGTCGGTGGTGAACAGGTCAGCGAACTCCTCATCGGTGAGCGCTTCGTTGTTCTCCTTGGCGGACTGGAGCTTGATCAGATCCACCACGTTGACGACCTTGAACTTGATGCCGAGCTTGTTGAGCTTGTCGGCAGCAGCCATGATCTCCTGGGTCGGAACGTCGCCGACGGAAGCGAGGACGATGTCGGCCTCGTCGTTGGACTTGACGTTGGAAGCCCACTTCCACTCGGCAGCACCCTTCTCGAGCTCGGCACGAGCCTCGTCGAGGGACAGCCAGGTGGCGGCCGGCTGCTTGCCGGCGATGATCGCGTTGATCATGTTGGTGGACTTGAAGCACTTCTCAGCGACGGCCAGCAGCATGTTGGAATCAACCGGGAAGTAGATGCCGATCACGTGGTCGTTGTTGAAGCACTTGTTCAGCAGCACGGAGGTCACACCCGGATCCTGATGGGAGAAGCCGTTGTGATCCTGACGCCACACGTGGGAGGAGACCAGCAGGTTCATGGAGGAGATCGGCTTGCGCCACGGAATCTCACGAACCGTTGCCTCGAGCCACTTGGCGTGCTGGTTCAGCATGGAGTCGATCACGTGCACGAAGGACTCGTAGGAGCTCCAGATGCCGTGACGGCCGGTGAGCAGGTAGCCCTCGAGGAAGCCTTCCATCTGGTGCTCGGAAAGCTGCTCGGTGACCTGGCCGGTGACGGCCATGTGCTCATCAACCTGAGCGGACAGGTAGCCGGCATCCCACTGCTTGTTGGTCACTTCGTAAGCGGCAGCAAGACGGTTGGAAGCGGTCTCGTCCGGTCCGAAGATGCGGAACGAATCCGGGTTGTTCTTGATGATGTCGCGGCAGTAGACACCGAGACGACGGGTGGCCTCGAGCTGGCCCCAGCCGTGGCCGTACTCGGAGACTTCCTTGACCTCGTAGTCCTCGAGCTTCGGCAGGTTGAGCTCCTCGCGGATGCGGCCGCCGTTGGCGTTCGGGTTCTGGCCGATGCGCAGCTCGCCCTTCGGCATGAAGGCGGTGACTTCCGGACGCACAGCGCCCTTGTCGTCGAACAGCTCTTCCGGCTTGTAGGACTCGAGCCAGTTCTTGAGCACCTGGAAGTGCTCTTCGGTATCGCGAGCGGAAGCCAGCGGCACCTGGTGAGCGCGCCAAGAGCCCTCGGTCTTCTTGCCGTCGATGAACTTCGGGCAGGTCCAGCCCTTCGGGGTGCGGAAGATGATCATCGGGTAGAACGGACGGGTCATGTCGTCGGTCTGAGCCGCGGCCTTGATGTCGCAGATCTCGTCGAAGACGGACTCGAACAGGTCGGCGAAGCGACGGTGGATGGACATGTGGTCCTCATCGTCGAAGCCGGCGACGAACTCGTACGGCTCATAGCCCATGCCGTGGAAGAACTCGTGCAGCTCTTCGTCGGAGATGCGGGAGAGGATGGTCGGGTTGGCGATCTTGTAGCCGTTGAGGTGCAGGATCGGCAGCACGATACCATCGGTGCGCGGGTTGATGAGCTTGTTGGACTGCCAGCCGGTGGCCAGCGGGCCGGTCTCGGCTTCGCCGTCGCCGACGATGGCCGGCACGAACAGGCTCGGGTTGTTCATCACAGCGCCGTAAGCGTGGGACAGAGCGTAACCAAGCTCGCCACCCTCGTGGATGGAGCCCGGCGTCTCCGGAGCGTAGTGGGACGGGATGCCGCCCGGGTAGGAGAACTGGCGGAAGAACTTCTGCAGGCCAGCCTCATCCTTGGTGATGTTCGGGAAATACTCGGTGTAGGTGCCGTCCAGGTAGGACTGAGCGGTGCCGGCCGGGCCGCCGTGGCCCGGGCCCATGATGATCACGGTGTTCTGCTGGTGATCGGCGATGAGACGGTTGATGTGGCCGATGAGGAAGTTCAGGCCCGGGGTGGTGCCCCAGTGACCGACGAGACGATGCTTCACGTCTTCGCGGGTGAACGGCTCCTTCATCAGAGGGTTGCTGCGAAGATAAATCTGGCCGATGGACAGGTAGTTGGCGGTGCGCCAGTACTTGTCAACACCTTCGAGGGCTTCCTCGGAAACCGGAGCGTCGAGCTTCTTCCAAGGGGTGCCAATAACAGGATTCGTCATGTGTACTCCTGTACTCCTGCACTGTTCGTGCGATTGGTTGTTTACGTTCGGGCAAGAACTCCCCAGGCCTTGCGGTCTGTGGACTTCTCTCCCTGTCGCGACCAATCGTATGTGGAGCACACGACTTTTTGCACGTTTTTTTTGCGTGTGTGTTCGGAACTGTTGCCATATTTTTATGTATTGTGAGATTGGGATAGTGGGGATGTGAAGGTGAATGCTGGATGAAATCCCGTCGAAAACCGCGGAATATCAAGGAAAGTCAGGGTTGCTGAACATTCTGTACGTTCATTTCGGCAGAAAACATGGCGGCGTGTTGACGTGGGGTGTGTTCTGTTTGTGTTCGCTTGCGGCGATGGTGGGTTCCGGATGATATCGGCGTGTTGTGCCACTGGGTCGCAGTCTGATTCCGGCCGGTATCCGGTTGCTGTGTGACTGCGGTGTCGCGCTGTTGACGAGTATGGCATTCAACTGGCTGGTGATGGCTGGTATCCGCGCGCTGTGCGATTGGGTTGTCGCATGGTGGGCTGGTTACGTGGTTGATGGGCCGGTATCAATCAGTACTGAGTCGCGGTGTGACTGTGTTGTCGCACGGTTGCCATGTTGACTGGGTCACAGGCTGATTCCTGTCTGTATCCTGTTGATGTGCGACCGGGGTGTTGCACCTGCGGCCAGGTTTGTCATCCGGTGGGCAGCTGAGGGCTGATATCCATGTGCAGTGTGACCAGGATGTCGCACGGCGGCCGTGTTATCCCGGCCGCAGCTTGATTCCGGTCGGTATCCGGCAGTTGTGTGACTGCGGTGTCGCGCGGCGGGCGGGTATGGCACCTGGGGCGCTGATTCCGGCCGGTATCAAGCTGCCGTGCGAGCGGATTGTCTCACGGCGGCCAAGTATCGTCGGCAAGACGACGGCCAGGCGCGCGGTCGGCCGGTCGTACAGCCGCGCCGACCATCGCGGCGTTGTCGGCTTGCCACGTAACAATAGGTATGTTGTTGTGAGTCGATTGTTATAGATAGGGAGAATCACCTATGGCGAAAGGTCCAGTGCTCGTCGTCGATTTCGGCGCGCAGTACGCCCAGCTTATCGCGCGTCGCGTGCGCGAAGCCAACGTGTATTCCGAGCTTGTGCCCCATTCCATGTCCGCCGACGAGATGCTTGCCAAGGATCCGAAGGCCATCATCCTGTCCGGCGGCCCGGCCTCCGTGTTCGAGCCCGGCGCCCCTGGCATCGACAAGAAGATCTTCGAGGCCGGCGTCCCGGTGCTCGGCATCTGCTACGGCTTCCAGGTTATGGCGTATGAGCTTGGCGGCACTGTCGACAAGGCGGCGCTCGGCGAGTATGGCAAGACCGAGACCAGCATTGACGATGCCGAAGGCATTCTCGCCGGTTCCCCTGCCGAGCAGACCACGTGGATGAGCCATGGCGTGGCCGTGGAGAAGGCTCCTGAGGGCTTCAAGGTGCTTGCCCACACGGAGGGCGCGCCAGTCGCCGCCATGGAGGACGAATCCCACAAACTGTACGGCGTGCAGTGGCACCCGGAAGTCAAGCACACCCCGCGTGGCCAGGAGCTTATCGAGACCTTCCTGCACAAGTGCGCAGGTCTCGACCGCGATTGGGACGCGTCGAACATCATCGAGGACCAAGTCAAGAAGATCCGCGAGGAAGTCGGGGACGCCCAGGTGATCTGCGGCCTGTCCGGCGGCGTGGATTCCGCTGTTGCTGCGGCTCTCGTGCACAAGGCGATCGGCGACCAGCTGACCTGCGTGTTCGTGGACCATGGCCTGTTGCGCAAAGGCGAGGCCGAACAGGTCAAACATGATTTCGTCAAGGCGACCGGCATCAAGCTCATCGCCGTCGACGCTTCCGAGGACTTCCTCACCGCGCTGAAGGGCGTGTCGGAGCCGGAACGCAAGCGCAAGATCATCGGCGAGAAGTTCATTCGTACCTTCGAGAAGGCCCAGCGTCAGGTCATTGAAGAAGCTGGCAAGAACGGCGCCGAGGTGAAGTTCCTTGTGCAGGGCACCCTGTACCCGGATGTCGTCGAGTCCGGCGGCGGTGACGGCGCGGCCAATATCAAGAGCCATCACAATGTCGGTGGCCTGCCGAAGGACATCAAGTTCAAGCTCATTGAACCTCTGCGTACGCTGTTCAAGGACGAGGTGCGTGCCATCGGCACCAAGCTCGGCCTGCCGGACGAGATCGTATGGCGTCAGCCGTTCCCCGGCCCGGGCCTGGGCATCCGCATTATCGGTGAAATCACCCGCGAGCGGCTTGATTTGCTGCGCGAGGCCGATGCGATCGCGCGCGAGGAGCTGTCGAAGGCTGGTCTTGACCGCGATATCTGGCAGTGCCCGGTCGTGTTGCTCGCCGACGTGCATTCCGTGGGCGTGCAGGGTGACGAACGCACGTACGGCTCGCCGATTGTGCTGCGTCCGGTCAGCTCCGAGGATGCTATGACCGCCGACTGGTCTCGTGTCCCGTATGACGTGCTCGCGACCATCTCCACGCGCATCACCAACGAATGCCGTGGCATCAACCGCGTGGTGCTTGACGTGACCAGCAAGCCGCCGGCAACCATCGAATGGGAGTGATACCGGCGTCGTGGTGATGGCGAAGCGAGTCGCTTGCAATCGCCGACAATGGGTAGGGCCGAAACCGTCAGCGAAGCGGTTTCCGGGCCTACCCATACTTGATGGCGCTGGTGTTGTGTGCGGGGTATTAGACGGCCGGGCGGCGACTGCGGGAGCCGGCAATGGATTGCCGGCAATCATGAAACCGGCTCGCCAGCATATATGATGTCACTCCTCAAGCTCGCCGAGTTGGTCGAATGCGGTGTTGATCGCCTTGATCCTGCCTGCCGGGTCGTGCCCTTGCATATGGCTGAGGGTGTCGGAAAGCATATCGGTGATGAGGGCGGCGATAGCAAAGGCGGAAGTGTAGCTGGTCAGCATGCGTGAGCTGAGGTCCGCCTCGAGGATGTCCACGTTGCGGCCGAGAAGCCTAGTACGTGCCGAGGAATCACCGATGACGGCGATCCGGACGCCCCTTGCATCAAGCGCGTCGACTAGGGGAAGAAACAGAGCGGTTCTGCGGCGTACCGCCACGATGATGGCGACGTCACGCCCGTCGAGGCCGACGATCTCCTCGGCGATGCTCTGCCCGGGCTGGGGGAGCAGCTCGATGCCGTCACGCAACTGGAGCAGCTGTTCGCGCAAGTGCAGGGCGATGGGGTAGCTGTTCCTCGCGCCGAAGATACAGATGCGCCGGGCGTCGGCCATGGCGGAGCACAGCGAGGCGAGTGTCGCGGGATCGAGATTGCCGATGGTGCGTTCGAGGCTCGCCTCGTCGCGACGCATATGCTCGATGACCGGGTTGTCCGGCAGATCCTGTTTCGTCTCGGTCTCGGGGGCGCCGGGCCGGTGGATGGCGCGCACGCTGCGTCGGAACTCGCCGGCGTTCGCATAGCCGAGCTTGCGGTACAACCGGCTCAGCGTAGGCTGCGATACGCCGCTGAGCTGGGAGAGTTCGGTGGAATTCGATAGCAATACATCGGTGAGGTGTCCCAGGATGTACCGTGCGGCTTCCTGTTCGGTCGCCGTCAGCGATGGGTAGCAGCGCTCGATACGTGCGGCCGGGTCCTCGTCAGGGACGTTCGGTGAAAGATTCTTTTCTTTATTCATGTCTGCCATTGTCGCCCTTGAATGCATTCCATGGCAATGTCGCCGGTGTTTCCCCGGGATATCGATTGTTTCGCGCACGTGTCGGAGCTCCGCCTGCGTTAACAAGAATGAAAACTTTCAGCGATTCACTATGTATGAAAAATAAATACCACGTCGGGTGGCAGCACGCCGTCCGCGACACTGGAGATGATTGTCATGGCGCAAGAAGAAATCAAGACCATCCAGCCGTTGGATCCACCACACCGTCTGCTGATGGCCCCGGGGCCGACCAATGTCGATCCGCGTGTCCTCGCCGCGATGTCCAAGCCGACGGTCGGCCAGTTCGACCCCTACATGTTCCGTGTTATGGGCGAGGTCCAGGCCATGCTGCGCACAATCTTCAAGACCGGCAACGAACGGACCATGGTTGTTGATGGCACGTCGCGTTCGGCCATCGAAGCGGCGTTCGTTTCGGTGATCAGCCCGGGCGACCCCGTGCTGGTCTGCTGTGCGGGCCGTTTCGGCATGCTGCTCAAGGAAATTGCCGAACGTTGCGACGCCGACGTCCATGTCATCGAACGACCGTGGGGCGAGGTCTTTGACCTCAAGGAAATCGAGCAGGCGATTGTTGAAACCAAGCCTGTTCTGGTCGCCACCGTGCAGGGCGACACGTCGACCACCATGTGCCAGCCGCTCGAGGGGCTCGGCGAGATCTGCCACCGCCACGGTGCTCTGCTCTATACCGATGCGACCGCCTCGATGGTGGGCAACGACCTGCGCGTCGACGAGTGGGGTATCGACATCGCCACCACCGGTCTGCAGAAATGCTTCGGCGGCCCGTCCGGCATGGCCCCGATTACGGTGTCCGACCGTGCGGTCGCGGTGATGGAACGTCGCAAGAGCATCGAGGCCGGCGTCGCCGCCCCTGGTGAGATCGCCGCCAAGCGCATCCGCAGCAACTATTTTGACCTGCCGCAGATCTTCGACTACTGGGGCCCGCGCCATCTCAACCATCACACCGAGGCCACGCACATGCTCTACGCTGCGCACGAAGCGGCGCGCATCATCGTCGAGGAGGGCATCGACCAGGTTATCGAACGTCACCGGCTCAACGGCGCTGCCATGGCGGCCGCCATCGAAGGGATGGGACTGAGCCTGTTCGGTGACCAGCGATACCGCATGAACGACGTAATCGGCGTGGTCATCCCCGACGGTGTCGATGACTCCGCCGTGCGCTCTCAGCTACTCGCTGATTTCTCCGTTGAGATCGCATCCTCCTTCGGCCCGCTGCAAGGCAGGATCTGGCGCATCGGTGTCATGGGATGCAACGCCCGCAAGGATGCTGTCCTCACATGCGTCGCGGCGCTCGGCAGCGTACTCGAACGCAACGGTGTGACCGTGGACACATCCCGCGGCATTCAGGCTGCGCTCGACGTATACGCGCAAGCGGGCCAGGACTGACCGTCTTCCCAATGCCGGCTGATGTCCGGCGTCACACGAACAAGACAAGTATGAAGGGAAAATTTCAATGAGTGCACAACAATGGGCCGTGAAAGCGTCGGAGACGATCCTCGCCCGATGCGACGAGCTTGCCGGGCTCACCAGCATGGAGCACGGCATCGAACGGGACTACCTGTCGCCGCAGATGGCGCAGGCATACCGGCTTGTCGCCGGCTGGATGCAGCAAGGCGGCATGAGCACGCATATCGATCAGGCAGGCAACCTGGTCGGCAGGCTTGAAGGTCGTGAACCGGGTTTGCCGGCGCTGGTACTCGGCTCGCATCTCGATTCCGTGCCCGATGCCGGCAAATATGACGGCATTCTTGGCGTGATCACCGCCGTATCGGTCGCGACGCACCTGCATGACACCGGTATCAGCGACACCCTCCCGTTCGCCATCGAAGTACTCGGCTTTGGCGACGAGGAAGGCGCCCGTTTCGGCGCTACTCTTCTCGGTTCATACGCGTTCGGCGGCGGATGGCGTGATGAATGGCTCGACCGCCGAGACGCGCATGGGGTCACCATGCGGCAGGCCTTCCGCGATTTCGGTCTCGACCCGGATGATGTCCATGAGGCGGCGCGCGAACGTGAAGACTACATCGGCTACTTGGAATTCCACATCGAGCAGGGGCCGATCCTTGAGCAGCGTGACCGTGCCTTGTCCTCGGTCACCTCGATCGCGGCGGCAAGCCGGTACATGGTGACGGTCAGGGGGCGATCCTGCCATATCGCAACACCCTATGACCTGCGGCATGACGCGTTGACGGCCGCCGCGCAGATCATCGAGGCCGTCGACGCCATCAGCCAGGAGGAAGGCACCCGTGCCAACGTGGGTGAGATCAGCGCGCTGCCGGGTGGGGTCAACGTCATCGCAGGCGAGGCCACGTTCAGCCTCGACGTGCGTGCCGCGGACAACGCCTTGCGTGACAAGGTGTTCGAACGCATCTGGCAGGCTGCGGATACCATCGCGGCGGACAGGCATGTCAGTGTGACGCATACGCGCATCCACACCGCGGACGCCGTGCGCTGCGACCCGACCCTGCGCGGGTGCATCGAGCAGGGTATAGAACAAGCGGAAGGCAAGGAGGCGTTCGGATTGGTGAGCTATCCGGGCCATGATGGCATGGCCGTAGCCAATCTGCTGCCCATCGCCATGCTGTATGTGCGATGCAAGGGCGGTATCAGCCACAGCCCGTTGGAGTCCGTGCGGGCCGACGATGTCGCCTACGGCGCTGACGCGTTCGAACACGCGGTACTCAATGTGGCACAGGCAATACAGGACGGCAGCATCGTCATGCCGACACATGAGCGTGAGGAGGTGCTGGCATGAGCGGGGACACGACACAGGCTAAGGGCGCTACCGCCATGCATGATCTGGTCATCGACGGCACCGCCTTGGTCGCAGGCGTGGAGGTGCGCAGCCGGATCAGCGTGGACAACGGGATCATCACCGGGGTGTCGCATCCGGACACATACCCCGTTGCGGCACGCGAGTACGTGCGTCTTGCCCCGGACGAAGTACTCATTCCCGGCATCGTCGACACGCATGTCCACATCAACGAACCAGGACGCACCCACTGGGAGGGCTTCGACTGCGCCACGGCTGCGGCAGCCGCCGGAGGGGTGACCACGGTGCTGGATATGCCGCTTAATTCGAACCCGCCGACACTGTCCGTCCGGGCATTGGAGCTCAAACGTTCGTGCGCCCGCAACAAGGCGCGCGTCCAGGTCGGGTTCTGGGGCGGCGTGGATGCCAGCAATCTGGGCCATCTGCACGAGTTGTGGGAGGCTGGCGTGTTCGGATTCAAATGCTTCCTGTCGCCTAGCGGTGTTGACGAATACGGTTCGCTCACTTACACGCAGTTGCGTGATGCGATGCGCGAAATCGCCGGTTTCGGCGGCAGGCTCATCTGCCATGCCGAGGATCCGGAGGAACTTTCCCATGGTGCCGGGTCAGTCGGCTCGTCATACCGGAGTTTCGCGGATTCACGGCCGGCCTCCTGCGAGGCGCGAGCGGTGACGAAGGTCATCGAAGCGGTGCGCGAGACCGGGTGCCGCACCCATATTCTCCACGTTTCCAGCGGCATGACGGTTGACGTCATCCGACGGGCCAAAGCCGAGGGCCTGCCGGTCACCGCTGAAACCTGCCCGCATTACCTCACCTTGGATTGCGATCATATCCCCGATAACGCGACCGCATTCAAATGCTGCCCGCCGATCCGCGACCTTGACGAGCAGGATGCGCTATGGCAGGGGCTGGTGGATGGAACGCTTGATTTCATTGCCACCGACCATTCGCCGGCGGATGCGGCGATGAAATCCGGAAACCTCGCCACCGCCTGGGGCGGCGTGTCAAGCTTGCAAGTCGGATTCCGCGCGGTACTGACCGGTGCACGCCGCCGCGGATTGGGCCTGGCCGACGCCGTGCGCTGGATGTCAGGCAATACCGCCCGCTTCGCCGGATTGGCCGACCGCGGTGCAATCGCCGAAGGCAAACGCGCCGACCTGGCTGTTCTCCGCCCGGATGCGCAGTTCACTGTCGACGCCAGACAACTGCTGAGCCGCAATCCCATCAGCGCGTTCGATGGCATGACACTCAATGGGGTGGTCACACGCACGTTCATCGCCGGGCATGCTCCTCAAATATGTGCGGACAACCTCGTCACGCGCTTGACGGGACAGGCATACGATAACTTGCAGCGCTGAATGGAAGGAATGAAATGACACAACCATCCGAAAATGAGCCGCACCGCCGAGATGGACAGGCCGTGCACGACAACATCGAGGTGCTGGACCCCGACCTGGTAGCGGCAATCGGCCGGTATGAGGCGGCGTTGATGGCCAACGACGCCAAACGGCTGTCCGCGATGTTCGCCGACGATCCGGATGGTATCCCTGTTGTCCGGTCGGACGCCAAAGGCATGATTGTCGGGCACACCGCCATCGGGGCGTTCCGCAAAGCGCGTAGGAACGCCCCGACCAGACGTTTGATTTCCCGTGTTGCCCGCCGGCTCGGCGATACCGCGGCATGCGTGGTGTCGCGATTCGAAAAAGCGAGCGGCGGCATCGTCATCCAAACCCAGGTATGGCAACGCTGCGATGACGTGTGGAAGATTGTCGCCGCGCACCTGACCTATCCGGCGCCCGCGATCGATTCGACGATCTGGCGTGTAGCCGGCTCGCCGCTTGTGGCGGCCGCTCATCCCGGCCCGTTGTCAGGTATGGGGGTGGCGGTCAAGGACTTGTATGCGGTCGCCGGGCAGCGTGTAGGCGCCGGCAATCCCGCCTACCTGGCCGAAGCGCCGGTGCAAGAGCATTCGGCTCCTGCAGTTCAGCGGCTGCTTGACGCCGGGGCGGATATTGTCGGCATCGCCCGAACCGACGAGTTCGCGTATTCGTTGGCCGGTGCCAACGCGCATTACGGTACGCCGCCGAATCCCAAAGCCGTGGGGCGCGTACCGGGCGGATCGTCATCGGGTCCGGCGAGCGCGGTCGCTTCCGGGCAGGCGGTGATCGGCTTGGGCACGGATACGGCGGGTTCGATTCGTATTCCTTCCGCATATCAGGGATTGTGGGGGTTGCGTACCACACACGATCGGGTCAGTCGTGAAGGCGTACATCCGTTGTCTGAATCCTTTGACACGGTCGGCTGGATGACGCGCGACGCGCAGACTATGGATTTTGTGACACAAGCCATGCTTCCTGACCGGGATACGGCGAGGCTGTCGGGTGAAGTGGCGGTATGTGCGTTGCCGGGGCAGATGGTTGACGCGGATGTCGCGCAAGCATTCTCCCGCAGCTGCGACGCGATGCACGACGCCGCCTTGGCGGGTGTGCACGGGCAAGCGGACCCGTGGGGCGAGATCACGCTGGATGCCGGTATGTTCGACGGGTTCCTCGACGTGTTCTCCACGGTCCGTGGCTATGAGGCGTGGCGGGCGAACGGCGGTTGGGCCGCCAAGCATATGGAGGCGATCGCCCCGGATATCGCCGAGCGGTTCCGCCGGGATGCGCTCATCGGCGAGGCGGCGTACCGCTGTGGATTGGAACGGTTGGAGCGTTCCCGCGCGATGATCCGCTCGCTGGTCGGCGGCAAGGTGCTGCTCATGCCTACTGCCGCCACGGTGGCTCCGACCTTGGGGGAGCAGGATGATGCTGAAACCGCGACGCGTACCCGTATGCGTACGATGCGGTTGACTTCGCTGGCGGGTGTCGGCGGATTGCCTGCCCTGACCATGCCGATTGCCACCGAGCAGGGTTTGCCGTGCGGTGTGTGCCTAATCGGCCCTGCCGGCAGCGACAAGGCGCTCGTAGCGTTCGCCAAGGAGCTGTGCCGGAGACTGTGACCGGTATTCCGTAGCTGTTTTCCCTACTGTTTTCCCTACAAGGATGGGCCGTCGGATCGTTGCCGCGATCCGACGGCCCATCCGGCATTGTCGGGATCGGGGAACGTCGAATGCGACCCATGTGCGATTCGGGCGTGAGGCGGGGGAGGGGAACCCCGTGGAAGCGTGCGATTCCCGCGCATGAATGAAAATAAATATTCCTCCCAATTGATGGCAATGTTGCCTCAATGTTACGCGCAACACGGCAATACCCCCTGATACCCCTCGCCGAATCACGCAATATGTCCTCAATGTTACGAATCACTGAATCGTGCAACAAACCGGAAAACTCTCGATCTTGGTTACGGAAATAAAAATTTCGGTTAATGGTGTCATCAGCCAGACGGGCAACCCAACACCACGGTAAGGAGCAACGATGAGCACCGCAACTATAGGGCAGGAGACCATGATCCCCTCAAGCAGTCGATCGACCACTCGCGCCAACGACGACGACACCCTGATCAAACCGGGGTACGATCCACGACTCGCCAACAAGGACCTCGCGCCGCTGCGCAAACAAAGCTGGAGCTGGTACAACATCTTCGCGTTCTGGATGTCTGATGTCCACTCCGTCGGCGGGTATGTCACCGCAGGCAGCCTGTTCGCGCTCGGCATCGCCAGCTGGCAGGTGTTCATCTGCCTGATCGTCGGCATCATCATCGTCCAGGCGCTCGTCAACCTGGTTGCCAAGCCAAGCCAGCGTACCGGCGTGCCGTTCCCCGTCACCATGCGCTTCGTCTTCGGCGTCAAAGGCGCCAACATCCCCGCCGTCATCCGCGGCATCATCGCCGTCGCATGGTACGGTGTGCAGACCTTCCTCGCTTCGGAATCCCTCAACATCATCTTCCTCAAATTCATCCCCGCAACCCACGCCCTGGCCGAGACCTCATTCCTGGGCCTGTCCGCCCTGGGTTGGCTGTCCTACGGGATCCTGTGGGTCGCCCAAGCCTGCGTGTTCTGGAAAGGCATGGACACCATCCGCAAATTCACCGACTTCGCCGGACCCATGGTCTACGCGGTCATGCTTGCGCTCGCCATCTATCTGGTTGTTCGTGCCGGCGGCCTCGGCGCGCTTGATCTCAACCTGTCATCCGGCAAGCCGATGGGGCTCGCACAATCCATTCCCGTGATGATCACCGCGGTCGCGCTTATCGTCTCCTACTTCTCCGGTCCGATGCTGAACTTCGGGGATTTCTCCCGATACTGCGGCACCTATCGGAGCGTGAAAACCGGCAATTTCTGGGGTCTGCCGGTCAACTTCTTGGTGTTCTCGTTGTTGACTGTCGTTTGCGCGTCCGCCACCGTGCCTGTTTTCGGCGAACTGATCACCGACCCGATCGAGACCGTGGAGCATATCGATACGCCGTTCGCCATCCTGCTCGGTGGCCTGACGTTCGTCACAGCGACCGTCGGCATCAACATCGTTGCGAACTTCGTCTCCCCGGCCTTCGATTTCTCGCATGTCAACCCGCGCAAGATCAGTTGGAGGACCGGCGGTATGATCGCTGCGGTCGGTTCCGTGCTTATCACTCCGTGGAACTGGTATTCCAACGACCAGGCCATCCATTACACGCTTGATCTGCTCGGTTCGCTGATCGGCCCGCTGTTCGGCATCCTCATCGCCGGATACTTCGTGGTCGCCCACCAACGTATCGCCGTCGATGACCTGTTCACCATGGACCCGTCCGGCCGGTATTGGTATCGTAACGGGTTCAATCCCAACGCCGTCAAAGCGATCATTCTCGCAGGCATCCCGGCCATCGCGTGCGCGATTCTGCCCAGCCCGCTCGCCCAGGCCGGCATCGTGAATCTCACCGCGTTGTCCAACTTCAGCTGGTTCATTGGCGCAGGGCTCGGTTTTGCGGTCTTCACGCTTCTGGAACGTCGTCACCCGTACATCGTCCAGCTCGACGCCAACGATCCGGACGTCAATGACGGCAATTCCTGCGACCGTGAGGCGGCGCGCTGATGATCACCATCCGAGTCATCAATCCGAATACGACCGCCAGCATGACCGAAACCATTCGTGAAGCCGCACAGGCGGTCGCCGGCTCCGACACCCGCATCGTGGCCACCAACCCCAGTATGGGACCGGTCTCCATCGAATCCCATTACGATGAAGCCCTCGCTTCGGTGGGTGTGCTCGACGAAGTCAGGCAAGGCGAGCAAGAAGGAACTGACGGGTATGTGCTCGCGTGTTTCGGCGATCCCGGACTTCACGCCGCACAGGAACTCGTCTCGGGACCGGTTGTCGGCATCGCGCAGGCGGCATTCCACGCGGCGAGCCTGCTGGGGCGGTCCTTCGCCATCGTCACCACGTTGTCGCGTACGCTGGGGCGTGCACGAGACCTGGTGCTCGAATACGGGTTCGAACGCCAATGCGTAGCGTACCGCGCCTGCGAGGTGCCGGTCCTCGGTCTGGATTCGGATCCGGACGGCGCATACCGTGCGTTGCTTGCCGAATGCGAGTCAACCATCAAGGATTGCGATCCTGATGTTATTGTCTTGGGATGCGCCGGCATGGCAGGCATGTGCAAGCGGCTATGCAACACCTTGCATCGGCCAGTCATCGATGGGGTGGCGGCAGGGGTGACCTTGGTCGAAGGACTGGTACGCATGGGTGCAGGCACCGCAAAATGCGGGGAATTCGCCAAGCCTCCGGCAAAAACGATAACCGGATTGCTTGCGCCGTTCGCCCGAGAATAACCGGCACTCTTGCAGGTCTGAAGCATGATGACCGCTGTTCACTCGTCTGGATGACAGGTGAGTGAACAGCGGTTTACTGTTGCACGGTAAGTGATGATCCGGCGCCCCTTTGCAGTATGCACAATACATCCAGTGTTTTGGAATCCTTGCCACGCATCGCGTAGAGTGAGTGGATACCGGGATGCCGCAACAGGCGCGGCACCCAGACGGAGCGAGGAACCGCATAATTGGGAAAGGGAACACCATGGACGATTTCGACGATGATGAGGACATGTCCTTCGAAGAGTCGCTGAGCCATGACGATATGGGGCCGGTGACCGTTGAAACGCTGCAGAACATCGAACGGCAGATCAACGAGCAGGGTGGGGTGCCCGTGTGGGCGGTCGTGCAGAACCTGTTCGTGCCCACCGCGCATCGCATCATGCAGGACGCCGGAAGCGTAGTCGGCGGGCGTGCGGCGAGTTTCGTGCGTTCCACCTTGGAAGAGGTGATTCGCACTACGCCGGATTCCGGCGACGACCTGCCTGATTTGGCGCTGAGCGTCACCGGAGCCATGACCCTGCTTGGCTCGTACTATTACGATGGCGTGCTCGGCGAGCAGGATTACACCAAGGCTTTCGAATACTATCAGTCTGCGGCCGAGCGTGGCGGCATCCGGGCGACGCTGAATCTGGGCTACTGCTACCAGTACGCTCACGGGACCGAACGCGATGATGTCAAAGCCTGCAACTGCTACAATGTGGCGTATCTCGCCGATCCGACGAATCCCGAGGCGCGCTACAAGATGGCCGACATGTTCTTCAACGGCTACGGCGTGCCGCGCAACGAGAAGGTAGCCGTGCAGGCGTATCTCGACATCCTCGACGTGGTTACCGACGATGATATGCAGGATTGGTTCGCCGAGAACGAGGAATCCCTGTACCGCCGGCTGGCGCTCGCGTACCGCGATGGCAGGGGAGTCAAGCGCAGTCCGCTCAAAGCGCTTGAGTATTACGAGAAGCTGGAGATTATCCACTACCGCGATCTGGCACACGGGCGGCGCGACACACCGTATTACAGTACTGCACAACACCTGGACGGTGTGCAGCGGGAGATCGCCGCGCTGCGGGCGGAGTTGGATTCTGATCCGACGGCGGCGTCGATGTAGGCTCGGGGGTGGGGGTTGGCTGGCACGGGCAGGTAGGTTCTAGTGCTTGCTCGGCGTGCGTGGGCTGATGCGCGGTATGGTGCCGGTTGGCGAGTGCTGGCGTTTGCTGATACGAGTGCTGGTATCCGGGCTGGTGTGTGGGACTTTATCCGTTGACGGGTCTGTTTGTGATGATTCCCCATGCGGGCGTTGGAGTTCGCCGGAAATCTTGGGAGATTGTGGGAGATTACAGCAAACTTGCCGTTTGGGGGGGTAAAGTCCCGCGCTGTTGTGGGAGATGAGTGCGAATCGGTCACTTCGCGGGTAAAGTCCCGTGTTTTCCCGGGAGTTTATCGCAGATGGGCCATTCGACGCATAATCTCCCAACCACGGATTCCTGCCCATGTGCAAAAACCGCGGAATTCCGACATTCTCATTAGGGAGATAATCACCAAATCCCAAAATCCGCGAGTTCTCCCGGGAGCATTTTGGCCGATGGACGGAATCGGGCTAAACTCCCGCCGCGCAAACGTGCCCGGTGGTCATGCGAGTAGAACCGATTCCACCGCCAAATTCATCAAGAGGATTTTGCGGCAACTGTTGGAAACTGCTGTCAGTCTCCAAATATGTGCTTGAAAACTGCCCTTGACAGTGTATTCTTGGATGCTCTTGACTGGTTACCACCGATCTCTAGGGCTTATGACTCGGATATGAAATATCATAATATATTAGTAAGGAGACTAAAATATGGAATTGGATAAAGAAATAAATGAATTGATAAAAATGCGCAAAGAAGGACCATATTGGGATTTCAAGAAGGAATGGTATCATAAAGAAAAAGATAGCGATATGCTTATCGATATTATTTGTATGGCAAACAACAAGGTTGACAGAGACGCATATATTATTATTGGCGTTGATGAGAGTGATAATTATCGAATATGTGATGTGGTGGATGATGAGAATCGCAGAAACACTCAACAGCTGACAGATTTCCTCTCTAGTAAAGAGTTTGCCGGTGATTCCACACCTAATGTAACCGTTGAAACCATTCGCATTCAAGATGCTTCAATTGATGTGATAGTTGTGAAAAACAGCTTAAACGCACCTTATTATTTGCAAAAGCGATTCAAACAAGTTGCATCAGGTAACATCTACGTTCGACTTGCGGATGCTAATTCGCCGCGGGATAGATCGGCTGACTTCAGTGATGTCGAATATCTGTGGAGAAAGCATTTTGGAATGTTCCTAAGCCCTGAGGAGAAAGTGAAAAAGTATCTTCAGTGCCCCGAGGATTGGAGCTGCAGTTTGTCTTCGGTTGGAAGCAGGTGGTATTATAATTACTTTCCTGAATTTACGATAGAGTTGACTCGCGAGTTGGCCGGAAATACCAGCCTCGCATATTATCTGTTGAATCAGCTTAATCCTGTAATCAGTCCACATTGGGGTGAAATAACGATTCGATATAATCAAGAAATACTTGACAAGATTCAAGCGGTGGGGCTGGATAATGGCAAGTGTTACACCGCAACCCCTAGTTCCGGCGGATTTTCTTTCCTAAATAATCCGGTTTGTGATATCACATACAATTATTTTGTTAAGGATGATATTCCTTATCTCGTTCATCAATTCTACAAGAGAGATAATATTTATGATATTTCCTTTGCGAAGAAGAAGTATGAAAGCTGTATTTTAATGTTTAATAGCGAAGATGAACGAGAAGAATTTGATTGTTATGCACTTAAACACTGGGGGGATAGACGAAAATATGAGCAGAATATTTATATCCCTGGCATTCCAAAGGAGTACCCTGGGAATGATATGAGTATTTTGAAAGATCAATACATTAATGTACAAATACTCATTCGGATGTTAGACGATTTCCGGCAATCTACCTCTTTCACGACAAAAGCTTCGTAACGTGTTATCGCGGTAATAGATGAATCGGATGTCTTCTTTTGTCGGCGTGGGGCATATTGTTAATATCTAACGTTCACCACCACGAATACACTAACCACTATCGGTATTGTCCCGTGCGCCACCCACCTCGCTGTGTGGCGCACGGTACCCGGGGCATTGGAGTGGAGGCCATATGAAGGGTTCTGAGACTCAGCTGCTTGGGCTGATGGAGGGCGCTGACAAGCGGTATGTCATTCCGGTGTACCAGAGGAAGTACGACTGGAAGGTTGACAATTGCCGTCAGCTGTATGCGGATCTCGAGAAAGTCATTCGCGACGGAAGAAGCCATCATTTCTTCGGCAGCATCGTTTCCCAGATTGTGCCGGACGGCAGTAAGATTGAATATCACATCATTGATGGGCAACAGCGTTTGACTACGGTTACGTTGTTGCTGCTTGCGATTTCCAACATGGTTCGGTCGGGACAAGCGAAGTCGGCTGATGGAACCGTTGCAGATCAGATTATGAAGCGGTACATCGTGGACGAGTGGAGCAGCGGAGATGACAAGATTAAGCTTCGTCCTGTCAAGGCTGACCGTGATACTTTGCACAGGCTCGTGGCAGGCGATCGGGAGGAGTTTGATCTCGCTTCCAATCTGACCATCAACTACCAGTACTTCTGCGATCGCATCGCTCAAGGGACAATAACCGCAGACCAGCTGTTCGACGCTGTGAAAAAGCTACAAGTCATCAGCATCACTCTTGATGGGGATGACAATGCGCAACTGATTTTTGAAAGCCTGAATTCCACGGGTCTCGCCTTGACCGAGGGCGATAAGATCCGCAACTACGTTCTCATGGGTCTCGATCCGAAACAGCAAGATGATGTCTATGCGAAATACTGGACGAAAATCGAAGAGTGTACAGGCGGGGATGTCAGCGCTTTCGTCCGCGATTATCTGAGCATCAAGCAGCAGGTGACGCCAACCCTCAAGAATGTGTACCGTGCCTTCAAGGAATTCGTCGCGTCCCGCAATGCGCCTTTGATCAATGTGTTGGAGGATATGCTCGGATATGCGCGTATCTACCGCAAGTTGTACGACGGCAAGAGCGGTCTGGACAACCGGGTACTCGATGATTCCTTGTACCGGTTGCGTCGGCTCGACGTTACTGTGGCGGAACCGTTCCTCATGGAGGTCTTCCGGCTCAACCAGGACGGTAAGATATCCAGTGATGATCTTGCACAGGTTGTGCTGATTGTCGAGAACTACCTGTTTCGCCGCAATATCTGTGACGTGCCGACAAACTCGTTGAACAAGGTGTTCCTCACGCTCAACCGCGAGGTGCTGCGCTTCGACGGCACAGCTGACAACTATCTGGACAAGTTCAAGTATGTGCTGCTTTCGAAGAAGGAAAGTAGCCGCTTCCCGGACGATGAAGAGTTCGAACGGGCGCTTGCAAACAAGGCCGTGTATCAGATGCGCGGGAAGTACAGATCATACTTGTTCGAGCGTTTTGAGAACTATGGCACGCTGGAGACCAAGGACGTGTACACGTTGTTGGACAACGGCACGTATTCCATTGAGCACATCATGCCGCAGCATCTGACTCCTGCATGGGTTGAAGAGCTTGGGGCGGACGCGGAGGAGATCCATGACGTGTGGTTGCACAGGCTCGGCAACCTGACGTTGACCGCCTACAATTCCAACATGAGCAACGCCACCTTCCGTGAGAAGAGGGACGCCGAGAGAGGCTACAAGTACAGCGGTTTGCGGATGAACCAGCGGATTGCGACGAAGGACCGGTGGGGTGCCGAGGATATGCAGGAGCGCAACGATGAGCTGGTTTCCCGTGCAGTAAGTGGAATCTGGCCCATGCCGTTTACAGCGTTCAAACCGGTTGAGAAAGAGTATGACTCCTGCACGCTGGACGATGAGGATTTCGATCTGACCGGCCGGGACATCGTCAAGTACGCCTACCAAGGCAAGGAAACACCGGTCTCGAGCTGGGCGGACATGTTCGAGCATGTGGTGAAATACCTGCATGACAAAGACAATTCTGTGCTGTTGGGCCTTGTATACCATCAGAACGGAGAAACCGATATCAGCGGGTATTTCAGCGGTAATCCAAGCGGATTCCGTACCCCGCTGAAGGTTGATGACGGCATCTACGTGGAAAAGCACAATAACACGGCGGCCAAGATCTCGATTCTGCGCAAGCTGTTCTCGCTGTTCCACGAAGACCCGACAGACCTCGTGTTCTACCTTCATGACCAGGATGATGACACGCTTACCGATTGCACCAGACGTGAATTGAACAGAGCGTACTGGGAGTATGCGCTTCCCGTGGTTCAAGAAGCGAATCGCGAGAACGGTTGCTTCGACAACCGCAAACCAAGCGATTGGAGATCGATCGCTGGCACATTCGGCATCAGCGGATTCGCCGTGAACTGCGTTGCCAATCAAGATGAGGCGCGGGTTGAACTTTACCTCGGAAAGCAAGATGCAGAAGCAAACCGCCGGATGTTTGACTTCCTGCAATCACGCAGCAAGGAAATAGAGGATGCGCTGGAAAGAACTCAACTCACATGGAACAGACTCGGCGGCAGCAAGACCTCCAAAGCATCCCTGATTTCCACTTCGCTGGAAGGTGTTGCGCTCGCGAACGAGGCGGATTGGCCTCGCATGGCCGAGTTCATGGCGACATGGAGTCGGAAATTCTTGGATGTGTTTGTGCCGATTTTGAAGGAGCGTTCGTCGGTGCGGTGAGGGGGTTGAGTTGTATTGTCGCGGCGGAAGGCGGGGGCGGCTACTGTTTATCGGGATTTCAGCATGGAGATGACGATGATACGTGGTCATGCCGCCGCAATAAAGTATGCAATAACATTGCAACGATGGTGACGAGGGGCTGCAAGGCTATGAGAGACGATGTGCAGGAACAACGGAATGCGCTTTCTCCCGGCATGAGGGTACTGATCCGTGACCAAGAATGGATTGTCACCAAAGTTGTTAGAAACATGCTTGGTCACCAAGCTGTGTCGTGCACGGGCATCTCACCGCTGGTACGTGATATGCCGGCGGTGTTTCTGGATGATTTGGATACCATAACACCTGTTGATCCGGTCAACACAATGTTCGTGCCGGATACATCGCCGAATGCTTCACGTTCCCATTTATTCATTGAGAGCCTGTTACGTTCGAGCGCGCCCACAGATGACAAGATTCATGTAGGAGACAAGGCCGCCATGGACTCGTTGCCTTATCAGTTGGTTCCTGCTTTGAAAGCACTTGCCCAGCCCCGTCAACGTATTCTGATAGCCGATGCAGTCGGCCTGGGCAAGACGCTCGAAGCAGGTATTTTGATGTCAGAGCTCATTGCGCGGCGTAAGGGACGACGGATTCTGGTCGTTACCGCAAAGAGCATGATGGCACAATTCCAAAAGGAGATGTGGAACAGATTTACCATCCCTCTTGTCAGTCTGGATTCATCACGTATCCAGCAGATTCGTTCGGAGATTCCGGCAAACGCTAATCCGTTCTCGTATTACGACAAGGTGATTGTGTCGATTGATACTCTGAAACGGGACATCCAGTATGGTGCTGCGTTGGATGCCTCCTATTGGGATATCATCGTGATTGATGAAGCACAGAATGTCGCTGACCGTGCGATTGATGGGCGTCGTGCACAGCGGGCGAAACTCGCCAAACGTCTAGCCACGCGATCCGATACCTTGATAATGCTATCGGCAACCCCACACGATGGTCGCGCGAAAAGTTTCGCTTCGTTGATGAATATGCTTGACCCGACTACGCTGCCGGATCCGGAAAACTACAGTAAAGCGGATATCGAGCATCTGTATGTGAGACGTTTCAAACAGGATGTTTTTTCGGACGTGTCGGGAAATTTCCCCGATCGTAAGGTTACTCAGGAGAAATGCATCGCTACCGCTGCCGAGGAGGTCGCATTTGACTGTCTGACGAGCATGCATTTGGTGATGGATGTTCACCGTCGCGGAACGAATGCTGGGTTGTTCAAGACTCTGCTTGAGAAGAGTCTTTTCTCATCGCCTGTGGCATGCATCAAAACGATTGACGAGCGGCTTGTGAAACTCTCGAAAGGTGATGAAAACGTTCGTCAAGCAGACACCGGAGCGTTGGAAGGGCTCAAAACGGCGCTCGAGAAGATAAGCCCAACTGATTTTTCCAGATACCAGAGGTTGCTGCAATTGTTGCGTAGCGATTCTTACGCTTGGGATTGCGATGCGCCGGATGACCGTGTTGTGATTTTCACGGAGAGAATCGAGACCGAACATTATCTGGTACAGCACTTGCGCAAGGATCTGGGTCTCTCCACCGACGCTATCGCATCGATGGATGGTAGCATGTCCGATTTGGAACAGCAGCAAGTCGTTGAGCAATTTGGCACTCGGACATCTCCAATCAGAATTCTTGTCGCTTCAGATGTCGCTTCTGAAGGTTTGAACCTGCATTATTTGAGCCATCGTCTGATTCATTTCGATACGCCGTGGTCCCTGATGGTGTTCCAGCAGCGCAATGGGCGCATTGACCGCTATGGTCAGCGTAAGCAGCCGGACATCAGATTCATGACCATCGATTCACGCAATGAGAAGATAAAAGGCGACGCCAGGATTCTTGAGATTCTTCAAGAGAAAGAGGATCAGGCCCGAAAAGATATCGGAGACCCGGCACTGCTGATGGGCAAGTTTGACATCGAGGCAGAGGAAGCGGTCACTCGCGAAGCCATCGAGTCGGGCGAATCAGCGGAACACTTCTCACAACGACTGAGCATTCGACCGACAGATATCGATTCGACTGAGCAGCCTGCAAGTGATGACTCCCGGAAGACAGTGGAAGAAGATGTAGACGCGTTCGATCCGATGAAATTCTTCAACCTCGAACAATCGGGGAACTCGCAAGAATCCAATAGCAACAGCGCTGATAGTGAAGACAATTCGGATCCGGATAGCATATTCCGAAAGATGGCTACCGGTGACGGAATAAGCGAATCCAAAACGTTGATGTCCGACTATTCCTTTGTCGAACAAGGGTTACAGTGCCCTGAATTCAAGCAGTCAGCAGGAATAGAGCGCATGAATGAAAGCGCTTCCGAACAACGCCTAACTGTGAAATTCAAGAAAGACAGCCCGTTGCGTGCATGGCTGCGCAGACGCGTCCCGGATGCCCGCATTCTCAGTCATGATACCGCCGAGTGGAGCGCTGACCGTGAATACTGTGAAAATCGCGCGAATAGCTTGGTTGCAACATTGAATGACGAGCAATGGAGCACAACGCAATACCTGTGGGCTCTGAACCCCATCACTGAATGGGTGGGTTTGAAGTCTACATCCTTGCTGTACAAGCGCGATGAGGCCCCGATCATCGGTGTCGGTAATGGGAAGATGCAAGATGGTGAAACCATCATATTGATGAACGGCATGCTTGCTAACAAGCATGCGTCACCTGTCATCGATCAGTGGTTTGGACTGCGATATCTCGGTACCGAATATCAGGAGAGTCTTTCCCTCGATGAGGTCTGGCGTATCACCGGTTATCGCGGCAGCGTGATCCCAGGGACCATCGAACGGCGTTACATCAACCGCGAAGAGAACTCGCCGAGCAAAAGCCAGACAGAATTGGCTGAGGAATTACTTGCCGGCGCGGTCCATCAGGGTAGAAAAATACTCGAACAGTACCAAAATAAGTATCAGGAGCGGGCAGATCGCAACATAGAATCTCAACTCGTTCGAATACAGCAGTGGTCTGTAGAACGCAACCGTGTCGTTGCATCAAGGAATCGTAGCGATACTTCTGCAGCAGAAGCGGATACCATGCGTATCTGCAATGAGTACGCTAACTGGGTCGAGATGTCGCTTGACGCATCTGAACAACAGCCTATCATTCGTGTCGCTGCGGCGTTTGTCGCAAGTGAATGAGGCGTCGGAGAGAACTGGGAATAGCAATGGTGAAGGAACTGAACGAGACATTTCCGGGCATTGAATCCGTAAACGATTTCTACACGCCCTACTACATGAAGGAGTATTTCCCACAGGGTGTTGCTGAGACGTCGAAGGCATGGCGTGAACTTGCTGCGCAGGATCGTCCTGTTTTCAAATTGAAGGCGATGCGGCAATCGTATGTGCAGATTATCAACAACAATGACACTGACCTGTTTGGGACGGAGAGTGTGCGGGAATTCATTGACGGCATGCTGGACTCACTCGGGTATGCTGCCAAGGCAAACGTAGCGCCGGTAACCGGCCTTGTAGATGCGTCGGCAGGAACGAATATCCCTGTACACTACCAAGTCAATGACACATTGGGTGTGCCTATTGTACAAGTCATTGCGAGCTATACGCGTGATACCTCAACAGGAGTGCTGGAGAGTCCTGCTGAGGAAGATACCGGTAACGGACCTTCCTGTGAAGAATACGTTCGTATGCTGTTGTCGGATTTTGATCAGCCTACCCGTTGGGTGCTGGTCATGGGGCTGCACCAGATTGTGCTGATCGACCGTCGCAAGTGGAGCGACAAAAGATGCGTGATATTCGATCTTGACACGATTTTCAGCCGACATCAAGATCATGTCTACTCCGCGATGGCTGTGCTTCTTGACCATGACAGCCTTTGTCCGGACAATGGCGATAGCGTGCTCGATGCGTTCGATGAACAATCTGCGAAAAATGCTGTCGAAGTATCGGATGGCTTACGTTCTGCTTTGCGTGAATGCGTGGAGATCCTCGGCAACGAAGTCATTAATGACTGGGTACATAATAAGCAAAGATCCATCGAGGAGATCGATGCTGGCGAACTCACACTGCAAGCGTTGCGTTACATGTATCGCCTGTTGTTCCTGTTGTTCATTGAAGCCAAGCCCTCTTTAGGCTATGCACCTATGAGATCGGAGATTTACCGTACAGGTTATTCGTTGGATAGCCTGCGGGATATCGCAGAACAGATGCGTGGTCGTATGGATGAGGCAGGTGACACCACATATCTGGCGGATACCTTGCGACAACTCGACCGTCTGGTATTCAATGGCTACCCGACAACGGAGAATGATTACAAGAGGGTCAACAGCGAGGAAATCAGTGATGCGCTCTTCCTGATTCCACCATTGAAAGCCCATATCTTCGACCCGGAACGTACAGGACTTCTTGAAAACGCGAAGTTGCGTGACAGCCAAATGCTCAAGGTCATCGATTTGATGAGCGTGAGCGGAGCCACCAAGGGGGCGCGCAGAAGGCAACGCATCTCATATGCTGCACTCGGCATCAGCCAGATGGGCGCGGTCTACGAGGCGCTGCTGTCGTACCGTGGGTTCATCGCCAAAGAGAAACTCTACGAGGTGAAGCGTGAAAAGGACCACTATGATCCTCTCAACGTCGGTTATTTCGTCACCGAGCAGCAGCTTTCCGACTATGCGGAGAATGAGCGCGTACGCTATCCGGCCGGTGATCCTCATGAAGGCGAGTTACGTAGCTATGAGCCGGGCACCTTCATCTATCGTCTTGCCGGACGCGAGCGGGAGACCTCTGCGTCGTACTACACGCCTGATAGTCTTGCGCAGTGCCTGGTCAAATATGCGATCAAGGAGCTCGAACCGCGCATCCGTCAGGCAACGGATATTCTTACGTTGAAAATCTGCGAACCGGCGATGGGCTCCGCCACATTCCTCAATGAGGTAATCAACCAACTGGCGAGTATGTATCTGTCGCGTAGGGAACATGAGTTGGTTGCACAGAAAGGCACACAGGCGGCGATTCCAGCCGAGCGACGACAAGCTGAATTGCAAAAGGTCAAGATGTTCATCGCCGACCGCTGCATTTATGGCATCGACTTGAACCCGGTGGCAGTGGAACTTGGCGAGGTATCGCTGTGGCTCAACACCATCTGCGAAGGTTCGTTCGTGCCATGGTTCGGAACTCAATTGGTATGCGGAAACTCGCTGGTTGGAGCACGGCGTGCTGGATATCTTGAGTCCGAGCTTGCGAGCACGGCCAAGAATCTCAGATGGAATACCACCAGTCCCAAGCGGATTGGTTTCAAGAAGTCGGCGTTATCCACCCGCAGAATATACCACTTTCTTACCGGCGATCCGGGCATGTGCGCTTACAATGACAAAACCATCGAGACAATCGAGTCAACGAACCTCAGCGTCATCGCTGACTGGAAGAAAGACTTCACTGATCGGCCGTATTCCAAGACAGAGATCGGTGCCATGAAGCAGCTCTCCGAGAGCATCGATGCACTGTGGAAAGGACAAGTCAAGGCCCGCAGACAGCTCGAGTATGAAACACGTGATGAGGACAGGTTGAGCATCTACGGATATGATCAGTTCCTCCATGACAGCAAGCATACCGATACACTCATAGAGCAACAGGAGCGCGGGCAGAGCGACTTCGAGGGAATGACCGAGGACATCGATCGCCGTAATCATCTTTCAATTCGTGAAAAGGACGAGATGCTTCGCTTGGAGTACTTCTCCGACCATGCGAAGAATGCCAGCGAATATGCACGGCTCAAACTCGCGATGGATTATTGGTGTTCCCTGTGGTTTTGGCCGATTGATGCAGCTCAGCTTCTGCCCTCGAGGCGTGATTATTTACTTGACATGGCGCTGATTCTGACGGGAAAGATACCGGAAGGATTCGAACTGGTTCGCGAAGATAATCAGCCTACGTTTGAAGACAGCTTGAACAGCGAAGATGAGCGTGACTACATGTTTGAGCATGAGGTGGATCTTCAGGAGCTGTGTAGCGGTGACAACGACACTGCTAAACGTCTGCGTTTGGTCAAACAGATTGCCGAAGAGCAGCACTTCTTCCACTGGGAGCTGGAATTCGCTGATGTATTCAACGAAGGTGGGTTCGATTTGATGATTGGGAATCCACCGTGGGTGAACGTTCAATGGAAAGAAGCCGACGTCGTCTCGGATGTAAATCCATATCTTGCAATACACAAGCTGAGTGCGTCCTCACTGAGCAAACGGATACTTGAAATTTTACAGGATGAGCGTACAAGAGCTGTGTATATCGGCGAATATGCAAATATCGCAGGCTCACTGTCTTATTTTGGAGCCATTTGCAATTACCAACTGCTTAAAGGACGCACTAATTTGTTCCGCTGCTTCTTACCCAATGCATGGGACTATACGCGTATGGACACCGGGGTAAGCGCATTCGTTCATCCTGATGAGATCTATGGTGACACCCGTGCGGGTGTTTTACGTGAACAGATGTATCGGCGTCTGCGATATCATTTCCAATTCAGCAATGAAAAGAAGCTGTTTGCCGGTGTCCATCATGAGACGAGTTTCGGTTTGAATGTCTACAGGAATCCATCGGCGAAGAGAGATGCGTCGGAAGTGTGTTTCGATTCCATCTGGGGGTTGTATGACCCCAAAACCGTCGACGCATGCTATAAGTCGGACGGTTCCGGAGAAGTCCCTGGAGTCAAGAACGGCAAGGAATGGGACACGAGAGGTCATAAGGACAGGATTATCCATATCACCAAACGGGAACTTGAGCTGTTCTCCAGACTCGTCGGTTCGGGTAAGGCCGAAGACTGGGAACAGACGCCGATGATTGGTATCCATGCCACAGAGTTGCTTTCCACCTTGGAAAAAATGGCGGAAGCGCCGCACACGCTACGCGATTATGATGATGAAATCACGTACTCCAGCATGTGGAATGAGACCAACTCCCGTAAGGATGGGACCATCGATGATGACATCCATTTCCCGGATACCACAAAGACATTGATTTATTCCAGCCCGTTCATCGGTGTTGGCAACCCGCTATTGCAGACCACGCGAAGAACGTATAAGAGCAATAGCGACTATGATGCGATTGATCTCACCGAGATTCCAGAGAACTACCTTCCCCGGGCCAAATATTCACAAGCTTGCAGCGACGCCGAATACAGTAAACGTATCCAAAAAATGAATGACGGCACACGATTCGATGCTGTCTACAGACTATGCAACCGCGAGTATGTTGGGGTGACAAGCGAAAGGACGCTGCAAGCGTCCTGTGTTCACCCAGGCGCAGCCTGGGTGAACACCATAACAGGTTATGGTGTGCACCCAGAGCGTTACGCGTTGCTTGCACTGATGAGTGGACTCGAAGCATCGTTACCATATGACTTTTTCGTCAGAGCGGCAGGGAAATCTCATGTCAACCGTTCTGTCTTGTCTACGTTGCCGGTTCCGGACAGCAGTTTGAATACTGAGATCCGGCTTCGTGGTTTGTTGCTGAACTGTCTGACCAGACCATATGCAGAACTGTGGAAGAGCTGCTGGGAAGACTCCTACCGAGCCATGGAATGGTCCAAGCAGGATTCCCGCTTGCCGGCGAACGCCTTTACTTCATTGGCAGAGGATTGGGACTGGCATACGCCATTGCGGTCGGATTATGCACGCCGGCAGGCCCTGGTGGAACTCGATGTTCTGGCTTCAATGGCTCTTGGCATCTCGCTGGACGAGCTCATCAGCATTTACAAGCTTACCTTTATGGTGCTCAACCAGTATGAAGCAGATACGTGGTACGACGCCAACGGCCGTATCGCCTTTTCAGTGAAGAAGAGCTATGGCAGACTGACTGCCGGCCGTGCTGAATTCAATGGTTGGCGCAATGCTCCTGCGGGAACGGTGTTCACCCGCATAATCAGCGACGATACCCAGCCTGGCGGCCCACGTGACCGTTCTATCGACTATGTCGCACCGTTCGACGTCTGTGATCGAATCGAAGACTACAAAACAGCATGGGCGTTTTTCGAACACAAATATGGAGGCAATCGATGATTCCAGTGGTACTCGCACAGCATATCGCCTCTGGTCTGGCGGATTATGTGGAAACCACGTTCCCCATGACGAACAGGCCGTTCCGTGGTTCAATCAAGCGGCTCGCCCAACAGACAGGCGCACTCGTCCAGAATCCATTTGTGTCGATTAAACTGCCGTTCCGCACTGCGGGCAGACACGCGAAATTCCCCTTTACAAGCTTGCATCCGGGGTTCCCGCCGTACGCCCACCAGATGCGGGCGTTCCAACGGATTACTTCCGGAGAGTCCACACTCGTGGCAACCGGCACCGGATCAGGCAAGACCGAATGCTTCCTGTATCCGATCCTCGACTACTGCTATCAGCAGCGCAGGCTCGGCAGAAAAGGCATCAAAGCGATTCTCGTCTACCCGATGAACGCCTTGGCAATAGATCAGGCGAAACGTATCGCAGCGCTCATCCATGACAGTCCAGAACTCAATAACAATGTGACCGCTGGCATGTACGTCGGCGAACAGAGCCTCGGCGGCGCAAACAAAGGCAACCACGTGATGACCGCCACCAATATCGTCACGGACCATGACGAGCTGCTGAAAACCCCGCCAGACATCCTGCTGACCAATTACAAGATGCTCGACTATCTGCTGGTACGGCCAAAAGACACGCGAATCTGGGACGATAACGACGAGACAACCCTCAAGTATTTCGTCGTCGACGAATTCCACACCTTCGATGGCGCACAAGGTACTGATCTTGCATGTCTGTTGCGAAGGCTGACAGACAGGCTCCATACCAGCAGCGACGAAATATGCTGCATCGGTACGTCCGCCACCATGGGCACAGACGAAACCGTGGAATCAGTCTGCAAATATGCACAGGATATCTTCAATACCACATTCACGCCTGAATCGGTGATCACCGAGGATCGACTTCACGCCAGCGAGTTCTTCGATAACGAAGATGCTGACAACACCATTCCGTCAGCCATCGAGGCAGAAAAGTTGATCAATCTTGAGCACGATACGGATCCCGAGGCATATCTTTCATGCGCAGCCCAAGCTTGGCTGGAAGAATGGCGGCAGCAACAGTCGATTGAAGATTCTGCTGTACGGATTGAACTTGGGCGTCAACTCAAGCGTTCCCGGTTCCTGTGCACATTGACCGACCTGATATCACAACATCCACGTCGAGTCGATGGGTCATTACTCGACGAGCTTGCCATTCGACATCTTCGCTTCAATAGCCTGAACCGTGAACAACAAAAAGCCTGCGTAGATGCACTCGTCGCGTTGGTTTCCTATGTGCGGGCAGGAAACGCGCAGAATCCACGTCCATTCCTCAACGTACAAGTCCAGCTATGGGTCAAGGAATTAGGCAGGGTAGTGGCCAACGTCACCGGTCTGGATGGCGAAGTCGATTACCGCCCGGCTATCGAACTGACGAAGGAAGATCTTCGAACCCGAATGCCGGTCATCAACTGCCGCGATTGCGGCGGCACTGCCTGGATTGGTCTCCTCGGGAAAGACGGCTGGATTGGCATTCGTGATATGGAGTCCTTTTACAGTACGTTTTTCGACTACAAGGCCAAGAACGACTTGATTACGTTGCAGCCGTGCGAAATGGGATTTACGCCGGAAAACGATGGCTGTGCGGCGGTATGGTTCTGCAACTCCTGCATGAAAGCCGAAACCGTGGCGTCATTCGAACCGTCAGAATGTGAGTGCTCGGCGTGTGGTACCCCGCGTATCACCATGATCGCGCGCACAATGAGCCTTGTTGAGGGAAGAAAACATTATCGTTGCCCGTTCTGCGGCAGCGAACAGGACATCGCCATGGTCGGTGTGCGGGCTACCACACAGATCAGCGTCATGCTCACTGAGCTGTCTGGAGATACATTCAATGATGACGACAAGGCAATCGTATTCTCCGACAGTGTACAGGACGCCTCGTACCGCGCAAGTGTGTTCAACTCACGGACTTGGCGCTTCGCATTGCGTAATTCTGCGGTTGACTATCTGGAAAAGAACAGTATGGCTGGGTCAAGTCTTGCTGACTTTCTTAACCATCAAAACGATTACTATCACCGTCGGTATGATAATGAAGCCGAATATATCGTGCGATTCATCGCCCCAAATATGACATGGATGCGCGAGTATGATGCTGTGTTGCGGAACAACCCGGCTGGCCCAGAACGTAAACTGCTGCTGGACTGGATTGGGCGTAGGATTCGGTTGGAATCTTTGCTGGAGCTTGGTATGCGCTGCCGCATCGGGCGAACTCTGGAAAAATCAGGTTGCGCAGCGTTAGCGTTTGATCAGCCGTTGATGGAACGAGTTTCTGTGGTAACGATGGAACGCTGCCACAACGAAATCGGTCTAAGGCGCGAGGCGATTGACCATGACGATTGGCTTCACCTGACTGCTGCATTTCTAAACTTGCTGCGTACTAGAGGCGCGTTCCTTGATGTAACATACGACCGGTTCCTCCAACAAGATGGAAACACATATTTCCTGTCCAATAAGAATGAAAAGTGGATGCCCGGTGTGTATGTGGATGAGGTACCGCACTTCCTGTCAGACAAACCGTCGGTCCGTAAGAAAGCATTCGACACCCTCGATTCCGGACCTTATCGTCAACTTGTCCACAGATATCTGAGCGAGAAGTCTTTCGAAAGCGCTGATATTCACTGCGAACTACTCGGGATTTTGCTTGAAGAATGCGTGCGCGCTGGTATTGTCGGCACGATACAAGTGTCCTCTGGTCCGATTCCTCGGACTGTATACGGGCTACTCGAAACAGGGTGCATGGTCGATGATAATGTCACCCAGCTGGTATGCAATACATGTGGAAGAAGCTATTCGTGCGCTACACGCAACCTGCCTGCATGGCGTGGCGCGCGATGCAGAACTCGCTCCTGTTCGGGAATCTTGACTGCAGGGACCGATGAAGCTGCGGCACTGGAGCTCGGTTATTATGGCAAGCTCTACCGTAACGAGCCTGCAGAAAGAATCCATGCCGCAGAACATACAGGACTGTTGAGCGGAGACACCAGGAACCGGCTCGAAGAACAGTTCAAACTGGAGCATCCCCAGCCGGGGGCAGTCAACGTGCTCGCATGCACCCCTACCCTCGAGATGGGTATTGATATCGGGGACCTTTCAACAGTCATTCTTTCTTCGATACCGCCCTCGCAAGCTCAGTATGTTCAGAGAGCTGGACGCGCCGGACGACGAGATGGCAATTCGCTCATTCTTGCGGTCGCCAACTCCAAGGAACATGATGTTTATTTCTATCAGCGGCCAGAAGACATGCTGGATGGTTCCATCGACCCACCGCATATCTTCCTCAAGGCGACAGCGGTGCTGGAACGTCAGCTCATCGCCTATGCGTTAGGCAAGTGGGTGCACGAGATGCTCGCGACGGGTAAGGTACCTCAAGATATCGTGCCGTTGAAATTGAAGCAGTGCCTTAACAATATTGCTGAACAGCAGACTAACGATTTCCCGTTGAATTTCCTCGAATGGACCAGCAAGCACACTGGCGAGTTGGTGACAGGTTTCGAAGAGTTATTCGGATTTAGCAGTGAGACGAGGAATCAGCTCGAAGCTTTTGCTCGTGGAACCTCAGAGGACAGCACCATGAGCCGGCGCATCTTTGACGTGTTTGGAAGAACAAACGACACGCTTACGGCCTTATCCCAGCAGCGAAGAGAAGCCGACCGTCTGCTTGAAGAGCTGAAAGACAAGCCGCAGGATTCTTCGTTCACACAGCAACAGCTGGAATGCGAAGAAGAAATACGCAATCTCCAACAAATCATCAACGGTATTCGCAGTACCAGTACTTTCAATTATCTGTCAGATCAAGGTGTGTTGCCGAACTATGCCTTCCCTGAAACGGGGGTAACGCTCCACACGATTCTCAAACCTGACAAAGAACAAACCAACGGGAAGAATGGCGTAGAAACCTTACTCGAGAACCAGCGACGCCGCAGCAAGACCGTCACACAGGATTTCGTGCGTCCCGCAGCCAGCGCGATAACCGAACTTGCCCCGGGCAGCACATTCTTTGCTGCTGGAAGAAAATACAAGATTAGCCGGATTCTATGCACACAAGGCGGAACTGGTGGCGACATCGTCATGTGGCGTCTGTGCCCGAACTGTTCACATGCCGAACCGGTGTCCAGCTCGGAGCATCTCGCCAGCTGTCCTTCCTGCGGATCAATGCAATGGGCGGATAGCGGACAAAAACGGCCGATGGTACGCATCAACACAGTGATCTCCGAGGAAACAGAGAGTGAGAGCCAGGTGGATGACACATCTGATAACCGTCCCAAGGCCCACTTTGTGAAGAACACTTTGGTCGATATCGCACGCGAACACATTGACAGTGCTTGGGAGATTACTGGAGCGACCAGTTTCGGATTCGATTACACCTCAAAGGAAACAATCCGGGAAATCAACCTTGGAGAGGCTGCCGGAGATGGGTCGCAGTTGGAAATCGCTGGAACCACGGCAAATGGCAAGGGATTCACTGTGTGTGCAAGATGCGGCGCTGTGATAGAAGGCAACCATGTCAGACATGCATATTCTTGTCCGGAACGCAAGCGGAATGCAGAGACGCTGGTGAATCCGGAGCAGAAAGACACCTGCTTGTTCCTGTATAGAGAGGTCAAATCGGAAATCCTGCGTATGCTTGTTCCTGAGATTGATGGCGGTACCGGTTCGAGTGGTGCAGCGGAATCATTGACCGCTGCGGTAATGCTCGGTATGCGTCGGGTGTTCGGCAACATCGATCATATCGCCGTGACGTTGAGCAATGAACCAACCTCAGACGGATCAGGTCTACGCAAGACATATCTTGCATTCTATGACACCGTACCCGGAGGAACCGGATACCTCAAGCAAATGGCTGATCCCGACCTGCTGCAGAACGTACTCGCTGCCGCGAGAGAAGCCATGCTAACATGTGATTGCGCCGATACTGATGCTGATGGCTGCTACCGGTGTTTGTACGCTTATCGCCAGAGCCGTGCTCTGGAAATGATATCACGCCATAAGGCGCTCGGCATGATCGACAAGATACTTGATCCTCACAATAAGTGCCGTAGGATAGACACGATTTCGAAAATCGATGAAAATCCGCTCTTTGATAGTACTCTTGAACAGCATTTCATTGAAGCACTGCGTGGCTTGTATGCTCATCCGTTTGGGGAAAACGCCACAGCGAAAGGACACCGTGCCGATCTTATCCAGGCATTTGTTCATGGAAAGCAGGGATACAAGCTCACTGTGAACGGGTATCAATGGGATGTTGAGCCACAGGTCACCTTAGGCCCGCAATCCGGAGTGGCGCAGCCTTGCAAGCCGGATTTTGTGCTGAGTCTCAGCACTGTTGACACAGATGAAAGCGATGACAGAAAATCAGTGGCTATTTTCGTCGATGGAATCCAATACCACGCGGGGATAGTAAAAGAGGATTCCCTCAAACGGGAAGCGCTGCGACGTGCGGGGTACCGTGTATGGTCGCTCACTTACGATGATGTCATTGGTTTCGTCCAGGGGAAAACCGAAAAAGAATTGGCTGACCCACTTCTCGACATGAACAAGATGCCATCCACGCAAGCATATCGGAAGTCAATAGTGCAGAAGCACTCTGACGTTTTCGACCCAAGTATCGTTGGAACTGTGGGTATGCTCGGATGCTATCTGGCACGACAAGATGCCGAGAAAATATTCACCGATCAAGCCAACTCGATTAGCTTTGCGTTAAATGCCCGAGACGGCAATCGGAATAATCCTGAGACTGCCGAGAGATTGAATAGTATCGAGTCAATCCAAGGAGAGCCCCGTGCTGAGTTTACGGCGAACTCTCTGCATCAATATCCGCATGGAAAACGCTTGAATGCATACGTCGGATTGGAGATGGGTGGCAATACACCACCCGTTACTGCGCACGTGGGCCTGCTTTTCAATGACGTGCAGAGGGACGAAACCAACGACCAACCGGGGTATAACCCCTTGAATACGTTGGACGATGACGATCGAATCGATTACAAAACCCAATGGTCCGGTTATTGGCACATCGTAAACCTTCTGCAGTTCTCACCGGATTTCCACTTCATGGCTGAAACCGCGATGGAGGGGGAGAATCCCTACGTTCCTTTGAACGCGATGTCCCATCAGTCGGAAGCCGTACAGGAAGATTCGGATGGGACTGGATGGTCCGCCATCATGGCAGACCCCACATACCTGTACCTGTCGGATGAAACCAAGCGGTTCATCAAAAAGGCGGAGAAGCTGTCCATACCCGCACCGAAAGAGCTGGGGTACGAGCTCCAGGATGAACACGGGAAAGTCATTGGGCAGGCGGATCTTGCATGGGTTGATATTAAAGTTGTGTTCTTCCCCATCATTGATATTGCTGCGGATGATGCGAACGCTCAGGCATTCACCAATCGCGGGTGGACCGTCATCACCGACGCTACTGCAGATAATGATATTACCGAGTGCTTCAATGATGGAGCTGATGGGAAGGAGTCCTGATTTCAATGGTACAACAGCAGCCAATCATCGTAATGCACAATTCAGTGCTCAGAGCTTATGCGGCATTACCGAAGAATGTACGTAAGCAGTTCGAGAATTTTCTAGAGAAATTCCAGGAAAATCCGAAAGCGCCTGGAATCCATCTGGAAAAGATTAACAACACGGTCGACGACAAACTCTATTCGGTTCGTATCGACCAGAAATACCGTGGCGTTATTGGGTATCAGAAAGAAAGCGGCGTTTATACCGTGCTCTACATCGGGAACCACGATGACGCCTATGCATGGGCGGCTAAGAAACGGCTGGAAGTCAATACGCTGACAAATACCATTCAGCTTTATGACGTGGTCACCGCTGAAGAGCAGGATGCCGCACTCAACCAGCAACATAATGGTGTGACAGAGAATACTTTGATTCCTCCTGTACCCAAGGTACCTTCACCAGCGGATAGCGTTGGCGGAGCCACTGGTGCAGGTGAAAATAGCGGAAGCCCTGGTGCGTTCTCGAAGACTCCGTCTAATACAGCACGCACTTCCGTGCCTGCGCAGATGCATGTTGGTCCATTGCCGGATTCGTACCGTCAACTCACCATTCAGGAGATGCGTGAGTTAGGTGTCCCTGATCCATACGTGAATATCATGTCGTCAAGAACGAGTTGGGAACAATTCAAAGAATGGGGCAGACGTCTACCGGATGACGCGAGAACGTATCTTGAACTTGTCGCTGAAGGATGCTCGAAAACGGACGTACTAGCTATGGCTCGTACAGCCAATGAAGCATCGTCAAGTATGACAGCAGCATCACACTCCGTGTCGGTTCCAGATACTGGTGCGGAAGGCGATTTCCGCAAGGCATTGACGAGCTATTCAACCCAGCAGTCCTTTGTTGTCATCAAAGGACAGGAGGACCTCAGGCGCGTGCTTGATGCCCCGCTGGAACAGTGGCGCATTTTCTTGCACCCCTATCAGCGATACTTTGTTGATCACGATTATCATGGACCTTTCCGTCTACTCGGCGGCGCCGGTACGGGAAAAACCGTTGTCGCCATGCACCGGGCGCGTCGTCTGGCAGCGTCGTTGCTTAAGCAAGGTAGCAGGCAGAAGGTGCTGTTCACCACGTATTCCCGAAATCTTGCCACTGATATTTCGTCGAACCTGAAGCAACTATGCAGCGTTGAAGAATTCAATAAGATTGATGTCATCAACCTCGATCGGTTCGTCAGTACACAACTTAAGGAACACGGGTATTCGGGCAACATCTGGTTTGACGGTAGCGCCGATCACGGGGATGACCTGAACAACGCGTGGAGCAAAGCAATCAGCATAAGCGGAATTCATGATGCGAAACTTACTGTTCCATTCCTGAAGAGTGAGTGGAGTCAGGTTATCGTCCCCGCGCATGTTCAATCCGTGCCAGAATATTTGCGTGTGTTGCGCAAAGGCCGGGGGATGAAACTTAGCCGTGTGCAAAAGCTCGAAGTATGGCGGGTCGCAGAAGCTTATCAGCATGTGATGCAGTCGCAACAAGCATACGACGTGGATATGGCAATGAGTTATGCGGAGACATTGCTGCGCGAGCAGAATGGACCAAAGAAATACGCGCATGTTATCGTCGACGAAGGGCAGGATTTTTCCACCCCGGCGTATAGAGTGATTCGTGCTTTGGTTGATGAGGGCGACAATGACATCTTCATCGTGGGAGATGCTCAGCAGCGTATCTACGGTCGCAAGGCGGTACTGTCCAAATGCGGAATCAGAATCCAGGGACGCGCACGGAAACTTCGGGTGAATTACCGAACTACAGAACAGATACGCGGAGCGGCGGATCGGATTTTCCTCACGTCAGGGCCGGACGTCGCCGACTCTGTGTTCGAGGCTGTGGACGATACTGTCTCCCCGAATTCACGTGTGACCGTGTTTGATGACTTGAATGGGGAGGAAGCACCGGTGGGGGATAGCAGGTCCCTGATGATGGGGCCTGTCCCGGAAGCGCGTCTTTTCGCTTCCCAAGCTGAAGAAATTGAAGCGGTCAGGAAATGGATTGTTGATCGATGTGGTTTGGAAAGTGACCATCCGGATGACGATGCTTGGGAATCGGCCCTAAATGATGGTATGCGTCACATTGATCCGAGAAACGTATGCGTAGTAGCAAGGAACCATTTCTTGGTAAAACAATGGTGTGACATCATCGATAATCAATTGCCGTACGGTGCATACCAGCTAGGACCTGACGAAGATAATCGTCAGATGCGGGGAATTCGTCTCGCTACTATGCATAGGGTTAAGGGTCTTGAATTCGATTGCGTTGTCATTGTGGACGTAAACGACAATGTGCTGCCCCCAAGCCCATTACGCGCAGAGGTCAGTAACGACGAAGTCGCTTTGCAAGAGTTGTACAAGCAGGAGCGGAGTCTCTTGTATGTTGCTATGACACGTGCGAGGAAGGAAGTGCTGATTGTGGGGGTGGGTAAGCCGAAGCAGGATTGAGGGTATTGTGTGTCTGGTATTGAGAAGAGAAGCGACAATGATAAAGAGCTAATTGTTTATAGATGCCGGTTGATGTCGCGTGGAATATTCTATCACTGATTGATTGAGTTAATGGGTCATGTTGTTTGTTGAAGATGAAATCTACGGTTTCATCAACGCATGATCAGTTATAAGATTATTCGGTTGGCAGAATATAAGAAGTTGCTGTATGTCATTTGGAATAACGTGTCTGATGACATCCAGCAACTGTACAATGATATTTGATAAATTGGTGGTGTAAATATCATTGACGAATGAATTGGCATCTTAAATTCGCTATATTGATTCAATCAACTGATCGGGAATTTCTGTATAGCGAGAAATCAGATTGCGATTTGCTTTGGCCGAATTGAGGATTTTCGCTTCTGGAATATCTTTGATATTGTCCGGGATTGGCGAGTCGGAAGATACCGAGTATAAGGTAGTGAGTGTTTCCCCTGTAAGTTCACGAAGATACGAATCTTGTGTAATGTTCTTCGGTATCTCGGGCGATAAGTATACATTATCAAGATATAACAGACCGAGTGCGATAATGGCCTTGATTGCTTCGTCATCAGGTAGATTGCGGATGGTTTTAAACGCATGTTTGACATTGCCGTACTTTTTCTTCGTGAATAATAGTACGATTGAAAAGTCATTAGAGGGCAATATGCAAATATGGGCATCCTGTTTTGATGCATTTTCGATATGGTAATTGTTGATATATTTACCGTCAAATGCTTTTTCTGGTGTAAACACGCCTTGCATTGCAATCGGTAATTTCTTGTCAAGCAATTTGTAATATATTATGCTATAATTATCTATCATCATTTTGTTTAAGGATCGTTTTGCTTCCAGAAAGCGATTATTGAAGTCATGTAAATCATTGGTGCTGCTGGAAAGCCATGATTTAAGATATCTGGCACTATCATAATTAATATTATAGCTGTTGGTATTTTGTAAGAGAAATCTAATTGGTGCGCTTGATGATTCATTGTTATAGATGGCTGAGAGATAATTTTTCAGCGTAATCTCATTAAGTATCTGTTGAACACATGTGGAATAGCAATTGTCAGTGAAATCACTTGTGTAATTATCGAACTGTTCATATTCTCTAAAGACTCGCGAATCGCAGTCTCTGCAAATTAGCCGGAATGTCCCTGAGATTTTTGTTCCTTGCTCTTCTTTCCTAATGCTAAAATGAACTATTTTATTGGTGTTATATAATTCCCCGTTTGCAGAGATGGTTTTTAAACTGTGTTGCGGTATTGAATGTGAAAGACAGACTGACGAGGAACTGCCCTTTGTACCGAATGCAGTATTACAAATCATACAATTTTTATGATTTACAATTGGTGATTGTTTGATAAACGCATTGAAGTCTCTTTGTATTTGATTTATTTCTGTTTGTGGTATATGTATTGAATCGGAAATTGATGAAATGTTATAATCTCTTGCGGTAACTGTAGTCGTCATATCAATGCATTCTAAGTTTCAACCTTAAGGGAGACAAGTTTATGTCACATCGAAATCTTGTTATTGTCTTCCCCTTGTTATTGTAATACGCCAGAGACAGGCCGGGCTGCGCTTGATTGTATGAGGCCTGTTATTGATGAGCGTTGATAGAAATCATTGATATATACTCGACCAATTATGGGATTACATTGCAAATTTTGTTTTACTCAGTTGAAATAAGAACCTCCTCATTAATATCTTGTCTAGAACCATCCGCATGGATTCAGATAAGTTCTGCTTCGCTGCCAACAGTCTCGTCAGGGTCAGTGCCGAGAAGGAAGCTGCGCTAAACAAACGCGACGGTATTGTCCCGTGGGATGATGCAAAAACGGCATGGGTAAACGCGAGATTCAAATACGCGCTCGAGCATAGGACTGATTTCAATCAGTTCGAGGCTGGTGAAGAACATGATCGGCTTCATGCCCAGGGCAAGGTTTAGGTGCCGGTTGTCTGTGGTTGCTTGAGTGGTAATGGGCTCTGTCTCTGCTGGATTGCCGTGTTCCATGTGGTGCAGGCTGCAACGCTGAGGAAACACTCAGCCGACGCGACCCACAACTGCAAAATTGTCATCGTCATGAGAAAAGAAAACGGGAGCCTATCTAGAATGGCTCCCGCTGTTGGGAGACCGCTTCACATCCGCAAAGACCGGTCGAGTCATCCCGTGTTCATGTAATGTCGAGGCTATCGATAGAAACCCAGTATCGCAACTGAGCGGCGTGTTCTGTTTCAGTGTCGCCTCGATCCATGCGGCCACTTCACATACCGCTTGAACAGCTTGATCGCATCATCGGGAATATACGCGGTGTCGGCAAGGTGCATGGCATGAATAATGCCGACAAGTCGTGAGGCACTCACGACTGGAATGCCTTGGTATTCGGCGGACGTGCCGGATGGGGAATCAGGGTTGTAACGCACGTGCCTGTCGGCTGCCCACTGCAGGTTACTGACATCCGGTGTGCCTTCGGGACCGGGGACAAAGCAGATCACCCATTGTGCGTCGATGTTGTGCTCTCTGAGCAGTGGCTCCCACATGGATTGCTGGTGCAACATATTCGACGATGTCGCAAGTGTGACTCGCCCGTCCGGACCGGTCACGAACGCATGCTGAGATTTGCTGATTCGCGCAATCGTGCTGTTGCCCATGCAAATGTATTTGGTGTCCTTGCCGCCCTTGTAATACTTGGCGTCAACAAACCAGGCATGTAATCGTCCTTCATAATCCATGCCGAGCAGCACGCAGTCAATGTCGGCGTTCGTTCTACGGCCGTTGCGGTCCAAACCATAAAGGCTGTAAAACCCGATGACATTGAGGTTGCCGTTCTTGTTGAACGCAGCGATGATTCCAGCCAAAATCTTCTCGCCAATCATGCCTGAGGAGATGCCACGCCGGTCGTAACCACTGTGTTCAAGTCCGCTGCCCGGGAATCCGTACAGTTGCCCCCGGTAGTGTGCCTCACCTAGATTCATGCCCATCGCGGCATGGTATGCAACGCCTAGCGAGGTTCCATACAATTCCTTGGACGCGTCTTGCGTCACCATGTGATACCCCTGATACGTCATTTCGTCTGGCGGCGCCGGTTCGATGCCATATTCGGTGACGGCGTCATGCAGCGGACCGGGATCATGCTTGTTCAGCCATGAAGAATCGGCGATTCGCCGGTATGCCTTCGTCGCGCGCCAAGGCAGAAGTTGCAGCAGGAGTGTGACAATCAGCGCATATGTGATGACCATGGCGACAACAGCGGGCGTATTTTGTGCGTCTCCGCCGGGACCATTGCCAGCGAATGCCGCGGTGGTTATTGAAGCCAAATAGCGGCACGCGAAGAATGTGACGAGCCATGAGGGGATGCCAAATGCGATGGCGAGCAACACACTCGTGACTCGGAACTTTGCAGTGAGCGTTACGGGGGTTTCTGAATATTGGCGGCTGGACGACTTGTATCCGATGATTGCGTCGATGATTGCCAAGACGGCAATGACCAGAATGCAGGTAATCGGCAAATCCCTCACCCCTCGATACGTCTCCCGGCAATCTCTCCTTCGGCAGTATCTTACTCCGGATCGGGCTTATTGTTCGGGGCGGCGAGTAACGATTATCGCAATGACTCTACCTTGCTGCTGTGTGATGGTCTGCTCGCACGGTGGCTCGGTAGCATCTGCTGTGCAGGTATTCCTGAAGCGATCTTTCTATGGCGTGACTATTATGCCGCACGCCAGCGCCGATGCCCCGTCCAGCGTCTCTGTCAGTATCGACCACGGAATGTCTATCACAGCATTGAATCTGTCACATATCACCTACACGTACCCCGGGGCGCCGGAACCGATTTTCGAAGACGTCACCGTCACGTTCGCGCCCGGCTGGACCGTCGTGCTCGGCGACAACGGTATCGGCAAATCCACGCTCATGCACATCGCGCGAGGCGCGCTCACACCGGAACGCGGGCAAGTCAGCCCGTCCGACGCGGTTATCGCCTTCTGCCCGCAGGATGTCGCCGTCGAACCTGCCAATCTGGATGATTTTGCCGGCGACTGGAGTCCGGAAACCATAGCGATCCGCGACACGCTCGGCATCGCAGACGACTGGCCATACCGGTACGACACGCTCTCGGGCGGCGAGCGCAAACGATTGCAAATCGCGTGCGCGCTCGCCCTGCAACCTGACATACTGATCCTCGACGAGCCCACCAACCACGTCGACGCGCCGACCCGCGACACCATCGCGCGGGCCATGCTTGATTTCACCGGGCAGGCCGGTGGTGCCGACTCGTCTGCATCCGTGCCTGCCGCGCTTCCAGCACCACGACGGGGACGCGTCGGTATCGTCGTCAGTCACGACATCGAACTCATCGACCAGGTCGCCATGCGGTGCGCCTGTTTCGAACGCCGTCATATCGGACACAACAACGTGACTCAGGTCATCGTGCGTCCCGGCAACTACACGGCCGCATTCGCCGACGCGCAAACCCAGCAGGCGGGCGAACAGCGGGCGCTCGACCAAGCGAGCAAGGAAGCCGCGCGACTGCAACGCGAAAGCGCATCCCGCAGGCATGAGGCGGCGCTCGCCGCGACATCATGGCGGGCGAACCGCAGCATCGACCGCAAAGACCATGATGCACGCAACGCCGCCAAACTCGCCAAAATGACCAGTGTCGACGGCTCCGCCGGTTCAGCGCAGGCGCGCCTCGACGCCCGGGTTGAGGCCGCACGGCAGACGGCGGACTCCATTACGGTCGCCGCGAAACGCTACGACGGGGACTTGACCGCATTCGCCGGCATCGAACCCAGCCATGCGACGGAACTCGTCCGGCTAGACGCGGGTGTTATTCCGTTCGGGGAAGCGGCAGTGCAGGTTTCGGCGCAATCTAACGACCGTGTTACTGGTGTAAGCGGTAAGAGCAGCAATGCGGCGGAATCTGCAAGGTCAAACAAATCGAATGATATCAAGCAATCGGCGGACATAACAGGATCGGCATCGGATATCCCCGTGACCGCACACGCCTGGCACACCCCGGACGGCGTGCGCATTCCGGTGCTCAGCGTCGGGCCGAATGACCATATCGGCATCATCGGGCCGAACGGCGCCGGCAAAACAACCATCCTCAACGCGTTGCTCGCACGACTCGACGCGCAGCCATTCGACGTGCCGCGGCTCGTCATCGCGCAGAACACCACAAGCAACGACGCGCACGCCGCGCTCGACCAGCTTGCGCAACTCACTCCCACCGACCGTGGCGACGTGCTCTCAGCCATGGCCCAGCTCAACGCCGACCCCGACCGCATTCTCGCCGCATCCAGCGAACCCTCACCGGGTGAACTACGAAAACTGCTCCTGTGCCTCGGCGTCACGCGTCACCCGCACCTGATTATCATGGACGAGCCGACCAACCACCTCGATTTGCACTCCAGGCAGGCACTCGCCCGGGCACTCGCCGCGTATCGTGGAGCGGTCATCGTCGTCAGTCACGACATGCCGTTCCTGCGTGAGGCGGTCACCCAGCTGTGGCAAGTGCACGCGTAGGTGAGTGACGGGGGCCGCGGTGGTTGGTTGGTGATGGGTACTTCCGGTGTGCATCTCGCCTTTCTGTAGTACTTCCCGGAGCGCATCTGCTCTATCTGTGTTCATGAAAGTCGATATCGCAAGTATCGGCCGCGGAATATCAACGATGCTACTCGTGGTATCGGGTGATGACGCACACAAATGGATGAGATAGTTCTGAGCAGGTATACAGATACCGCAGATGGCGGTGTGCGCGTGCGGTATTCCGTTGTATCAGTCCGGTGCATGCGGACAGGAGCCGACGGGGAGGACGGTTTTTCCCCGTCGCTGTTGTATCCGCTTGCTTACGCTTCCCTCTGCACGCGGAAGGAGATGGCGACACAAGCACCAATAGCCAGCGCCAACACCAGCAGAATGATGAAATCGATACGGCTGCCACTCACGGTCGCAGAACTTACGGGCATGTGCAGGGTCTGCGCGGCAATCACCGCACTCATGACTGCGGTGCCGAGCGACCCGGCGAACTGCTGCATCATCGAGAACAAGGAGTTCTGGTCGGATTTTTGCCGAGGCGCGACATATTTACTTGCGTCGGACATCGTGATGCCGAATCCGATATTGAAACCGATTCTGAGCAGCGTATAGAAGATGCCGGTCAGCACAACGGTCAGCGATTCGGCGAACCCCGTGAGCAATCCCAACGCCAGTACCATGAGTGTGATGCTGACGGTGATCGGCCGGCGCAAACCGGACCGGTCGTAGGCCTGTCCGGCGAAGGGCGCGGCAAACGAACCGATCAGTGAACCTGGCAGCAGCATAAGACCCGCTGTCATCGCGGAATCGCCGAGCACATCCTGCACGTAAAGTGGGAACACAATCGAAATGCCGATATTGATGAACTGCATGCCGAAATATGAGAACAGACGTAGCCTCACCATCCGGTTGTCCAGAATCGAATAATCGAATAGCCTGCGTGCGCCATGACGGGCATGCCACACCATGACGGCGATCAACGCCAGGACGACGAGCAGACCGATCCAGAACCGCGGGGACAGCCAGCCGCTCCGTCCGGTCTCGTTGAATGCGACGAGCAACCCCAAGAACACGCAGGACAAGACCGTGAGCCCAATGATGTCAAAGCGTTGGCCGGCGACACCCGGCGCCGTACCGTGGATGGTGAACGAGCCGGCGATGCCGATGCATACGAGCAGGGGGAGGACGCCTACGAAAATCGCGCGCCAAGACCATACGCTGGTCATAATGCCGCCATACGAGGGTCCGAGCGCCGGCGCCAAGGAGATGATCACGGCGGCGAACCCGGTGTACACGCCAAGCTTGCGTACGGGTACTTGAGTGAAAATCGTCTGGAACATCAGGGGCGTGGCGATGCCTGTGGCGATTGCCTGGAGCATGCGCCCGAACAGCAGCAGGGCGAATCCGGGGGCAACCAGGCAGATGAGCGAGCCGATGATGCTCGTGGCGAGCGCGAAGAAGAACAGTGCGCGGGGATTGAACCGTTTGAGCAAGTATGCGGTGCTGCCCATGACGATAGTCACCAGCAGCAGATACCCGGTGGTGAGCCATTGCACCGTGGTCAGTGGTACATGCATGCTGCGGATGAGCACCGGGAAGTCCACGGTCATCGAGGTTTCGGTGAGAATCCCGACGAAGGAGAGCATGCCGATGGACGCGATGGCCGCGCGCGTGCGCCAAGGGACGGGGGAGTCGGCTGTGTCGCGGTTTGCGGGGCGCAGGTCGGGATTATGCTCCGTGCTGCCTGCGGGTTTCGGTTGTTGCTGTGTGCTTTCGGGCATCGTGCTCCTTGTCATGGCGTTGTCGTCATTTGCCGTCGTTTGCCATCGTGCATCGTCGGTTGCCGTCACAGGTCGTGAGCCGTGTCCGGGCCGATACGTTGCTATGCGCTGTCATGTGTCGTCTGTTTTGTGCGGCGGCGTGCCTGCTCGCGCGTGCCGGCTGGTATCGGGTTTGCAGAAGGCGCGGTTTGCGCGGGTGCAGACGTTGTCGGCGGTGCCACTGGCGCTTTGGGCGCTGCGTACGCTTTGGGCGCTGCGAGTGGGGCATGTTTTCGTCGCCGATCCCATGGGGCGTGGTGCGTCACCTCATCCAGCGCGGAAGACTGTCATACTCTACGCATCGGGGGGTGGACGGCGTCGGGGTCGGATGAGCGTCGGCAGTAGGTGGCATCGGCGGCTTTCGCAGAAAAGGGACGAACGGAAAAATACGCTATTTTCCTAAAAGTCTTGTGCTATCGGTGTTATGCCGGTTATTGTCGGTACGTGATGAAACGAGAACCAGGCGCACACAGCCCACACCCACATGACCCGGCAGCAGCTTCATATGCGGGGAAACCGGCACATGATACCGGTTTCGATTCCGATGGTGAACCCGGCGGCGGAAACGGCTTCCAGCCTGGTAACGGCACTGGCTCTGGCACTGGCTTCGGTGCCGCCCGCGAGTGGACGTTGGAGGATTGCCCGGTAGGGCAGGATATGCGGGTCACCGGCGTGCGCATGGATGAACGGCATGTGCTGCGCATGCTGGAACTCGGCATCAGGGTGGGCGGCTTGGTGCGTGTCACCCAGCGGTCGAATTTCGGTGGACGCGTCATCGCCATCGGCACGGGCAGAATCGCCATTGATGCGGCCACCGCCCAATCCATCACCGTCCGGGCAGCGGAACCCAACACGCATGGAGAACAATCATGAGCGCGGATATCAAGCCTGAAGAATCGATGAATACCGTCGGATGCGCCGCGTGTTGCGGGCATGGCGACGGTGGACCCAAACCTGCTCATACCGGGGATACCGGGCACGACGGACACGACGACATGGTGTCGATGCCGACGGCGCCTACCCGTTGGCGGCTCGAACGGCTGTTCGACGCCATTCGATTCGGCCGCGCGCCTAGTGCCGACGCGGATGCGGACTGCCACCACGGTTCCGGCGGCGGGCATACGTTGACTGGCGAAACTGCCCGCCGCGTGGTTTTCGTCGGCAACCCCAACGTCGGCAAATCCACACTATTCAACTCACTGCTGGGCGCCGGCGCACGTGTGATGAACGCGCCGGGCACCACGGTGCTTGTTGAGCGTGGACGGCTTGACATGACCGGCAAACCAGGCATTCCCGAATCTTCCGCGGGCATCTGGGACATCATCGACACGCCCGGCACCTACTCGCTGCTCCCGCAGTCGCCGGATGAGCGGGTTGCCGCGCAGGCCGCCGCCGGGATTGACGGCATGCCGGCACCCGATGCGCTGGTGGCCGTGCTGGACGCCACTAATCTTGTCCGGTCCCTGTATTTTCTCGCTGGCGTGCTTGAACTGGGCCGGCCCGTCGTTGTCGCGCTGTCGATGAACGATCTGGCCCGCCGCCAAGGCGACGACATCGACCCGCAAACGTTGTCACAGGCGCTTGACGGTGTGCCGGTGATCGCGATCGATCCGCGCACCGGCGAGGGAACCGATTCGCTTATGCGCACGGTCGCCGGAAATTTCGACGGCACACCGCTTCCGCACGGTTTGCGACTGATGCACGCCGGCAATGACGAAGAACTTGCAACGATGGTTCGTGAGGGCGCCGATCGTCGCTTCGACTGGGCTGCCGGCATCATCCACCGGCTCGGCCTGGACCATGCCGGTCGGGAAACCGTCTCCGACCGTATCGACCGCGTATTGCTTAACCCGTGGCTGGGTGTGCCTGTGTTCCTTGCGGTCATGTATCTGGTGTTCCAGGCGACCACAACGCTCGCCGGCCCGATGCAGGACTGGTTCGATGTGACTGTGCGCGGGTGGCTGACCGACGGGATTGACGCGGTCATGTCACTATTCGGTCCGGGCGCCACGAGCGGTTGGGTGCACGGGCTGATTGTGGATGGTCTGCTTGATGGCGTCATCACCGTAGCTACATTCATCCCGCCGATGGGCATCATGTTCATCATGCTGTCTCTGCTGGAGGATTGCGGGTATTTGGCGCGCGCCGCGTTCGTCATGGATCGTCTGATGCGTGCCCTGGGGCTTGACGGGCGTGCGTTCCTGCCGATTGTCGTCGGTTTCGGCTGCAATCTGCCGGGACTTGCGGCCACCCGTACGCTCACTGATTCACGGCAACGCGTTATGGTCGGCATGCTGATACCGTTCGCCTCATGTTCTGCGCGACTGTCCGTGTATCTCGTGCTCGCGTACGCGTTCTTCCGTTCCACGGCGGGCTTGGTCGTCTTCCTCATGTATGTCATCTCGATTGTGCTGATTCTGGCGATTGGCGTGCTGCTGCGGCACACTGTATTCCGCGATTTGAAGCCTGAACCGTTTGCCATGGTGTTGCCGCCCTACCAGTGGCCGAAAGCCGTGGCGCTGGTCCGGTCCGTGCTCATCCGGCTGTGGGGCTTCCTGCGCGGGGCGAGCTCGATCATCATCAGCGTGATCATCGCACTGTGGTTGCTCGCTTCCATTCCCGCGACCGCGGCCGCCGGCGGTTTCGGCCATGTCGAGGATGTGCACGATTCGGTGTACGGCGTGGTCGCCGACGCGGTGGCCCCCGTGTTCGCCCCGGCCGGATTCGGCGACTGGCATGCGTCAGCGGCTTTGATCACCGGGTTCGTCGCCAAAGAAGTGGTGGTCGGTTCGATGTCCCAGTCCTACAACATCTCCAGCACGGGCGACCAGACCGAACAGCAGCAGGGGCAGGGGGCGCTCGGAGACAAGCTGCGCGAATCCTTTGATGAATCCTCCGGCGGGCATGGGCGTGCCGCGGCGATCGCGTTCCTCTTGTTCGTGCTCGCCTACACACCGTGCCTGGCGACAGTCGCCGAACTCAAACGCCAGTTCGGCAGGCGGGTCGCCGCCGGCAGCGTCGCGCTGGGGCTGGCGGTAGCGTACGTGCTTGCGGTGGTCGCATTCCAACTGCTCAGGCTGGTGATGTGAATGAGTGCTGGTATGGATACTGCCGCGGAAACCGCCAAACACACCGTTCGCCGCATGCCTACCGGTGTCCGCGGCAGGGTTGCGGTGATGATTCGGCAGGGACTAGATATCGCCGCATGCGCTCGCGTGCTCGCTATGCCGGTGGATTTCGTGCGGCAGGTCGCCGAAAGCCTGGAAGCTGAAGGTGCGATCGATTTGGTCACATGGCGCGGCTCGCACGGCTGCGCCACCGGCGGCTGCGACCCGGACCCGGATTCGCCGCTATGCGCAGGTTGTCCGCTCAAACCAATCAAGCCGCGTCGCCGCACGCCTGCCCAAGAAGCGCAACCTCCCCGGCGTCCGGGGCTGTGGCATCGGGCGATACGCCGGGACTGAACGTCTCCGCCCTGCCGGAGTGTCCTGCGTCGACCGCCATGCGATGTCGGACTACAGTGGTGAGATCGAAAGGAGCGGCCATGAAGGATATCGCCCAGACGGTAAGCCGACGAACCCATGCCTGCATCGACTGGCTGAGCAAACCGAGGGCCATGCCACGTTGGGACGCCTACGACATGGTCTACCTGTTCGCCATCGCCGGTACGGTCGGCACCGTGTATGAGGAAGTGCTGATCGCCCTGACCCACGGCGTGTTCGAGAACCGCAGCGGGTCGATCATCACAACCGTCAACTGGGTGTACGGCATAGGCGCGGTCATAATGTTCCTCGCCTTGCAACGCGCGAACCGGCCTTGGCAGTACATCGTCTACGGGTCGCTGCTCGGCGGGGCCGTGGAATTCACCTTGAGCCTGATCCAGCAGTATCTGCTGGGCACGCGCTCATGGGACTATTCCGGCAAATTCCTCAACATCGGCGGCCGTACGACCGTCCCCTACATGCTGGTATGGGGATTGCTGTGCATGGCCTGCATGTGCTGGCTGTTCCCGCCGGTCCTCAGGCTCGTCCACCGCATCCCCGGGCGTGCACGGTGCAGTATCGCGGTGGCGCTCGCCGTGATTATGTTGGTCGACCTGTCGCTCATGGTGCCCGCGATTATCCGCTATGGGCAGCGCGCGCACGGTGTCTACTTCGACAACCCGTACTGCCATTGGGTGGACCGCGTGTTCAACGATACGTTCATGCACTCGCGATACCCGAATATGCAGGTGGGCTAATCCCCGTCCTTCGGTAACGGCGACGGTGATATCGGCTGATCGCGAAGGTAATCGCGCAGGACGACCGCGTTGTTGTGCTCGTTGTCTTTGGCCCCGTACAGGAGCGTGACGCGGGGATGACCGGCGATGAGTTCGCGCAGGCGGCAGACCGCTTCTGGGTTGGCGTCCAACTCTTCGCGGTAGCGGGAGGCGAACTCGTCGAACCGTTCGGGGATATGCCCGAACCATGTGCGCAGCTCCTTGGATGGGGCGATATCCTTGATCCACACGTCCACGTGCGCGCTTTGCTTGGACCTGCCGCGTGGCCACAGCCGGTCGACCAGCACGCGCAGCCCGTCGTCCGCGGACGGTTCCTCGTATACACGGCGAATTCTCACATCGCAGCTGGTGTTGCCATCGTTGTCGCCGTGGCCGTCTGCAACCGTTTGCATTGTCTGCATCGCTTGTGTCCCTTTCGCTTGTGTCCCATGCATCGGCCCGGCAGTGTCCAGCGGCACGGCTTTCGCGTTCAGCGGGCTTTTCGACACATACGGATTGCCATGATAATCAGGCGTCTTGGCCGGTCCGCCGCCTTGCTGATACCGATGCGGGGCGTGCGGCCGATCCGCTCGTCTTCCCTGAGCGACGCCCGTACCAGCCGCAGCGGCGGCATGCGCAAATCATGGCCGTACAAGGATTTGTCAATGGCGAGCGCCTGACAGAGTTTTGCCGGCCCGTTGGTCAGTTGGGCGCCCGTGCGTCCGCCACGTAGTTGCGTCATATGTTCGACGCCTTCGATCGGTTCGCCCGCGCGGATGAGCACGCCGCATCCGAAGCCGTCCGCGCCGGCGGTCACGTTGACGCAGTAGTGCATGCCGTACGTGAAATATACGTAGGCGTGGCCGGCCGGGCCGAACATCGCGCGATTGCGCTCGCTGCGCCCGTGATAGGTGTGGCTTGCCGGGTCGTTCTGGTCGTAGGCCTCCGTTTCCACGATGCGGACTGCGCTATGGGTGCCGTCGGGCCAGTCGCGTACCAGCAGGCAGCCGAGCAGTACGGCGGCCGCATGGTCGGCGCCTTGGGTGAGCAATTCCATGGGGAATGCGTTCCTGTTGCCGTTCTCGTCGTCGATTTCGTCGCAGATCCGTGCCATGCTGCTTCCTTTCGTCCGGCGCGTACGCGTCGGCTGCCACCATCGTCTTCCTTGATATGGACGGCAACTGACAGGCTCGCGAACCCTCGCCTAATTTCCCCGTGTTCGGTGTGTCGGTATGACACAATGAAATCATGAACGATACGAACGACACCGCCTTGAACGTCAGGCACTTGGTCAAACGCTACGGGGACATGCTCGCGCTTGACGGTTTCGACCTTCAGGTGCGCCGTGGCGAGATTTTCGGTCTGCTCGGGCCGAACGGCTCTGGCAAGACCACGGCGATCAGCTGCATTCTGGGATTGCTGGATTTCGAGGCGGGTGACATCCGTGTGCTGGGCGAGCGGATGACCCCGTCCGCCTATGAGCTTCGCCGCCGGATTGGCATTGTGCCTCAGGAGGTCGCCGTATTCGATGAGCTGAGCGTCGAGGAGAACATCGATTACTTCTGCTCCCTGTATGTCAAGGACCGCAAGCGTCGCAAGCAGCTGGTTGAGGAGGCGATAGGGTTCGTCGGGCTCACGGAATTCAGGCGCTATCGGCCGAAGAAACTCTCTGGAGGTCTGCTTCGCCGGCTTAACATCGCCTGTGGGATTGCCCACCGGCCGGAACTCATCTTCTTCGACGAGCCGACCGTGGCCGTAGACCCGCAAAGCCGCAACGCGATTCTCGAAGGCATCAAACGCCTCAACCGCGAGGGCGCGACCGTCGTTTACACGAGCCATTACATGGAGGAGGTCGAACTGATCTGCGACCGTATCCTGATCATGGACCACGGCCGGCATTTGGCGCTCGGTACTGCGGACGAGCTCAAAGCCCAGATCGCCACCGGGGAGCGCATCACCATCGAGGCCGCTGGCCTGGGCGGGAGCGTGCCCGAAGGGATCCGTAACCTTCCGTTCGTCCTCGAAGTGAAAGCGAGTGGCGATACGCTGGACATCCGTTGCAAGCATGGCGAACACAATCTGGTCGACGTGCTTGACGTGCTGCGGCGTGGGAACATCCGTCCCGGGCGCGTCACTTCACAGCCGCCGACGCTCAACGATGTGTTCCTTGAGCTGACTGGCACAGCGTTGCGCGACTAGGGAGGGGATCGTCATGTGGCATACCTTCGTCATGGAGCTGAAAAGCTCACTGCGCACACCCGCCGTCCTGTTCTGGATGATTGCGTTCCCTGTCATCCTTGCCACGCTCATCCAAGGCGTATTCGGCACCATCGCGTCCGGGAACGTCACCCTCGAGCCGGCACCCGTGGCCGTGGTCTCAGATACGGCTTGGAACACCAGCCGTGGCGCGAACACGTTCGTCAACGCGTTCTCGGCGTCAGCAAGTGAATCGTCAACATCTTCGGGCTCATCGACCGTCATCGGCAAGAACAGCGCTATCGCACTGTTCAAGCGGATCGACGCCGCAAACGTGGCCGAAGCCACAACGCTCCTGCGTCAAGGCAAGGCGCTCGCCTACCTGTCAATGCAGGATTCCGGTGATTTGAGACTCACGCTCTCGCAGAGAGCCGCCACGGATATCGCCCAGACCAAGTCCGGCGGCTCCGACGGGCAGGCATGGTCACTGATCACCCTCGGCACGCTGGTCGAACAGTACAACGAACGTTCGCGCATTGTCACACAGGCAATCGAGCAGGCGGCCGCCAATGACCCGTCGAAACTGACGGACAGCGCGTGGATCGCCGCTCTGGCGGGAGCAAACCTTGAAGAGATCACCCGACAGGCATCCGGCATCAGGCATGCCGACGGCATGGTGCGCTACCATGTCGCAATCCTCGCGATGAGCATCCTTATGGCCATGACCATGACCTGCAACGTGCTCAGCGCCCTGCAAGCCAATCTCTCGCCTTTGGGGGCGAGGGTCAGCGTATCCCCGTTGTCGCGTCTCGCGCGCATCGGCGCGGTCATGCTGTCCTCATGGCTGGCGACCTTCCTGTGCATGCTTATCGTCTACGCGTATATGCGCGTGGTCTTGGGCGTGTCTTTCCCCGGCAGGGAAGGGCTCGCGATCCTCGCCATCGCGCTCGGCTCCGGCATGGCCAATTGTCTTGGTCTGGCGCTCGGCGCGATCCCGGTCATCTCGCTCGGTGCGAAAAGCGGTATCAGTGTCGCCTTCTCTTTGGTCCTGTCGATTTTCACCGGACTGTACGGCAACATGGCTTTCGCGGACAGCGTGCAACGCGCCGTGCCGGGTTTGCAATACCTCAATCCCGCCAAACAGGTGACCAACCTGTTCTACGACCTGCTGTATTACGACAGTCTCGCCCCATTCGCCCGTACCGTAAGAGTGCTCGCCGCCATGTCGGCGATCGCGCTGGGGGGTGGCCGCATTCGAACTGAGGAAGGTGAGCTATGACCACCTGTAAAGCAGCATGGCTGGTTCTGCGCGCAAACATGTTCCAACTACTGGTCTACTTGCTGGCGACCGGGGTCATGGCCGCCATGCTCGGTATCGGCATCGGACTCGCCTCCGACGGCGACGACCAGACCAGCGCCTATGAGCCGCCTACAGCATCCCTGGCGATCATCGACCGTGACAGCGCCGGCGGTCATGCTACAGGCGCCGCACTGCGTTCGTATCTGTCGTTCTCGGCGGACATCGTTGACATCGAGGACACTACGCAGGCCATCCAAGACGCCATCGCCACCGACTATGTTGATGTGATCATCATCGTCCCGCAAGGCTATACGGCATCGTTCACCAAGGCGGCACGAACGCAGGGCACTCTGCCCGCGCTGAGCCTGGCGGGCTCAGGAAACGGCACTGATTCCACCGGTTCTGCGGCGGCGCGGATGCTCACCATCCAAATCAACGGGTTCCTCGGATCACTGAAATCAGCCATGCTTGCCGACCAAGACGCATCGCTCGCCCAAGCAGCCGCCACCGTGGCCAAGGCGCGCGCGGAAAGCGGCCAGTCCGTCCAAGTGGCTGCGGCTGCCCCAAGCCACGCGTATGGCTCGTCAGCCGCAGGAAGTCTCACTCCGAGCGGCCGGGTCTTCGCCGCGACCCTCGCTACCATGCTGTACCCGCTGATGCTTAACATCGCGTTCATCGTGATTGTCATCATCACCGCGTTCAACAAGCCGACCACCATGCGCAGGGTCGGCGTGTCAGCCGAATCCGGCCATGCCATCTGGGCACAGGTGTTGCTCGTCTGTTGCGGCGCATCAGCCGTGGTATGGCTGTGTTGCATCGGTGTCGCCATCGCCTGCTCCGCAGTCTGCCAGGGCGGCCTTGCCGGCATCGGGTGGCGGCCATTGTTGTTCTCGCTTATCGGCACGTTCGTATTCTCCTTGACGGTCAGCGCACTGGGGTTCCTCATCGGCCAATGCCGGGTTTCCACCGCCGCGATGAACGGCATCGTCAACACCGTGACGCTCGCCTCCGCGTTCCTGTCCGGCGCGTGGCTGCCGCAATGGCTGATGCCCGCATCGTTGCAAGCGTTTGCACGCCTACTGCCCGGCTGGTGGTACGTGGACGGCGTGTATGACGCGTTCGGCGGGCAAGGCAGTGCGATGACCGGTACGCCCGACATCGGCAGGTGGGCTGCCGCAACCGGTCTCATGGCAGTGTTCGCGCTCGCGTTCATCGTGGCGGGCTTGGCTGTCTCGCGGTTCGCCGCAAGACGAAAATGACAGTGGGACTGCCATGACTCCAAGGTGCGATACCATTGGCCGCATGAGTACACCGACGCCATCGTTCACTCTGCTGCCGATCCGCACGGCAACCGTGCAGGATCTTGACGCCCTCGACCGGCTCGAACAGGCATGCTTCCCGCCGGCGGAAGCGGCCAGTCGCGCGTCGATCGGCAGCCGGCTCGCGATATTCCCCGACCATTTCTGGCTGTTGGAAGCCCAACACGGCCCTGACGGCGGCACACAGCTCGTGAGCTTCGTCAACGGCATGGTCACTGACCAGCCGCATCTGCTCGACGAGATGTACGACGATGCCGGCATGCACAATCCGCAAGGCGCCTGGCAGATGATCTTCGGCGTGGACACTCACCCGGATTACCGACGTCACGGCTATGCAGGACGCGTACTACGCCACGCGATTGAAACCGCACGCGAGCAAGGCCGTCGCGGAGTGGTCCTCACCTGCAAGGACCGGCTCGTGCAGTTCTACGCGACCTTCGGTTTCCAAGACGAAGGCATGTCCGCGTCCACACACGGGGGGAGTGCCCTGGCATGAGATGCGCCTGACCTTCTGAGCTGCGGTCCTGCCCGTGACCGGCCGACAGGTAACCGGCGGCAACACCGCGCACCGCAATCAAACAGCGCCGACACCACCACAACAGACCACGCACGATTACTAATTGCTAATCACTCATCATCAACCGTCAAGAAGCCAGAAAGCCAAGGAACCGATGACACTGCCCAAAGTCGCATTCATCTGCACCCACAACTCTTGCCGCAGCCAGATTGCCGAAGCGTTGGGCAGGACGCTCGCCGCAGACGCGTTTGAATCATATTCCGCCGGCACCACCATCAAATCCGAAATCAACCCGGACGCCGTGCGGCTCATGCGCAGACTGTACGGCATCGATATGCCGGCGAACGGGCAGCATCCTAAGACACTCGACCAGCTGCCGCCGATCGATGTCGTGGTCACCATGGGTTGCGGTGTCGCCTGCCCGGTGCTGTCCGCCGCCTCGCGTGAAGACTGGGGGCTTGAGGACCCGACTGGCAAGGATGACGCGACTTTCATCGCCACAATCCACGAGATCGAACGCGATATCCGTAATCTGCGCAGTCGGCTGCTGCAACACGAGGCCTGACATCCGCATCCGCCGAACCGCAAACCTCAGCCGCCGGCATACAGCCTTGAGCCTTGAGCCTCGAGTCTCCAGCCTCGTGCCTCATAGAACGGTCGCAAACGTTTTCAAACGTGATTCAGCGTGCACAAACGTTTTCAACTTTGTACACGTGATCAGACGTTTCCTCGCGCATGAAAGTGCGTTCAGGCGTACAATCCCGGCCGCCGCAGACTCGTGTACGGCTTGGCGTTTCGCATCGCCTTGGCCGCGTCAAGATCGATATCTGCGGTCAGCAGGCAAGGCTTCTCGCCGGCGAGCGCCAACACCTTGCCGTCCGGCCCGACGATGACGCTCCGCCCGTCGAAACGCATCGCATCCTCGACGCCGACACGGTTGCACATCACGATATTCACACTGTTCTGGAACGCCTGCACGCGCACCTCCTGAAGGAACATCTCCTCGGGTTCGGCGCTCGTGTTGGCCGTGGGGATGACCACGAGGTCGGCACCGCGCAGGGCGAGCGTGCGGATCGTCTCGGGGTAGTGGCGGTCGAAGCATACGCAGACGCCAATCGTGCCGAACGGCGTGTCGATAATGCGGATCGCATCATCCGGCGCGTAATAGTCCTGCTCGTAGAAGCATTCCGCCTGTGCGATATGCACCATGCCTTGCCGGCCGAGCAGGCTGCCGTCGGCGCCGATGACGAGTGTGGTGTCAATCCGGCGGCCGTCTGGCTCCATAAGATACGCGTTCGGGCATGCCATGATCCGCCTGTCCGCGCATGCCTTGCGGATCGCTTCGATTGCAGGGTTGTCGAGCCGCATCGCGTATCCGCCTGCGTCGAGGGGAGAAGACGATGCCGGGTATTGCGGGAAGAACGGGGAGAACTGGATTTCCGGGAAGACGACCATATCGGCATGGTTGTCGGCGGCATCGGCGATCATCGCAAGGCTTGTCTTGAGATTGTCTTTGATGCTGCGGGTCATGCCCATTTGTGCCAGCGCGATTTTCATACCGGTATCGTATCGGCTGCGATGCGGCTGCGACAACACCCGTCTCACACGGTGAGGCGTCCACACTAGACTCGGCGGTATGGCATTAACGGGCGGAACACGGGATTTCGTGCAGGAGATTGTGCGGTTTGCGCTACAGCGGCTGCATACCCAACCCCGCCCGGGCGGGCGAGTGCCGGGAAGTCTCGTTTTCGACCACCCGGCGACCGGCAGGAGATACGCCATGCTGATCGGCGGGCATGATCTCGTCGTGCGCTGCGAGCCTGCGCATATCGCGTCGTTGCTCACCCTTCCGGGGTTTGGGCCGACCGTCAAGGCCGACCATGACACGTGGATGTTCATCAAACTTGATGGGACGGTTGATCTGCCAACCATGGCCGACTATCTGACGTCATCCTACGCGATGGCATCGCAGCCCCGCAGAAGATGTCGACGTGCAAGCAACGCGATTCTCTGCGCCCGAAACGAAAACGAACCCTATAGCGACGCTGGAAGACCCATCGCAGCAATCCGTCTCGACGGATGATGCCGCCTCGACGCGGGTGCGAATGCATGACACGGTATACACTGACACGCCCATCCCCATAAAACCCGCCGCATCGGGCGCTCCCGCATCGGACAGGATCGTTGCATCCGGCGTTTTCGGGCATGTCGAGGATGCGGACGGCCAGCCTGCCAACACTCATCGCCGTCCGGGCATCCAGCCCGGCGGCTACGAACCGTATCCCGATTCCGCAGATACCGGAACGGTCTACGGGCGCAACGACTCCATCGCATCCGAAGCAACCCAGCCCGCGCATCCGAACCAGCCCGCGGGGCGAGCCATACCACGGACGTACCGCGACCAGCCCATCATCATGCCCGAGGAATCAGACCTCGCCGCGCGCCCGTCTCGCCCAGTGCGCCTTCTGCGCCCGGCCCGTCCTATTACCACGCGGCAAAGCAACTCCCGGCAAAGCATCCTGCCCGCCCGCCTGCGCCGCATGCGAGCCATCCGCGCCCACTACACTTTCCGCGACGTGACGCTCGGCCGCGCCCTCGACTTCTACCTGCAAGGCGCATCCGTGGCCGACTACCGCGACGACTACGACTGGCACGGCATCTTCCGCTGGCAGCACCCCACTTACCGGGATATGGACAACCACCAGCTGCGCGGATATTTCGCCTGGCGCACCCGGTTCCTTGACCGCACCGACCAGGCAGACCACCCTGACCGGTCCAGAATCGACGGCGACGCCGGCCCCACGCCACGCGAACGCGACTGGTACGACACGTGCATGGCGTTCTCCAAAGTCCGCGCCTACGAAATCATCTGCGGCATCGAACCCGACGCCGACCAAGGCTTGAGCCAACTCGCCCGCATCGCCCACAGCTACGCCTGGCAGGACCGACGCTACGCGGAAACCATCGACATGTGGATTCGCGACTACCTCATCGACCGCAACCTCACCGAACACATCAGCGAAGACACCTTCCCAGTCATCGCCTACGACGAGATGATCGACACCGTCACGCACCCCGAGTCCGCCAGCGACGAAGACTACCTCAATGCGGCCATGCACCTGTCCGGATACCACCTCGATACCTCAGCATTCGTCAAACGCCACGCCGACATCGTGCGCTACTCCCTGCGACGCATCTGCGCCGCCATCGACGAACACTTGAAAACCCGCGCCTCCAGCCTCGCCGACACCTGCTTCGGCCCACTGCCGCAAGAAAGCACATCCCTGTTTTGGGATGCAATCTACCTTGACACGCAACGCTACCAGCCGCAGCCCGACTACGGGCTCATGCGCCTGACTAGGCATGAACCGCAAACCGTGACCATCGACCCCATCCGCTACTACCAGTGGACCCCCGAGGACGGCTGGCACCTGCACGCCTACAACCTGAACGGCTCCATAAATCGCACATTCGGCGACATCACCCGCGAAATCGACAGGCAACTGCGCCTGCACCACCACTTCGGCCACCCCATGAAAGCGCCCGCATCAGGTAGTCTCGCCGCAAGCCTGACACCGGTCATCGCCCGGACAATCGAGACCATCGAACACGAACGCGAAGAAGCCGCCCGGCCACATATCACCATCGACATGCAGGCGCTCGCCAGCATCCGCCACGACGCCGACCTCACCCGGGACGCGCTCATCGTCGACGACCAAGACACACAAGTCGAAGACACGGCGGAAACCATCAGTGAGCCAGCCGCATCGCAACCGACTGCGGTACAAGCACCTGCAGTACATAAGTCTTCGGCACAACCCGCCGAGCAACAGGAAGCACAGCCAGCCAATCCGCCGACACCGCCATCCACTCCACAGGCCGCACCTGCGACGACTCCCACACCCACAGCGCACCCCACCGCGAAACCCGGAGAGCAATCCGCAGCGCACCCCGGAACCGACGATCCCGAACGCTTCCTTGTTCGCTCACTGCTCAACGGCGAACCATACGAGGACGAGCTACGCCACCGGCACGAAAGCCTGAGTATGCTGGTAGACCGGATCAACGAACGCATGATGGACGAGATCGGCGACACCGTCATCGAATTCGACGGCGACCGGCCCGTTATCATCGAAGACTACGAAGACGACCTGCGGCAATGGCTGGCACGCTAGCCGCACGCCACCATACCAACGTGAAGGACGCGCACATGGACCATACCGAATCGGCAGCCAACACCCCTGGCAGTGCGGAAGCAGGGCAGACTACGCCACGCCGACAAGTTCCCAAACGCATCGCCGGAGTCATCATCAACTCCCTCAAAGGCGGCGTCGTACCCCGCATCGGCCTGCCCTACATCACCGTCGGCCGCCGACGCGAAATCGAAGCCATCCTCCACGACGTCGACATCATCGAAGGCGGGGGAGCAGCATTCCGCTTCATCGAAGGCCGATACGGCAGCGGCAAAAGCTTCCTCCTACAAGCCGTCCGCACCCACGTCATGGACCGCGGCTTCGTCGTCGTCGACGCCGACCTCTCCCCGGAACGCCGCCTACAAGGCACCAAAGGGCAAGGCCTGGCCACCTACCGTGAACTCATGCGCAACATGTCCACCAAAACACGGCCGGAAGGCGGGGCACTCCCGCTCATCCTCGACCGGTGGATCGCCACCGTACAAACTGACACCGCCACGGCGCTCGCCGGCGAAACCGGTGCTATGCCCGGCCCTGACGACCCTGAATTCGCAGCCCGCGTGGATCAAACCATCGCCGAGACCATCGCATCCATGCAGGATATGGTCCACGGCTTCGATTTCGCGCGCCTGCTGACCATGTACTACCATGCCAGCCAGCAAGGCGATGATGAGACCGTGGGGCGCGTGCTCAAATGGTTCCGCGGCGAATACGCAACCAAGACCGAGGCACGCGGCGAGCTGGGCGTCGGCGTCATCATCGGCGACGACAACTGGTACGACTATCTCAAGTTGTTCGCCGATTTCCTCGTCAAGGCCGGCTATCGCGGGCTGATTGTCATGATCGATGAACTGGTCAACATCTACAAAATCCCGAACGCCATCAGTCGGCAGAACAACTACGAGAAGATGCTCACCATGTACAACGACACCATGCAGGGCAAGGCGCATCACTTGGGCATCATTATGTGCGGCACCCCGCAGTGCGTGGAGGACCGGCATCGCGGCATCTACAGCTATGAGGCGCTGCGCAGCCGGCTCGCCGACGGGCGATTCTCCAAGGAGGGGTCGCGTGACCTGTTGGCCCCGGTCATTCACCTCGACCCGCTGGGCCCAGAGGAGATGCTCGTACTCGCGGGCAAGCTCGCCGACATTCACGCCCGGCTCTACGGGTATGAGCCGGTATTGGGCGATGACGACCCCGCGATGTTCATACGCGTGGAATATGAGCGGGTTGGAGCGGATTCGCATATTACGCCGCGCGAGGTGATTCGTGATTTCATTGAGCTGTTGGATATCCTCTACCAGCATCCCGATAAGAAACCCGCCGATTTGCTGGCATCCGACGAATTCTCCTACGCGCAGGGCGACCCGTCCGACGGAATGAGCCCGCAGGCGGGCGGACAGTACGCCCAGTTCACGATCTGAGCTTCTCACACCTTGGCAAGGCTGGTGTGTAACTGATATGGAGAACAGATATACAGCAGGTTGTCGTCGGTAAGGCAATAAGACGATGAAGCAATGAGCAAAGGAGAGCCGCGCATGGATGTGTTCAACCGGTACGCGCCGTTCATCCAGGACACGATTTACGAGCATGGATGGCAAAGCCTGCGCGGCGTGCAGGTCGCGGCTGGTGAGGCGATTTTCGGCACCGATCAGAACGTGCTGCTCAGCGCCTCGACCGCATCCGGTAAAACGGAAGCTGCGTTCTACCCGATTCTCACCTTGATGGCCGAAGACCCGCCGGCATCGGTCGGCGCGTTGTATATTGCTCCGCTCAAAGCCCTGATCAACGACCAATTCGACCGGCTCAACGAAGTGTGCGCGCAAGGTGATATCCCTGTATGGCATTGGCACGGTGACGTCTCGCAATCCCACAAGCGCAAGCTCATGAAACACCCCTCGGGGATTTTGCAGATCACGCCCGAATCGCTTGAGGCGATGCTCTTGCACCGGCATGCGGCCATTCCCGCGCTGTTCGGCGATCTGCGTTTCATCGTGATCGACGAACTGCACGCGTTGATGCGCGGCGATCGCGGTGGGCAGACCCTGTGCCTGATTGAACGATTGTCCCGCATGGCGGGCGTCAACCCGCGCCGCATCGGACTGTCCGCCACCATCGGGGACCCGAAGCAGGCAGCGGAATTCCTGAGCGCCGGAACCGGCAAGGGCACGGTTGTTCCGAATATCGGCGCCAGCGGCCAGACCTGGCGGCTGTCCATGGAGCATTTCTTCAATAGCGGCCCGCAAGCTTCGCAGCGGGGACTACACATGCCGGCATTTGCACGCAACCCGCACGCGGTTGACGGCGAAACCCGACCATTGTTGGAACAGACGGAAGCAACGCTCACCGGTGAAACCCAACCCGAATCCTCGATGGAATCCCCGTTTGAATCCCCGTTTGAACGGCAAGACAAGCCACTCATCGGCCCGCTCGCCCAATCCGAACCCGCCTCGGACACCGCCCCGCAGGCCGCAGACCCGGGCATCGGCTACATCTTCGAACACACGCGTGGCCGCAAATGCCTCGTATTCTGCAATTCCCGCGAGGAAGCCGAAGCCGTGACCACCACCTTGCGCCAGTACTGCGAGGTACGGCATGAGGCGGACCGCTTCCTCATCCACCACGGCAACCTTTCGGCGCCCATCAGGCAGAGTGCCGAAGAGGAGATGAAGGACGAGAACAGCTGCATGACCACCGTCACGACGGCGACCCTCGAACTGGGCATCGATATCGGCCGGCTCGAACGCGCGTTCCAAATCGACGCGCCATTCACCGTCTCCTCGTTCCTCCAACGCATGGGGCGCACCGGCAGACGCGACCAGCCGCAGGAAATGTGGTTCGTCATGCGTGAAGATCCGCCGCAATCACGTGAAATGGCGCCGGATATCATCCCGTGGAAACTCATCCAAGGCATCGCGCTCATCCAGTTGTATGTGGAACGCCGCTGGGTGGAACCACCCCCGCTTGATGGCCTGCCTTACAGTCTCCTGTACCACCAGACCATGAGCACGCTCGCGTCAGGAGGTGAGATGACGCCTGCGCAACTGGCGTCCCAAGTGCTTTCGCTCGCCGTGTTCAAACGCGTCACGCAGGACGATTACCGGATCCTCTTACGTCACCTGATCGGCATTGACCATATCGAGACCACCGAACGCGGCGGCCTGATTGTCGGCGTGGCAGGGGAGCGCATCACCAGCAACTTCAAGTTCTACGCGGTATTCCAGGAGAACGAGGAGTACAGCGTACGCAGCGAATCGCAGGAGATCGGCACGTTGGTGGCCCCGCCTCCCGCCGGCGAGAAAATCGCCATTGCCGGCCACGTGTGGGTGGTCGACGAGGTGGACCGCAAACGGCATATCGTGTACTGCACCATGGTCAAAGGCAAAGTGCCCGCCTATTTCGGCGACGTGCCCGGGGACATCAACACGGTGATCCTCGAACGCATGCGACAAGTGCTTCTGGAGCCGCCGGAGGCCACCTACCCGTATCTCATGCGCAATGCCGCGGCCAGGTTACAACAGGCGCGCGTTGACGCGGCGGTTATGGGGCTCGCCGACCAGCCGTTGCGCCACCTGGGCGGCAACATGTGGGCGCTGTTCCCTTGGCTCGGTACATACGCGTTCCTTGCGCTCAAACGCCTGCTGCTTCTGCGATGCGCGCCAAGCCTCGGGCTCAAGGGCTTGGAGGCGTGTTCGCCCTACTACATGACCTTCACCATGGATGCCGATGCGCAGGCATTCTACGCGGCGGTTACGCAGGCGGCCCGCGAACTTACCGATCCGCTGACGCTCATGTACCCCGACGAGATCCCGGATTTCAACAAGTACGACCGGTTCCTGCCGCCGCAACTGGTGCGCAAGGGCTTCGCATGCGGCGTGCTCGACCTCGATGGCATGCGGGCGCGCGTACGTCAGTGGGAGCGGTTCATCCGCAAGCTGATGCCTTGCAAACGGTTGCAGTCGATGTCAAACGTGCTTGCAACGCTGTCTTTCCAGGCCCGTTGCGGTCGATTCGTCAATTCGGCAATGCCTTCTCACCGTCCGCGCAGCCGGTAGCGTTTGGTCCCGTCCTCGGCCGCCGGATGCGCCTGTGCGACATCCCCGGCGCGCACGAGCTCGCGCAGTCCGGAGGCCACGGCGAGTGGCGTCAGATGCAGTTCGCGGATGATTTCCTTCGCGCTCATCGCCGAATGGCGTTCCAATAGTTCCAGTATCGCCCGGGAAACCTCGGATGGCGAGTCAACGGTATGGAGCTTGCGTTTCGTGAACGTCATCGTGAACATGCCATGCTCGTTGCGTGCCGCCGCCGGTTCGATACCCGCCTCACGCAACTGGGAGAAGATCTGCCGGAACCCGTCGCCTTCGGAGGCCACGACCATGCCGCCGCGCGGTGACGGCGTGAGTTCGAGCAGCGTGAACAGGAACTGGTTACGCGTGGATGTCATCGTAGGCCCGTCGCCCTGGGGACGTTTGGAAAGCACCTCCTGCGTGACGGTGCCGTACAATCCGCCGGGATTCGTGATGGTGATGCGGTCGGTGAACACGTTGACATGCACGGGCGTGCCTTGCGCGTCGGGGGAGTAGTCGCGGTGGATGAGCGCGTTCGTAATCGCCTCGCGCAGGGCGTCCGGCGGGTATTCTGGTTTGCGCGCGCCGATCCAGCGCATCAGCGATTCCGTGGTGTCCTCAATCATCACCGGAATGGAGCCGACCACATGCTGTGTCGCAATCAGCGATTCATCGCCGCGGAACACGTCATCGGCGTTGGTGCCGGGGAACACCGCGACGGACACGCCGAGCCGCGGATAGTATTTCTGCGGGTACCTGCCGAGCGCGAGCAAACCGGCGAGCGTGGGGCGCAGCACGCCGCCGACCTTGGAGTCGTCACTGTCGTCGTGGCGTAACGCCTGCAGATCGCACAGCACCTGTTCGTCACTGCGGCCGGCGAACACATGCGGGTGCCGTTCGCGCGCATTGCCGGTCACCGCTTGGACCAAGGCCGGATCGAGGTCATCGATAGTCGCTCGCGGAACAAGATCGAGATCATACGTGGGCTGGTTGTGCTCCTCGATAAGCCGGTCGACCTCATAGGCGGTCATATGCCGGTCCCCGTCGCCTGTACGGATGAACGACCCGTCATGCGGGCCGAGCGCGGTGATGAAACACGGTTTGAGCCGCGGCTGCATCTCGTCTACCCGCGCGAACACCAGGTTGGTTCCTTCGAACGGGCAGGTGACGATTACCGGACGCACCACCGGGGTGAGCCGCTCACACGCTTGGCTGAGCGCCTCCTGCATGGCGCGCGCGTTGAACCCCTCGACCGGTGTGAACCCGTTCTTCTCTGACAAGCCGAGAATGATCCAGCCGCCGGAACCGTTGGAGAACGCGGACAGCGTTTCGGTGATGGTTGAGGACATCTTGCGCTTGCATTCCTTGACCTCGCACTGCTGGGTGTCATTGCCGATGATGCGCATCAGACCGATGAGCTCGGTCATCGTGCTCGTGTAACGGTCCATAAGGCTTCCCTTCGCCGCCGGGTGTACCCAGGTACCATCATTGTCTCACAAATCCAGGTGATTCGGTATTACAGACGGGAAATACGCTAACGAAAACGGCGACACCGGGAGAGATAGTTTCTTCCGGTGTCGCCGCTTTGGAACGTCTATGAACGTCTATGAGATTCAGCGCTTTTCGTTGACTTCGCCGTTCGACGCGAGGAAATGCTCCTCGCCCGGCAGTACCGCGTTGAGGATGACCGCGACCACGAAGGCCAGCGCGATGCAGTTGCTCGCGAAAATCGACTGGAACAGGGACGGGAACTGGGAGAAGATGCCCTGCACCTGCGTGAAGCCGATGCCGATAGTCAAGCTGAGTGCTGCGATGGCGATATTGCGCTGCGTGAAGCCTGCCTCGGCGATCATCTGGAAGCCGGAGAGCACAATCGTGCCGAACATCATGATGGTACAGCCGCCAAGCACCGCCTGTGGCAATGAATTGAACACCGCGGCGATGCCGGGGACGAAGCTTGCGAGCACCAAGATCAAGCCGCCGGAGAGAATCACCTTGCGGTTGACGACCTTGGTCATCGCCACAAGCCCGATATTCTGTGCAAACGATGTCAGCGGCAGGCAGCCGAACAGGCCGGAGACGCTGGAAATCAGGCCGTCACCGGCTATTGCACCGGCGGTTTCACGCTCGGAAGGCGCACGGTTGAGACCGACCTTTGCCAAGGCGGCGGTGTCGCCAAGCACTTCGACCGAGGAAACCACGTACAACAGGGCGAAGGAGATGATCGCGCCCGCGTCGAACTGCACCTTGAACGGCATGACATGCGGCGCGCTGAGCACTGCCAGGTTCTGGAACCCCGAGAAATCGACCTTGCCCATGAACAAAGCCACCACATAGCCCACCACGAGGCCGAAGAGCACCGACAACTGCTTGGCGGTGCCCTTCATCAGCAGCTGGAACGCCAGGCAGGCAACCAGAGAGACCAGACCGAGGGTCAGATTCTGCCAGCTGCCGAAATCCTTGGCGCCGGAGCCGCCGCCGAATGATGTCGCGCCGACGCTGAGCAGCGAGAAACCGATCGAGGTGACCACGATTGCCGAGACGATCGGCGGGACGAAACGGCGCCAGAACCGTGCGGTCAGGCCCAGCACGAGTTCAAGCAGACCGCCGACCATCACCGCGCCGACAACCGCGCCATACCCTTTGTCGCTGACCACGGCGATGGCCGCCGCCACGTAAGTGAAGGAAATACCGGTGACCATGGGCAGACGGCTGCCGATACGCCACAACGGGTACAGCTGGAGGCACGTGCCGAGGCCGGCAACCAGCAGGCCGTTCTGGATGATCATCGCGGACTGTTCCGGGCTCATCTTCGCGGCCGCCGTCACCAGGAAAATTGGGGCGAGATTCGCCACGAACATCGCCATCACGTGCTGCAGGCCGAAGGGGATGCCTTTCCAGAAGGAGATTTTGCCGTCAAGTTCGGTCAGCGGGTTGGATGTTGCCGCTTTCGCCGTTTCGGTTGATGCGGCGGCGACCGTGTTTTCCGGCGTGTTCTTCTTCGTGGCGGTGTTTTGCACGGTGTTGCCTTGTACGGGTTTGCCTTGCGTCGCGTTGTCCTGAGTTGTTGTTGCCGTTGTCTGTGCCGCCGTTGTCATGTTCTCGTCGGCTGCCGTCTTGTCATGCTCCGACGGCGTTTCGATGGGGTTGCCCATATGTCTCCTGCCTGTCTTTTTGGTCTTTCTGCTGTTCGCGTATTTGCTGTGCGCAACCCGTCAGGCTTCGCGGAACGTGATTTCACCGGTGTCCGGATCCATCGAGTCCACGATTGCCAACGATTGCAGGTCATAGCCGGCCTCGCGCAGCTTCGCGCCGCCGTCCTGGAAGCCCTTCTCGATGGCGATGCCGATGCCTTCGACCACCACGCCCGCCTCGTGGCACAGCTCAATCAGTCCCTCCATCGCCTTGCCATTGGCGAGGAAATCATCAATGAGCAGCACATGCTCGCCGGGGTTCAGGAAGCGCTTGGACACGATGACCGGGAATTCGCGCTGCTTGGTGAACGAGTACACCTTCGTGACATACTGGTCGCCGTCAAGGTTGATGGACTGCGCTTTCTTGGCGAACACGACCGGCACGTCGCCGAAATGACGCGCCGCGACACACGCGATACCGATGCCTGAAGCCTCGATGGTCAGGATTTTGTCGATCTGTTTGCCGGCGAACAGCCGCGCCCACTCCTGTCCCATGTGGTCGAACAGTTTGACATCACACTGATGGTTGAGGAACGCGTCCACTTTGAGGACGTTACCAGGTTTGACGATGCCGTCACGGCGAATACGCTCTTCGAGTTCTTTCATGACTTGCCTCATGTTCTATGGGGGAGCTTATGCTCCGGATTGTCTCATTGCCTCGATTGCGGGACGACCGTCATAACCGATGGCGAAAAAACGCCTCGCGAGGTTGAGCATGTGATGCAGAGAGCATACCGCGAGCGCCGCACATCCGCTCGACAGTAGGGGTGCCTCACGCTGACCTGTGGCTGTGGTAGAAATTATGGGCGCCGTACAGTCGGCGATTGGACGAATCGGAGGGTGACAGTGTTCGACAGTGATTCCCAAGTCATCGCGCGCAGCGCGCAGGAGCTGCTTGACGGCCTCAATCCGCAGCAGGCACAGGCGGTCCAGTATCAGGGTCCGGCGCTGCTGATTGGCGCGGGCGCAGGTTCCGGCAAGACTCGCGTGCTCACCCGTCGTATCGCATGGATCCTCACCCAGTTCAACGCCTGGCCGAGCCAGATCCTCGCCATCACCTTCACCAACAAGGCGGCCGCCGAAATGCGCGAACGTCTGGCTACGCTGATCGGTCCGGTCGCACAGCGTATGTGGGTGTCCACCTTCCATTCGGCATGCGTGCGTATCCTTCGCCGCAACGGGCAGGCGATCGGCTTGAACTCCGGCTTCTCGATTTACGACACCCAGGACTGCCAGCGGCTGGTCAAGCTCATTGCCACCGACTTGAACATCGATATCAAGCGCTACACCCCGCGCGCGATGCTCGCTAGGATTTCCGACTACAAGAACAACCTGCAGACGTGGCAGGGTCAGCTCAAGCAGTTCGCCCCGGATTACCGTCCCGGCCAGCGCGGCTACCAGTTGGGCCGGTACGGCAATGAGGAACAGCTGTATGCCGTGGTCTACGCGGAATACCAGCATCGTCTCGCCGCGGCGAATGCCGTCGATTTCGACGACCTGATCATGCGTACCGTCGAACTGCTACGCACCCAGCCGGATGTCGCCGATTACTACCGGCATAAGTTCCGGTATATTCTCGTCGACGAGTACCAGGACACCAATCATGCGCAATACGTGCTGATCCGCGAGCTTGCGGGCATCGACGCCCATGAGCAGCCCGATTCCTCGACGATTGGCGCCGGCAGGGTAGGCCCGGCGTGGGTGACGGTCGTGGGCGATTCCGATCAGTCGATTTACGCGTTCCGTGGCGCTGATATCAGCAACATCCAAGATTTCGAGAAGGATTTCCCGGACGCGAAGACCATCATGCTCGAGCAGAACTACCGTTCGACGCAGACGATTCTCGATGCGGCCAACGCGGTCATCTCCCACAACGAGGGACGCAAGCCCAAGAAGCTGTGGACCGCCGCCGGCAAGGGCGAGCCGATTACAGGCTACGCGGCGGATAATGCGCAGCAGGAAGCCCTGTGGATCGCGACAGAAATCGCCCGTCTCGTCGCCGAAGATGGCTACAAGTACTCCGACGTCTCCATCATGTACCGGGCGAACGCCCAATCGCGCTCCCTGGAAGAGGCGCTGATCAACGCGGGTATCCCGTATCAGCTGATCGGCGGCACCAAGTTCTATGAGCGCAAGGAAATCAAGGACGCCATCGCCTATCTGCAAGCGATTGTCAACCCGGCGGACAGCGTGAATATGCGGCGCATCCTCAATGTGCCCAAGCGCGGACTGGGGGCTCGCGCCGAGGCGCTGGTCGCATCGTACGCCGACGCGCATGCCGCACCGTTCTGGCAAGGAATAGCCAATATGGAACAGATCGAGGGGCTGCCCACGCGCACCGCGAAATCGCTCGGCGCATTCCGCGACACCATGCAGCATCTCGCCGCGTTCGCCCGCGACCATGCGAATCAGCCGTCGGACATCGTGGCCGAAGTGCTTGACAAGTCCGGTTTGCTTGAAGAACTGCAACGTTCGCAAGACCCGCAAGACGCTTCCCGCGTGGAGAACCTTGCGCAATTGCAATCGGTTGCAGCAGAATTCGAGCAGAACACGCCTGACGCCACGCTTGAGGGCTTCCTTGAAACCACCGCGCTGGTGGCTGATTCCGACCAGCTGCCGAACGAAAACGAAGACAGCGGCAAAGTCACGCTCATGACCCTGCATACCGCCAAGGGCCTCGAATACCCGGTCGTGTTCCTCACCGGCATGGAACAGGGCACGTTCCCGCATTCCCGCTCGCTCGAAGACACCAGCGAACTGGCAGAGGAACGCCGGCTCGCCTACGTGGGCATCACCCGCGCCAAGCAGCGCCTGTATCTGACGCGTGCCGCGGTCCGCTCGCAGTGGGGGCGTGCTGACGACATGATGCCCAGCCAGTTCCTTGATGAGATTCCTGACGAGCTGATCGACTGGAAGCGCAAGGAAGCCAGCACCGAACGCATGAGTGGCGGCTGGAAATCCGAAGGTTTCGGCGATGACGAGTTCGGCGGCTGGGACGATGATGATTTCTCGTCTTCCAGCTTCGGCGGATCGACATTCGGATCATCGTACGGCTCAGGACGATCGTCCTCGTCTTCCCGTCGGTCGGGTGGTTCATCATACGGTTCCACGTATGGCGGGTCATCGTATGGATCGCGCTCCGGTTCGTCGCGTGGTTCACGTTCAAGCTCGTCCTACGGTACTTCGTACGGTTCACGCAATGCGTACGGCTCCTACGGCTCGTCAGGTTCAGGACGTTCCGGCAAGGTGACGACACGCCGTACCACCCCGATGCGCAAGAAAGCCGCTTCATCGTCGTCCTCATCGGCCGGAGCGGACAACGGCTTGAATATCGCGGATTTCCAAGTTGGAGACAAAATCACGCACGACAAGTTCGGCTTGGGTACCGTACTTGAAACACAGGATAAAGGGCGCAACTCCGTCATCACGGTGGATTTCGGTTCTGATGGTGTCAAACGTCTGATGCTCCGCGCCGCTCCGATTGAGAAACTCTGAACGGTAGCACATCGGCGGCGGATTGCGTCATAGTCGCACGCATGGTGTATGTTAGTGAATCGTGTGTGCAACCGCACGCACTATCTGGAGTCTTAGCCCGTCAGTGGGTCGGCGATGGTTCTGTCCAATCAGAATCACCGTTCGTGCATGGCACGATGAAGCACTGGAGAGGCTGGCTCAGCGCGAAGGATTTCTTTCGCGTTCCGTTCAGATAACGACAGAAAAGGAACAACATGACTAACGCTCAGCGTTCCCGCCGTCAGGTGCGTCTTTCTCGCGCCCTCGGCATTGCACTGACCCCCGAAGGCGCAGCGCCTGTTCGAGAAGCTCCGTACGCTCCCGGCGAGCACGGCCGCACCCGCCGCCGCACCGAATCCGATTACGCGGTGCGTCTGCGTGAGAAGCAGCGTCTGCGCGCCCAGTACGGTATCTCCGAGAAGCAGCTTCGCGCCGCTTACGTGAAGGGCACCCGTACCGCCGGCCAGACCGGTGCCGCTATGCTCACCGATCTTGAAACCCGTCTCGACGCCCTCGTGCTTCGTGCTGGCTTCGCCCGCACGACCGCTCAGGCTCGTCAGTTCGTGGTGCACCGTCACATCCTGGTTGACGGCAACATCGTGGATCGTCCGTCCTACCGCGTCAAGCCCGGCCAGACCATTCAGGTTCGTCCGAAGAGCCAGACCATGGTCCCGTTCCAGGCTGCTGCTGAAGGTGTCCACCGTGACGTGCTTCCTGCGGTTCCGCCGTACCTCGATGTCAACCTCGCCTCCCTGAAGGCGACCCTGACCCGTAAGCCCGTTCCGGAAGAGATTCCGGTTCAGGTGAACATCCAGTACGTCGTCGAGTTCTACGCTCGCTGATCTGGATTCATTCCATTTTTCAAGGACATACAGCATAAGGCCCCGCTTGCATGCGGGGCCTTATGCTATCTGCTGTTCGACCGTCGCACGCTGCGCATGACTCATACCTTTCTGCTGACACTGGGGTGGGTGTGAGCGTCGGCAGAAGCAGACGATGGTGGATTTGCGCTCGGCTGCGTCGCCTGCATGGTCAGCCCATACAGGCGCGAGTCCACGACATGCTCGCCGGCGTGCGTTTACTCGCCGAGCACGCCTGCGACGATCGACGACACGATGGACATGATCAGTGAGCCAAGCACGGACCACCAGAATCCGCTGATGACCACGCCGACGTCGAAGAACGAGAACGCAAGCCATGACGCGAGTTCCATGAACAGCCAGTTGATGACCAGAGCAACAAACCCAAGACTGAGAATGGACAGGGGGAGCGCCAGCACGTGCACAACGGGTTTGATGGACGCGTTGATAAGCGCCATGAATAGCGAGAACGCGGCAATACCGAGGATCGGCGGGTCGCCTTTCGCTTGCATGCCGGGTAACAGAGCGACCATCACTCCGGCGGCGATGGTCATAATCAGCCAATTGATAAGAAACCGTCTCATGGGCACAGTCTACCGCAATAGCGCCGTATCATCCGCCACCATGATGCTGCCGTGCCCGCACACGAAGCGTCATTGGCCGCAGAATGCTTGACGCATCATGATGGCGTAGGCGTCCCGGCCTTGTGGCGTCAAATGTGTGCCGTCATCATACAGGTATTCGCTATGTCCTTCGCTGGTGCCGTACCAGTCGATCACTCCGACATTGGCATGATGCGCCGCGAAAGACCGAATGGTCGCATTATTGGGATCCTGCCATGAGACCGGTGCGCGCAGTGTGAGGAAATACACCGGTTTGCCGTCGAAAGCTTCGACAATGCCTTGTAACGTGGATTCGTCACGAATCGCTCCGTTGTCGCCGAGCGCCACAACCACGGCATTACCGGCGGTTCCTGCTGCGGCGTGTTGGGCGTAAATACCCGGAGCGGTTCCCAATTGGCGGCTGACTTGCGCGTCAATAATGGCCTTCGGCATGATCTGTTGCAACGGTTCCGCTGCGCCTAAAGCCACGGAATCACCGATGATCAGTGGGTCTGCTGAGCATGATCCGCTGGAGGCGTCATAAGCCACTGCGTCAATGGCATGCCTTTGGGGACTTTTTCCGCTTTTGGGGTCACCGATGGCGCAGGTTCCGGTGGTTTCGAGCTGCTGGTGGTATGCGGTGCCGGGGACGTACCGGCGTGAGCGTCAGATGCTTTCATCTTGGGGGGATGCGGATTTGCCATGATGCGGATCATGGAGCCGTGAGACGCTACGCTCCGCGATTTCAGGGCGCAGCATCACGGCTCGGCGATACGAAATCTCCTGCCAATTGGCAGGGACAACACCGAGCGCTACGGCGGTGATCAAGCCAGCCACGCTGAGCACACGGGCGGCTGGGCGCAAGGATGACACCGTGGAAATGACGGGGGCGCTCACACGACGGCGAAGGGAATCGAATGGTGGCATAGTCCCGGTCGTGTCGGATAGCGAAGACTGGTTGTCAGCACCACGGTTCGCCATACCAAGAGGCTGAGCGAGCCCCTCATGCTTGTCGCCATGCTCTCGTGTCAGGGGGCGTTCAACGAACCTGTACAGCAATTCCGCGGCGGTACACAGGATGAGCGCTTCCACCAGCCAGCCCCACCACGGCAGATCGGCGGTACGGGTCGCCGGGTTCATCACTTCGAGCAGCGGGTAGTGAACCAGATATAATGCGAATGCTCGAGAACCGATAGTGACCAGCGGGGCGCAGCCGAGTACCCGGTCAGTCAGCGAATCCGCCGACGTGCAGGCGGCGACGATGCATGCTGACAGCAACGCGGCGCCGGTGAACCCGCCGCGGTACATCCACGCATCGTCGCCATGGACGGTGAAGCAGCCGACGGCCAATACCATCAGGGAAACCATCGCCGCGATATCCAGCATGCCGACATGTACTGATCCGAGACTGCCATGCCAGTTGAGTACGCGTGATAGCCACACGGGCATTCGCCTTGCGGAGGGGGTGCCTTCCGCCGATGCTTCCGCGGCAGCCCGCCAGGCCGCAGTGTCGTCAAGCATGAGCGCGAGCTCGGCGCCGACAAGCATTTCCGCGGCACGGGTGTCAAGCCCATAATACGCGTGAGTCGTATCGTCTCCGTGGGATGCGGACCATGCCATGGCAATGCTTGACAGGATGATCATGAACCACACTGCGCCATGAAGCCACGCACGTGAGCGGCACACACGGTGCAGCAGCCATAGTAGCGCCGTCCAGACAATCGCAAACTGCATAATGACGGCAATGAACCACAGCGGTGTAAAGGGAGAGGGAAGACCAGCGGCAGCAAAATACGGTACTTTGCGCAAAATGTACACCCAATTGACGGCGAACACAGCAGACGGCAATGCGTCGGACTGGGTTTTGGGCAGTAGCGACGGGGCGAGCAGGTATATCAACGGCACCGTCAGCGCAATGGAAGACAGGAGCATGGGCCACAGCCGGATAAGACGCTTACGGATCATCGTCACGTAGCGGAAGCGCCCTGACTGCCATGCATGCTCAATACTACGTGTCATGAGGAATCCTGTGATCACGAAGAACGTCGTGACACCGAGGAACCCACCAGAGAACGGGGAAGGTGATGCATGATACGCGACGATCGCGATGATTGCGAGTGCACGCAACCCATCGATACCACGGAATCTCGGCGATATCCGTTCGTCATGCGATGTGGTGGCATTGCTCGTATTGAAGCCGGCTGAACGTGCCAACATGGTCCCTTTCCTCATGCCCGATGCGATAGACATTTCTACTGAACACCGAAGACGTAGCGGAGCGCGACACGCCGGAGACCGGATGGTTGCTCAGATCAGCGGCGATAGCATGGGAATATGAGGATTCACATCTATCTCGTGCGACACGGGCAAACCTTCTTCAACCGGTACAACCGGTTGCAAGGATGGTCGAATTCACCATTGACCGATCAGGGCATTGCCGACGCGGACACTGCGGCACACAAACTGGCTGATATCGCATTTGCTGCTGCCTACTGTTCGGACACTACGAGGGCTGAACAAACGGCGCGCCGGATTCTCGACGTGAATGAGCGGTGCGGTCATGTGCGTCCCAAGCTGGTTGCGGATATGCATTTTCGTGAGCAGTTCTACGGGTATTTTGAAGGACAGGACATGTCAATGGCATGGTGGGCGGCGGGAGCCCCTCATGGTGTCGGAACGTACAACGCCATCGTTGACCGGTATGGGCTTGCAGCGACACGTGATTTCCTCAAAGAAGCTGACCCGTTCCATGATGCTGAATCCGATGGGGAATATTGGGAACGTATCGCCGGAGGATATCGTCTGATTGCGCAGAATCCTGATTTGCGTGACGGGGATAACGTGCTGCAGATTTCCCACGGCAACACGCTGCTCAGTCTTATGCAACGGTTCGCTCCGGAAGGGTATGACTTGTCCTGTCGTCCGGCCAACGGCAGTGTTACACACATGGACCTTGACACTGAGGCCCCGTTCGACCATGCTCTTAGCGTAGTGTCGTACAACAAGTGACAGGAACAGATAAGGTCGATGTCATTCGGGTGATGCTTGCCGTCTCGCCCGGATACTAGGCTAAATGCGGTATTGTAAGCGCATGATGCGCGTGAGCAGAAAGAGGTTCGCATGGGTGTCGGAGACGTCGCCGGTCTGATCGCGGCAATCGCATTCGCGATTCTTGTCGGTTTCCTGATCTACCCCCTGATCCGTTTGGGCAAGCTGTTCGACCAGGTTGCCTTGACGGTCAAGGAGTCGGGCGACCACGCCATTCCGGCTCTTGATGAAGGTGTCACTACAGTCAAGCAAGTGAATAAATCCTTGGCCGACGTCAACAGGATTTCCGATTCCGCGTCGACAACCGCCACGAATATCAGCGCATTGACTGATTTGTACGGATCCTTCCTCGGCAAGCCTGTTATCAAGGCTGCGTCGACCTTGTACGCTGTGAAAACTACCGCCCAGTCCTTCTTCTCCAAGAAATCCGGGCTTCAGTCCACACCCGCCAAGCCGTCCGCTCCAACAGCGGTGAAGGCGGCGGCTTCCCAGACCAAGGAGGCGTGATGAAACGAGTATTTTGGGTTGCGGTAGGCGTCACCATCGGCGTGGTTGCAGTGGCCAAAGCACAGGCCTATGTCAAAGCGAACACTCCTGACAAGGCGAGACAATTCCTGCTCGGCCCTGACCAGAACAATGTGATGCAACGCACGCTTGCAGGACTGATTGAGGAGTTCAACACCGCACGCAAGGCGCGGGAGGCTGAGCTCAACCGGCAATATTCCGGCATCGCCGAATAGCGCAAGTCCATTGCTGAACTGACCACATTCCGCTATATATTTCTGTCGGGCCCGCCGCACATGCCGAGCCCTCAACAACACAAGGAGTTATCTCGCTTATGCGCACTGCAGACATCGCAAAGCGTTATCTCGACTATTTCGAGAAGAACGGCCATATGGTCGTACCTTCGGCGTCACTGATTTCGCCGAACCCGACGACCTTGTTCACCATCGCGGGCATGGTGCCGTTCATCCCGTATTTGCTGGGCGAGCAGACACCGCCATCGAGGCGTATGGCATCGAACCAGAAGTGCGTGCGTACGCTGGACATTGATGAAGTCGGTAAAACCACGCGTCATGGCACCTTCTTCCAGATGCTTGGTAATTTCTCGTTCGGTGATTATTTCAAGGAAGAGGCGATCCACTACGCGTGGGAGTTGCTGACTACGCCGCAGGATAAAGGCGGGTACGGCTTCGACCCTGAAAAGCTGTGGGTCACCACATACACTGACGATGAGGAAGCCCGCTCCATCTGGAAGAACGAGGGCTTCGACCCCGAGCACATGCAGATTTTCGGTATGGAAGACAACTTCTGGACCACAGGCGGCCCCGGTCCCGGCGGCCCATGCTCCGAGATCTATGTCGACCGCGGTCCGGAGTATGGCCGGGATGGTGGCCCGGCAGCCGATGAAAACCGTTTCATCGAAATCTGGGATCTGGTGTTCGAAAACTATGAGGTGGATAACGTCAAGTCCAAGACCGATTTGCATATTGTCGGTGAACTCGAGCACAAGAACATCGATACCGGTGCCGGTCTTGAACGTTTGGCTTACCTGATGCAGGGCAAGCAGAACATCTATGAGACCGATGAGGTGTTCCCTGTCATTGAGGCCGCACAGAAGCTGTCCGGCCGCACCTATGGCGAGGATCCGGAAGCCGACGTGCGCTTCCGCGTCGTCGCGGACCATGTGCGCTCCGCCCTCATGATCATGTCCGACGGCGTACGCCCCAGCAATGTCGGACGCGGCTACGTGCTGCGCCGTCTGCTGCGCCGCACCGTCCGCTCGATGCGCATGCTCGGCGTGCGCGACCATGTGCTGCCCACGCTCTTCCCGGTGTCTGAAGCTGCGATGGAGCCGAATTATCCTGAACTCAAGGACACGTTCCACGATGTGTGTGAATCCGCGTTCGGCGAGGAGGATGCGTTCCTGCGTACATTGGAAAGCGGTACCACGATTCTTGATGTCGCGGTCAACCAGGCCAAGAGCCACCATGGTGAAGTGTCCGGTGAGGACGCGTTCAAGCTTCACGACACCTACGGCTTCCCGATCGAGTTGACCCTTGAGATGGCTCAGGAGCAGGGGGTCAAGGTTGATGAGGCCAAGTTCCGTGAACTCATGGCTGAACAGAAGTCCCGCGCACGCGCCGACGCCCTGAAGAAGCGCCACAACGTGGATCTGAGCGTCTACGACGATTTCAAGAAGACACTTGCCAAGCCGATTGATTTCCTTGGCTATACCGATTTCTCGAGCCGTTCCAGGGTCCTTGGCATCATGCAGGAAGGCAAGGGTTCTGTTCCGGCGGTGACCGGTCCGGCGAATGTCGAAGTCATTCTCGACCGCACGCCGTTCTACGCGGAGGCTGGCGGCCAGCTCGCCGATCAGGGTGAAATCATCTCTGACGATGGCGCCGTACTCGAAGTGGATGATGTGCAGAAGCCGATCAAGGATCTTATCGTCCACCAGTGCCGTCTGACTGAGGGGACCTTGGTTGTCGGCGCTGATGTGAACGCCAATATTGACCTCAATCGCCGTGGCGCCATCGCACGTTCGCACACCGCCACACACATGGTACATAAGGCGTTGCGGGAAGAGCTTGGCCCGCAGGCGACCCAGCGCGGTTCGGAAGATGCGCCGAACCGTCTGCGTTTCGACTTCCAGTGGTCCAAGGCCCCGAGCAAGGACATCATGAACGCTGTCGAGGCTCGGGTCAATGATCGCTTGCGCGACAATCTGGCCGTTACGACAACCGAAATGAAGTTCGATGACGCCATCGCTCTCGGCGCGATGCATCTGTTCGGCGAGAAGTACGGCGATATCGTTCGTGTCGTCTCGATTGGTGAGGATGGCTGGAGCCGTGAGCTGTGCGGCGGCACCCATGTCGATCATGTCGGCAAGATCGGCCAGATTAGCATCATGTCCGAGGCTTCCATCGGTCAGGGTGTTCGCCGTGTCGACGCCGTGGTGGGCCAGGGCGCATACGAGTTCAATGCTCGCGAGCATGCTCTCGTCTCCCAGCTGTCTGACAAGCTCAACGCTCGTCCTGACGAATTGGCTGACCGTGTCAATACGCTGCTGGCCAAGCTCAAGGAATCCGATCGTCGTCTCGCATCGATGTACGAGTCCCAACTTGCAGCGGCCATTCCGCAAATCGTCGCCGAAGCGCAGCATTCCGACGCACCGGTTGTCGTAGCCGCCAAGAACGTGGGGCATTTCGGCTCCTTCGACGCCCTGCGTAAGACCGTGCTTGATATCCGCGGCCGTCTTGGTGAGGATAAGCCTGTTGTCGTGGCTCTTGCGGGCGTGAACGCGGATGATAAGCCGATGGTCGCTGTCGCCACCAATGATGCCGCACGCAAGTCGGGCATCAAGGCTGGCGACTTGGTTCGCGGCGCTTCCAAGGTGCTCGGCGGCGGTGGCGGCGGCAAGCCGGACTTCGCCCAGGGCGGCGGTGCCGACGCCAGCAAGATCGACGCGGCGCTGGTTTCGTTGCGTAACGAGGCGATGAGAGGCTGACCACCCATATGGTGTGGCTTGGTGTCGACCTTGGTGCAGCCCGGGTCGGACTGGCATTGTCCGACCCGGAGCTGACCTTTGCACACCCGATTGGCAATATTCGCGTGTATGGCGACGCGTTGGAAGCCATCGATGACGTGATTGACATCATTGAACGCGAGCATGTCGACCACGTGGTGGTAGGTATGCCGCTGTTGCTGAGCGGCAGTGCGGGCGAAAGCGCGAAAAAAGCGCGACGCTGGACTCATGAGTTGGTTGCTCGCATGGTTGAATATCGTGATACGGATCAATTGCATATTGACGATATTCCAGTGGTTGAATTGCATGATGAACGGCTGACCACAGTCACCGCGCACCGACAGCTGTCTGATGTGCGTATTGCGACGCGTGGGCATCGACCTATGGTGGATCAGCAGTCGGCGGTGCTGATTTTGCAGTCTGCGCTGGATGCTGCACGGACGGACGAAGGACAACACAATGGGGTGCTGTCCGATGAGACAAGGAAGAGGAACGAATATGGCGGATGATTTTCGTGATTTTTTTGAGGAGCGTACGCAATGGACTGATCCGGACGCTCCCAAAGTGCTTGAATCGGATGCACATATCCTTTCGGATGAAGATGCCCCCCGTTCCAGACGGGAAATCCGCAAGTCGAAGGAACGTAAGCGGACACAACAGTTGACTCGCATCGTCGTCATCGTTCTCGTGGTCGCCGTCGTCTGCTCGTTGGCTGGATTCGGATACCATCGGCTCACCATGTGGCGGGACGCCCGTGAGCGAGCATCTGAGGCGTTGACCGCAGATTATCCGGGTCCTGGCAGCGGCGCCGTGGAATTCACGGTGGAAAGCGGCGAAGGCCCAGCGGAAATCGGTGACAAACTGGTCAAAGCCGATGTCGTCAAATCGCAAGGTGCGTTCACCAGCGCGGTCGCAGCGAATAACAGCACGTTGTATCCGGGAACGTATGAACTGAAAAAGCACATGGCGTCCGCTGATGTCGTCGCGATTCTGTCCGACCAGTCCAAAGCCACGGGCTTCCTCCAAGTCAAAGCGGGGGAGCGTGTCTCCCAGGTGATTGCTGACGCGGCGAAATTGTCAGGTATCAGCGCTGACGATTTCAACGCGGTGATCAACGGCGGCGGTGCGGGTATTCTTCCCGCTGAAGCCGGCGGCAAGTTCGAAGGCTGGTTTGAACCGGGAACATACAATGTGAAGAATCACGGTTCAGCGAGCGACATCATCAAAACGATGGTTGATAAGCGGGTCGAAAAGCTTGATGCTCTCGGTGTGCCTACTGGCACCGACCGTCAGCGACTGCTGATTATCGCCTCGATTTCAGAATCCGAAGTCAATTCAGAAGAATACTACGGCAAAGTGGTACGTGTGATTCTCAACCGTATGGCCAAGAATATGCCGCTGGGCATGGATTCGACTGTCGCTTACGGTCTGGGCGTCTCGGCGGACAAGCTCACCGACGCCATGCTCAACGACGCTTCGAACCCGTATAACACGCGAGTGAACACGGGACTGCCGCCTACCCCGATCAGCAATCCGGGAGAATCCGCCATCAAAGCGGCGATGAACCCGCCGGAAGGTGACTGGCTGTATTTCGTCACGGTCAACCTGACCACAGGAGAGACGAAGTTCGCAGCAACGGAAGACGAGTTCTGGAAGCTGCGCGACGAATACAAAAACTCGAACAGTAATGCGAACTGATACCCGCCATATCATTTGTCTGTAATAGATGTCCATATAGAAGACGTGGCCGTGTGGGCGGTCGCGATTGCCGCTAGTATGCGAAAGCTGTAGAACTGTGGCAAGACACGTAGAAATACAGAGACAAAGGAGACCACATGTTGCGTTGGCAGACCGCCGGAGAATCGCATGGTGAAGCGCTTGTCGCGATGATGGAGGGGCTGCCTGCCGGCGTGCAGGTCACCACGAAGGACATTTCCGAGGCTCTCGCCCGCCGCCGCTTGGGCTATGGCCGTGGCGCGCGCATGAAGTTTGAGCAGGATCAGGTCCGACTGCTTACCGGCGTGCGGCACGGCTCCACGTTGGGGTCGCCGATTTCCATTGAAATCGGCAATACGGAGTGGCCGAAGTGGACCGAAGTCATGAGCGCCGACCCGCTCGACCATGAGCTGCCGCAAACCGGCCGCAACGCGCCGCTGAGCCGTCCGCGCCCGGGTCATGCCGACTTGACGGGGATGCGTAAATACGGGTTCACTGACGCCCGTCCCATCCTCGAACGTTCCAGCGCACGTGAAACCGCGTCCCGTGTCGCGTTGGGCGCTGTCGCATCGAACTTCTTGGAACAATGCTTGGGTATTCGCACGGTCGCTCACGTCATCTCCATTGGGGGCGTGGGTATTGACGAGGATGCGCCGCTGCCGCTGCCGGATGACGTGGCCGCACTCGACCAGTCTCCCGTCCGTACCTTGGACAAGGATGCGGAACGCCGCATGATGGAACGTATCGACGAGGCGAAGAACGCCGCGGATACGCTTGGCGGCGTGATTGAGGTGATCGCTTACGGCGTTCCTGCTGGTCTTGGCACGTATGTCGAGTCCGACCGGCGTCTCGACGCCGCGTTGGCGAGTGCACTGATGGGCATTCAAGCCATCAAGGGTGTGGAAATCGGCGACGGTTTCAAAGAAGCGGATCGTCCTGGTTCCCTCGCCCACGATGAGATCGTGGTCAATGATGACGGACGGATCAGCCGGTTGAGCAATCGTGCAGGCGGTATCGAGGGTGGCATGTCCAACGGTGAGCCGATTCGTGTCCGTGCCGCTATGAAGCCTATCCCATCGATTCCCAAGGCGCTGCGTACGGTGGATGTGCTCACTGGGGAGCCTGCCCAGGCGATCAACCAGCGTTCTGATAACACTGCGGTGCCGGCGGCGTCTGTTGTCGCCGAAGCGATGGTTCGTTTGACGCTGGCGAAGTTTGTGCTGGAGAAATTCGGCGGGGACAATATCGCTGAGACCCGCCGTAATGCCCAAGCGTATCTCGCGTCCTGGCCTGAGCATTTGCGCTGATGTGGTGTACCGGTTCGGCATTACAGCGGGAACGTGAGGTGAAGTGATATGACGCAGCATCATCGTCGGTATGGTGGCAGCCGTGACGCTTCGCGACGTCGCTATGGTACGTGGCGTGCCGATGTCGCATCTCATCAGGAGGGCAGATTGTCGGTTCCCGTAGCTGTGCTTATCGGCATGCCGGGGGCTGGCAAAACCAGAGTCGGTGGGGAAGTGGCCCAGTTGCTTGGTGTCCGATTCACCGATTCGGACGAGGTGATTGAGCATCGCTCCGGCATGAAGATCACGGACTATTTTGAACGGTACGGTGAGCCGAAGTTCCGTGCGTTCGAATGCGACGTCATTGAGGATCTACTGCATTCCACGGACGGTATTCTGTCGCTCGGCGGCGGGGCTCCGATGACCGGTCAGGTCCGTGAAGCGTTGGCGGCTTATGAGGAGAACGGCGGGAAGGTCGTCTATTTGCAGGCTGATCCGCATGAGGCGATGGAGCGTGCCCGACGCGGCGGGAACCGGCCGATGCTGGCGGGGGATGCCGACGCGAAGTGGCGTGCCCTGTATGAGGTGCGGGACCCAGTGTTCCGTGCTATCGCGAATGTGCAGGTCCGCACGCACGGATCGTCGCCGCAGCATGCGGCAAAGAAAGTGGTGGATATGGTTATGGAACATGATGTGCATGTCACTGGTGCGTCAATCACCCCGTATGATGTCCGAATCGGTGTGGGAACGTCGAATCATCTTGCGGAAGTCCTCGGTGACAAGCCGGTCAAGGTTGCGTTGATCCATACGGCGCCGGTGCAGCGGCACTCCGATCGTGCGCGTGCATTGCTGCGTCAGGGGGGTTATGAGGTCAGTGACATTCTGATTCCTGATGCGGAAGCCGGCAAAACCATTGAAGTTGCCAATGGTATCTGGCAGCGTTTGGGCGATGAAGGATTCACTCGTTCTGATGCTGTCGTCGGTCTCGGTGGCGGAGCGGCGACGGATCTTGCAGGATTTGTCGCCGCAACGTGGATGCGTGGCATCCGATACGTGAACTGCCCGACGTCATTGCTGGCGATGGTGGATGCTTCCACAGGCGGGAAAACCGGCATCAACACACCGCAAGGCAAGAATCTGGTCGGTTCGTTCTACACGCCTGCCGGCGTGCTCGCTGACATGCGTGCGCTGGAAACGCTGCCTAACGATATTTTCGTCGAAGGTCTGGGCGAGGTGGCGAAGTCCGGTTTCATCCGTGACCCGCAGATTCTGACCATCCTTGAAGAGCATGCGCGCGAGCTGCGCGCTTTTGACGGCAGCACGTTCCTAGGGTCGCCGTTGGAAGGCGTGGTCGCCGAACTGATTGAGCGTACGGTTACTGTCAAGGCATACCATGTTTCCAACGATTTGCGTGAAGCGGGACTGCGCGAGTTCCTCAACTACGGTCACACGCTTGGTCATGCCATTGAACAGATCGAGCATTTCAAGTGGCGTCACGGCAATGCCGTGGCTGTCGGCTGTGTTTTCGCGGCTGAACTGTCCCATATTCTCGGGTATATCGACGAGGATTTGGTCGAGTACCATCGCGATTTGCTTGGCTCCTTGGGATTGCCCACATCGTGGGGCGGCGGCGACTGGCAACGTGTTCTGGCGCTGATGCATCGTGACAAGAAGGCACGCGGTAATACCTTACGTTTCGTCATTCTTGACGGTATAGGCCATCCGATTCATTTGGATAATCCGCCGATTGAAGCAGTCCATGAGGCTTTTGAACGGATTCGCCCCACACAGTGACACGGTGGGTGTCCACGAGTCCAAATCATCGGAACACAGAAAGGTAAACGTATGACGCGTCGTGTTCTTGTCGTCAATGGGCCGAATCTTGGCCGTCTTGGTGTCCGCCAGCCTGATGTCTACGGTCATCAGGATCTGCAAACGCTTCGTGAGGATTGTGAGCGGTGGGGCCGTAACCTCGGTTTGGATGTCGAAGTTCGGCAGACTGACGACGAAGCCGAGATGATTCATTGGATGCATGAGGCCGCGGATGGTGCGATTCCGGTGGTCATGAACCCGGCGGCATTCACGCATTACAGCTATGGTTTGGCTGATGCCGCACATATGGTCGGCGATGCCGGGGTGCCTCTGATGGAAGTGCATATCTCCAATCCCGCATCACGCGATGAATTCCGTAAGCGCAGCGTGATTTCCCCTGTGGCTACAGGCACGATCACCGGGCTTGGATTCTTCGGTTACAAGCTCGCCCTTGAGGCGATCGCCCATATCGTGGGCGAATAGCTGATATGCCTGCTGCGGCTTGGGGCGGGGCCATGATCGGTTCCCGCCTCAAGCCGTTGAACCGACGTTGGCTGTGACAACGTTTTCCGCGCAATCGCAACGATGCGAGCGTCCAACCGGTGAAATAACAATGCCAATACAGCCTCGTATGGGCTGTTTCCTTGATTTTCAGCGCGTTTCTCCGCCGCGTTGTCATCGCAAAACATTCACGTTATCATAGAAATGCCTAGTACAAACGTATGCAATCCCTATGTCGGGAACTCCGTAGGCCGTCACAGCCGATGTGACGGGAGGCATACCACCGCCACACAAGGATGCGTGCAATCCAGTACGGTCACCCGTGTGAGGCGTTCTCACAGTTGAGAATTGGAAGGATATATGGCCATACAACGATTCAATTCAGCAGCCAAGCGGGCCTTCGGCGCCGCTGTCTGCGCGGCGATGGTCCTCGGCTCGGGCGCTCTCGTCCTGCCGTCCATCGCCCAGGCCGGAGACACCTCAGGTTCCTCCGGCTCAAGCCCCACCACCTCATCCAATGTCTCCGCGGCGAACGCGGCGGATTGGGTGAACAGCGATGTCCAGGTCATCGCATTCCAGCAGACCTGGAACACCATCGCCCAGGAATGCAAAGACACCTACGGCCCTGAAGGCGTAGGTTACGTCGAAGTCTCCCCGCCCCAGGAGTCCATCAAGGGAAGCTCCTGGTGGACCTCATACCAGCCGGTGAGCTACAAGCTCGACTCGAAGCTGGGCTCCGAGCAGGAGTTCAAGAACATGGTCACCACCTGCAAGGCGCAGGGTGTCGGCATCATCGCCGATGTGGTCATGAACAACACCGCCGCTCCCGACAATAAAGGCACCTTCACCGGCACGAACGGCAGCCAGTACACGCCCGATGCCGGCTCATTCCCAGGATTCGCGACCTCCGCGTATCCTGACGGTTTGACTGCTGCGGATTTCCACACGTGCACCAAGCAGATTGCGGATTATAAGGATCAGGAGGAAGTCCAGCAATGCCGTCTGAACGGCATGCTTGATTTCGATTCCGAATCCGATAAGGTGCAGGACATCGAAGCCGACTATATGGCCCGCATGTACAACTACGGTGTAATCGGCTTCCGTATCGACGCCGCCAAACACATCAACACCGACAGCCTCCACGCGCTGAAAGCCAAACTTGCGCAGAAGATCGGCAAGAACGCATCCGATATCTACTGGATCCAGGAGGTCATCGGCAATGGCTCCGAAGCCGCCGGCATCCAGCCGCCGCATTATACACAGAACGGTACGGTGACCGAATTCGGATTCAAGAGCGAAATGAGCCAAGCGTTCAACAACAACGTCACTTCGCTCAAGGACTTGGCCAAGCGACTGAGCGGCGACCTATCAAGCAACGATGCGAACGTATTCGTCACCAACTGGGACACCGAGCGCGACAACGGCACCATCACGTACAAGGACAGCGGCAAGTACCAGCTCGCCAACGCGTTCATGCTGGCCTACGGCTACGGCACGCCACGCCTGATGTCAGGATACAAGTTCGACAACAGGGATGCCGGTGCGCCAGGAGCCACCGACACGACGGTCCCGGATGTTGACATGAACAAGGCCTGCTCCACCAACACGGGCGACTGGAACTGCGAGCAGCGCTGGACCTCCACGCGCGGCATGATCGCCTTCCACAAGTACGTCGGCGATACCGCGACCTCACCGGCCAAAGACTGGCAGTCCAACGGCAACGACAGCATCGCCTTTTCGCGCGGCACCAAGGGCTTCCTGGCGCTCAACAACGGTACCAAGGCGCTTGACGTCACTTACGACACGACGCTTCCGGACGGCGAATACTGCAATGTGTTCTCCACCCAGGATTGCTCCCAGACCGTGACCGTCTCCGGCGGCAAGGTCAAGACCACCATCCCGGCCCGTTCGGCAATCGCCCTGTACGGTGGCGCCACCAAGGCCAGCCATCAGGCGGCCTCGGCGACCACCGACCCGTCCGACCCGAAGGTCGAAATCAAGGACGAGGCCGTCAAGCCCACGGACACCACGCTCACCGTGTACTACAAGAACGACAACGGGTACCAGCAGCCGTACATCCACTACGGTGTCGGCGAAACCTGGACCGACGTTCCCGGCAAGGCGATGACCTACGACAAGACGAGCGGCTACTGGAAGTACACCATCGAAACCGGCGGCAATGCCGTGCAATACGTGTTCAACGACGGCAGCAACAGCTGGGACAACCCGAACGGCGGTGGCAATTACAAAGCCGCCAAGGGTATCGTCCAGCAGACCGTCACCGATCATGCCAGCACGGTCGGTTCGCCGAAAACCTACCATCAGAACGGCAAGACCCGTCTGGTGGTTCACTACAAGGCTCCCGCCGGGGACAAGGACCGCGCCCTGTGGGTGTGGGGTTCGAACGCCAACACCTCCGCGAACCTTGGCGGCAAGCAGTTCGATTTCACCGGTACTGATTGCTGGGGCAAGGTAGCCGATATCACCATTGACGGGGCATACACCGATTTGGGTGTCATTGTCAAGGACAAGGATGACTGGAGGTACAAGGTCGGACAGAACGACCGCAATGTCAAGGTGAACGCCGACGGCACCGCAGAGATCTGGGTGGACGGCACCGCCTCGGACCTCGAGCAGACGCTCACCGTTGCCCCGGCCGACTACGTCAGCTCCTGCACCGGCTATGACGTGGACGTCACCGTGCACTACTACCGCGATGACGGCCTGTACTTCAACGCAGGCGACACCACGAACAAGACCCCGCAGTGGGATCTGTGGACGTGGTCGGGCTCCGGCAGCGTCGATTCGCAGCACAACCTCACCAGTCACGATGACTGGGGTGAAATCAGCACGTGGACACTGAAAAACTACAAGTATCCCACCGACACGTCATCTGGAGCCAGTGACATCGGCTTGCTGCGCCGCTACGGTGGCGATGCCTGGATCAAGGAACCCGATGACGCCAACCACTTCATCCCGACCGACTCCCTGGTGTTCGACTCCGCCACCAAGACAGGCAAGGCTGAGGTCTGGCTGGTCGCCGGCGACCCAACCGTCTACACCGCACAACCGTCCCTGACCGTTTCGGTGCGCAGCGCGGAAATCGCCGATGCCAAGAAGATCGCCGTCAAACTCAGCGGCGAGCCTTCCAGCGACGTGACCGCGACCGTCAAAGACGAAAACGGCAAAACCATTGACGTCGCCGACGTGAAAGCCGACAAGGCGACCCTGACCGTCACCACGAAGGACGATCTCGCCGTCGATGGCGCGTACACCGTGACCGTGACCAACGACAAGGGCGACAAGATCGGTTCCGCCACTGCGGTTGCCGGTGCCATCGTGCGCACTGACGACTTCGACAAGACCTACGCCTATGACGGAGATGATCTTGGCGCCACGTGGACCAAGAGCAAGACCACCTTCAAGGTGTGGGCCCCGACCGCCACCGGCGTGGACCTGGTCGTCTACAAGTCCGACACGAGCGCGGACGCCGAGCAGGACTATACCTCGCCGATGACCAAGGGCGACAAGGGCGTGTGGAGCGTCGCGGTGGACGGGGATCTCAAGGATACCGCCTACCAGTATCGCCTCACCTTCGCCGACGGCACGGTGAACTATTCGCCGGATCCGTATGCGACCGCTGCCGTGGTCAACGGCAAGCGTTCCGTGGTGCTGTCCGACGCGGAAAAGTCCATCAAGGACTTCGATCGCATGCCGTCCTTCGGCTCGTCTTCCAATGCGGTGATCGCAGAAACCCATATCCGTGATCTGACGATGAACGCCAATTCCGGCGTGTCCGAAGCCAATCGCGGCAAGTACCTGGGTGTTGTGGAGGAAGGCACCACCAACCCCCAAGGCAAGGCGACCGGTCTTGACTACCTCAAGCAGTTGGGCATCACCCACGTGCAGATCCAGCCGATGTTCGACTACGCGAGCGTTGACGAGACCAAGACATTGGACGATAACAACTACAACTGGGGGTATGACCCGGAGAACTACAACGTGCCGGAAGGCTCGTATTCCTCGAACGCGAGCGATCCGTCCACGCGTATTGTCGAAGCCAAGGAGATGATCAACGGACTGCATAAGAACGGTCTGCGCGTCATCATGGACGTGGTATACAACCATGTCGCCGACGCTTCCACGAACCCGTTCAATCTCACGGTTCCGGGATATTACTTCCGGTACAACGCGGACGGTTCCATGGTCAACAACTCCGGTTGCGGCAACGATACTGCCTCCGAGCGTGCGATGATGCGCAAATACATCGTCGACTCGGTCACGTATTGGGCGAAGAACTACAATGTCGACGGCTTCCGCTTCGACCTCATGGGCCTCGAGGATCTCGAAACCATGAAAGCGGTGCGCGCGGCCCTCGACAAGATCGATCCGGGTATCATCATCGTCGGCGAAGGCTGGGATATGAACACCACGATGGACAAGTCCAAGATGTCCATCCAGCCGAACGCCTATGAGCTGGACAACACCGGCTCCAACGGCACGAAGACCGGCTCGACCGTCTCGTTCTTCAACGATTCCATCCGCGATGGGCTCAAGGGCTCCGTGTTCTCCGACACCGACACCGGTTTCATCTCCGGCAAGAAGGATCAGGAGAAGCTGATCCTGCACAACATGCTCGGCTGCCCGTATGATACGAGCGAGGGCGCCACCACCTGCTGGAATGGCAACGCCCAGGATCACTACCAGACCGCCGCCCAGGTGGTCCAGTACGCGGAAATCCACGACAACCCGACCCTGTACGACAAGCTCGTCAAGTCGGTGCCGAACGACGACGAGGCGACGCGCACCAAGCGCGCCGAACTCGCCGACGCCGTGGTGTTCCTGTCGCAGGGCATCTCCGAGATCCAGCTCGGCCAGGAGTTCCTGCGCACCAAGAACGGTGAAGGCAACAGCTACAAGTCCGGTGATTCGGTCAACGCCATTGATTGGGATCGGCTCGACGATGCCAACTATGGCGCGAGCGCCAAGTATGTCAAGGGGCTGATCGCCCTGCGCAAGAAGATCGCGGCGTTCCGTATGTCCAGCTACGACCAGATTGCGCAGAACACCAAGGTCCTGCAAGACAAGGATGGTGTGGTCGCCTACCAGATCAAGGACAACGACGGCACGTACGTGGTGATCCTGAACGCGAACGAGACCGACACCAAGGTTTCCGGCCTGACCGCCGGCAACTACAAGCTGCTGGTCGCTGACGGCACGGTCACCGCCGATGCCGCCAAGGCGAAGGACGCTTCGGTCACCGAAGACGGATACACCGCCGCGGCATTGTCTGCGACCGTGCTCGCCTACGCGCCGAAGAGCGCCACGGATGAGCCGGGCAACACCCCTGGCAAGTCAGATGCCACCTCGGGCAAGAAGGCCGAAGGCAACCAGGCCGCCGCACAGGCCGCCAACACGCCTGCGAATCTCGCCAAGACGGGTGCTTCGGTTGCCGGAGCGATCCTCGTGTGCCTCGCACTGGCCTTGGCTGGTGCGATGTCGCTGGCAGGGGAGCGCAAAGCCAAGCACAGCGCATACCGTGACTAGCCTGGTCTGCGGCGCATAGTCTGACCTCGTGTCAGACGCGTCCCACCAACGGGTGATGAACGTAAGACAACGTTCGTCACCCGTTGTCGTTTTCATCGACGCGTTTGCACTCCCGAAAGGTGTCATCGTCCATCGCCGCCTGTGAACGTTTGCAGGACCGAGCCGCCCGCCATACAATGCTGTCAGCCCATCCAACGGAGGAACCATGAAACAACGCATCAGGACCATACTGGTCGCCGTGCTGTGCATCGCCGTCAGCGCAGGCCTTACCGTAGCGACATTCCGTACCCCAACCGGCATCACCGGTGATTTCAATCCAGCAGATTACCGCAATGACGTCATCGTGACCATGTTCCAGGCCAACTGGAAGTCAGTCGCAAAGGAATGCACTGATACGCTTGGTCCCGAAGGTGTCGCGTACGTGCAGGTCTCCCCGCCGCAGGAATCCATTCAAGGCACGCAATGGTGGACGTCCTATCAGCCTGTAAGCTACAACCTCAATTCCAAGGAAGGAACCGAACAGGAGTTCAAGTCCATGGTCGCCACCTGCAAGGCCTCGGGTGTGGGCGTCATCGCCGATGCCGTCATCAACCACACTACCGGCGTCGATCAGGGCAGCGGCATAGGAACCGGCGGCAGCGCATACGATGCGCACGGCGATTTTCCCGCCATCGGATATACCGCGAAGGACTTCCACACCTGCGACTCGGATGTCATCAACTACAACGATCAGGAGAACGTACAGGATTGCCGTGTCAGTGGGCTGCAAGACCTTGACACATCCTCCGCGCACGTGCGGGACGCGCTTGCCTCATATTTCGCCAAACTCTTGAAATACGGTGTCGCCGGTTTCAGGGTGGACGCCGTCAAGCACATCTCCAACACGGATGTTCTCGCCATCAAGAAACTCGTGGCGCAGAAGACCGGACGTTCCCTAAACGACATCTGGTGGATGCAGGAGGTCATCGGCAATGTGAGCGAGGCTGCCGCCATCCAACCGAAGAACTATACCGAGTCCGGTCAGGTATCTGAATTCCAGTACGCCTACCAGCTCAAGACCTTCTTCTCGAATTCGCTGGTCGGTGGCACCAAATCGATCAAGGACATCACGAGCAATCTGGTGCCCAGCGGTGACGCGGCGATATTCGTCACCAATTGGGATACCGAACGCAACGGCATGACCCTGACATACCGAGACGAAAACTCCTATCTGCTGGCCAACGCGTTCATGCTCGCCTACCCGTACAGCACGCCGAACATCTTCTCCGGCTATGAATACGAGAAATCGGATGACGGCGCCCCCGGTGCGACCAAGACATCCGTTCCCGACACCACGTGCGGCACCGGATCGGATTGGACGTGCACGCAGCGGTGGACGGCGATTCGCGGCATGATCGGCTGGCACAATGTCGCCCGATTCGCGCGCATGACCGACTGGCATGATGACGGCGATAATGTCATCGGTTTCGGCCGTGGCGCCCGGGCCTACATCGTGATCAACAACGGCGAGAACGACGCCACCGTGTCGTATGCCACGTCGATGCCCGCCGGTGACTACTGCAATGTCTACGCCAGCGGCGACTGCTCGTCGAAAGTGCATATCGGCATCGACGGCAAACTCAATGCGACCGTGCCCGCCGGTTCAGCAGTCGCCATCCACGTGGCCGCCACGCCCTCCACCTGGCACGGCACCGCCGCCCGTAACGCCTCCGACCCGGACTGGTACGGAAACTGATTTGCTTGCTTTCGCGGATTTTGTCAGTTGGTCAACGCATGTTGGCAATGGCACCGGTAATGTCACAGCAATGTTCTGAATATCTCGTCGATGTGCCGAATTCATCGAGAAATTGAGAGAAATGTCTCAATATCTCCGTCCCAAGGTATATATCGGGAGATTATTGGATTCCTGGGGCGATACCTGGAATTTCACGAAGCTGAGATTCGTTGATATTCCAAGCATTTCGGCACCGGTGCGTTTCGCCACAAACACAGCGGAATCTCAATTTCTCTTGTGAAACGCCTGCTGACGCGAGATTTCAGGACTTTCTTCTCAAAATCTCGCAGAATATCGGCTTATGGTCGAGAAATTGAGATTTTCACTGAGCTGTCTTTCTCCTCGCAGCAACGTAACACGCCGGGTCATGGCGAGATGATAGATTGGAGTTCCATGGCAAGAAGACAACATGGCAATGCATCGGAACACGTCACCAAGCATATTTTCGTCACCGGGGGCGTGGTTTCCTCCCTCGGCAAGGGGCTGACCGCCTCATCCCTCGGACGCCTGCTGCGCAGCCGCGGCATCCGTGTCCTTCAGCAGAAACTCGATCCTTACATCAACGTCGATCCTGGCACGATGAACCCGTTCCAGCATGGCGAAGTCTACGTCACTGAGGACGGCGCCGAAACCGATCTCGACATCGGCCACTATGAGCGTTTCCTCGATGTCTTCCTCAGCCAGAAGGCGAACGTCACCACTGGTCAGATCTACCAGTCCGTGCTGCGCAAGGAGCGTGCGGGCGAGTATCTCGGCCAGTGCGTGCAGGTGATTCCGCATATCACCAACGAAATCAAGAGCCGTATGCGCGCCCAGGCCGCGGACGATGTCGACGTGATCATCACCGAAATCGGCGGAACGGTCGGCGATATCGAATCCCAGCCGTTCCTCGAGGCTGCGCGCCAGGTGCGCCGCGAACTCGGTCCGGAGAACTGCATGTTCGTGCACGTTTCTCTGGTGCCGTACATTTCCGCCGCTCACGAGCTCAAAACCAAGCCGACCCAGCATTCCGTCATGATGCTGCGCCAACTGGGCATCACCCCGGATGCGCTCGTGCTGCGTTCCGACCGCACGCTCAACCAGTCCATCAAGGACAAGATTTCGCTTATGTGCGATGTCGATCCTGAAGGCGTGGTCAATTGCGTGGATGCCCCGAGCATCTACGACGTGCCGAAGATCCTGTTCGACGAGGGACTGGACGCCTACGTCGTGCGCGAACTCGGCCTGCCGTTCCATGATGTCGATTGGGCCGAATGGGAGGATCTGCTCGAACGCGTCCACCACCCCAAGCATGAGGTGAACGTCGCGATCGTCGGCAAGTACATCGATCTGCCGGACGCCTACCTGTCCGTCACCGAGGCGATCAAGGCCGGCGGTTTCGCCAACTACGCTAAGGTCAACGTCAAATGGGTCGCGGCCGACCTGTGCGAGACCTGGGAAGGTGCAAAGGCGGCGCTTAACAACGTCGACGGCATCGTGATCCCCGGCGGTTTCGGTATTCGCGGCATCGAAGGCAAGATTGGCGCGCTGAAGTTCGCCCGCGAGACTGGCCTTCCGGCGCTCGGCCTGTGCCTTGGACTCCAGTCCATGGTCATCGAGTATGCGCGCGACGTGCTCGGCCTTGAGGATGCGAACTCCACTGAATTCGAGCCTGATTGCAAGAACCCGGTCATCGCCACAATGGAAGAGCAGAAGGATATTGTCGCCGGTCACGGCGATATGGGCCACACCATGCGTCTGGGCTCCTATCCGGCGAACCTTGAAGAGGATTCCCTGGTCGCCCAGCTGTACGGCAGCACCCACGTGACCGAGCGCCATCGTCACCGTTACGAAGTCAACGTCAACTTCAAGCAGCAGCTGCGTGACGGCGGTCTGCGTATTTCCGGCGAAAGCCCGGATGGCGAGTTGACGGAGTTCGTGGAGCTTCCGCAGGAAGTCCATCCGTTCTACGTGGGCACCCAGGCACATCCGGAATTCAAGTCCCGCCCGACCCGTCCGCACCCGCTGTTCGCTGGTCTGGTCAAGGCGGCGCTCGACCATCAGGAAGCGGAAAAGGCCTGATTTCCGTGCCATAACCGGAAATGTCTGATGTGATGAATGCGCCTGTGCAGCCATTGGTTGTACAGGCGCATTTATCATCACAACAGCTTTGATTGAAATCCGAATTTCGCATGAAGCGTAGTTCGGACAAACTCTAGTATTTTCCTCTCTGTTCTGTTAGGTTAGCCGTGAACAGCGAATGAATGGAGGCAATATCGGTGGTGAGCGAACACACAACAAATGCCGCGGAAGACGTGGAGATGAGCCAATATGTGGCTGATCGTTCCCGCGTCAACGAGGAGAAAATCAAGCAAGATAACGAGATCATCAGCCAGTTTGGCGATTACAGCTATGGCTGGCATGATTCCGATGCCGCGGGTGAGGCAGCGAGGAAAGGCATTGACGAGAACGTTGTGAGGGCCATTTCCGCCGATAAGCATGAGCCCCAATGGATGCTCGACATGCGTTTGCGCGGTTACAAGGCTTTTGTTGAAAAGCCGATGCCTTCGTGGGGTGTCGATCTGAGCGGCTTCAATGCAGACGATTTCAAGTATTACGTCAAACCGCTGAAGGAGCAGGCGAAACGTTGGGAGGATCTTCCCGACGATATCCGCAACACATACGATAAGCTCGGTATTCCGGAAGCGGAAAAGAAGCGTCTGGTTTCCGGCGTTGCCGCACAATACGAATCTGAAGTCATTTACAATTCGATTCGTGACGATCTGAAGAAACAGGGTGTGATTTTCGTCGATACCGACACCGCGGTGCGGGAATACCCTGATTTGGTACGCAAGTATTTCGGTAAAGTCGTTTCTCCGGAAGACAATAAATTCGGTGCCTTGAACACTGCGGCATGGTCCGGCGGTTCTTTCGTTTACGTGCCGAAAGGCGTCCACGTTGACATCCCGCTGCAGGCCTACTTCCGTATCAACACGCCCAATATGGGACAGTTCGAGCGCACGCTCATCATCGCGGACGAAGGCTCCTACGTGCATTACGTCGAAGGGTGCACCGCGCCGATTTACTCCACTGACTCGTTGCATGCCGCCATCGTGGAAATCGTCGTCGAGAAGCATGCGCGCGTGCGCTACACCACAGTGCAGAACTGGTCGAACAATGTGTACAACCTGGTCACCCAGCGCGCTTACGTGCGTGAAGGTGGCACGATGGAATGGGTTGACGGCAATATCGGTTCGAAAGCCACCATGAAATATCCGGCGTGTATTCTCGCAGAACCATACGCTAAGGCTTCCACCATGTCCCTTGGTTTCGCTGGCAAGGGACAGTATCAGGATACCGGTGCGAAGATGATTCACCTCGCACCGCACACCAGCTCCACTATTGTGGCGAAGTCCATTTCACGTGGCGGCGGACGCTCCGCATACCGTGGCCTCGTCAAAATCGTGGATGGCGCTGAAGGCTCCAGCTCGTCAGTGGTGTGCGACGCGTTGCTTGTCGACGATTTCTCCCGCTCCGACACGTATCCGCATGTCGATGTGCGCGAGGACGACGTGTCCATGGCGCATGAGGCAACCGTTTCCAAAGTCTCCGAGGACCAGCTGTTTTACCTCATGAGCCGCGGTCTCGAAGAGAAGGAGGCCATGGGTATGATCGTGCGTGGCTTCGTTGAGCCGATCAGCCGCGAGCTGCCCATGGAGTATGCGCTCGAACTCAACAGGCTTGTTGAATTGCAGATGGAAGGATCGGTGGGCTGATCCATGGCAGAACAAGAGCAGAATACGATGCAGAACGTACAGTCGCAGACACAACCAACGAATACGGAAATCAAGGTTCCACAAGCCGATCCGCATGACCCGTACGCTTTCCCGGCAGCCATGCCATCAAGCGCTGATCGTGAGCCCCGCTCGTTTGAGGTTGATGCATTCCCCAAGCCGACGCGCAAGCAGGAAGATTGGCGGTATACGCCCATCGACCGTATCTGCGAATTCTTCGATGTCTTCGAGCCCAGCGGCAAGATCAGCGTTGACATCACCGATACGGATGGTAATCCCGTTGACACCTCGCATGTTGAAGTATCGCAGGTCGACATGGGGGAGAAGCCCTCAGGAACCGTGCTCATGCCCAATGACCGTGTATCAGCGGTCGAATGGGTGAGCGGCAAGACGGCTACGGTTGTACGCTTGCACGGTGAGAATGAGAAACCGGTAGTCGTGCACGTCCATGGTGGCGGTATGGATCTCGATTCCTTCCATCTGGTCATCCAAGCTGATGACCGGGCGCACGGCGATATCATCGTGGAGCATGACGGTACTGCACGTATCGCAGAAGGCGTTGAAATCGTCACCGGTGTTGATTCGCATATCTCCACAACCTTCGTGCAGGAATGGGACAAGGGTTCCAAGCATGTGGGCAACCATCGCATCCGCGTCGGCGCAGGCGCCACCTTGCGCCATTCAGTGGTGACGCTCGGTGGTGACGTCGTACGAATCCGCATGGATCAGGATTTCGGGGGAGCCCAAGGCGACCTTAATATGCTTGGTATTTATTTCGCCGATCCCGGCGAACATATCGAACATCGTACGATGGTCGTACATAATTATCCGGAATGCAAGTCACGCGTAGTCTACAAGGGTGCGTTGAGCGGCAAGGGCGCTCATTCCACGTGGGTTGGCAACGCGCTGATCGAGCCTACGGCTCCAGGTACGGATTCTTACGAACTCAACAGGAATCTGGTACTCACTCCGGGTGCGATCGCGGATTCCGAGCCGAATCTCGAAATCGAGAACGGCAATATCATTGGTGCGGGTCATGCCAGCTCTGTCGGCAGGTTTGACGATGAGGAACTGTTCTACCTCGAATCCAGGGGTATCAGCGAAACCGAAGCGCGCAAACTGGTCGTCCAAGGCTTCTTTGCGGAACTTGTTGAAGAAATCGGCGTACCTGCCATTGCACAGCACCTGATGAATGTGATCGACCGTCGCCTGGCACGAGGCGAAAACGTAGCCATGCAAGCCGTATTGGAGGAAAAGTAACATGCAGCATACTCTCGAAATCAAAGACCTCTACGCCTCCGTGGAAACCAAGGAAGGGCGTAAGCAGATCCTCAAAGGCGTCAACCTCACCGTCCACTCAGGTGAGACGCACGCGATCATGGGTCCCAATGGTTCCGGTAAATCCACGCTTGCCTATACGCTGGCAGGCCACCCCAAGTACGAGGTTGATTCAGGCCAGGCGCTGCTTGACGGCGTGGATATCCTCCAGCAGACTCCTGATGAGCGTGCCAAAGAGGGTTTGTTCCTTGCCATGCAGTATCCGGTTGAAGTGCCGGGTGTGTCCATGACCAACTTCTTGCGCACCGCGAAAACGGAGATTGACGGCAAGGCACCGTCGGTTCGCACGTGGACAAAGGATCTCAATGAGGCGATGAAGCGGCTGCGGATGGATCCGAAGTTTGCTATGCGTTCCGTCAACGAGGGCTTCTCCGGCGGTGAGAAAAAGCGTGCCGAAGTGCTGCAGCTCGAGCTGCTCAAGCCGAAGTTCGCAATTCTCGACGAAACCGATTCCGGTCTTGACGTCGATGCTTTGCGTATCGTGTCCGAAGGTGTAAACCGCGCCAAGGAGAACACCGATCTCGGTATTCTCATGGTCACTCACTACACCCGTATTCTCAAATACATCAAGCCCGACATCGTCCACGTGTTCGCCGACGGCCACTTTGTCAAGACTGGCGGCCCGGAGCTTGCGGATGAACTCGAAGAGAACGGCTATGACGAGTATCTGCCGGAAGGCAGCACAGAGTCGGCGTTGGCTTAGGGGCGAGATCAATGACAGACGTTGATTTTGCTGCGATCAGGCAACAGTTTCCGATTTTGGACCAGCAGATTCACGGGCATCCGCTGGTATATCTTGATTCTGCTGCGACCTCGCAGAAGCCACAATGTGTGATTGATGCGGAAAGCGAGTTTTACCGCACCATCAACGCTGGTGTCCATCGTGGAGCGCACGAGTTGGCTGCACGGAGCACACTGGCCTTCGAAGAGGCTCGTGCCAAGGTTGCGCGACTGGTCGGTGCCAGCAGCGAGGAAGGCGAAGAGGAAATCGTCGTCACCGCTGGCGCCACCGCAGGGCTCAACCTCTTGGCGACGGCCTTCGGCAACGCGAGTTTGGGACGTGGAGGTACTGTGGCGCAGCGTTTTGCGCTGAAGCCCGGCGATGAAATCGTCGTATCCAAAGCGGAACATCACTCTGTACTCCTGCCGTTCCAGGAGCTTGCCTACCGTACCGGCGCCACCCTCAAATGGTTCGATTTGACTGAGGACGGACGGATTCGCTCCGATACCGCCGATGAGGTCATCACCGAACGCACGAAGGTCGTCGCAATCACCCATGTGGGCAACACCACGGGCGCCATTACGGATATCGCGCCGATTGTCCGCCGCGCCCATGAAGTGGGGGCTGTCTTCATCCTCGACGCCTGCCAGTCCGTGCCGCACCTCAAGGTTGATTTCCATGCGATGGATGTCGATTTCGCCGCGTGGAGCGCCCACAAGATGTACGGCCCGACCGGCGTGGGCTTCCTATATGGCAAGCGTGAGTTGCTGGAAGCCCTGCCGCCAGCCAATTTCGGTGGATCCATGGTCGAATTGGCGTGGATGGACAAGCCGGCAGAATATATGGCCCCGCCTGCACGTTTTGAAGCCGGGACCCAGCCTGTCGCCCAAGTGGTCGCCGCTGGCGTTGCCGCGGACTGGATGCGCGCGATCGGCATGGAGAACATCGAAGCGCATGAGAAGGCCATCGCCGGCGAACTGCTGAAACTCGGCGATATAGATGGAGTCCGGATCTTGGGACCGCGTGAAAATGTCAATCGTATCGGTACCGTGGCATTTGACGTCCAGGGCGTCCACCCGCATGATGTCGGCCAGTTCATCGATTCGCTTGGTATCGCGATTCGTGTAGGGCATCATTGCGCGCAGCCGGTGCACCGCCACTTCGGATTGTACGCATCCAATCGTGCGTCTACCGGCGTATACAACAGTGTGGAAGACGCGCGTGCTTTAGTTGAAGCGGTAGCAAAGGTTCGGCCGTTCTTCAAGGTCTGACTCTGTCCGCCCCGAATGCCACGAATGTGAGGTGTTGGAGCGGATTGGGCTGAAGGTATGGCGTTGTTATGCTTGCGGGGGGTATGATATGCCCCCGCAAGCATATGAGCGAGAGTAGGGAACAGGCATGAGCGACGATTTCGGTATGAGCGGCGACGACTTGGAACAGATGTATCAAGAAGTCATTCTTGAAGCTGCGCGCGATCCACACGGAAAAGCGCATTTCGCACCGGATCTAGCCAAAGAAGGCGACACCGCAGTGGAGTCTTCGCTCGATCAGGGTGAAGCGAGCGTTCGTCAGCAGCACGAATACTGCGAAACAGGGCAATCCCACCAGTTCAATCCGACCTGTGGAGACGAGGCGACCATCCGTGTGGAAGTGTCCAAAGATGAGCCGCATCGCATCGAACAGCTCGAGTGGGATGGTCATGGTTGTTCGATTTCTCAGGCGAGCCTGTCGGTCATGACCGATCTTGTCGAAGGCAAGACCGTCGATGAGGCTATGAGCTTGGGAGCTATCTTCCATAAGCTGATGGAATCTCGCGGCAAAGGGCTTGCCGATGACGCCGAGAACGAACGGCTTGACGATGCTGTGGTGTTCCAAGGTGTTTCGAAGTATCCTATGCGTATCAAATGTGCGTTGCTCGGCTGGGAAGGCATGAAAGATGCCGTCGCCAAGGCCTTGGCCTCGCAAGACAAGACATCCGCCGGCGAAGCCGACTGAGCCGATAAGGAGCATGATGACAGATCAGGGCAATCTGGTCCCCGAACCGGAATCTACGATTTTTGACACCGTATCTCAAGCTTTAGGCAATGACAACGCCGCGCGTAAGGTCATGGCCAACCCGCAGTTGCTGGGCGCACTCGGCACGCCTGCCGAAGACACGTCCGCCGACCCGACCCAATCCGGAGGGGTATCCCAGGACGATCGGTGCGCGTGCGGCAAGCACAGCAAGCAGGAATGCCAACATGACGGTGGCGAGACCGGCGATGGCGACATCCCGCTGGTCGCTGTGGACGATATCGGCCGTGCGACGGCGCAAGACGTCAAAGAGGCGTTGCATCAAGTGATCGACCCCGAACTGGGTATCGATGTCATCGACCTTGGTCTGGTCTACGGCATCGAAATCGACAATCTGGGGCGGGCGATTATCACGATGACCCTCACCACGCCGGCATGCCCGCTGACGGAACTCATTGAAGACGAATGCGCGAGCACTCTTGCCGGTCTCGTCGAGGAATTCCGCATCGATTGGACGTGGCAACCCCGTTGGACTGTCGACAAGATCACGCCCGAAGGCCGCGAACAACTCGCCGCCATCGGGTTCAATCTGGATGCGATGCCGCAATACTGAGCAATCCATCGTATAGAGACGGGCGCATCGCATTCCGCGCGTGTGCGCCATCGCTTGCGCCTGGGTGCCGTGCTCCTTACGTCCTGGCGTATGTAAGGAGCACGGTTGTTATTGGTGTTTCACCCGTGTCGCATAGAATGCGACGGCGCTGGACGCCGCGACATTGAGGCTGTCGACACCGTGACTCATCGGGATTTTCACTGTAAGATCCGCGTGTGAGATGGTGCGATGGGACAATCCGTCGCCTTCTGTGCCGAAAATGAGGGCGAGTTTGTCGATATGCTCAGCGGATGATGGGCTGTTGTCAAGTCGTCGCACCAGTTCGTCGAGGCTGATGGAATCGTCGTCCAACGCCATGGCCGCAGTCGTGAAACCGAGACGATGTAATTCACGCAATCCTTCGACAGGCCAATACCGAGTGTCATCACCGCCAATACGCGTCCACGGTACTTGGAACACCGTGCCCATAGATACGCGTGCCGCCCTGCGATAGAGCGGGTCGCCGCACGAAGGCGTCACCAGAACAGCATCAACGTCGAGCGCCGCAGCGGAACGCATCAACGCTCCGACATTCGTGTGGTCGACAATATTCTCCATAACCGCAACACGACGTGCGTTGCAGCACACTTCTTCAACGCTTGGCAACGGCCAGCGTTTCATCGCTGCGAGCGCCCCACGATGCAACCGGTAGCCGGTCAGCCGTTTGAGTTGTTCGGGGCTCGCTACGTACACGGGGATTCCGGTTCCCCAATGCTGGTCGATGAATGCGAATTCTTCGCTCATACCGGCAATCCACGGTTCTTCGACAAGCAGGGAAATCGGCTCGCGTCCCGCAGCGAGCGCCCGGTCAATGACTTTCGGTGATTCCGCGATAAACAGCCCTTTTTCAGGTTCGAGACGATTGCGTAATTGGAGTTCGGTGAGATTGGTGTACGCGGCGATGCGTTCGTCGTCGATGCTTTCTACGCGAATTAACTGCATGGGAACGGCTCCCCCTGTCTGTTGGTTCATTGATGACGACGGTCGGGTCGTCGTCAGGTATTGCTCGCTGCGGGACTATTGTAGGCGTTGTCGTGCTGTCAGGCGTACCGTCCAAGAGCGCGTGAGAGCAGGGACAGGGCGACGGGGCCGGCGGTGGAGGCGCGCAGGATGTTATGGCCAAGGAGGGTGCAGAGGGCGCCCGCCTTGGCGAACTCGTGTGCTTCCTGATCGCTGATGCCGCCTTCGGGGCCTACGACGACGTGGATGGTGCGGCTGCGCCCATCGTCGAGGCAGCGCTGTTCCAGTCGGGTGACGCCCTGCTCGATTTGATTCCAGTTTGCGGTGGCATCCTGATGGAGGACGACGACCATATCGCCGAACACCATCGCCCGATGGCATATGGCGACGAGTTCCTTGCTGGAAATGCACTCACCGAGCTGCGGACGCCACGCACGGCGTGATTGTTCGGTTGCCGCATCCAGGGTTTGCGCCCATTTGCGGTCGGTTCGACCGGCTTTCCACTTTGCGATGGAACGGTCTGCCTGCCAGGGAATGACCTGATCGACACCGATCTGGGTGGCCATGTCGATGGCTTGCTCGTCATGGCCGGTTTTGGCGAGTGCTTGGATGAGCGAGAGTCTGGTGATGGGTGGCTCTTCTTTACTGAAGGAGCTGACCTGTGCTTGACCTTGCTGGGCGTCGACCAGCGTAGTGTGGATGCGCAGGCCGTTGCCATCGGAAAGCTGCAAGGTGTCGCCGTCTTGTAAGCGCATGGCTTGGATGGCGTGGCGTCTGATGGCTTTGGGCAGGGTGATATTCCATCCCTCGCGCAGCGCATCGGTGTTTACTGGCGCGTCATCGGATTCGGGGTGCAGCAAAAACAGCGGATCGGTCATGATAGCAAGGCTAGCACTTGGCGGAGGACCGAGTCCTGTGGGGCAGCAAGGGGCATCGGCGTCGCGGCGTGTTTGACCGCGTGCGACGGCATACAAAAACGACACGCCGATGATTGCGTGATTTGCGTCATTGGATTGCTGTGCTATAGTTTCTTTCTGTTGCTTCAAGGCACCTGTCCGGGTGGCGGAATGGTAGACGCGCTAGCTTGAGGTGCTAGTGCCTATTTTAAACGGGCGTGCGGGTTCAAGTCCCGCTCCGGACACTGACAAGGCTCCCAATTGGGAGCCTTTTTCTTTTCTCAACTTGGCGACCTGCCTGCCGATAACCGGGTTATGTGATGTCGAACGCTTGTGCGGTGCCGCCGATACATCGGAATCCATGCGCATACGATTCACCGCACCGCGATTTTCCTATATGCCCGTCTGCCGACGCCCAGACAGTTGCCGGTATCGTCAGAAGCGTTTGCCGACGCTGAGCCGGCTGTCAGTGTCGGCAGAAGTGTCTGTTGACGTTGGGGGTGGCTGTCGGTGTTGGCAGAAGCGTCTGCCGACGTTGGGGGGAGTTGTCAGTGTCGGTGGAGGCAGGGGGAGGCCGGGATTCGGGCGGTGGCGTGTGGGTGATGCGGGAGAACTGTCGGGATTTCCCGGTTCGCGCCTGTTCTCACGTATCCGACGTGGGAGTTTACGGGAATCCGACGGCCTTGCGGATTTGTCCCAGCGGGAACGCTGGAAATCCGCGGTTCATGAAAATCGCCCATGAAACCGCCGACGGGAGAACACCACCGAAACCGCAAATCCCCGATAAACTCCCGCAAAACCACGGGACATCACGACTAGATCGCCCATGCGCGGAAAATCTCCCACACCAGCCCGGCACCACCGCCGTCCTACAACATCCGAGCATGTTCCATACCGCCAAGCATGATGACCGCCGGCGATAGTCGGCATATGTGTCCCGGTATGCATCATCTGCCATGATGCTTTTCCAATAGGGCGAAACTCCTGCCATCCGCGGCACAGGGATGTCAACACGTGCTTGTGCCGACATCGACAAGGTCGTGAGCATCAGCAGAAGCGGGGTGGGCGAGATTGACCCGTATTGTTGGCGACGGCCACTATGGCCTCCTCACCCCAGGGCCGGGACTTCCTTGATTACGTGTTCTATACGGTCTCGTCATTGCTGGCTCTTATCCGAACCGCTCAATATGATGGATTCCGGGTGTACGAATTGTATACCCAAGACCCATCCGATAAGGAGTGTGTATGAGCCAGTCCGATGATTGCCTGTTCTGCAAGATCGTAGCGGGGGAGATTCCGAGCACCAAAGTGTATGAGGATGACACGGTGTACGCGTTCAAGGACATCGCTCCCAAGGCGAAAGTACATGTTCTGATTGTGCCGCGTAAGCATTACGCGAATGCCGCCGAACTCGCCGCGGCTGATCCGAAGACGCTTGCCCACATCGTCGAAGTCGCGCAGCATATTGCGGACGATGCATTCCACGGCGCATACCGTCTCGTATTCAATACCGGCGAAGATGCGGGACAATCCGTCTTCCATGTGCACGCTCACGTCCTGACCGGCGAGAAGTTCGAAGAGTAGGGTGTCTGGGCACGTGGCTACCACTACACGCGTTGTGACGGTTCCTCCCGAGCTTGATCCCGTCTCGGTGTTCGGTCCGGTTGACGAAGTGATTCGTGTCGTCGAACAGGCTTTTCCTGATTTGACCATCATCGTCAGAGGTAACAGGGTCGCCATCATGTCACGGTCGAAACAAACTGAGGCTCAGGCGGCTCAAGCTGAAGAGGTTATGCATACGCTGATTGATGAAGCGTATACCGCCCCTATGGATGCCGACACGGTTCGCAGATTGTTGGACCGCCGGGTGCTTCGTAACGGCGTGCGTGCGCAACGTGTGGATGACGTCCGACGTTTTGGCGCCTCGGCGGCGGTTCCTCGTAACGCGATGGCCGGCAATGATGAGCAGTGTCGTACAACCGATCGTCGCCGTGCCCATGTCCCCGGCGTGATCACGTTTGCAGCAGGTGTGCCGGTACGGCCAAAAACCGCTGGGCAGATTGCGTATGTGAACACCATCGAGTCGAATACCATTACCTTCGCCATCGGACCCGCGGGCACCGGCAAGACGTATCTGGCCGTCGCCAAAGCAGTTCGAGCCTTCCAGGATGGCGAAGTGAGACGGATTATCCTCACCCGTCCTGCGGTGGAAGCGGGGGAGAACCTCGGCTTTCTGCCTGGTACACTCAGCGAGAAGGTCGATCCCTACCTGCGTCCGCTCTATGATGCGCTTTCGGATATGCTTGGCGCTGAGCAACTGCATCGGCTGATGGATGATGGGACGATTGAGGTGGCTCCGCTGGCGTACATGCGTGGTAGGACGCTCAACGATGCGTTTGTTATTTTGGATGAAGCCCAGAACACCACCGAGCAGCAGATGAAGATGTTTCTGACGCGACTCGGGTTTAACACCAAAATGGTGATTACCGGCGATATCACGCAGGTTGATTTGACAGTTCCCCGTTCGGGTCTTTCCACTATCGAGCAGATTTTGCATGGTATTGACAGCATTGCTTTCGCACACCTCGAAGCGAGTGACGTGGTTCGTCACGCGTTGGTCGGTAAAATCGTCCAGGCGTATGATCGTCATGCGGCGATTGCGGGGGACCATAGCGGCAGGAAACGAGGCAAGCACCACCCTGATCATGCCACGCACGCCCCGGAATCGGTTGGTGACTGCGAACCCTGTGAAGATGGTATCGGAAAGGATGAAGCGTGAGTGTTGACGTAACCAATGAGACCATCTGGCGAATCGACCCGGAGGTTTTTTCACAGCTGGGCGTGTGGGTGATGAGCCAGATGCGTGTCAGCATCCAATCCGACTTGACGATCCTGTTTGTCGACCCTGACCCTATCGCCCAATTGCATGAGCGGTGGATGAATCTGCAAGGGCCGACGGATGTGATGAGCTTCCCTATGGACGAGTTGCGGCCTTCCGACGGACCAACGGAAATGGAAGGCGTGCTCGGCGATATCGTGATTTGCCCGTGGGTGGCGGCCCAGCAAGCGTTGGCTGCCGGACACAGCACCATGCAGGAGATGATGCTGTTGACCATTCACGGCATTTTGCATCTGTTGGGATACGATCATGTGACCGCTGAGCAGGAGCAGCAGATGTTTGGTTTGCAGCGGCAGCTGCTGTTGACGTATTTTGCGGTTCGGCAGGAGGACGTTCCGTCAGCGGTGTTGCCCGCGGGGTCGCCGAATCTTCTTGCCCAGTATGATGCCAAGCATTCCGGGGAACAGGCTGCCGGTACGAGCAAGCAGAAGTAACTGGATAACTGTCCTATATGACAATAGAACAGTTATCGGGGCAAATCCGCAAGAGAGGAAACAGCATATGGATATGACGGCAATCACCATTATCGTCATCCTTGCAATCATCGCGGCATTGCTGGTTTGGCTGTCGTTGTCCATGGCGGCAGCAGAAGGCGCGGTTTCCCGAGTGACACGGGCGAGTTTGAACAATCGTATTCTCGAATTGCAAACTAACCAGGAGCTCACCCAGTTCTCCAGGATGAAGAAAATCGGCAACATCCATAAGGTCCAACGCCTTATCGTCGATAGATTCGCCACCTCAGGGTCGTGCGCATTCGTCAGAATCCTGTGCAATGTGGCGGACGGTGTGCTGGTTGCCTCCATCGTGTCGTTGTGCGGGGGAGCGTTATGGGTACAGCTGCTCAGCGGCGTTATCGCCGGCATACTGATCGGCATTGTTTCCACACTCGTCCGTCCGCGTTCGGCAGGCGCCGTCAAGCCGGTCGATATTATGTTGCGGCATGTTCGCGCTGTCTCCGTTGCTGTCGCGCTGACACCATTCGCAGCGGTCGGCGGCGACAAGGTCTCCAAGCGGCATCACCGTGAATCCTCGGAACTTTCCGACGACGAAGAGCTTGAGAAGCTCCAACTCGAGCAGGGCAGAGCAACCATCGATCGGCTGGTGGAAGCCAACGATTTCGATCCGGAAGTCTCCGAAATGCTCCGTAATGTCCTGACCTTGTCCGAAACGCTAACCCGTGAAATCATGGTGCCGCGAACGGACATGATTTGCATCGAGCGTAGTCGTAATCTGAGGGATTTCCTGCAATTGTGTTCACGGTCCGGCTTCTCGCGGGTTCCTGTCATCGGTGAGGACGTCGACGATTTGATTGGTATGGCGTATCTGAAGGATGCGGTGCGCGCCACCGCATTCAATCCGGATGCGATCGACCGAGAAGTCGGCACCGTCATTCGAAATCCGATGCTTGTTCCGGAATCGAAACCCGTCGATGACTTGTTCCATGAGATGCAGCGCACCAGACAGCATGTCGCCGTGGTCGTCGATGAATACGGTGGTATTGCCGGCATGGTCACCATTGAGGATGCCATCGAGCAGATCGTCGGCGAGTTGGAAGACGAGCATGACCGTACTCAACACGGGGAGCCTGTGCAGGTCGGCGAGCATACGTGGCGCATGCCTGCCCGTACCCCTATCGCCGATCTTGAAGAGATCTTCGAGGTCGATATCGATGAGGATGATGTCGATACGGTGTACGGGTTACTGACCAAGCTGCTCGGCAGGGTCCCGATTGTCGGAGCATCCGCGGTAACCAGGGGGCTGCGGCTGACGGCGGTTGATTCCGCCGGACGCCGCAAGAAGGTTTCAACGATTGTGGTGGAACCCGCACACGTCGAGCCCAGCGAGGACACTGGAGAACAGCATTCCGGCGGTGTGCGACCGGAACACAAGACATCAACGGGAACGGACTCTACGAGCACCGACGACGATCATCAAGGAGAAGCATGAGCGAAAGCGCCAACAGCAGCGAACAAGAACCGGTCAAAGGGCAAGAGGTATACCGGTCCGGCTTCGTGGCGGTCGTAGGCCGACCAAATGTCGGCAAATCCACACTGATCAATGCACTGGTAGGTACCCAGATCGCCATTGCCTCCTCACGCCCGGAAACAACACGAAAAGCGATTCGCGGTATTGTCACTACCGATAACGCACAGCTGGTTCTCGTCGACACTCCGGGAATCCACCGCCCGCGTACTCTGCTCGGACAGCGGCTAAATGACGTTGTTGAGGAATCACTTGCTGATGTGGACGAAATCGCGTTCCTGCTTCCCGCTGACCAGGAAATCGGTCCGGGCGATAAGCGCATCCTGAGCCGTCTGCGCTCACAGTTCGCCAAAAAACGCGATGATGGGACGTTCGCATGGAAGATCCCGCTCATCGCCGTGGTCACTAAAATCGATGAGCTAAATCGCCAGGAGCTTATGACAAAACTCATCGAAATCAACCAATTCGCTGATTTCACTGATATTGTTCCGGTGAGCGCCCGTGAATACGACAACGTCACGGAGGTGCGCAATGTGCTCATCGAAAATATGCCAGAGGGTCCTCAGATGTATCCGGCAGACCAGATCACCGAGGAAAAGCCGGAATCGACGATTGCGGAGCTTGTCCGTGGAGCGTTCCTCGAGGAGCTTGATGATGAGCTTCCCCATTCACTCGCCGTCGTCGTTGACGATATCGAATATCCCGATCCGGATGATACGGAAAGTGACGGTAAAGCGCATGTGCTGGTTTCCATCTACGTGGAACGCGATTCGCAGAAGCCGATCATCATCGGACATAAGGCTGAGCATCTGGTCAGGGTTCGTAAGAAGCTGAGGACCCCGGTCAACAGGATTGTCGGACAGAAAGCCAAACTCGACCTTCATGTCAAGGTCGCCAAAGACTGGCAGTCCGATCCGAAGAAGCTTGAACGGCTCGGCTTCTGACAACTGGGTTCCAGATTCTACGACAAGCCCAGACGCTGTAGAAGCATGCTGAATGGTTGTGGCCCGCACGCGGTATGCGCATGCGGGCCACAACCATAATCAAGCGGAGCGAAAGAGGCTCACTGCTGCTTGCGTTTGGTATACATCTGCGTATTGAGCAAGGTGGAATACCGTTTGATCACCTTCGGACGGATGACCTTCATCGACGCGGTGAGCAGACCGTTCTCCTGAGTGAACTCTTCAGGAAGAATAATGAACTTCCTGACCGATTCGGCGCGTGAAACACCCTCATTGGCCATGTCGACATACTTCTGAACCTCAGCACGGACTACCGCATTGTCGGCGGCTTCCTGCATGGTCATATCAGGGTTGAGTCCTTTGGCTTCGAGCCAAGGACGCAACGATGATTCATCGAGCGTGATCAGCGCGGAAATGAACGGCCTCTTATCTCCCAATACCAAAGCCTGGGACACGAATTCACAGCGTTGGATGGTTTCTTCAATCGGTCCGGGGGAGACGTTCTTGCCGCCGGCGGTGATGATGAGATCCTTCTTGCGTCCAATGATGTAGAGGAAACCGTTGTCGTCCAAATGACCCAAATCGCCGGTCGCGTACCAGCCGTCCTCAGTGAATGAGGTTTCGGTTGCTTCCTGGTTCTTGTGATACGCGTGGAAGACCGAAGCGCCCTTCACCTGAATCTCGTTGTCTTCGGCAAGACGGATCGAGAACCCGGGGAACGGGATACCGACCGAACCCTCATGGAATGGCACGCCCAGCGGGTTGAAGGCGCAGGGGGCCGTCGTCTCCGTCAGACCATAGCCTTCGTACACCGGGACACCTGCGCCACGGAAGAATGCGAGCAAATCCGGGTCAAGAGGTGCGCCGCCGGTGACGATCCACTTGGCTCGACCGCCGAGCACCTCACGCAACGAACGGTATACGAGCGGATCATAGGCTGTGCGTTCCATCCGCGTCAATGTCGAAGGCTTGCCTTGATCGCTGATCTCCTTCATATATTTCTGCGCGGCGACAACCGAAGCGGCGAACATCACGCCCTTGGCACCATGACCGGCTTTTTGCGACGCCGCATTGTAGATTTTTTCAAGCACACGGGGGACCACGATCATGACGGACGGCTTGGATACCTGCAAATCGCCGATCATGGTTTTGATGCCTTCGGCGATGTAAATATGCAGCTGGCTTGCCACGCAAATGTAGTTGATGGCGCGGGCGAAAGAATGAGCCTGTGGCAGGAACAGCAGAATCGTGTTCTTCTCATTGTGCAGCAGATCCGGCATGTAATCGGGAAGATTGAGTGCCGTGGCGCAATAATCCTCGTGCGTCATTTCGACGCCTTTGGGGGCGGCAGTCGAACCGGAGGTGTATACGATCGAGCACAAGTCGGTCTTCCTGACCGATTCGATACGTGCGTCAAGCTCCTCGTCGCTGACGGCATTGGCATACGCTTGCAGCTCGTACAGTCCGCCGGTTTCGAAGCAGAAAATCTGTTCGAGTGTCGGGCATTCCTCCAACGCGCCATCCGCTTTGTCTCGCATGTCGGTGGTTTGGACAACCAGGAACCGGGCGTCGGAGTTGTCGACAATATTGCGGATCTGCTCCGCCGAATCCGTGTCGTAGATGGTGGCGAGCACGCCGCCGCACGCCATCACGGCGGCGTCGAAAACATCCCATTCATATGACGTACGGCACATGAACGCCACGCCATCACCCTTCTTCAATCCATAGTGAAGAAGACCTTTGGCGGTCACACGAACCTCGTGGAGGAACTCGTTGGCGGTTTTGGTAACCCATTCGCCGTTGACCTTGAATGTGTATAGGGGCTTATCACCCATACGTTCGGCGCGATCCGCGTAGACGTCGTAAATGCTCCAACCGTCGTCAAGCGGGGGATTGCCCGCAGTGGCGGCGGTCAGGCATCCGGTCCGCTGATCGATAAACGTGGTGGTCGGATATCCTGGCCCCCATTCTGCGGTATTCGGCAGATTCACAGGCATATCGTGTTCTTCGATGTCCTGGACCTCGACATAGTCGGGATCTCCCGGCTGATCATCACTGACCGGATGAGTGAATCCTTCTCCGAGGCGCAATGCCTTACGAGTGATTCTCATCGTCTGTTGTTTGACGGAATTCAGTACCGACACGTCCTGCTCCTTGGCCTTCAGCTACGTCTGTCAACCTTGTGATAGTAGTCGAAATCATCTGTTCCGTCACCTTACGGTGCCGTAGCCGTTGCGGCCAAACGGCCGGGTAATGGACGTCATGATCATGAACCGGCACGGATACGGTACACTGACGTCGTACCCTGTACGCGTACATAGTAAAGAAGCTAGAAAGGGCTGCTATGGCTGAACAACCAGAAGCCAGCGTGCTGTTCGGAGTCTTCAATGAGACCACGGAGCATGAACAGCGTGTGGCACTGACGCCTGACATTGTCGCGAGACTGCGCAAACACGGCGTGACATGCATGATTGAGCACGATGCCGGAAACGCGGCACAATACACTGATGCAGATTATGAGCGTGCTGGAGCAACGGTCAGTGACCGCTCGACATTGCTCACCCAATGTGATGCGTTCGGTTTTGTTTCCAGACCTACTCCTGACCAGATCGCCGCGATGCATGCGGGGCAATGGGTGATTGGCCTGCTGGGCTCTTTCACGGACAACGCGTATGTCGCTTCGCTGCAAGCTGCGGGATTGACGGCCGTCGCCATCGAACGTCTGCCACGACAGCTCAGCGCCGCTCAGTCCATGGATGAGATGACTTCGCAGAATTCGGTCATGGGATATAAGGCGGCATTGGTCGCGGCGAATGCCTACCGTTCGTTCTTGCCGATGATGACTACGGCAGCCGGTACGATTCGTCCGGCCAAGGTACTGGTGCTCGGCGCCGGCATCGCCGGCCTTCAAGCTATTGGCACCGCCCGGCGCCTGGGCGCCGTCGTTACGGCGTATGATGTACGTCCTGCTTCGAAGGGGCGAGGTGGAGTCGTTGGGCGCCAAATTCTTGGACCTTGGTCTGGATTTCTCTCAGGGCCAAGGCGAGGAGGATATGCGCGCCAACTTACCGAGCAGGAGCAGGCCGCGCAGCAGGCCGCGGTTGATGAGAAAGCCGCGCAATTTGATATTGTCATCACCACGGCGAAAGTCCCCGGCAGGAAGCCTCCGGTTCTGCTGACGTCTGCCGGCGTGGCGGCGTTGCACCGCGGTGCGGTGGTCGTAGACTGCGCGGCCAGCGCTTTGGGTGGCAATGTCGAAGGGTCGACGATCGGCACCCAGGTCACTGAAGGCGGTGTCACCATTATTGGTGCCCCGACGCTGGCCTCGGAAGTGTCGAACACGGCGTCAAACCTGCTGTCAAGGAATGTTGCGGACGTGTTGGCTCACTTTGTGCGTGACGGTCGGCTCCGGATCACGCCCGGCGATGAGATCGACGACGCTTTGGTCGTCGCCGGCAACACAACCGAGCCGTCGGACGAATCAGAGAAGAAAGGGCAGTGACATGAGTCCGCTTGTTGTATCCATCACGTTGTTTGTGTTGGCGTTGCTGATCGGCGTTGAAGTCATCGGCAAAGTTCCCGCCACTTTGCATACTCCGCTGATGTCCGGCGCGAATTCCATCCATGGCATTGTCATCGTCGGCGTTGTCATCGTCGCAGCCGAAGCGAATTCCCCATTGGCGTATGTATTCGTTTTTCTTGCGGCGATACTCGGCACGATGAACGTTGTGGGCGGCTATGTCGTCACCGATCGCATGCTCGAGATGTTCAAGAGTTCCAAGCCGACCAAGACGTCGGACGAGGATAAGCGCGAGGAGGCAGGCAAGTGAACGCCATCGATACCGTAGCTTGGTTCGTATACCTGTTGTCGGCCGTGATGTTCGTCATCGGTCTGCATTTCATGAACTCCCCGAAGACCGCACGTCGGGGCAATCTGATTTCGGCGGCAGGCATGGTCATCGCCGTCATCATGGCATTTGTACGCTTGTTCGTCACCGGATACCGGTCGGCCACGGCGATTGTGCTGCTCCTGCTCGGCATCCTTATCGGCGCTGTGGCTGGTGTGGTCAGCGCGAAAAAGGTGAAGATGACCGACATGCCGCAGCTGGTGTCGATTTTCAACACGGTCGGTGGCGGAGCCGCCGCTTTGGTCGCACTCAACGATATTCTTACGCCGCAAACCGCTCCCAGCCTGGTTGTCCTCATTACCGCAGGCCTGGGTGTTGTCATCGGTTCGGTCACCTTTACCGGTTCTTTGGTGGCGGCAGGTAAATTGCAAGGCGTGAAATTCCTGCGCAAGCTGACGATACCGGGTAAAGGCCTGTTCAATGTGTTGTTCATCGTCTTGACCGTCGCGTCATTCGTCATGCTGTGCGTGCAACCTGACCGCAGGCTGCTTTGGGCGGTGCTGACGACGCTGTTCGCGCTCGTATATGGTTTGGTGTTCGTTATCCCGATTGGCGGCGCCGACATGCCGGTCGTCATCTCGGTGTTGAACGCGTGCACGGGTACCGCTGTCGCGATGAGCGGTTTGGCGATTGACAATGTCGCGCTGATTGTGGCCGGTGCTTTGGTCGGCGCGGCTGGCGTCACCCTTTCCATTCTCATGGCGCAGGCGATGAACCGTCCTCTGCATAGCGTGCTTGCCGGCGGCTTCGGCGGCGCTTCTGCGGCGACGTCCTCGCAGGAAGGCCCTGAGGGCACCATGAAAGAAACCACGGCAGACGACGTGGCTGTGCAGCTGGTGTACGCGGAGAAGGTCATCTTCGTACCGGGATTCGGCTTGGCGCAGGCACAGGCACAGCGTGAGCTGGCTGATTTGGGCGAATTGCTGAAAGCGCATGGGGTCGAAGTCTCGTACGCCATCCATCCCGTTGCGGGGCGTATGCCCGGCCATATGAATGTGCTGCTCGCCGAAGCGAACGTGCCTTATGATGAGCTGGTGGATCTCGATGACATCAATCCACAGTTCTCCTCCGCCAATGTCGCGCTGGTGGTTGGCGCCAATGATGTGACCAACCCGGCTGCCCGTCGTCCGGGAACCCCGGTGTCCGGCATGCCGATTCTCGATGTCGATCAGGCGCAGCATGTCGTGGTGATGAAGCGTGGCCGCGGCCGAGGCTACGCGGGTATCGAGAATGAACTGTATTTTGAAGACAACACGCAGATGCTGTTCGGTGATGCCAAGGCTGGACTTCAGGCGGTGATCGCGGCGGTCAAAGAACTGCTCGCCTAATCATTGACCATCCAGTCAGTATACGTTAGCGGGGTCTGGTCCGGCGTCCGTCACGCCGGACCAGACCCCGCTAACGTTGATGCTACAGCTGACGAGTCCATTTCTTTGACCATGTTATGGACAAATCACCACATCGGACAGCTCGGGAACGTATGATCGCATCCGTATCAGCAAGACAAACGGTCCGGTGACACCGGGCACCATGTCAGCGAATGCTGGCCAAAAGCCGGTTCGTGTGTGTGATTTGGCGGCGATTGTATACTCCATTCAAACAGTGGAGTACCGCATCACCGCCTTTCCTTTTCGCGATGACGCGTCTGAATCACGGATTATGCTTCATGCCAGCCCGCTGCCGCCTCAACGAATCCTCTGACCGCATTCCAATACGCGTCAGGCGCCGTGCTCGCCGACAAGGTGTGCCCTGCCCCTTGGACGATGAACGTCCTGCACAACGGTCCGCGATACGATGCCGCGATCCTATTCATGAACTCGTAGGGGACCATGGTGTCATTGGTGCCGTGCACGCACAGCAACGGGACACGCATGCGGCGCGCTGCGCGCAGACAGTCGCCACGACGGAAATCGGATTTGGTATGGATGCGGGCGCACGCGTTCATGACTGCCACTGTTTGCAGGCCAATCCCGCGTGGCATCTTCAGCATGGTTTTCGCTACAAACCGCAGTTCGGCGTCAATGGTGCTATATCCACTGTCCTCCACGACGGCGATAACCTGACGGGGGATGTCAGGTTCGGCGGCGGCGAGCATCACGGCGACCGCCCCCATCGAATTGCCATGAAGAATAATAGAGGCATCGGGGTCGGCGCGGATCACCAAGTTGATCCAACACATCACGTCGCGTCGATCAACGTATCCGAGCCCGACATACCGGCCTTGGCTGCGTTCATGGGCGCGCATCGCCGGAACGATTACGGTGCATCCCATCCGTGCATATCGCAGGGCGTATTTCGCCATTTCCTGCGGTTCGCCACAAAATCCGTGGCAGCATATCGCATACCAATGCGGCCGGGGATGAGCGCTATCGGGATCAAGAACCCATGCATGCAAGCGAAGACCGTCTTCGCTGTACGTGGTCCAGGATTGTCTGGTGTCGTGGAACCAGCGGGAAGCCGCCTGTTGTTCGGCATTGTCGCTTTGCCGGAGCTGTTCGCTGACAGCTTCATTGGCACGTTGACTGTTCTTGACGAACAGGGGAGAGCGGGTATTGCAGGTGAAACGATAGGCGAGGCCGCCAAGCGTTGCTGTTGCCGCTCCCGCCACGGCGGTGAAGATGGCGGCACCTTGGCCGATATGTCTGATTGTTGTCGTCATCGTCGAAGACATAGGCGTTCCCTTTCCGATACCGAGCTGCTTCTCCCATTGTATGGCTATCTTCGGTTCTGCCTACGGTTTGTCCCCGTTTCGGTTTGTCCTTGTCACGTGCAACGGGGTTGACCATCGCTTCGTGGTTTGTCCGCAGCTGAAGTATACTGTTCTGTGTTGCTTTGGCGGACTTGTTCGCCACGCTTTGGCGAGGGAGGCGCAGCCTCCGTTATCGACTCGGCTGATGGCAAGGCACCCTCATGGTGTTTGGAATCGGCGCGTCGGCGCGCCGAAACAACACACGACTCCGAAATTCGAGTCGACAACAGCTCAGTTACTAGTGAGGAGAGCCACTATGGCAACCAATACCATCACCCTCGAAGGTGAAGTCCGTGACCAATTCGGCAAGGGTGTCGCCCGTCGCCTTCGCGTTGCCAACAAGATTCCGGCGACCATCTATGCCGGTGGCAACCAGCCGGTCTTTGTCACCCTTCCGATGAAGGAAACCACCCTCGCGCTGCGTCACACCAACGCCCTGTTCACCATCAAGTTCGGTGACGGCTCCAAGATCGCCGTCGTGAAGGATGTTCAGCGCAACCCTGTCAAGCGCATCGTCGAGCATGTGGACTTCTATGAAGTCAAGGCCGGCGAGAAGATCGACGTCGAGGTGCCGGTGTTCGTCGAAGGCACGCCGAAGGGCGCTGCGGTCGCGTTCGTCGACATTCAGGAGCTCAAGGTGCGTGCAGACGTGTCCAACCTGCCTGAGCGCATCGTCATTAACGTTGACGGCATGACCGACGGCACCAAGGTCTTCGCCAAGGACGTTGAGCTGCCGGAAGGCGCTGAGCTCGACATCGACGATCCGGAAGAGTCCGTGGTCACCGTCGAGGTGCCTGAGGACGCCACCGAGTCCACCGCCGAGACTGCTGACGCGACTGCCGCTCCGGCGGCCGACGCCGCTGCTGCTCCGGCCGCGGACGCCGCGGACAACAAGTGAGATTGAGGTCAGAGGCGTAGTCACATCGACAGCGTCTCTTTCCGTATGAAAAACGGGGACAGCCTTCCGGGGCCGCCCCCCGTTTTTCATAATGTGAACTTTCGGACATGTTCGTCGTCATCGTGTGCGAAAGTAAAAGCCAGAGCCGGTGCCAGAAGCGCCAGCGCACAACACGCAATACCGTGATAACGGTTGATTCAAGAAGAAGTTACTATGACTGAACAATCACATCATGATCCCGCGGAACTGAACAAGCTCGCCGACGAATTCACCGTCCTGCCCAATGATCATCCGGCTTCGGACGCCAAGCGTCAGGAACTGATCGACAAGCCGGCTTTCGGGCAGATTTTCTCCGACAACATGGCTCATATGACGTGGACTGCCGGCGAAGGCTGGTCCGACCGCCGTGTCGAGCCGTACGGACCGTTGAAGATGGATCCGGGTGCATCGGTGCTGCACTATGCGCAGGAATGCTTCGAAGGCCTCAAGGCGTATCATCATGCCGACGGCTCGATTTGGCTGTTCCGTCCGGACGCGAACGCGGAGCGTTTCCAGAACTCCGCCAAGCGCCTGTACTTGCCTGAACTCCCGATCGACGATTTCCTCGGCTCCGTTGCGGCGCTGGTTCGCCGTGATGCCAATTGGGTGCCGACACGTCGCGAGTACACCCTGTACATGCGTCCGTTCATGTTCGCTTCCGAGCCGTTCCTTGGCGTTCGCGCTCCGAAGGAAGTTGATTATTGCGTCATTGCTTCCCCGTCTGGCCCGTACTTCCCTGGCGGCGTGAAGCCGGTCAGCATCTGGATTGAAGACAAGTGGTTCCGTGTCGGCCCCGGTGGCACGGGCTTCGCCAAGTGTGGCGGCAACTATGCGGCTTCGCTGCTCGGTGAATACACCGGCATCAAGAATGGTTGCGAACAGGTCTGCTTCGTTGACGCCGCGACCAAGACCTACCTTGAAGAGCTCGGCGGCATGAACATGTTTATCGTGCACAAGGATGGTCATCTGGAAACCCCGTCGCTCACCGGCAACATTCTGCCTGGCGTGACCCGCCGCTCGCTGATTCAGCTCGCTCAGGATGACGGCCACGATGTGGTCGAAGGCATGATCAAGTTCGACCAGCTGGTCGAGGACATCAAGTCCGGCGAGGTCACCGAAGTGTTCGCTTGCGGCACCGCCGCAATCATCACCCCGATCGGCCGCTTCAAGTCCGAAAAGCTCGACGTGACCGTTGCCGACGGCGGTTCCGGCGAACTGACCATGAAGCTGCGCAACCAGCTGCTGGGCATTCAGCTCGGCGAAATCGAAGATCCGCATAACTGGATGTGGAAGGTTTGCTGATTCGTCAGTGAACGCACGGTGCTGATACAACAGGCTGGAAAGTACAGGGCGATTCCTTCGGGGGGTCGCCCTGTACTGGTATGAGTACGATGAGAGTTCGTTGTAACATTCGTTATGACATCCCCGACCGGCGATAACGAAGAGGTGACCATGACCGTCACATTGGAAAGCAACGGCTTTTTCATGGGCATCGAATATGTGGCGGTCTTTTGCTGCGGCCTGCTCGGCGGCCTCGCCGCCATACGGAAAGGATATGACCTGTTCGCCATTCTGCTCACCGCTTGGCTGACTGCGCTCGGCGGAGGTATCGTACGCGATGTGATTCTTGGCGCGTTGCCACCTGTCGGCATCTCTGATCGCGCCATGGTGTTGACTTCAATCGCTGCAGGATTGATGGTGGCGGTCATGCATCCCGAAGTCAATCGTCTCAAATGGTCCATGCTCGTTCTTGACGCTTTGGCACTTGGACTGTTCGCAGTGAACGGCACCCAGAAGGCATTGATGTACGGTACCAGTGGCATGACCGCTGTGTTCTTGGGAATGTTCACGGCATTGGCAGGCGGTCTGATACGGGATATGCTGCTCAATGAGGTGCCTATGGCGGTGCGGGACAGGCATTGGTATGCCTTTCCATCGTTGGTCGGGTGCATACTGACCGTGATGTCATACCGTCTTGAAGGCCATGGGCTGATTTCATATCGGATGGAAATCGTCGTCGATATCGCTATTGTCATTGTCGTCGTCTTGATGCGGGTGCTGTCTGTCAGATTCGACATAGAATTGCCTGGTGCCATGCCCCGCGATACGCCTGTACATATTTCGACGCCGATGCGTCGGCAGCATGAGCATGACCGCGATCATGATGCCTGACCGGCAATTCGCATGATCATGCCGAGCCGAGTGTGGCGTACCGGCCGAGCGCATATCCGACTTCACATGCGAAGAGGGGTTCCATGCATGTATCGCATGGAACCCCTCTTGGTGGGGAATCGGTCAACGCCGATTCATATGCAGATCACGTCACGATGAACGTGATGCGACCGAGTCACAGCGCGTTGATGGCGCGAGCAAGACCGGATTTGCGGTTCGCAGCCTGATTCTTGTGAATCACGCCGGCGCCGGCGGCCTTGTCAAGCTTCTGAGCGGCGAGCTTGTACGCTTCCTCGGCAGCGGCCTTATCGCCAGCGGCGATGGCTTCGCGGGTGCGACGGACGACGGTCTTCAGGCCGGACTTCACCGACACGTTGCGCTTGTGCGCCTTCTCGTTGGTCAGGACGCGCTTCTTCTGCGACTTGATGTTTGCCAATGTAACTCCAAACGACGGTTGCTATAAGGACATACAAACGTTGATGATACCACGGAACCGGGATAACTTGCGACGTGCGGCACGCGCACGATGAGACGACGCGGCGGATGCACATGCCGGACATTGCCGGTAGACTAAGACCATTGGAATACCGTTGCGCAGTCGGACGCGGCTGCGGTGGCATCCGCCACAGACAACCAGTTGATACATGCCGGCGACAAGCGCCGGAAAGGAGAATTTCAGTGATTGAACCGAAAAACAAGCCTGGCTTTACCGATCAGTCGCTGATTCGCAACTTCTGCATCATTGCACACATCGACCACGGCAAATCAACCGTCGCCGATCGCATTCTCCAATTGTCAGGAATCGTCCCTCAACGGGAAATGCGCGACCGCTTCCTTGACCGCATGGATATCGAGCAGGAACGCGGCATCACCATCAAGTCCCAGGCCGTGCGCGTGCCGTGGACGGTCGATGGTACGGAATACACCCTCGGCATGATCGACACACCAGGCCATGTGGACTTCACCTACGAGGTATCCCGCGCGTTGGCGGCATGCGAGGGCGCAGTACTGCTTGTGGACGCCACGCAAGGCATCGAGGCGCAGACCCTGTCCAACCTGTATATGGCGATCGACCACGACCTGACCATCATCCCCGTACTCAACAAAATCGACTTGCCCAGCGCAGAACCTGACAAGCACGCGGAAGAAATCGCCGGTCTCATCGGGTGCAAGCCGCAGGACGTACTCCGGGTCTCCGGCAAAACCGGTGAGGGAGTCGCCGACCTGCTCGACACCATCGTCATGGACGTCCCCGCTCCTCACGGGGACCCCAAAGCGCCGGCGAGAGCGCTCATCTTCGACTCGGTGTATGACTCCTACCGCGGCATCGTCACGTATATCCGTATGGTTGACGGCGAACTGAAATCCCGCGAGAAACTGCACATGATGGGCATCGGTATGACCCACGATCCCATCGAGATCGGCGTGATCAGCCCTGATATGACCCCCACGAAAGCGTTGGGCGCCGGGGAAGTCGGCTATGTGATCACCGGGGCGAAGGATGTCAGCCAGTCGAAAGTCGGCGACACCATCACATCCGCCATCAAACCGGCGAGCGAGCCGTTGCCCGGATACCGCGACCCCAAACCCATGGTGTATGCCGGTCTGTTCCCGATCGACAACGCGCAATTCCCGGAATTGAGAGACGCGCTCGACAAGCTCAAGCTCAACGACGCGGCGCTGATTTACGAACCTGAGACCTCAGTCGCCTTAGGATTCGGCTTCCGTTGCGGTTTCCTCGGCCTGCTGCATATGGAAATCGTCTGCGAGCGCCTCGAACGTGAATTCGGACTTGATCTCATCTCCACTGCCCCGAGCGTGCCGTACGAGGTCACCGCCGAAGACGGAACAGTGCACCACGTCACGAATCCGAGCGAATTCCCCGAAGGCAAAATCAAGAGAATCGTCGAGCCCATGGTCGCCGCGGATATCATCACGCCGAAGGAATTCATCGGTTCGGTGATGGATCTGTGCCAGGAGCATCGCGGGGAGATGGGCGATATGGAATATCTGAGCCCGGAACGCGTCGAAATGCATTACCGTATTCCACTGGCCGAAATCGTGTTCGATTTCTTCGACCAGCTCAAGAGCCGCACCAAGGGCTATGCTTCGCTCGATTACCATGAGGACGGCGAACAGGCGGCTGATTTGGTCAAGGTCGATATCCTGATTCAGGGCGAGAAGGTCGATGCGTTCAGCGCCATCGTGCACCGGGACAAGGCGTATTCCTACGGCGTCATGATGACCAAGAAACTGCGCGAGCTTATTCCCCGCCAGCAGTTCGAAATCCCGATTCAGGCGGCGATCGGTTCGAGGATCATCGCGCGCGAGAATATCAGGGCTTTGCGCAAGGACGTGCTGGCAAAGTGCTATGGCGGCGACATCACGCGTAAGCGTAAGCTGCTGGAGAAGCAGAAAGCTGGCAAGAAGCGCATGAAGATGCTCGGCCACGTGGAAGTGCCGCAAGAGGCGTTCATCGCGGCGCTTTCCACCGGTGAGGCTGGTAATGACCGCGATACGAAAGACAAGATCCGCGCTGCGCAGAAGGCGGATAACTGAGTTGACGGCAGGCCCGCAGACATGGCGGGCCTGGGGGGAGAGCCGTCTGATTCGCCGTATGAGACGAATCGAATGACGGCATGATGTAGATTGTGGTATGGCATGACGTTCGAGGTGTACATCCACGTGCCTTTTTGTATGAGGCGCTGCGGATACTGCGATTTTAACACCTATACGGCTCGTGATTTGGGCGAGGGGGCGTCTCGCGGCAATTACGCGCGGATGGCGGTTCGCGAGATGGAGCTTGTGCGTACATGGCAGGCGGCGCATGGCATCCGTGAGCAGAAGGCGGCTACGGTGTTTTTCGGCGGCGGTACGCCCACGATTCTTCCCGCCGCTGACTTGGTCGCCATGCTCGACGCGGTGCGTCGCATCTGGGGGATTGAGCCTGACGCGGAAATCACGACCGAGGCGAATCCGGACACTGTCGACGCCGACTATATCAAACGGCTTGCCGACGGCGGGTTCACGAGGATTTCGTTCGGCATGCAGTCCGCCGTGCCCCATGTGCTCGCTACCCTTGACCGACGGCATACCCCGGCGAATGTGGAGGCTGGATTGCGGGCGGCCGATGCATGCGGGCTGCGTTCCAGTGTGGATCTGATTTATGGGGCGCCGGGGGAGAGCTTGGAGGATTGGCGCACATCCGTGCGCACGGCGATAGATCTTGGTGTGAACCATGTTTCCGCATATGCGCTGACCATCGCCCCACACACCAAGATGGGCCGGATGATCGCCGCCGGTGCTCTTCCCCAACCCAGTGATGATGATGAGGCGGCGAAATACGAAATCGCCGATGAGGCTTTTGCCGACGCCGGGTTGCACTGGTATGAGATCAGCAATTGGGCGCGGCCTGGCTACGAGTCGCGTCACAACTTGGGGTATTGGCGTAACGTCGATTGGGCGGGTATAGGCCCCGGCGCACATTCGCATTACCGGTTGGGTGGGGAAGCTGCTGGGGTGGCGAGCAGCAGCCCGGAAAGCGGGGTTAGCAACAATCCCAAGTCAAAGGATCTTGGTGCAGATGATGCGGTTGCGCGTCATGATGACACCGGATTCCGCAAGACCGCGGCGGCCGCCCCCGGCACCTCAAGCATATCGGTGGCAGCCGGTTCCGTCGGCTTGCGCGCTTGGGACATTGCCCATCCACGCACTTGGGCGCATGCGATCAACGCCGGCACCGTGCCGTGGGGTGGCTGCGAAGGGATCACGGCCCAAGAAGACTGCGAGGAGACACTCATGCTGGGGTTGCGCTTGCGGGAAGGCTTCGACTCGTCGCGTTTCGCGGGCATCATTCCCGATGAAGCGTGGGTCTCTTTGCAATCCGCAGGGCTGATCACATTGGTGCCCGGTTCGCGTGCCGGTCAAGGGTGTATTGCCGTGCCCACGCTACGCGGCCGTTTGCTGAACGACCTCATCATCGAACATCTGTTCGATTACCTGTGACCCGCCGATAGAAGGCGCAACTGCCGTATACCGCCCGGTGACACGGAAATCGAGACGCCATTCAGGCCACGCCGATGGCATGCTCAGAGAGCCCGTCCGGGGCATACCTTGCTAAACACGCAGCCTTGGCACGCCGGCTGCTTGCGGCAATGGTTCTTGCCATGTTCGAGCAGCAGCCAGTGGTACCACCCGTAGACCCGGTAATCGGCGGGCAGGCCGGTTTCGAAGAAGCGGCGGATTTGCCGGTCGTTGCTGAACCCGTACCCCATGCGGTCAAGGAAGCGGCGCGTGTAGGCGTCGATGACGAACGACGGCTTGTGCAGCGCGAACACGAGCATCGCGTCCGCGGTTTCCGCGCCGATGCCCTTCAAACCCAGCAGTTCGTGCCGCAGCCGGTCTTGGTCTACTGTTCGTACCTGTTCGATGTCGAAGCCATACCCGCGGTACCATTCGGTGACCGCTCGGATTGTCGCCGCCTTCGCCTTCATGAAACCGCACGGGCGAATCGTCTCCTGCAGCTGTTCGACAGGCATCGTCAGCACGGTGGAGGGCTCCGGTTTACCCCATGCGGTAAGCGCCTTCTCCACCTGCGTCCACGCTGTGTTCTGCACGAGGACGGCGCTGACCATGATTTCGTATGGCGTGCCCGGCCACCATCGCGGCTTGCCGTAGCCTTCGACCAGTCTGTCGTAGACCTGCTGCGCTGTCAACCGTTCCATGATCAATCCCGTCTCATCGCGTTATCACGAGCGCCGCCCGCAGTGATGCATTAGGCCCGCGCTGTGTTCACGGTGTTCAGCATATCGCTGAGCGTATCACTGAATCATTCCGGACGGTCACGGTGCCATGCAAGGATAGAACCGGCAATTATGGAGGTAGCTGTGAACAAACACCGGATGCCATCATCGTCAGATAACCACAAGTCGCTCCCCACACATTCAGCGAGCGTCCAAGCGCAGGTCCACACCCCATCCCGAAAGCCCGCCGCTATCGAGGTGCGCGGGGCACGCGTCCACAACCTGCGTAACATCAACGTAGACGTGCCGCTCGGCACAATCGTGGGCATCGCCGGCGTCTCCGGATCAGGCAAATCATCGCTCGCACTCGGCGTGCTGTATGCGGAAGGTTCACGCCGCTACCTCGAATCCCTTTCCACCTACACGCGTCGGCGTATGACGCAGGCCGAACGGGCGGACGTGGACGACGTGCGCTACGTGCCCGCTGCGCTCGCATTGCACCAGCGTCCCGGCGTGCCCGGCATCCGCAGCACCTTCGGCACGATGAGCGAACTGCTCAACAGCCTGCGTCTCATGTTTTCGCGCCTGGCAAGCCACCGGTGCCCCAACGGGCATTACGTTGAGCCCACCCTTGCCGTCGCCGCCATGCAACCGATTGTCTGCCCCGAATGCGGCGCTCAGGTCGAGGCGCCCGGCGCCGAGGACCTCGCCTTCAACAGCCGCGGCGCCTGCCCGACCTGCCAAGCACCGGCATCGCGCACATCGTCGACGAATCCACTCGTGCCCGACCAGTCGAAGACCATTGACGAAGGCGCCGTCGTCGTATGGGGCAGCCTCATCTGGTCGCTCATGACGGACGTGTGCCGTGAGATGGGCGTGCGCACCGACGTGCCGTTCCGCGATCTGACCGACCATGAGAAAGACATCGTCTACCACGGGCCCATGGTCAAGAAGCACATCCATTACGTCAGCAAGAACGCGCAGCAGGACGGCGAGCTCGACTTCACCTATTACAGCGCCGTCAACACCGTCAAGAACGCGCTTTCCAAAGTCAAGGACGAGCGTGGCATGAAGCGCGTCGCCAAATACCTGAAGGACGGCACATGCCCCGATTGTCAGGGCACGCGTCTGAGCGAGGCAGCGCGGGCGCCGAGACTGCGGGGCATCGGTCTGGCGGATGCCACGGCGATGACGCTGAGCGATGCCATCGAGTGGGTCAAGGGCGTGCCGGATTCGCTGCCCGCCAAGATGCGCCCGATGGCAAAGAACATCGGCGATTCGTTCCTCGACACGGCGCGCCGCTTGATGGACCTGGGTCTGGGCTACCTGTCGCTCGACCGCGCCGGTTCCACGTTGTCGACCGGCGAACGCCAGCGCGTGCAACTGGCGCGTGCTGTGCGCAACCGCACGACCGGGGTGCTGTACGTGCTGGACGAGCCGTCCATCGGCTTGCATCCCTACAATCTGCAGGGATTGGTGGGTGTGATGGATGATCTGGTGGCCGACGGCAATTCCGTAGTGCTGGTGGACCATGACACGCAGGTGCTTGGCCATGCTGATTGGATTGTCGAGATGGGGCCGGGCGCCGGTGCGGACGGCGGCAGGGTGATCACGCAGGGCACGGTGCAAGACCTGGCGGGAGATGCCCGGTCGGTGATCGGCCCGTTCCTCGCGCGGCAGGTTGAGTCCAGAGACGGGGAGCGTGCAGCGGCTAGCGGTGCAGACGTGGCGGCGGAGCGTGTGCGCCCCGTGGTGCCCGAGGACATGGTGTTCGATCTGGGCACGATAGCCATGCGCACCCGCGCCATCCACACCGTGCATCCGCTGGACATGCGCATACCCAAGGGCAGGCTCACCGTCGTGACCGGCGTGTCCGGATCCGGCAAGACGACGATGGTGCTCGAAAGCCTAGTACCGGCACTCCAAGCGATCGCGGATGCAGCGGATCCGGCCGATGTGATGTTGCCCGCGCATGTGCAGAGCGTCTCGGCGCCGGGAATCCGGCATGCCAAGCTCATCGATGCCACGCCGATCGGCATCAACGTGCGTTCCACCGTCGCCACCTACGCGGGCATCCACGACGAGCTGCGCAAGGCGTTCGCGCGCACGGATGGCGCAAAACGGCTGGGATTCAAGGCAGGGGACTTCTCATACAATACCGGAAGGCTGCGGTGCCCCACATGTGACGGCACTGGCCAGATTTCGCTCGATGTGCAGTTCCTGCCCGATGTGCAGGTGGATTGCCCCGATTGCCATGGGTCGCGCTACGACAAGCAGGCCGATGCGATACGACGCCCGTTCGACTGCGCAGCCAAGGACGGCGCAGTTGAATACAACCTGCCGCAACTCATGCGCATGAGCGTGGACGAAGCACTCGAAGCGTTCGATTCCGGCCGGGGACTCAAGCTGTTGCGCCAGCGCCTGCAGACGCTGCATGACCTAGGGCTGGGCTATCTCACGATCGGCGAGCAGACGCCCGGGCTCTCCGGTGGCGAGGCGCAGCGTCTCAAGCTCGCCAGCGAGATGGGGCGCGCCCAGGACGATTCGCTGTTCGTGTTCGACGAGCCGACGATCGGCCTGCATCCCAAGGATGTGCTCACGCTGCTCGATGTGTTCCAGACGCTCATCGACCACGGCGCCACCGTCATCGCCATCGAACACGACCTCGACGTGATGCGCAACGCCGACTGGATCATCGACATGGGTCCGCTCGGAGGTGTGCAAGGCGGGCGTATCGTCGCCCAAGGCACACCGGACGATATCCGTCGCAATCCCGACAGCCTCACCGGCAGGTTCCTCTGAGGCGGATACACGGCTGGCGAGGCAAAACTGGCGGCTAGTGGCGGGTGATGCCGGCGAGGCGGGTGAAGACGGCGGGCCGGCTGGTCAGCGCTTGATCAGATATTTGGCTTCTGCAAAGGACTCGCGCACCATGTTGTTCAGGAGCATGTCGCGCGGGGAGCCCGCCGCGATGCCCCGCACATCCGTGTACCCCTGGTCATGGGCGATGTGCAGGGAGCGGAATACGTGGAAATCGTTGGTGACGATGCCGATGGACGGCTCGGACACGTCGCCACCGGCGCTGCCTGTGTTGCTGGCGCGGTCGATGATCATGCGGCTGTTGCGCAGGTTCTCCACGGTCGTGGTGGAATCGGGCTCCTCAATGATGCGCGACGCATCGATGCCGGCGTCATGCTCAAGATAATCCGCCATTCCCCGCGCCTCCGCATACGGTTCATTGGGACCCTGCCCGCCCGAGACGATGCACGTCGTGTCAGGGTTTGCACGCAAGTATTCGGCGGCCCTGTCAAGGCGATAGCGCAGTACGAGGCTGGGGGAGCCTTGGTGGACCTGAGCGCCCAGCACGATGATATAATCAAGGTTCCGATCGCCTTCATCGCGCATGTGAGAGACAATGGCGGCTTGTGACACGCCAAAACTGCACAGTGCAACGCATAGCACGATGCCGATGGGAATGCGCACCGCATTGGGCAGCGCACGCCACCAATGGAACCAAATCGCCGCAGCCCACACGCCGAGGGCCAGCGCAAAAGCCACCCAGAACAGCCAGAATGACGTGCCGGTGTGCGTGTTGTAGACCGCACGGGCGTACCACAGGCTGGCGAGCGCGCCGATGCTCACAATCGCCGTCGCCACCTGACGCAGAGGGAAGTGAATGTGCGAAGCGGCTGGGTTGGTGGCGGTCGCGGCAGTGGCGTTGGCGGATTTGATGGTTGTGGTTTTGGCATCGGTTGAGGCGCCGGTTGCGGTGGCGGTGCTGATGGTGTCGGTGTCAGCTTCGGTAGCGCCACCTGTTGAATGAGGATCGTGTCGGTTGTCTTGCGGGTCCCCAGACAGGAGTTCATTCATCATGGATCGTCCTTCAGCGGTTGTCTGTGGCGGATTGCCCTTGGGCAGTCTTGCGTGCCGCGGGTCGCGTTCTATGCGTAGCGTCAGCGGTGATGCAGCACATGCCACCATGTGTATCGATTGTTGGCGAGCTTTCCCTGTTCTTCGCTTTCCATTGTATTTGATTCCTTTTCGCCATCTCTTTTCATCTCCTTTCCCGTATCTCCTCTCTTTCTCCCCGCTTTCCCTCTTTTCCGCCTCCTTCTCTCATCCTCGGCGTGTCGCGCTTTGACTTCAAGTGCACTTTAAGCCCTACGGTGAAGTTATCGAAAACAAACACAGCTGGATGCCAACCCAGAGGAGATGCGCCGCATAGAACGCTGCGCTGCGGACTGCAAGACGATATACAAGGAGACCACATCATGACGGATTCAGCATTGATCCAGAAGCCAATCTCAACAACGGGGTGACGACCAAAATCGCCGCAGAATACCTCGCACGCGGTGTCCAAACAAGCCCACAAGCGCATTTACAACAACCCAATGCAAACACAACTCAATCCACACAGGCCGAAGGGTAAGCATTCGGCCCTACTACCAAGGGAATGACAATAATCAAGCAAACAGCAGGACGCGATCAGTTGGGCGATTTCTCGCCGAAGTTCGCCCATTACAACGACGATGTGCTCTTCGGCGAAGTGTGGAGCGACCCCACGCTCTCACCTAAGACGCGCAGCATCATCACGATCAGCACCCTCATCGGCAAGGGCATCACTGATTCCTCGCTCACATACCATCTTCAGACCGCCCGCGCCAACGGCGTGACCCGTGACGAAATGGCGTCGATTCTTACGCACATCGCTTTCTACGCAGGCTGGCCGAACGCATGGGCGGCATTCTCGATGGCAAAGGAAGTGTATGCCTCCGATGCCGCGCGCGACACGGCAAAGCAGAAGGAACACGGCGGATTCTTCGGCATGGGCGAACCGAACGACGGCTACGCGCAATACTTCACCGGACGCTCCTACCTCAAGCAGGTGAGCGTGCCTGGCGATCCGCTGACCATCCACAATGTGACATTCGAACCTGGATGCCGCAACAACTGGCACATCCACCATGCCACGCGTGGCGGTGGGCAGATCCTCATCTGCGTCGATGGTGAAGGGTGGTGCCAATTCGAAGGCCAGCCTGCGAAGCGCATGCTTCCAGGCGACATTGTGGAGGTGCCGGCCGGAGTGAAGCATTGGCATGGCGCCGCGAAGAACAGCTGGTTCTCCCATCTGGCGTTCATGCTGCCCGGCGAAGGCATGAGCAACGAATGGCTTGAGCCCGTCACTGACGCCGAATACGACGCACTCGTGGCATGACGGGCGGTTCTATTGACAGTCTGCGACCGGGATTGAACGGTTCAGGCAAACAATACAAGCGAGTCAAATGACTCAAGCGATTCAAGCATCGAGGAACAAATGAAGACATTGGTGGTGTATTTCACTGAAAGCGGTTGCACACGCCGTGTAGCACAGACCATCGCAGAGACGACTGGAGCCACGCTGCATGAACTCAAGGCGGCGCAACCATACACGTCGGCAGACCTTGATTGGCGCAATCCGGAAAGCCGCGTCAACCGTGAGGCGAACGATCCCGCTGCACGACAGTCGGTGAAGCTTGCGGACACGTCCGTGCCGGACTGGGATTCTTACGATGTGGTGTTCATAGGCGCCCCGGTGTGGTGGGGCGTCGCTGCATGGCCGATCGACGATTTTCTCACCTCCAACGATTTCACCGGCAAGAAGCTGGCGGCGTTCGTCACCTCGGCAAGTTCCTCGTTCGGCAACGAATCCGAGGTCGAAGGCATGGCGAAGCACGCCCAGTGGCTGGTCGGCAAACGCTTCCCGTCCTCCGTGTCAGCTTCCACAGTCAAATCCTGGGTCGATTCCTTGGCGTTGTAGCCAGACAATCAGCCGCCCATAATATGGACGCATGGCAGCCATATGCCATAGGTGTATCGTGGCGGCATATCGCACAGTTGAACTCATGTGTTTGATGCCGACCCGCGACACCCCATGATGTCCGCGCACGTGTCCGATGGCCCATCGCATTGGGTAGTATGGCATCGCTGGAATACACAGACCAGCCTTATCAGGCGGCGGAAGCGGAGCGAACCATGGTCGAGAATACGATGAATCAACACGAACGGATGCTGGCGGGACTGCCATACAAGGCATGGTTGGACGGACTGTCTGAAGCCCGTCTCGAATGCCGGCGCAAATTGTATGTGCTCAACACCATGGCACCGGATCTTCGTGAAGACGGCGTGCCTCGGGTTGTCAAAGACCTCTTCGGCGGCACAGGGGAGCGAGTCTGGGTCGAACCGCCGTTTCATTGCGATTATGGGTCGAATATCACTGTTGGCGAGGATTTCTACGCCAACTTCAATCTCACGATCCTCGATGTCGGGAACGTGACGATCGGCTCGAACGTCATGTGCGCGCCGAATGTGTCCATCTACACCGCCGGGCACCCCGTCCACCCGGACAGCCGCAACTCCGGCTATGAGTACGGGATCCCGATCACCATCGGCGATAACGTATGGCTTGGAGGCAATACGATTGTCTTGCCCGGCGTGACGATCGGCGACAACGTTGTCATCGGCGCGGGCAGCGTCGTGACCAAGGACATCCCTTCAAACGTGATCGCCGTAGGCAGCCCGTGCCGTGTCATCCGCGAGATCACCGACGCCGACCGCGATTACTACTTCAAGGATCGCCGGTTCGACGTCACCGATTACTAATACTGACTGATTTGGCGCATCGGCTATCCATGCCTTGGATCAGCGGATTGCGCACAAGGATTCCGTGCCGATCTGAATGTGGGGCTTGACTTTTTGAGGTCGCCGGTATATGGACAAACAACGATATTTGACCTGTCTGCGCTGTAACCTGTGAGGGCAGTGTATTGGGTCGCAGGCATTGTCCTGCCTAAAGAGAGGTGGTTTCGGTGACGTTCAAAGCTCCGCTAGATTTGACGGTTCATCGCCCGGAAGGCATGTATGACCCTTCCCAAGAACATGATGCCTGCGGTGTCGGCATGGTCACCACGTTGAACAAGCGTCCCGAGCGCAAGATCGTCGACGACGCCATCGAAGTGTTGGTGAACCTCAATCATCGCGGTGCGGTCGGTGCTGAGGAGAACACCGGTGACGGTGCCGGCATCCTCATGGCCATGCCTGACGAGTTCATGCGCGCGACCACCGGCGTGGAGCTGCCCGAAGCCGGGCATTATGCCGCGGGTATCGCGTTCCTGGATCGTGATATCGCGACATCCGGCCAGCAGGAGCAAGCCATCGCCAAGATCGTCAACGAAGAAGGCCTCGAAGTGCTTGCGTGGCGCATCGTCCCGACAAACCCGGACGGTTTGGGATTGCAGGCTTTGGCATCGATGCCTTCATTCAAGACGCTGGTGGTAGCCGACCCGGAGAACAAGCTTTCAGGAATCGACCTCGACCGCAAGACCTTCCGCATCCGCAAGCGCGTCGAGCATGAGGTCGGCATCTATTTCGCATCCCTGTCAGCCCGCACCATCACCTACAAGGGTATGCTCACCACCATGCAGCTGACGGGATTCTTCCCCGATCTGCTGGACGAGCGGATGAAGACGACCATCGCCATCGTGCATTCCCGCTTCTCCACGAACACGTTCCCGAGCTGGCCTCTTGCCCAGCCGTTCCGTCTGATTGCGCACAACGGTGAGATCAACACCATCCAAGGCAACCGCAATTGGCTGTCAGCCCGCGAAGGTCGTCTCAGCTCGGAGCTGCTCGGCGAGTTCAAGCCGCTGCTGCCGATCGCCACACCGGGATACTCGGATTCAGGTACCTTCGACGAGTGCCTGGAATTGCTACATCTCGCCGGACGCAGCCTTCCGCACGCCCTGCTCATGATGCTGCCGCCAGCTTGGGAGAACGATGACACGCTCGACCCGGAAGTCAAAGCGTTCTACGAGTACAACAACACGCTGATCGAACCTTGGGACGGGCCTGCGGACATCGTATTCACGGACGGCACGCTTGTCGGCGCCCAGCTTGACCGCAACGGGTTCCGCCCCGGCCGCTGGCAGCTCACAGACAACGGCTATCTGGTGCTCGCATCCGAAGCCGGTGTTCTGCCGGAAATCAGCCAGGATCATATCGTGGCCAAGGGCCGTCTCGAGCCTGGAAAGATGTTCCTTGTCGACACCAAGGCAGGACGTATCGTCCCTGACGATGAAATCAAGCATGACCTCGCCTCGCAGCATCCGTACCGCAAGTGGATCGAAGGCAACTCCGTCGAGATGAGCCAGTTGCCGGTTCGCGAGCATGTCAGCCATTTCGGCCAGTCGGTCCAGCGCAGGCAGCGCGCCTTCGGGTATACCGAAGAGGATCTCAAACTGCTGCTCGCCCCGATGGCGAACACCGGCAAGGAACCGCTCGGATCCATGGGTTCGGATACTCCGCCTGCGGTCCTGTCCAAGCGCAGCCGCATGCTGTTCGACTATTTCACGCAAAAATTCGCGCAAGTCACCAACCCGCCACTGGATTGGGAACGTGAACGTGTAGTCACCAGCTTGGAATCGGCGATCGGTCCTGAAGCGAACCTGCTGCAGGATACCGAACTGCACGCGAAGAAGATCCTCATCCCGCTGCCGGTCATCGATTCCGATCAGATGGCCCAGCTCAAGCGTCTTGACAAGGCAAAGATTCTCGGCGGCTTCTACAAGCCTTTCGTCGTGCGAGGCCTGTATCAGGTCGCCGGCGGCGGCAAGGCACTGAAGGAACGACTCGAGGAAATCTTCCAAGAAGTCGATAACGCCATTGCTGACGGCAAGAACTTCATTGTGCTGTCAGACCGCGAATCCGACCATACATGGGGCCCGATTCCGTCGCTTCTGCTCACCAGCGCAGTCCAGCATCACCTGTTGCGCCGTCATACCCGCACCCAGGTCTCCTTGGCTGTCGAAGCCGGCGATGTTCGTGAAATCCACCATGTCGCCCTGCTCATCGCCTATGGTGCCGCATGCGTCAACCCGTATCTTGCATTCGAATCCGTCGAGGAACTCGCCCGCACCGGATACCTCAAGGTCGATGCGCCGACAGCGGTCAAGAATCTGACCAATGCACTGTCCACCGGCGTATTGAAGATCATGAGCAAGATGGGTGTGTCCACGATTATGAGCTATCGTGCGCTCAGCTGTTCGAAGCTGTCGGCCTCAATCAGGAAGTCATTGACGAATACTTCACCGGTACGACATCCCGAGTCGGGGGGAGCCGGCCTCAATGAAATCGCCGAAGAAGTGGCGATCAGGCACCGTGTGGCCTACCCGAACCAGTGGACGAGCCGTCCGCACCGCAATCTGCGCACCGGTGGCGACTACAAGTGGCGTCGCACCGGCGAGGATCATCTCAATGATCCCGAGGCGATTTTCCTCTTGCAACAGGCGACCCAACGTGGCGACTACAACCTGTTCAAGAAGTATTCCGCGCATATCAACGACACGTCGAACCGTCTCATGACGTTGCGTGGTCTGATGAAGTTCAAGCAGACCCGCAAGCCGATTGATATCTCCGAAGTCGAGCCCGCCAGTGAAATCGTCAAGCGGTTCTCAACCGGCGCCATGAGCTACGGCTCGATTTCGCAGGAAGCGCATGAGACTCTGGCCATCGCTATGAACACCATTGGCGCAAGGTCGAACTCCGGTGAAGGTGGCGAATCCGATGACCGTATCAACGATCCATTGCGCTACAGCCGAATCAAGCAGATCGCTTCCGCTCGTTTCGGTGTGACCAGCGATTACCTGGTACACGCCACGGATCTGCAGATCAAACTCGCCCAGGGTGCTAAGCCGGGCGAGGGCGGACACCTGCCTGGAGCCAAGGTTCCGCCGTGGATTGCCAAGGTCCGCCACGCGACGCCTGGTGTTGAGCTTATCTCCCCGCCGCCGCATCACGATATCTACTCCATCGAAGATCTCAAGCAACTGATTAACGATGCGAAGATGGCCAATCCGAAGGCGCGTGTCCATGTCAAGCTCGTTTCCGAGTTCGGCGTAGGCACCATTGCAGCCGGCGTAGCCAAATGCCATGCTGATGTCGTACTGATTTCCGGCAGCGATGGCGGCACTGGTGCAGCCCCGCTGAACGCCATCAAGCATGCGGGCACACCGTGGGAAATCGGTCTCGCTGAAACACAGCAGACTCTGATTCTCAACGGCTTGCGTTCTCGTATCGTGGTGCAGTGCGATGGCGAGTTGAAGACAGGACGCGACGTGGTCATCGCTGCGCTGCTTGGAGCTGAGGAATTCGGTTTCGCGACAGCTGCGCTGATTACCGAAGGTTGCGTCATGATGCGCGCATGCCAGAAGAACACCTGCCCGCAGGGCATCGCCACGCAGGATCCCGAGCTGCGTGCCCGGTTCCGCGGCAAGCCGGAATACGTCATCAACTTCTTCATGTACATCGCGCAAGAGGTTCGCGAGCTTCTCGCGCAACTCGGCTTCCGTACGTTGGAAGAGGCGGTCGGCCACGTCGAATGCCTCGACCAGAATGAGGCCGTCGCGCGCTGGAAGGCCGATGGCATCGACTTGAGCAACGTGCTCATGCAGCCCGGTCCGATTCCGGGGACGATTCTGCATCAGACCATCGAGCAGAACCATGAACTCGAAAAGGCGTTGGACAACAAGCTCATCGAGCTCGCTCAACCTGCGCTGGAACATAAGGAGCCGGTTCGTATCGAGATGCCGATCCGTAACGTCAATCGTACGCTCGGCACCATGGTCGGCTATGAAATCACCCGACGCTACGGTGCTCTAGGGCTGCCTGACGACACCATCGACATGACTTTCCACGGTTCAGGCGGCCAATCCATCGGCGCGTTCATCCCGCGCGGAGAAACCATCCGCGTATATGGCGAGGTCAACGATTATGCCGGCAAGGGATTGTCCGGCGGCCGCATGGTTGTCCGTCCTGAGCAAGACATCACCTTCGATCCGCATACTAATGTGATTGCAGGCAATGTCACCGGTTTCGGCGCGACTTCAGGCGAAATGTTCGTCGCGGGACGTGCAGGCGAACGGTTCGCCGTGCGTAACGGCGGCGCAACGTTCGTCGTCGAAGGCGTCGGTGACCACGGCTGCGAATATATGACCGGCGGTGTGGTCGTGATTCTCGGCGCCATGGGACGCAACTTCGGCGCAGGTTTCTCCGGCGGAGACACGTATGTGCTTGACCTTGATATGCGACAGGTCAATCCTGACGCGTGCAAGAGCGGCGCCCTGCTGTTCGAACCTTTGGAAGGTGCCGACGAGCAACTTGTCCACGACCTCATTAAGCGTCACGTCGAAGAAACCGGTTCCGTCTTCGCTCAGGGACTGCTGGACGATTGGGAGCACACCCGCACCCGAATCACCCATGTGACCCCCCAAGCATTACGTCGCAATGACGAAGGCCATGGAACAGGCCAAGGAAAACAACGTCGACTTCAACGCGCCTGGCGCATGGGAGCACGTGTACGAGCAGGTCATGGAAGGAGCACACTGACATGGGAGATCCAAGAGGATTCCTGAAGGTCCGCACCCGTCGCGAGCTTGCCGAGCGCCCGGTCGAGGAACGCATCAAGGATTGGCTTGACGTTCATGCCGAAAGCGGTCTGCAACCTTGGACCACGCAGCAGGCGGCACGTTGCATGGATTGCGGCACCCCGTTCTGCATGAGCGGATGCCCGCTGGGCAATATCATCCCTGAATTCAATGATCTGGTCCGTCAGGAGAAGTGGGAGGACGCCTACAACAGGCTGTCCATGACCAATAACTTCCCTGAGGTCACTGGTCGTATCTGCCCGGCATTGTGTGAGCAGGCGTGCGTGCTCGGCATCCACCAGCCGCCGACCATGATCAAGAATGATGAGGCCACCATTATCGACCAGGCTTGGGAACTTGACTATGTCAAGCCGCTGCCGCCTGAACGACTTACCGACATGACGGTCGCGGTCGTGGGATCCGGTCCGTCCGGTCTGGCGTGCGCACAGCAACTGACCCGAGCCGGCCATACGGTCGTCGTCTATGAGCGTGACGACGCGATCGGCGGTTTGATGCGCTATGGCATCCCGAACTTCAAGCTTGACAAGCATCTGATTGATCGGCGTGTCAAGCAGATGGAGGCTGAAGGCACCAGGTTCCGCACCAACACGGAAATCGGCAAGGATATCAGCTGGGATGAGCTGCGTGACCGGTATGATGCCGTCGTCGTTGCCATCGGTTCCACCGTCCCGCGTGATATGAAGATTCCGGGACGTGAACTCGACGGCATCCATTTCGCGATGGAATTCCTGCCTGATGCGACACGCAGGGTCTACGGCGTCGAACCAGTGCACGATATCACTGCCAAGGACAAGCATGTTGTCGTCATCGGCGGTGGCGACACCGGTTCGGATTGTTTGGGCACCGCTATCCGTCAGGGAGCCAAGGACGTCACTGTCCTCCAGATCATGCCGAAGGAACCGTCCAGCAGACCGGACAATGCGCCGTGGCCGACATTCGCACGTACATATCAGAAGACGTCTTCCATGGAAGAGGGCGGTACATACGTGTACAACGTCGATTCCGTGGAATTCGAGGGCGAAGGCGCTGAGCGTGTCACCATCGAGGATTCGGCGACCGCTTCGGGCTTCATCGCCGACGAGCATGGCCATGTCACCGGACTGAAAATCGTCGATGTCGCACCGGGGGAGAACGGGCCATTTACCCGCCAGCCTGGTACTGAACGGGTCATTCCAGCGGATCTGGTTCTCATTTCAGTTGGTTTCCTCCATCCGGATACGTCCACAATCATGGAGCAGATGCCTGTCGAGCTTGATCAGCGCGGCAATGTCGCCCGTGATGACGATTTCGCAACCTCACAGGATGGCGTGTTCGTCTGTGGCGATGCCGGTCGAGGCCAGAGCCTTGTCGTTTGGGCGATTTCAGAAGGCCGTAGCTGTGCCGCCGCCGTTGACCGGTACCTCACCGGATCCACTGAGTTGCCGGCTCCGATTGTGCCGACACAACGTCCGATGATGTTGCCTCGCTGAACCAACTGGGTGTGGCTGCATTTCGCCAGAGGGGGACAAGCCCCTTGCTCTGGCGAAATGCAGCCACACCCATATCCGTGTGTATGAGCGCCTCATCCTTGGGAATGCGAGTACACTGGGAACAGTTGTGATTCCATACGAAGGGAGCGATATGCCGAACCGTGCAGAACGCCGGGCAACAGCCAAGCGCAACAAGCAGAACAAGGGTGTCCCGCAACAGTATGATGAGACCAAAGGCCGCAATCGTGGCGGCATGATTGACGAGTATGCGTTGCAGGAACGGTCGCGTCGACTTGAAGAGCATGAACTGGACGGCGAATGGAAGCCGAGCTCAAGCGTTCAACAAGCGACATCAGAGGCGGAAGATATCAATCTGAGCAACCCGAATATCAGCGGTTCACCGCATTCAGTGCGCCAAGTGTTCCGTATTATCACGTGGACACTGATTGTTCTGTGCGCTGTCGCATTCTTGGTGATCATGTGGATTCCATCCGTCCCGATGTGGCTGATTATCACGATTGCCGCGGTATTCGGTGTCTCAGTGATCAGCCTGTTCTTTGTGGCAGGCAACTCAAAGGATAACCCGAATCTTGACGCGAACGGGTGTGCGATCTGAACCTTTCGCATTTTGAATTGGGGCAGGGATCATAATCCCTGCCCCAATTCGTCTTCTGACCACATTGCCGGCGCCGGCTCGACACCATGCCTGTGCCGGCAACATACTCGAACCAGTAGTATATGGACTGGTTTCAGGGGGTCAGATGTCTAAACCGACGCGGCGATTCGCAACGATGCTCATCATAGGTTCACTGGTTTCATCATTCGCAAGTTTGCCATCGGCATATCAGCCGGCACCATATTCAGGTCATCCGGCTGTGAGTGTGGTTCCGTGCACCAAGACGGCGCACACCCGGCCATCACGCTCACAAACACCTGCGCCGGCCGTCAACGCCACTGCGGTACCCTCATCACAAGCTTGCGCTGCATTGATGGTGTGGCCGGTGACGTATCCTATGGTCATCAAACATTTTGAACAGCCTTCGCGTCTATGGTCTTCACGCCACCGGGGCGTAGACCTTGCGGCGCAACCGGGTGACGTCATTATGGCGCCGGCGAGCGGAACAGTACGATTCAGCGGCGATGTGGCGGAAAAATCCGTCGTCAGTATCGAGCATGACACCGGATTCATTTCGACATTCGAGCCGGCCATCACCCAGCTGCCTGTCGGCACGCCGGTGCAACGCCGGGAAATCATCGGCACAATACAAGGTATTTCGGACCATTGCGGGACTTCCTGCCTGCACTGGGGAGTGAAAACGCAAGCCGGGGAGGAGCGTTACGCCGATCCCGAATCATTGGTCGTCCAGCGGTCCATAGATCTCAAACCGGAATCTTGACGTCGGTTCTTTCGGCTACAACCCGGCATCGGCGAGCGTCACATAACCTGGATCAATGAGCTCGACTTTGAGATTCGATGCGCTGACCGCAACCAAATCCTCGGTGATGACCGGCAGCGTTTTGCCGTTCACCGTGGTCTTGGAAACGGATTTCATCGAGGTCAGACTGTTACCTGACGCGAGGCGTTTCGTGGCTTGGGCGATGTCTTCTGCAATCGCCTTTCGGTCTTCCATAGCGGTCATCCACAGTTTGCCGTCAACGATGTCGGGAAGCATCGCCGTATAGGCGCCATACCCGGTGACAATCGGCCACGATGCTGCATCACGGTGGGATGAGTCACCATCATACGGCGCATGGTTGGGCGCGGGAACGGCTGACTTCACCAGATCTTTATGCCCGGCAAGATTGCCCACAATACCCATGATGGTGATGGAAGGGTTGATATCCGCCGCCGATCCTTGATATCCCAGGGAAGCCAACTCGTCGATAACCACGGATGCCACATAATCGTTCATCGCGATAATGCCATCGATATGGGTGGGGGAGGACTTGTCGCAGTCCAATCGTCGTTCAAGCTCCTGCCTGATATCGGCCTCGTTATTGACGGTGAACGACACTGAGCTCCAACTGGATTGCGTCGTGTTCGCGTTCAACGAGCCGGATGCGCTGATTGCGGCACCTGACGCGAAATACTTGCCGAGCACGCTCCACATTCCTTTGAACGCTTCCTGGGCGAATTGCATTGATACATTGCTCTCTTCGGATGATGGACTCACCGGCAGCATGATTTCAAGGATTTTGGGATTGGATGCGCTGGCCGCTCCGAGCTGGAGTTTGCTGACAAGCTGTTTGGCCTGGAGACGTCCGATCATATTCGCTGTGGACATTCGCACCATAACGTCAGGAGTCACTCCACTGATGTCATTGGACAGGACAATGACATGCATACCGGATTTTTTCGCCAGTTCCAGCGCACTGGATAAACGCTCGGATGCGGCATCGTTCCCGGTGTCCGAGGAAGTGTCGGGTTTGGTGACATAATCACCGTACTGCGCTACAGTCTTGTCCGTGGATGCGCACGGTGCGACAATCAATGTGGTCTCGCTGGTGGAAGCGGATGAAGAGTCGTCACCGGAAGCCACGTTCACGACATAGTCTTGAATGTCTTGGCTTTGTTTATCTAGATTGTTGTCCTTATGCGTGCTGATACTGCCGGACGGGAATCCGAGATGTTCCAATTGCTGGGTGATTTCCGGAACGAGTTTCGCCCATTTGTTCAACGGCGTGTACTGGGAGAGTGTGATGCCATCGGATGGTGTGAATATGGCGACCGAGCCGAGAGAAGGGCTCACTGGTGCTGCCGTCTTGGTGGCGGTTTCATTGCCGCATGCGGCAGTGCATGTCAGCAAACCGATGCATGCCGTTGTGACGATGACGTTCCTCAGTATCGTGAAACTGCGTAATCCCATATTCATCCTTTGGTTCGGCTCGCTGACGATTGTAGTATACGGGTAGCAGAAAGCCCGGGGGTGAATCCGTCCCCGGGCTATATCTCCACGAACCCAAAGGCCCGATATCGCTGATATGCTACTTGGCGAGCGCCTTGGCGAGTTCCTCGTCGAGCGCGTCCATGAATCCTTGGGTGTCAAGCCACGGCTGGTCGGGACCGACCAGCATGGCGAGGTCCTTGGTCATGCGACCGGATTCCACGGTCTTGATGATCACGTGTTCAAGTGTTTCGGCAAAGTGGGCGACTTGAGGAGTGTTGTCCAGCTTCGCGCGATGCTTGAGACCACCGGTCCATGCGAAGATTGAAGCAATCGGGTTGGTGGAGGTCTTCTCGCCTCGTTGCCAGCGGCGGTAATGTCGGGTGACTGTGCCATGTGCCGCTTCCGCTTCGACAGTCTGGCCGTCGGGCGTCATGAGGACCGAGGTCATCAGGCCGAGCGAACCGAATCCTTGTGCCACGCTGTCGGATTGCACGTCGCCATCATAGTTCTTGCACGCCCAGATGTATCCGCCGTGCCATTTCAACGAGCTAGCGACCATATCGTCGATGAGACGGTGCTCGTATGTCAAGCCTGCTGCCTCGAACCGATCCTTGAATTCGGTTTCGAAAACCTCGGCGAAGATGTCTTTGAATTCACCATCATACGCTTTGAGGATGGTGTTTTTGGTTGATAAGTACACCGGGAGGTGGCGTTGCAAACCGTAGCGGAAGCAGGCGCGGGCGAAGCCGCGAATGGACTCGGCCACGTTGTACTGGACTTGGGCGACGCCGGCACCCGGATAATCGAAGACCACATGCTCGGTCGGTTCGCTGCCGTCATCGGGAGTGAAGGTGACGGTCAGGCGCCCCGGACGATCGACTTTGAAATCGGTTGCCTTGTACTGGTCGCCGAATGCGTGGCGTGCGACGACGATAGGCTTGGTCCATCCGGGAACCAGACGGGGGATATTGGAGATGACGATCGGCTCACGGAAAATAGTCCCGCCAAGAATGTTACGGATAGTGCCGTTCGGGGATTTCCACATCTTCTTCAGTCCGAATTCCTTGACTCGGGCTTCATCGGGGGTGATGGTCGCGCATTTTACGCCGACGTGCTCGCGCTTGATGGCATTGGCTGCATCGATGGTCACCTGGTCATCGGTGGCGTCGCGGTTTTCAATGCCGAGGTCGTAATATTCCAAGTCGATATCGAGATACGGCAGAATCAGACGATCCTTGATGTCTTTCCAGATCACGCGGGTCATCTCATCGCCGTCGAGTTCGACGACTTTACCTTCGACCTTAATCTTGGCCATGAATTCCCTCCTCACGGGGTTGTGAAGGTGCGATATGATATCTATTCATAGTCCATCCCGGTAACATACGTGACTTTTCGTCCACGATGTTGGACGGCATATCATATTGCGGCAACCTTGAATGGTTCGTCACGTGCTCGCATTAGCCTTGAAGGCATGTCTCAGGAAATTGAAATCGGCTTGGGTAAAAAAGCCCGGCTCGCATACTCGCTTGACGATATCGCCATCGTCCCGTCTCGCCGTACTCGCGATCCCCAGGATGTCAGCACAGCGTGGCAGATCGATGCGTATGAATTCGATGTGCCGGTGATTGCCGCGCCGATGGATTCGGTGACCAGTCCGAAAACAGCCATTGAAATGGGCCGTCTGGGCGCCTTGGGCGTACTGGATTTGGAGGGGTTGTGGACGCGTTACGATGATCCGGAACCCTTGTTGGATGAGATCGCGTCGCTTCCTGAGGAAGAATCGACCCGTCGTATGCAGGAAATCTATGCTGAGCCTATCAAGCCCGAGCTCATCACGAAACGCTTGCACGAAATCCGTGAAGCCGGTGTCACTGTCGCCGGCGCACTGAGCCCGCAGCGTACGCAGGAATTCTATTCGACGGTTATCGACGCCGGCGTGGACCTGTTTGTCATCCGTGGTACGGCAGTGTCGGCGGAGCATGTTTCGACGGACCATGAGCCACTGAACCTCAAGCAGTTCATTTACGATCTTGATGTGCCGGTCATTGTCGGCGGAGCGACGAATTACACGGCGGCGCTGCATCTTATGCGCACGGGGGGCGGCGGGCGTTCTGGTCGGGTTCGGCGGCGGTGCCGTGTCCGGCACGCTCAACACCATCGGTTTGCAAGCACCGATGGCGACCGCCATTGCGGATGTAGCGAGGCGCGACGCGATTACATGGATGAGTCGGGCGGCCGGTATGTCCAGCTTATCGCCGATGGCGGTATGGGCTCATCCGGCAACTTCATCAAAGCTTTTGCCATGGGCGCTGATGCTGTGATGCTCGGCTCCCCGTTGGCACGCGCGGTTGAAGCTCCCGGGCATGGCATGCATTGGGGCGCAGAGGCACGTCATCAGTCGTTGCCGCGTGGCAAGCGCACCAATGTCGGTACTGTCGCACCGCTTCAGGAGATTCTGTACGGTCCGAGCCATCAAGCCGACGGCACGACCAATTTCATTGGAGCGTTGCGCCGGGCGATGGCTTCCACCGGGTATGTGGACGTGAAGAACTTCCAGCGCTGCTCAGTGGTCGTCACGTCCACTGTCAAGTAATCAGACCGTATTTGTGGATAAGTACGGCATCATGGCCATACTTATCCACATATAACGTTTGCCTTGCCGTGCTCCTTGACACGGCAAGGCTTTTTTTGTTGTTCTTGATGCTATGACCGGTGCAGAAGCCGGACGATACGCGAAGCCGCCTACCGGAAGGGGAATCATGAACGACGAAAACACACTGTGGACATACCGATTGAACCCATTTCATCTTCCGGGCATGCAGGGTCGCATCGCCTTGGGAACCTGCGGGCTGGTGGTCCCGGTCACCATCAACTGTTATTACCGGGAAGCTCCGGAAACATACGCTCCTGAATTTTGTAAACGGCATTCCTTCATCGTCTGTCGTCTGGCATGCATGCTCGTCGACGCTATTCGCGGTCGAGGCGTCACCGAGATGATGCGACGCCACTTGTCACAAGAATGCATTGAACGGATTGAATTCATGTGGGAATTGATGCGATCCTACGAGTGCACGAGTCAGAGCGGAATCGTGGATGATCACATCAAGCGTTTCCCCACGGTTCCGCGATGGATGGAAGTCTCGTTGGTCTCCAACGACAGGATCGAGTACAACGTCAATGTTGACGTAGGCAAATCCGTCTTTCATTCGACCCTCGTGTTCCGCAAACGGGCAAGTAAGTGGATTGCCGTACACGCCGACGTCGGCTGACCGTTCGCGGCGAATTCCACGGCGGGGACGAGGAATAGGGCTATAGTTGTATGCATGTTGCATGAATTTGCTGTTGACCCGGTCTACCAGACCACTGATGATGACACCGTCTATTCGCTGTTGTCCAAACGCGCGCAACGCGATCCGCAAGGAGATATCGCGCAATGGCAGAGCGAGCCGGACCGCGTGTGGCATACCGTGACCGCGCAAGAGATGAATGACCGTGTCCGCGCTGTGGCGCGAGGCCTGCTGGGTATGGGAGTCAAGCATGGCAGTATGGTGGTGATCTATTCCGCCACATGCTATGACTGGGCGATTGTCGATTTCGCGTGTTCCGCGATTGGTGCCGTCACCGTACCGATTTACGAAACGGATTCCGCCAAGCAAGCCGCCAGCATCGTCAAGGACGTCAAGCCGGCTATCGCGTTTGCGGGAGACGAGTCTCATGCGCATACGCTGGACACTATTCGCAAAGATCAGCCGGACCTCACCTACATCTTCAACTTCCAGACCGACGGTCTCAATGCGGTCGTGGATTTCGGCCAATCCGTGACCGACGATGAGCTTGAGCAGGCAATCGGTGCGGTGAAAGCGGACGACGTATCGACCATCGTGTTCACGTCCGGCTCGACAGGCAAGCCGAAGGGCGCCATGCTGACCAGCCGTAATTTCACACACATCGTGTATGCGGGGTATGACGTGCTCAACGAAATGTTGTACCAGCCGAGCCGCCTGCTGTTGTTCCTGCCTTTGGCCCATTGCTTCGCCAGGTACATTCAATACACGGCGATTGGAGCGCAAGGCGTGGTGGGGTACATCCCCACGGCGAAGCATCTGCTCGCCGATTTGCGCAGCTTCAAACCGACCTATCTGCTCGGCGTGCCGCGTGTGTTCGAAAAGGTGTACAACGCGGCATCGCAAAAAGCCGGTGCAGGTTTCAAGGGACGACTTTTTGCCAAAGCGTTCCGCCATTTTGCCCAGTGGTCCAAAGAGGAGAACGGCGAACGGGCCCATCACACTCTGTCCGAGCGCATCAACCACTCGTTCTACATGGCGACGGTAGGTAAATCCGTACGTTCTGCGCTCGGCCCGAACCTTCGGTATCTTGCCTGCGGGGGTGCGCCCATCAATGCCGATCTCGCCCACTTCTTCAACGGCATGGACGATATCACCTTCATCCAGGGATACGGCATGACGGAAACCGCGGCGCCTTGTGTCGTCAATTTCGAGGACGCCAATGAGGTCGGTTCCGTAGGACGCCCCGGACCGGGTATCGCCATCCGTACCTTGGAGGACGGGGAAGTGGAAATCAAGGGGCCGAACGTCTTCAAAGGCTACTATCAGCAACCGCAATTGACCGCCGAAGTGCTTGAGCCTGACGGATGGCTGCACAGCGGCGACCTCGGGTATATCGATGATCGTGGATTCCTGTTCATTACCGGACGAAAGAAAGACATCATCATCACTGCGGGCGGCAAGAATATCAGTCCGGCGCCGATTGAAGACACAATCAACACCTGTCCGATAGTCTCGCATGCCGTGGTGATTGGCGATGGAAGACCGTTCGTTGCGGCGCTGATTGCCCTGGACGAGGAGATGACCCGTGATTGGCTGCAACATCAGGGGCTGGACGCTCACATGCCGATGGAACAGATAGCGACCAATGATGCGGTCCGCGCCTATATCCAGCAGTACATCGATCAGGCGAACAGCTCGGTGTCGCGCGCAGAGTCGGTGCGTAAGTTCGCGATTCTCCCTGATGATTTCAATCAGGCGGACGGTACGCTGACCCCGAGTATGAAGGTCGTACGCAACAAGGTGCTTCAACATTATGACGATGTCATCGAACACGTCATTTACACGCCGAAGGGCCCGTCGGCTCCGATCCCCGCGACTGTTAAACTGTTTGACAAGACGGCTGAAACGGTCTCTCAGGTTTCGGAGACCGTTTCACCCAAGGTGCGGCAAGCGCTCGACCAGGCAAAATTGAACGTGGCTGAGCTGCGCAGCAAGCGTCTGTCGGATGAAGAGGATCCGGCTGATCCGTCAGACAATGAACGGCAGGAAACAACCCAAGTAGAGGAGCAGTAATTTGGCAATCCGTGAGATTCGTGTCATTCCAGACCCTGTGTTACGCACACCATGCGAGACCATCGACACCATCACACCGGCAATCCGCCGGATGGTGCAGGACCTGCTCGATACCGTGGACGATCCCGGGCGTGCCGGACTGTCCGCAAACCAGATTGGCATCAGTCTTCGAGCGTTCTCCTATAACATCGAAGGCAAGCTCGGATATGTGCTGAACCCGGTTCTTGAAGAGACCAGCGGCGAACAGTATGGCGACGAGGGGTGCCTGTCCGTGCCAGGATTGTGGTATAAGACGCGCCGCGCCGACTATGCACGCGTCCGAGGCATCGATGTTGAGGGCAAGACGGTGGTGCTCGAAGGACGAGGCATCATGGGCCGCATGCTTCAACATGAGACGGATCATCTCGATGGACATATCTATCTTGACCGGCTCGAAAAAGAAGAGCGCAGAGCGGCGATGAGAACGTTGCGTGGAGAACGCTGAGTTCGCGTCGCTCTTCCGGCACAGCCCATAGCACGGATCGGAAATCTTCGGTCCGTGCTATTATTTCGCCTGTGCGTCAATTCGAGTTATCCAATGTCGCGCAGCGGATAACTCATCGTATTCCCTAGCAGGCGCATAATTCGCGTCATGTCCGCGACGTCCCGTGTCGGTCGGTTTGGCAACAAGCTGCACGCGGTGACACATGACCAGGCAATAACCGACAAGAAAGGTAGTATTACCATGGCTCAGATCACTATGAGCGACATGCTGAAGGCTGGACTGCATTTCGGCCATCAGACCCGCCGTTGGAACCCGAAGATGAAGCAGTACATCCTCATGGAGCGCAACGGCATTCACATCATCAACCTGTTCAAGTCGCTTGACCTTATCGACAAGGCTTACGATTTCATCAAGGAAACCGTCGCCCACAACGGCACGATCCTGTTCGTCGGCACCAAGAAGCAGGCCCAGGAAGCAGTCAAGGCTCAGGCTACCCGCGTCGGCATGCCGTACGTGTCCGAGCGTTGGCTGGGCGGTATGCTCACCAACTTCCAGACCGTTTCCAAGCGCGTTGCCCGTCTCAAGGAACTCGAAGAGATGGACTTCACTGACGTGCGCGGCTCCGGTCTGACCAAGAAGGAACTGCTGCTGCTCGAGCGTGAAAAGGACAAGTTGGAGAAGCAGCTTGGTGGTATCCGCAACATGAACCGCACGCCTTCGGCGCTGTTCGTCGTGGACATCAACAAGGAAGCCCTGGCCGTTTCCGAAGCGCACAAGCTCGGTATTCCGGTTGTCGCCATCGTGGACACCAACACCGATCCCGATCAGGTGGATTACCCGATTCCGGCGAACGATGACGCCATTCGTGGCATCGAACTGCTCACCAGCCTGATGGCCGACGCTGTGGCCGATGGTTTGCTTGAGCGTTCCGGCAAGGCAGCCAAGGCTGATGACAATTCCGAGCAGCCGATGGCAGCTTGGGAGAAGGATCTTCTGACTCAGGAAGCTCCGAAAGCCGAAGAAGCCAAGAGCGAAGAGCCCGAGCTGATTCACGGCATTTGTTATCCTTAGCGGCGGGAGATACACCATCTCCCGCCGCTGGGTATTACTTCAAAATCAAGAGGAGACAACACATGGCAGCTATCACTGCAGCTCTGATCAAGCAGGTGCGTGAAGAAACCGGCGCCGGCATGATGGACGTGAAGAAGGCTCTCACTGAGGCCGAAGGCGATGTCGCTCGCGCCAAGGAAATCATCCGCGCCAAGGGCATTGCGGCAGCGGGCAAGCGCGAAGGCCGTAAGGCTCAGGAAGGCACCATCGCTTCCAAGGTCGTGAAGACCGCGAACGGCGAAGTCGGATACGCCGTGGAAATCAATTCCGAGACCGATTTCGTGGCCAAGACCCCGAAGTTCGTCGAATTCGCCGATTCGGTGCTTGATGCCGCAATCGCCGCCGACGCCAACAATGTTGACGACGTGCTTGCAGCCAAGACCGCCGATGGCGATGTCAAGTTCGATATCGAGCAGGCGGCTGCGCTGTTCGGCGAGCACGTGAAGGTCGGCCAGTTCGCCAAGATCGCCGGCCCGCACGTCGAAATCTATGCGCACCGCAAGTCCGCTGAAATGCCGCCGTCCATCGTGGCCATGATCGCTACGGATGAAGCCGGCGAAAAGGTCGCTCATGAGGCTGCGTTGCAGATTTCCGCCATGAGCCCGCGTTGGCTGACCCGTGAGGATGTTGATCAGGCTGTGCTTGATTCCGAGCGTCGCATCGCCAACGAGAAGACTTCCGAAGAGCTCGCCGCGAAGGGCAAGCCTCAGGCGGTTATCGAGAAGATCGCCCCGAAGATTGTAGAAGGCCGTCTCAACGCCTTCTACAAGGAAGCCGTTCTGCTCGAGCAGGATTACGTCAAGGATCCGTCCAAGACCGTCGGCAAGCTGTTCGATGAGGCCGGCGCCAAGGCTCTCGCCTTCGCCCGCATCGAAGTCGGCAAGGGTGATGAGGAAGAGTGACGCTATCCGCGATCAGAGGATAGGCTGATTTTTCCCAATTCACGCCATTGAGCGTATTCCGTGTTCGCCGCTGTGCTGTTCAAAGCGCAGCGGCGAACATGTATTCAGGTCTTGCCGGTCATCCTTCCAACCGGTATCGGTGTCGGGCGTACCGATGACGTATGAACCGCATCGCAACGACGCGAACCGTACCAGTGGTGTGGCCGCTCGCTGTCGTTCACCGACGCTAATGTGGTACAACGGCAAAGATTGATTCGGCATAGAAAGGCCCAGATATGACTGGCACAAACAAGCCACGCAGGGTATTGCTCAAGCTTTCAGGCGAGGCGTTTGGCGGGGGAGCCGTCGGCATCGACACTCAGGTGGTCCGCCGTATTGCGCAGGAAATCGTGCCCGCGGTCCAGCAGGGTGTTCAAGTCGCTATCGTGACGGGTGGCGGCAATTTCTTCCGAGGCGCCGAACTTCAGCAAGCGGGTATCGATCGTAGCCGAGGCGATTATATGGGCATGCTCGGTACGGTCATGAACTGCTTGGCTCTGCAGGATTTCCTTGAGCAGGAAGGCCAAGCCACTCGCGTCCAGACGGCGATTGCCATGGGACAAGTGGCGGAGCCGTATATTCCTCTGAAAGCCATCCGTCACCTCGAAAAGGGCAGGGTCGTCATATTCGGAGCAGGCGCCGGCATGCCGTATTTCTCGACCGATACCGTTTCGATCCAACGCTCGTTGGAAATCCATTGCGACGAAGTCCTCATGGGGAAGAACGGTGTGGATGGCGTGTATACCGCCGACCCTCGCAAGGTTGATTCCGCCCAGCGTTTCGCCACGTTGAGCTACGACCGTGCCCTCGTCGATAATCTTGCGGTTATGGATGCCGCGGCACTGTCCATGGCGCGTGACAACCGCAAACCCATCCGTGTATTCGGTCTGGAAGAGCCGGGCAATGTCACCCGTGCCCTGCTCGGCGAAGAAATCGGCACCTTGGTATCGGCTGCGGACTCAACGCTCGCATAACGTCTGTAGCGTCATTCGACGCTACAATGGAACCAAGCAAGTCGTTCAACGACGAATCCCGTCAAAGGAGAGACCATGGCTACAGTCATCGAACAGGCCAAAGAACAGATGAGCAAGTCTGTCGAAGCCACCAAAGAGAACTTCACCGGCATTCGTACCGGTCGTGCCAATCCAGCGCTGCTGAACGGCTTGACTGTCGAATATTATGGCGTTCCCACGCCGATCAAAGCAGTCGCCACCATCGGCGTGCCTGAACCCCGTACGCTTGCGGTGACTCCGTATGATGCATCACAGGCGAATGCCGTGGAAAAAGCAATCCGCGATTCCGACCTCGGAGTCAGCCCGCGTCGTGAAGGCAGTGTCATTTACGCTACCATGCCTGAACTGACAGAGGAGCGCCGCAAGGAATACGTGAAGATCGCCAAGGCAAAGGCTGAAGACGGCAAGGTCGCGGTGCGTAACATCCGTCGTAAAGCCAAGGAAAGCATCGACAAGTCCGTCAAGGATGGCGATATGGGCGAGGATGACGGTGATCGTCAACTCAAGGAGCTTGACAAGCTCACCAAGCAATTCACTGACGAGCTGGATTCCTTGCTGGAAACCAAGCAGAAGGAGATCATGGAGGTCTGAAACCTCCTGACGGAACGCGGGCCTCGTCCATACCGTGCACCGGGTGGCGGGGCCCGCTTCGGTGATGTTGGCAAAGAAGGATGACGATGGACAACAGCAGCGCGCATGACGGCAGTGCCGAGGAAACCCTCGAAGAAATCAACAAGAAAACGGGGCGTAACATGCCCCAGGCGATCGCCACCGCGGTGATCCTCATCGCGATTATCGTCGCATGCCTGGCCATCAGCATGGATGTGTTCATGGTGTTGCTGATCGTGTTCATGATTCTCGCACTTTGGGAGCTTCGCGTCGATTTTGCCATCGCGGGCATGCATATCCCGGTCATCATGCTCTGGATATGCTCCACCGGCACCCTACTCGCAACCTACTACTCGCCATGGCATGTTTCCGCCATGGCCGTGTGCGTAATGCTGTCCATGGTGCTTGTCGCCTTGAGTGCCACGGCGAACTTCAGTTTCGGCGACAGACTGAGCATGGAAATCGAGCACAAGCTCGCTCAGACCAACGCTGGTGCGCGTCTGGAATCGTCGTTCAACCATGGCACGACCAATGCCCGGCACAGCAGGCTCACCAGCGTCGCCGTATCATTGTTCACCGTCTTGTATATTCCTCTTCTCGCGTCATTCATCGCTCTGTCGTTGACGTTCCACGGCCATGCGGTGGCCCACGCCATCATGATTGTGTTTCTTCCCGCTTTGAGCGATACCGGCGGACTGTTTGCCGGCGCATGGTTCGGCAAGCATAAGCTGTCCCCGCGAATCTCCCCGAAGAAGTCCGTGGAAGGATTGATCGGATCGATGCTGTTCGCCATGGCAGGCGCATTCGTGATTTTCGCCTGCACGTATCCAACGCTGTGGGCAAGCCGCTGGTGGGTCCCGATCATCGCCGGCGTCCTGATTGGCGTGGTCGGAACATTCGGCGACTTGTGCGCCTCCATGCTGAAGCGTGACATCGGAATCAAAGATATGGGACATTTGCTGCGAGGCCACGGGGGAGTGATGGATCGTGTCGACTCCATCTTGCTGACAGCACCATTCATGATGGCCTTGCTGTACGTGACGGGGTTGTGACAGAATCAACCCCCGACTTGGCGCATTGCTGAGGCAGGCACCCGACCGCCATCCGTACGACACAACCTGACAGGAGATATTCATGACCATACAAGGCACTGAACCGGAAACCGGCATCACACCGGGAGGCACTGCCGGCGCATTCAAAGATGTCCTGGCAAAAGATCATGCCCGGCGTGGCAAGCCTCCGGTCCATCTTGTCGACATGGATACGGCAGAACGAGAAGCCGCCGCGAAATCAATCGGCATGCCGCGTTTCCGCGTCAAACAGCTGGCGAATCACTATTTCGCCCACTACGATACCGACGTTGCCTCGTTCTCCGATTTTCCGTCGAAGCAGAGCCAGATCGCCCAAGATACGTTCTTCCCTGAGCTCATCCATGAAGTCACACACCAAGTCGCCGATGCGGGGACAACCATCAAAACCCTTTGGCGCCTGTTCGATGGCGCGATGATTGAATCCGTCCTGATGCGCTATCCCACAAGAACCACCTTGTGTATTTCCAGCCAGGTCGGTTGCGGCATGGGATGCCCGTTCTGCGCGACCGGACAATTGGGATTGACGAGGAACATGTCCACCGGTGAGATTCTCGAGCAGGTCAGGATTGCAGCCCGCACCTGCCGCGATGGTGGAATCGCCGGTGGCCCCTGCCGTCTGAGCAACGTCGTGTTCATGGGTATGGGCGAGCCGATGGGCAATTACCGCTCGGTTATCAGCGCGGTACGGCAGATCAGTGCCATGCCTCCGGAAGGATTCGGTATTTCTGCCCGCAACATCACAGTATCAACGGTCGGCGTGGTACCGGGTATTCGCAAACTTGCAGCCGAAGGATTGCCGGTCAGACTCGCCGTATCCTTGCACGCCCCCAGCGACCAGCTGCGTGACGAATTGGTGCCGATGAACCGCCGATTCAACACCACCCAAGTACTTGATGCCGCACACGATTATTATCGTGCGACCAAACGCAGGGTCAGTATCGAATACGCTCTGATGCGCGGCATCAACGATCAAGCCGAACACGCCACGCTTCTGGCAAAGCGGCTGAACCATTATGGCGATGACTGGGCGCACGTCAACCCCATTCCGCTCAACCCGATTGAGGGATCGAAATGGACGGCATCCAAGCCGGAAGACGAACGCCGATTCCTCGATATTCTGCATCATGCTGGTATTACTGCGACACTACGTGATACCCGTGGGCAGGACATCGACGGCGCATGCGGGCAGTTATCCGCAAAGTACCGGCCGACGGCTTGAACCATACTCGCCTTGTCGGAATCCTACGGCACGCTCACTTCGTGAGACAACGTCATAATCGTTCGAGGGCTGAGACTATCGTGGAACATGACAAGTTCTTCACCACAAACCAAGGAGTAGCAAGATGGCATTAGCGGTCCGCGTTATTCCGTGCCTTGATGTCGATGCAGGACGCGTGGTGAAGGGCGTGCATTTCGAGAATCTGCGAGATGCAGGGGATCCCGTCGAACTGGCGGCCGAATATTACCGTCAAGGCGCTGACGAGCTGACGTTCCTTGATGTTACGGCGTCCAGCGGCCATCGCCGCACCATGGTTGACGTAGTCAGTAGAACAGCCGAAAAACTGTTTATCCCGCTCACTGTCGGCGGTGGTGTCCGCTCGGTCGAAGATGTCGACCAATTGCTCCGCTGCGGCGCCGACAAAGTGAGCGTCAATACGGCGGCCATCAACAACCCGTCGCTTATCAGCGATATCGCCGAGCGTTTCGGCAGCCAGGTTCTGGTGCTTTCCGTTGATGCCCGACGCGAACAGGGTGAGCAGCATACCCAATCCGGTTTCGAAGTGACAACCATGGGTGGTCGTCATTCCACTGGCATTGACGCGCTCTGGTGGGCCCGCCGGGCCCAAGAACTAGGTGCAGGAGAGGTACTGCTTAACTCAATGGATGCCGATGGAACCGAGAACGGTTTCGATTTGGATATGATTCACGCCATGCGTTCCCAAGTCACCATTCCGATTATCGCAAGCGGCGGCGCAGGTAAAGTCGAGGATTTCCCTCCGGCCATCGCTGCCGGTGCTGATGCCGTGCTCGCGGCTTCGGTGTTCCATTATGGCAAGATGACCATCGGTGATGTCAAAGCCGAGCTCCGTAAGGCCGGCTACACGGTCCGGTGACTTTGCCATCAGCCATCATCGCAGCATTCCGAGTCTTGCAAGCCCATCACCAATGATGGGGAACGGATGTTTCGTGTTGTGTTCCATTCTTATGCAGTGCCTTAGCCACAGCAGATAGTGGCAAACCTGTGTTGAAGTTCCAGGCATCATACAGTAACAAATCAGGGAGTAGCCCATGCCATCCACAAGCAGTGATCCACAACCGGTCTTCGACAATGCGCAGCGGCTTGATCCACGCATCGCCGAACGGCTCAAACGCGACAGCAAAGGTCTTGTCGCAGCGGTGATCCAGCAATATGACACTCATGAAGTGTTGATGGTCGGATATATGAACGATGAAGCACTACGCCGCACGCTGACAACGGGTCGCGTGACATTCTGGTCACGTTCACGTCAGGAATATTGGCGTAAAGGAGATACGTCAGGGCATGTGCAATACGTCAAGGCACTGAATCTGGATTGCGATGGGGATGCCATCCTGGTCCAAGTCGATCAGGTCGGTGCCGCATGCCACACCGGTAAACGATCATGCTTCGACGAAGGTGGCCCGCTGCCTGTGGTCGTCGGGTCTCGCACTGAAGATCAGGAGGCACAGCAATGAGTTCTTGCAGTGTACAAGACCTGAAATGGGGGGCTACGTGGCCGAACCGCCAGCAGTTCCACGATATCGCCGATCAGGGGTACCGGGTCATCCCGATTGTTCGCCGGCTTCTTGCCGATTCGTTGACCCCGGTAGGTTTTTATGAGCGACTTGCCGGCGGCGAAAGCGGCACATTCATTCTTGAGTCCGCCGAATATGGCGGTTCATGGGGGCGCTACAGTTTCATCGGTGTCCATTCCATGGCCCAGCTGCGGTCCAATCATGGTCAGGCTGATTGGCAGGGAACCGTGCCGCAAGGTATTCCCACCAGCGGTGATGTCGCTGAGGTCGCCCACGCAACACTCCGGGCATTGAAAGCGCCGGATGTCGAAGGATTGCCGAATCTCACCAGCGGATTGGTCGGAACCGTGGGATGGGACGCCATCAGACATTGGGAACCCACATTGAGCGCCACAGCTCCCGATGAGACAGGCCAACCGGAAACCGTGCTCGCCTTGGCGACCGACATCGCAGTAGTCGACCATGTCGACGGTTCGGTGTGGCTCATCGCGAACGCCATCAATATGGATGATTCCCCTGCACGCGCCGATCTCGCGTACGATCGTGCCATCGAACGCCTCGATCTCATGCAACGTAAGGCAGCCACACCTGCCCCGGATGAATCCAGGGTAAACGTTCTCGATCCGAGCATTCCTCAACCGCAATTACGGTTCCGAACGCCGAAAGCCGAGTATGAGCAGGCCGTTGAGCGAGCCAAGCAGCATATCATCGACGGTGACGTATTCCAAGTGGTGATTTCGCAACGATTGGATATCGATTCGCCTGCGGATCCCGTTGACGTCTACCGTGTGCTGCGTACACTCAATCCAAGCCCATACATGTATTTCTTCGCCCTGACCGACGCCCAAGGACGTGATTTCAACGTTATCGGCTCCAGCCCTGAGACGCTGATCAAAGTGGATGGCGGTCATGCAATGACCTTCCCGATTGCCGGTTCACGACCTCGAGGTGCCACGCCGGAGGAAGACGCCCGGTTGGAGCAGGAACTGCTTGCCGACCCGAAGGAACGCAGCGAACATATCATGCTTGTGGATTTGTCGCGCAACGATCTGAGCCGCGTATGCGAACCGGACAGCGTGGAAGTCGTGTCCCTGATGGATATCAAGCGATTCAGCCACATCATGCACATCTGTTCGACTGTGACCGGCACCGTCAGCAAAGACAAGACGGTTTTCGACGTCTTCACCTCGGCTTTCCCCGCAGGAACCCTTTCCGGAGCGCCGAAACCGCGGGCAATCGATATCATCGACGAACTGGAGCCTGCCGACCGTGGTATTTACGGCGGCACCGCCGGTTATTTCGATTTCAGCGGGAATATGGATATGGCGATCACCATCCGCACGGCATTCATTCGGGACCACCATGCGAGCGTACAAGCTGGTGCAGGCATTGTGCTGGACTCTGTCCCCGAACGTGAGTGGCAGGAAACCCGGAACAAAGCCGAGGCCAGTGTCGAGGCGATTCAAATCGCGGCGCAGCTCCGTTCCGTACAACCGGACCAACATCACCATGATGCACGCCCGTGATTGTCAAACCAGCAGCGACGCAACAAGAACACGCATAGCCCAGCATCCGAGCGACAAACGTCCGCATCCGCATGCTGCGATTAGGCTTTGACGTATTCAGGAGGAACCATGTCAGTACTTGACGAACTCGTGGCAGGAGCCGCACAAGACATGCGGCAACGTGCCGAAACCGTAACGCTTGATGACCTCAAACGCCTTGCCGGGACGATGCCGCCGCCGTTGGATGCCAAGCAGTGGCTGAAACGCGACGACGCCATCCCGGTCATCGCGGAAATCAAACGCGCTTCCCCCTCGAAGGGGCACCTGACGGATATTCCCGATCCAGCCGCTCTGGCCACGGCATACGAGCAGGGCGGCGCCAGCGCGATATCGGTGCTGACCGAGGGACGTCGTTTTCTTGGATCACTTGCCGATCTCGATCAGGTGCGTGCAGCGGTGCAGATTCCCGTGTTGCGCAAGGATTTCATCACGGATTCATACCAGATTTGGGAAGCTCGCGCCCACGGCGCTGACCTCATCCTGCTGATTGTCGCGGCACTTGATGATGCCAGACTCGAGAGTCTGCTGACGTTGACACATCAGTTGGGCATGACCGCGTTGGTTGAAACCCATACGCGTGAGGAAATCGAACGTGCCCGCGACGCCGGTGCGCAGGTCATCGGCATCAATGCGCGTAATCTGAAGAACCTCCGGGTGGATGTCAGCAAGTATCGTGAACTTGCCGCAGATCTGCCCAATGATGTGATCAAAGTCGCAGAATCGGGAGTGTTCGGCAGTGTCGAACTCGAAGATTATGCGAGGGCTGGCGCCGACGCGGTGCTGGTCGGTGAAGGTGTCGCAACCGCGGACGACCATGTCGCCGCAGTGCGTCGATTGGTAAAGACAGGAGAACGTGTGAAAGCTTCAGAATCTACACCATTATCACAGCACCAAGGGCCGTATTTCGGCAAATACGGTGGCCGTTTTGTTCCGGAAGCGCTGGTCGGAGCTTTGGATGAGCTCGAACGCGTGTACAACGACGCCAAGGCCGATCCGGCGTTCCAAGCGGAGCTGAAACGGCTGAACGAACAGTATGTGGGTCGTCCTTCGAAGTTGACCGAAGCCCCTCGTTTTGCGGAACGTCTCAACGAGAAGACCGGTTTGAACGCTCGCGTATTCCTCAAGCGGGAGGATCTCAACCACACGGGCGCCCATAAAATCAACAATGCGCTGGGACAAGCACTCCTGGTCAAGCGCATGGGTAAGACCCGGGTCATCGCTGAAACCGGAGCAGGTCAGCATGGTGTTGCCACCGCAACCGTCTGCGCTTTGCTCGGTCTCAAATGCCGCATCTACATGGGACAAATCGATGCCCGCAGGCAGGCGCTGAATGTCGCCCGCATGAGATTGCTGGGAGCGGAGGTCGTCGAAGTCACCCAAGGATCCATGATTCTCAAGGACGCGATCAACGAGGCCCTACGGGACTGGGTCACCAACGTGGAAACCACCCATTATCTGCTGGGCACGGTTTGCGGTCCGCACCCGTTCCCGACCATCGTCCGTGATTTCCAGAAAATCATCGGCGAAGAGGCGAAAGAACAGTTGCACGATGTGTATGGCATCGACCATCCGGATGCGATTTGCGCGTGCGTCGGCGGCGGCTCCAACGCCATCGGCATCATGAACGCGTTTTTGGACGATCCGCGCGTCAACCTGTACGGCTTCGAGGCCGGCGGGCATGGCATCGAGTCCGGTGAGCACGCCGTACGATTGACGCCGGGTGCCGCTGATCTCGGCTTGTTCCAAGGTGCGGAATCCTATTTGCTGGAGGACTCGGAAGGCCAGACAAAGAACACGTACTCGATTTCCGCCGGTCTCGACTACGCTTCAGTCGGCCCTGAGCACGCATGGCTGAAGGATATCGGCCGCGTCAACTATTCGTATGCGACCGATGACGAGGCGATGAGCGCGTTCAAGGACCTGTGCGAAACCGAGGGCATCATTCCGGCGATCGAAAGCTCTCACGCCGTGGCCGGCGCTTACAAGGCGGCCGCTGACCTCAAGGCGAAAGGCTATACCGATCCGGTGATCCTGGTCAATGTCTCTGGACGAGGGGACAAAGACGTCGCCACTGCAGGAAAATGGTTCGGGTATCTTACCGACGAACAAAGCAAGGCGCTGGAAGCCAACGGCGCTCACGGTACCAGTGTGGATGGAGAGTGACCCCATGACGAATCCTACGACAACACCTTCGGGACAGCCTTTGGGCATCAGCCATAAGCCGAGTAAAACCAAGGCGATGTTCTCGCAGTTCAAACAGCGCAACGAACCGGCGTTCATCGGGTATCTGCCGTATGGCTTCCCTGATCCGGAGTATTCCCTCAAAGCATTCGATACGATGGTGCGGCACGGTGTTGACGCCGTGGAAATCGGCTTGCCGTATTCCGATCCCGTGATGGACGGACCGGTTATCCAAGCGGCGTCCAAGATCGCCATCGACAATGGCGAACGCATCGCCAACGTGTTCAAAGCGGTGGAAACCGTGGCGAATGCCGGTGGGGTTCCGCTCATCATGAGCTACTGGAATCTTATTTTCCATTATGGCGTTGAACGGTTCGCCACCGATGTTGAGAATGCCGGCGGTGCCGGAATCATCACGCCTGATTTGATTCCCGACGAGGCGGGAGAATGGATTGAGGCATCGGATCGTCACGGTCTCGACCGTATTTTCCTGGTTTCTCCTGACACGTCCGATGAGCGTCTGCGCATTGTCGCCGACAATGCACGCGGATTCGTCTATGCAGCATCCCGCATGGGTGTCACCGGTGAACGGGAGACCTTGTCAGCATCTCCTGAACGGCTTGTCGCACGAACCAGGAATGCAGGGGCGGACAACGTGTGTGTGGGCATCGGTGTTTCCACAGCGGAGCAGGGCGCCCGTGTCGGCTCGTATGCCGACGGTGTGATTGTCGGTTCCGCGCTGGTGCACACTTTGCTCGACGACGTGTCCGGCTCGCCGAAACCTCAGCAGGAAGGGCTCACCGCTTTGGCCGATAAGGTCGAAGAACTCGCTGAGGGCATCCACTCGGCCCGGAAGTAGCGTCGCTCGACGCTACGGCGCACAAGCCAAGACTTCGAATGTGCCTCCAGGCATCTGCGGTATCGCAGTGCCTGGAGGCATATTGCTGTTCTGAAGACTCGAGTGTTTTGCAGTAATATATAACAGATATACAGTAGATGTGCTGTCGTCTGCCAACGATTGCTATCGGCGGGATATCGCAGTCATCTATTACCATCAGGGAGATATGACACTCGCATATATTCCGTCGCCCACGATGTCACAATTCACCGTGGGTCCCGTGACCATTCATTATTACGCGCTATGTATTCTCGCCGGCATCATCGGCGCCGTATGGATCACAACGCGGCGGTGGAACAAGGCGGGAGGGACCTTCGACCAGATTCTCGATATCACACTGTGCGCCGTACCTTCCGGCATCATCGGCGCACGCTTATATCACATCATCACCACGCCTGAACGATTCTTCGGACCACATGGCGATTGGGTTGAAATGTTCAGAATCTGGAATGGGGGATTGGGCATTTGGGGCGGCATCGCCTTCGGCGCTCTAGCCGCATGGGCGTGGTGCCGTCATAAGCATTATCCGATGGCGTTGCTCGCCGATTGTGTCGCCCCCGGACTTCTGGTAGCCCAAGCGGTCGGGAGGCTGGGCAACTGGTTCAACCAAGAACTGTATGGAGCCCCTACAACCTTGCCTTGGGGGCTGAAACTCAATACGTCAGGCACCGCGATCGGCAGCCACGAGCAATGTTATGACGGCGCCACGTGCCCCACCGGGACACTGTTCCATCCGACATTCCTGTATGAGATGATATGGAACCTGATTGGAGCCGCACTCCTGATATGGATCGGACGCAAGACGTACAACACGTTGAAATGCGGGTCGCTGTTCGCCCTGTATGTCATGTGGTACACCGCCGGGCGTACATGGATTGAGTCCTTGCGCATCGATTTCGCACATGAGTTCCTCGGCGTGAGAATCAATGTCTGGGTCTCGATGGCGGTGTTCATTCTCTCGGTCATCGCGTTCGTCATCATCCAAAGGACCGGTAAAAGCAGCGCTCTCTTGGCTGAGCGGCTCCGTACCCAGAGCGAACTCGAAAATAGCAAACTTGCCGATGAGAACAACTGACGGCCTGCTCATCTACCGGCCGGTTGCGCTCATCGTCAGACGTATTTCGTAGAATGAAACCATGAGTATTCAAATCGCACCGAGTATCCTGTCCGCCGATTTCTGCAATCTCGAGCGTGACCTCAAGGCTATCAGCAACGCTGATCTCGTCCATGTCGACGTTATGGATCATCATTTCGTGCCCAACCTCACTCTCGGCGAGCCGATTGTCAAGCGTATTTGCGAAGTCACCGAGCTTCCTGTCGATGTCCATCTCATGATCGAGGATCCGGATCGTTGGGCACCCGAGTATGCGAAGCTCGGGGCGTCATCCGTCAGCTTCCATATGGGTGCCACCCATGCGCCAGTCCGTTTGGCACGGCAGTTGCGCGATATGGGGTGCAAAGCGTGCTTCGCCGTCCGCCCCGCGGAACCGGTCGAACCTATTTTCGACATTCTCGAAGAGTTCGACATGGTGCTCATCATGACGGTGGAGCCAGGATTCGGTGGCCAGAAGTTCTTGTCCAACCAAATGGGCAAGGTTCGCCGTCTGCGTGACGAAATCACACGTCGTGGTCTGTCCACTCGGATCCAGGTTGACGGCGGTGTCAGCCCCAAGACCGCGCACATCGTCGCTGAAGCCGGTGCGGATGTGCTGGTCGCTGGATCCGCGGTGTATGGCGCCGAGAATCCGGCAGAAGCCATCGAAGCCATCCGCGACCAGGCAAGCAAAGCGTTCCGCGCCTGAACACGCGGCGTCCAACCACACAGCATAGGGAGAACATCCATTGAAGACTTTCGAATCATTGTTCAAGGAACTCAGCGAAAAAGCCCAGACCCGGCCTGCCGGCTCACTGACCGTGGGGGAATTGGACAAGGGAACCCATTTTATCGGCAAGAAAATCGTCGAAGAAGCGGGAGAAACCTGGATCGCCGCTGAATACGAGGGTGCGGAACGCACTGCAGAAGAGATGAGCCAACTAATTTATCATCTCCAGGTCATGATGATTGATCGCGGGATCACGCTGGAAGACATCTATAAGAACCTGTGAGAAAGACCCTGTCGGGAAGGCCCCGACAGGTAGGAGGAACAATGCTGAGGATTGCGGTGCCCAACAAGGGCATGTTGTCGGAACCTGCATGGAATATGCTCGCTGAAGCCGGATACCGACTCCGGAGCAATTCAAGACAACTCGTGGTGGAAGACCCCGATAACGATGTCGAATTATTCTATCTGCGTCCATTGGATATCGCTGTATACGTCGGACGCGGCACCATTGACGTCGGTATCACAGGACGGGATCTGCTGTTGAACTCCGGCACCGAAGCGGTGGAGCACATGCCATTGGGCTTCGGCGCTTCGACGTTCCGATTCGCCGCCCCCGCGGAATCACCAATCAACCGACTCGAAGATATCGACGGCAAACGCGTGGCGAGCTCCTATGACAAGCTCGTCGATGATTACCTCAAGGCACGCAATGTTCACGCCGACATCATTCACTTGGATGGCGCGGTCGAATCATCAGTCCAGCTTGGTGTCGCCGATCTGATCGCCGACGTCGTTTCCACTGGTACAACGCTGCGTAATGCCGGTCTGCGTGTATTTGCCGATCCGATTTTGCATTCCGAAGCCATTCTGATTCGATCTCCTCGCGTGGCACCGGATGATGACCGCCTGACCATCCTCGGACGCCGCATCAAGGGTGTGTTGACAGCACAGCGGTACGTGCTGATGGATTACGACATTCCTGTCTCGAAGGTGGCCGCAGCAGTCGAAGTGACCCCAGGATTCGAAAGCCCGACGATTTCCCCTCTGCATGACAAGCAGTGGGCCGCGGTGCGCGTCATGGTGCCTCGCGACAAAGTCAACCAACTGATGGACCGGCTCTATGAAGTCGGTGCACGAGGCATCATCGTCACCGCACTCCAGGCTTCCAGAATCTGATACCTTCGGCGGCTTATGACCGAGATACATACCAAATCCGCGAAGGAACCATACAGTCCGGAAGCGCGTGATGTCATCATTACCGTTCCCAATGCCATCAGCGTATTGAGAATCATCTCGATTCCCATCATCGCCATACTGGTGTCAAGACACCGCATGGTGTGGGCGTTGGTGGCTATTGCCCTGTCAGCGTTCTCTGACAGCTTGGACGGCGTGATCGCCCGCAGGTTCAACCAGGTCAGCAAGCTGGGGCAGATTCTTGACCCGATTGCCGACCGGTTGCTCATCTTCTGCTCCATTCTCGCATTGGGTATGGCGCATATCATTCCGTGGTGGGTGCTGATCGTGGTCGGGCTCCGTGACTTGTTGATGGGTATCCTCATCCTTGTGCTTGCACAACATGGATACGGTCCCTTGCCTGTGCATTTTGTCGGCAAAACCGGGACTGCGCTGGTCATGACAGCCATTGTCCTGCTTATTTTCGCCGATATATGGAAAAGTCCGGCCACGATGACATTGCATCTTGTCGCTTTGGCGATATGCATCTGGGGTATTACCCTGTATTGGCTGGCGGGCCTGATTTACATGCACCAAGGAGCTACACTGATACGCGCCGATAGCGGGAAGTGAGTGGTATGGCGGACAGCGGACAATACGACGAGCATCGTATGCCGGCAGCAGTTCCCGTAAACCGGGAAACCGCTCCGGTACGAAGCCGGGCAGTGTTCTCGCTATCCGCCAAAGCGTTGGGATCGCATCATGCCGCGGCCTCTGCCGATATGCCCATTACGCCGAGACGTCGCAGACCACAACTCGATGACGATTCCTTACGGCTCATCGATGATTTGACCAATCGTCCCATGGACCCGATGTTTAGCGACTCACGTCTGGACACCAGACCGAAATCAGCCTTCCAAATATGGAGTACGCGTATTATCGTATTCATCATTTGCATCGCGGTCGGGTTCTCGTGCAGCATCATCGTGCAGACGTTGCACACCGATCCCCGCAAAGCCGTACGCAGCAGCCTCGCGAAAGAATTGACCCAGCAGACCAAACAGATGAATTCCTTGAACGGGGAGGTCTCCACACTCAGGGCGCAAGTCGAGACGCAATCCAAAAAGCTTGCAAATCCATCCCAACACGATACCCTCACCAAAGACGAAATGGTCAACGGAACCATTCCGGTAACCGGTCCAGGCATCACTGTCAGCATCGCGAACCCGCTTGCGGCGAACACCGATACAGGTTCGGGATCATTACCCCGCGAAAGCACCACGAACATCCGGGTCGTCACCGACGGCGACTTGCAGGTGTTCATCCAAATCCTATGGCAAGCCGGCGCGGAGGCGATCTCAGTCAACGGTTACCGGATCGGGGTGCAGACTTCAGTACGTACGGCCGGTCAAACCATACTCATCGGGGTGAATCAAGTCCAAAGCCCCTACAAAATTCAGGCAATCGGAAACAGCGCTGATTTGGCGGATGCCGTGGGGGAGCGCAGCCAGCCATCTCTCTATACGACATTGAAGTCCGCCGGCATTTTCCCGCAAGTCAGTACATCAAAGTCGATTACACTTGAAGCTGCGAGCTCAAGCGACATCTCTTATGCGGAAAGGGCAGACTAATGGCTGCTGTACTAGGTCTCATCATCGGCGTGGTCATAGGAATCTTTGTCAAGCCGGATATTCCAGTTGTCCTGCAACCATATCTGCCGATCATGGTTGTCGCCGCACTGGATGCGTTGTTGGGCGCCGCGCGAGCGTATTTCGAGAGAACATTCTCCGATAAGGTGTTCGTGATCTCATTCATTTCAAACGTGTTGACCGCGACCCTGTTAGTCCTGTTGGGCAATCAGCTCGGTGTCGGCTCACAGTTGCAGACTGCGGTTATCGTCGTGCTCGGCATCCGTATCTTCTCGAATGTTTCCGCGATACGCCGATTCGTTTTCAAGGCTTGACGCATGGACCACAGAAGAGAACCCCAAGATTTGCTCAGCCGGTTACACCATCAGCGTGTAACCGACAGCGCCAACGACCATACGGAAACGGGATCATTCCCCGTCATCAGACGAAAGCCACGGCGTTCGCTGCAAGCGAACGCGGCGAGGACACGGTTCGTCACCAGCCTGTTCATCGTACTGCTGTGCGCCCTGCTCGGTTTTAGCTATGCCATCCAGCTCAACAACACCACAGCAACGTATGAAACCATGAGCGAAGAGGAACTCACCAGGCTGATCACCGAAACCAGTGCGCAGGTACAAAACCTGGAACAGCGTAAAAGCCAGTTGACTGAGCAACTTACCGCCCTCCAGAAAGCCGCCAACAAGCAGGCGGAAGCCCAACGCATTGCCAAACAGAACGAGGAGACCAGCGGCCTGCTTTCCGGACGACTCGCCGCACAAGGGAAAGGCGTTATCATCACCATCAGCAAAGGCAGCAAAGAACGGGTCGATGCAGCCACCATGTTCGAACTCATCGAAGAACTACGCAATGCCGGTGCAGAAGTCATGGCAGTCAATACGGTGCGCGTGGTCACCTCCACATACTTCGCCGACACGAAAAACAGTCTCGTCTGTGACGGTCAGACACTCACTGCCCCTTACACCATCAAAGCAATCGGGGACCCTCAGAACCTGCAGAACGCTGTCAATATCGCAGGTGGAGTCGGGTCAAGACTGAGTGTGAAATACGGTGCAAAAGTCAAAGTCAAGGCAGTCGACAAGGTAGAAATCCACGAGATTCGTGATGTTCCGCAATATCGATACGCAAAGACTGTAGAATAGCAACTATGACAGATCCGATTCCAAGCGCTGGCGAAACAACCATCATTGGCATGCCCGCCATAACCATTCCCATCACTACAACAGGCGATCGCCCTCTGACGCAAGAGGACCTCGACACCATCACCAAGTTGTCACCGGGCACAGCACTGCTTATCTCCACACGAGGCGCCGTGTCAGGTTCACGTTATTTGCTTGACGAGGACGAGGTTACGGTAGGTCGTGACCCGCACGCTGACATCCTGCTGGACGATTCCACCGTATCCCGCCACCATGCGGTATTCCGTCGCACCAATGGCGCATTCGAAGTCATTGACGCAGGCAGCCTCAACGGCACTTATGTCAATCGTCAGCGCGTCGATAAAGCCTTGCTGAAGAATGGGGACGAAATCATGATCGGAAAATTCCGGCTGGTCTTTTTCGGCAACACCTCAAGGGCTTAACCACGGCAACGGGCGCGAATCGTCTCGTTGGACGAGCGATACCGTGCGCTGATTGATGGGGTTGAATCACTTCGGTCCAACCCCATCGAAGTACATGCGAAAGGCGAGGCATGACGAGCCAAGAGACACCACGTGCATCGGATGCCGGCATTCGCCCGAGGAACACCGCGATACACATTATCCAGGGGGAGTTGTTCTCGTTCCCTGATGACGACCAACCGACAAGAGGATATCGTGGCACGGTGGCGTCAAAAGTTGCGGGCATCACTTACCGTCAGCTGGATTATTGGGCGCGCAAACAAATCGTCGTTCCATCAATCAAAGCGTCGCACGGTTCGGGATCCCGAAGACTCTATTCGTTCAAGGATGTCCTCATTTTGGCGGTGTCGAAACGGTTGCTTGACGCCGGCGTGAACCTGCAGAATGTCACAATCGCCATAGGGTATCTGATGCAACGCAGCATCGCGCAGCTCGAGCACACCACTATTGTCAGTGACGGTGAACGTGTGCGCGAATGCCGGGACGGAGACACCATCGGCGATGTCATGCAATCAGGAGCGGCGGTATTCGGCATATCCGTGGCCGCCCTGTGGCATGGAATCGAAGCATCATTGGAAATGGAACCCTCTGTGGACGTATACCCGGACGGCAAAGCAGTGGCATCCACGGGACGTTTATCCCCGCCAATCCCGTTTGAAGAATTGGCCGCACAACGCATGCGAGAACGTATCGCCATCCATCACGCGCAGCGAGAACATTTCGCCGATACGCTGTAACCGTGTTCTGTGATGCACTGCATGTCAGGAAGAAGCCGATGCGGGGGAGTACCGTGGAAGATTCCCGATTCCCACTCGACACGAGACATTGCGCGTGCCGCTCGGGTGAGGCGGCTCGATACCGACATTGTATGAGCAAATCTGAATACTACGACGGAAGGAATCACCAATGACCCTCATCCCACTGATTCTTTGGTTGATTGCAGCAGCATGCTGCATCGCCATTGTCATCCTCGCGCGTCACTACGCCGGAACGAAGGAAGAGCCGAAACCTGTTGCGAAAAGCGCTATAGCATTGCATTTCGTATCACTCGTGCTGGCTATGGCACCATACGTAGCATTCATCATATATCGTCATGACATCAGCGCTGCCATGCGCACATGGTACACGAAGGTCGGATGGGTGTCAGGAGCTGTTCTTGTCGCGCTTATCGCATGGGACTTGTGGGCCATGTATCGCATCGCATCCAAGGCCGCAGAAGATCAGGCGCGTCGTGCCAAACAACACGCCGAGCAGCATGCCGATGCGCAGCCATCATCGCAGACAGCCGGCGGCGAAAATCCCGGCCGGTCGCAGTCGCTGTGAGCGGATTCTCGCATCACCGTGCACGCTATGCCGGCCAACGCTATATGTCACGGCCGGCATAGCCACTGTGGTAGGGGCGGTGCCGAATCGTCATTCTGACATAACGTACATTATCGGATTTTACTGCAAGCACAGTCATGGCTCGTTGCCGGTGCTTTTACGCTGCTTCGAAGCAGCCATACATACGCGATGTCCGCACGTTCCCGGCTGGCCTGTTCATCTGCCACGTCAGCGAAAACGCTCGGACATCGAAGTACACAACTCGTCATAGCCGCGAACAATCACCGCGCAGGCGTGAAGAAATCATCCACGGCGTCACACAGCTGATCCACAGCGTCAATGATTCGATACGCACCATGTTCAGCAAGTTCTCCGGGCTCGGCATAACCCCATCCGCATCCAAGACATGCCAGGCCGCACGCCTTGGCGCCTTCAACGTCGGTCCAGCGATCGCCGACCATCAGCGCACGGTCTCCACGGGCGGTATCGAATCCCATCTTTTCGAATCCGTACCGAATGACTTGATCCTTATCAAGACGCGAATTATCTTCACTGGCCCCGTAGATATCATCGACCAGATCGTCCAATCCAAAATGCTGGCAAATGGGCTTAGCCTGATATTCCGGTTTGCATGTGGCGATCGCCAACACATATCCTTGCGCACGAAGCCGCCGCAGCTGTTCCGGGATGCCTGGATACACCGTGTTATAGAGCCGCCCGGGAACCTTGTTGCCCGGCTCATTCGGATCATCGAACACAGCTTTGTTGGTGTAATACTCGCGATAGATTGCAACCGCCCGTTCCAACTGATCATCTGGAATATGATTGCGTTGCATAGACTCGATAATCGCCGGCCCGATAAACCGGTGAAGTTCGGCATCATCCGGAACAGGACGTCCAAGCTCTTGGAACGCCTTAATCACACAAGCGATGATACCCGGGTCAGATTTGGTCAACGTCCCATCCAAATCAAGCAGGACGACGTTTCTTGGTTGTGATACGGTCATGCGGTCCTCTCTGTGAATGTTCCGGTAGCTGTGATACGCATGGAGCAGAACGCGTATTGCGTCCCTCTCCCCCAATTCATTATGCCCCGTCATCATGACCGAACATGAAAAATGCCGTGTACGGGACAATCCGTACACGGCATCGCTTACTGCATCATTCGCTCACTCATAATCGGGGATCCAACCGTCACGATGCATTTGCAAACGCTTTTCAAGCAGTTCTTTCAACTCGTCTTCTGTGCGGCGTTCCATCAGCATATCCCAGTGGGTTCGTGTCGGCTTATTGATTTCGTCCGCATCATCGTCTGAGTCGCCTTCACGATGCGCAATTTGTCCGCAACGGCATTCCCACTCTTTCGGGGGTTCAGCACCTTCAGCAAAAGGAATAATCGTACGATGGCCATTCGGACATACATACGCGACATCGGATCGCGCGGCGAAATCCACATTATCGTCGGATTCGAGCGACTTCGCTCCGATGCTCATGCCACGCAAGCTGCGTTCTGCCATGTTGTCTTATTCCTCCTTGGGTAACCAATACCTATCAACCGTACCCAACAGTTCGGACTTGTACGGTATTCCCGTATTCAGCGGCCGTCGAATCAGTCGACACCACTGTACGCGACGACACCACGATTGATCATGATATAAGCATCATGGGCCTTCTGTGCGAGCGGCCCATCGAATTCGGGAACATTCGGCAACGCGGCCGCAACTTGTTGAAGCATATCCGCCAGGCGCTTCATGTTGCGCACAAAATCCCCACCGGTCAAATCGGTGTCTTGCAACACTTGTGCCAACGGCTCATCTTCCGCCCATCGATACACAATATCGACGATGCCGAAATCAATATCGGGCAGACGCTCAAGCCCGCAATCTTCGCGCATGGTGTTGATGCGCGCACTCATCGCCCGTAACTGTGAGCAGACATGGGCAACAGGTCCGGTTGAACCTCCTGGATACCGGCGTGGTTCACCGCTCTCACCGTGTCGCGCTTCATACACCAAGCCGGACAATGCTGCGGCGAGCTGCTGCGGGGTCAGTGTGTCCAACAGTCCGGATCTGATCGCCTCGGCGAGCACAAGATCCTGTTCACTGTACAACCGTCTGAGCAAACGTCCGCCGGATGTGAGCACAAGAGATGCAGCATCACCATCGTCATACCGTTCCAAGTAACCCAACTCGGTGAGAATATCGCAGATATGGTCAAACTGACGGGCGACTGATCCGGTACGCGAATCGTAGCGTTCCTGCACACGATCCAGCTCACGCTTCTCCCTCATCCACCGATGCCCCCACCGCAGATGCTCCTGAAGGTCAGGGCATGACCGGCATGGATGATGCTGCTCGTCCCACTTCAGCCGGGCGATTTGCTGGTCAAGCGACTGGAATGCCTCTCGCCGTGCGGTTTGCGACGGAAACATCCGATGTTTCAACACACGTCTGCCATTCTTCTGCAAATCACTCAGCCGCATACGCAGCGTCATGAATTGGGTGAAATCACCTCGATCACATACGAAGGCGCGTTCATATCCGTCAAGCGCGTGATGGAGTGAATCGATCTGCGCTTCGAGCTGCCATGCGGACTCGTTCGCCTCCCACTGGGCAAACGAGCGGTCCAACGTCACTCGTGCAGTCTGATAACTACTCGTATACAGCAGATTGACAGCCATATTAAACGTGGGTTTGAAGCTGGAATGCAACGGGTATACGCGTTTGCTGGACAGAGCGGCGGCCGTCGCCGGAACAAATCCGCGATGATCGACGATGACAGCGTGGCCGATGGTGTCAATGCCCCGCCTGCCCGCACGGCCGGTGAGCTGGGTGAACTCCCCCGGCGTAAGTGTAACGTGCCCGGTCCCGTCATACTTCTCGAGCTTTTCGACGATAACGCTACGCGCCGGCATATTGATGCCGAGAGCCAATGTTTCCGTGGCGAACACAACCTTGATCAGACCTTCTTCGAACAGACGTTCAACGATTTGTCTGAACAAGGCGATCATGCCCGCATGGTGTGAAGCGAAACCTTCCTCGAGTGCGAAGCGGAATTGAGAGAAATGCAGAGCCTTCAAATCATCTTTGCTGAGCTGTCCCTCAACCATGTCATCGACAATCTCATGGATACGCATCGCCTCTTCATCACTGGTCAGTTCAAGTCCGGCATTAATGCATTGTTCGACAGCTTGATCGCAGCCGTTGCGGGAGAAAATGAAGTAGATACCAGGCAGCATCCCCATGAAATTCAATTCGTCGATGACATCAGGTCGACGCGGAGTATACCGCTCATCCCCGCCTGCGGCGGTCTTTCCGCGTCCCCAATGTCTGCCATGCGCTTTGTGAGCCGGCCGCTTGCGGAGGGCCTGATGCTCAAGCTGGTCGATACGCCGTATCAGATACGGGTTGAGGGTTGTAGTGACCTCATCCTTGGCGTTCCGGCGATACAAATCGATGATTTCCGGTTCGGTATACGCGTTCGTCTGAATCATCACATGCTGTTCGAGCGGTACCGGACGGTGTTCGGAAACCACCAGTTTCGTCTTACCTCGAACCGAAGCGATCCACTGCGAAAAATCCTCGACATTCGACACGGTCGCCGACAAGCCGATGATGCGCACCGATTTGGGAAGATGGATGATGACTTCCTCCCACACCGGACCACGAAAACGATCGGCGAGATAATGCACTTCATCAAGAATGACGTAACGAAGTTCAATCAGCGATGTGGAATGCTCATACAGCATATTGCGCAACACTTCCGTGGTCATCACCACGATGTCCGCTTCCGGGTTGATTGATGTGTCACCGGTCAGCAGGCCCACATGATCCGCGCCATAGATGGCGGAGAGATCATGGTACTTCTGATTGCTGAGCGCTTTGATCGGCGTGGTATAGAATGCCTTGACCTGATATTCATGTGCAAGGAACATCGCGAAATCCGCCACTACGGTCTTTCCTGCACCGGTAGGAGCCGCGACAAGAACGTTATTGCCTTGTTCAAGCGCCTCGCACGCATCGCGCTGGAAACCATCAAGGCTGAAAGGCAATGTCGCCGCAAACTTCGCTAGCGCCGTATCGTTCAATCGCTGACGAGCACGAAAACGCTGATATCTTGCCGCAGGGGAATCCTCTGACGGCGCATGAGACTCCCGTGCCGTCCAGTCCTTCGCATGGGCATGGTGCCTATGTCGCGTCATGGTCCCCACTCCCCCAATTTTTCCGAGTATCACATTATTCATTGAACGTACGCCACAGCCGCCAAACCGCCTCATGCTGTTCCCGCTTGTGGTCCTGTCTCGCGATTACCTTGGCGTACGCATCACTATAACGCTTGGCGGCCTGGTGAAGAGGTTGCGTGAACGACACCGGCTCCCGCTGGGATTCCTGGACAGGTTCCTGCATGGCCTCCATCCGCTCATTGACGGCATCACCGAGAGCGGCGATACGATGCAGAGCCGCCAAACCTCGACGAATAGCATAGGCTGCGCCGACACATATCGTTGCGATCATCGCGATAACAAGCACCACCCAAACAATCCACCAGTGCATGGGGCCTCCTATCGACTCGATGATAAACAGATATTTATCGTATCAGTTGGTATCGTCTTCCCGCTGGTCGAGACTCAACTCACGTTCGGCACGCGCTTTGATCATCGAGCGAAGCGTTTCCGGAGCAACCGCCGCAATATGACGGGCATGCGCGATACAGAACGCCACAAACCATGAATCAGAGGATACGATAAGACGAACCTTCTGTCCGTTACCGCACGGTTCGACGGTCGCACCCGGCAATCGCTTGGTAAAAGGCAGGTCGGGCTGATCAGTGATGAATACCGTCTGCGTACCGTTGTCAAAACTCCATTTACGCAATTCGCTCACCGGCACATCTGGAATATCGAGTTTATGAACCGGCTCAACAAGATCGGCCTTCTCGATGCGTGCAAGACGAAGCACCTGCCAGACCCTTGGCAAACCATTCGCCTTGTTGATCGTGGTATCACGCTGAACAAACTCTTGCTTGTCCTTGGGCGCTGCAGCTGCGACGTCCGTCCACACTGCCGCATAATAGACACCCTCATCAACGAAAATCTTCGCCGGAGCCACCAGCTTGCGACGAGTCCTACCAGCGCCATCGGTATATTCCATATCCAACAGCGAGTCAGTGGCAATCGCGCGCTTGACGACCGAGAACGCCCGCGGCTCAAGCTCATATCCGGTCAGACTCAACCATGGTGTCTGCCCCGGCTTGACATGCTGACGAAGACGCGTATACAAGGATTGCGCCTGGTCACGCTGCTGGTCAGGCAACAGCGAAGAGTGCGCAAGATAGCTGACCGAGGCGGTCAGCATACTCAAATACTGCTGCGAAATACCAGCGAGACGCTCAAGCCCGAGGGAATTGGTTGCCGACACGATGCCCTCGCTATCAAGCAACGGCCAATCAATATCGAAGAACTGGCTGCCAGCCATCTCTCCATCATCGGATACCGTAGTCAGCGTGTTGATATCTTTGTGGATGATATTGACATACTTATTCAACTCATCCTCGGACTTAGGTTTGCCGATGAACCGTTCCGCAAGCTCCGCCAGAGAAAATTCCTCGCCAAGGTGAGCGGACAGGAACAGCATCAGACGTAAACGACGATCGACTTCACTGCCCGTCTGGAAAGACGGCCCGGCCTTTTTCTGCCTCGCCTTAATGCTTTCCGGGTCGCCGGGCTCATGCACTTGACGGCTGATGGCGGGCGCATTGACTTCAGAGCTTTCCGAACTCTGCGTAGAATCCGCCAACTCGAAACGCGCGGCGGCGGTAAGCCGACGGTTGAACGCATCAACCGCCTCCTGCGGGCTGACAATGTATGCGCCCGGATGTTCCAACACATACATAGCCAGATCATCAGAATCAGTGTATGCGACATTGATACGCTCACCATCGACATCAACTGTTGCGGCGAAACGCCTGGAGTCGATCACTTTCATCAAGGATTCCGGCAGAGTCTGCGTGCCAAGTCCAGGAGCGATTGAATCCAGTCCGAGACCCGGTACCGGTGTTTGTGGTACGCGAGGGGCGGTACGCGAGGTATGTTGCACCTGCTGATGGGCGGCGTTCGACGAAATCGACATCGAGCGGGCCAGATAGTTGGCCGCGGCGAGAACCGGCAAATCCTCAGGCTCGAAATGAAGACGGACGCGTGGCTCATCGCCAAGCTGGAGGCGATATGAAGCGAAATCCTGTCCCTCGGACTTCGACGAATACTCCGGCTGACGGGATTCAATCGCGATGCCCATAGCGGCGAGCTTCGCACGATCGCGCTGGAACTGTTTCGCGAAGGCGGCTTTCGCCGCCTGATCAGCTAGTTCACCGTAAGAATCGGCGTATGCCTTGACTCGCTGCGCAATTTGACGCGAAGTAAGCCATTGGGGGAAAGCTGAAGACAACACGGCCAAGACATCAAGTTCATGCTTGCCCCATTTGTCGGAAAAACGCCGTCTCCCGTTGCTACCTTCTGTCATTAGTCCTCACGTATCGTTACTGTGTACAAGTATCGGTGCCTTACGGCACCTTCTTCTATATTAGAGGGTTTTTATGTCCTTGGTCGTTGTTTCTCGAAAAAAGATATTTTTCTTCCCCAGACCATTCAGAACATCCATTCGTCCGGCTCAATCCCTTGTGGTCCGACAAACTCACCGTTAGGCACATAGCTGGGTCGGCCTTGATCCTGCAGCACGGCATTGCCATAGAATGCAACATTCTGACCGAATGTCCAGTCGCCCTCGATGCGCACGGAATTCGCCGCAGCCAGCGACGGCACATTATAGGGGAAACGCTCATTGAAATCATCGATATTCTTATAGAATCGTGAATCCAGCTCGACATTGGGGAATATGTAGTTGCCATCCTCCATCTCAAAAGCGTCCGTAAGATGGAAACGATCCGACCGCATGATGAACAGATCATTGGTGGTTTTCACCGGAAGGAACCTCATACGGTCCACCTGCACGCAGATAGCATCGTCGAACAGCGAAATCGCCGCACCCATGGCGGTCTCAAGCTGGACAACCTTCTTGCTGGAAGCATCAGTGGGGTCGACGGTCTTGTTATTCACGATCACCGGAAGCGGCAGCACACCATGATGGCGCTCAAGCAAATCACGCAACGCGTCAATCCGAATCCAAATACTATTCGTGTTGAAATACGGATGACGGCGGATATTCTGCGCATCCAGGCGGTCATCGGGATGGACCTGACTCATCTCACGCAGCATCAGACGCCCCGTCTTGCGATCGCGCACCACGTGGCCGCCCTTGCGATCGGCTTCCGTACGCACAGCGACCTCAGCCATGAACGGTGCTCCGGTATTCTCAAAATACTGAGCCAAGGTACGCGAAGGCCTCGCACCGAGATTATCCGAATTGGAGATGAACAAGTAACGCATGCCCTTGTTCCACAACATGTCAAGCAGACCTGACTCCCACAGGGTGGAATACAAATCGCCATGTCCCGGAGGCACCAAGCCAAATCGGGGCATGCAGGCCATACCACCGGCTCCCCCCGTCTCGATATCGATCTTCGGTTCCTGGTGCTGGAGGATTTCCACCGGGATGTCGTCCTGACGGAACCTCATATTCGATTCCAGCACCTTCAGCGTGTCTGCAGACGTACGGAACGAATTCATCAAGGTCAGCGGCAGAGGGACTCCCAGACGCTCACGCGCGGTAACCACCTGTCCCAGAATAATGTCGATGAAACGCATCTGCCGCGCCTTATGCCTACGCACCGGGAGCAATGATTTCGCGCAGGACAGCCCCATCGATGTCCCCAACCCCCCGTTCAGCTTGATGAACGCGGTCTTCGCAAAAGCATGAACAGCCTGATCATGGTCGATGGTCTCGTAGACATCATGGAAACTTGGTACATCGTGCAACGGCTCGACATCCGCTTCACGAATCCATGTGGCTTCACTGCCATTGGCCCATACGTCATACAAATGCCCGAACTGAGCCACCGCCATGTCGCTCATACCGTGGTCGCGCATCACCTGTGCGCAGCGCTCGAAATGATCCGTTACCGTCATGCTGCAAACCCTTTCTCCCATGACTTCAGACAAGTCTACCCCCCGCTGCGGGCAGTTCATGATCATCTACGCAGAAACATGAGTGGAGGATTGGTGATGATGGGAAGAGTCGCCGAGCTTGGTTGCGACCATGCAGCGCACACGGCAGCGTACCGGGCAGCAGAGCACGCCGAAACGGACCGCCACACCCACGCCGCGCCGCACGTATTCGACTCCGGGACAGACCTACCGGGCGCCGCAGACCCAGGCCCCGCAGACCCAGACGCCACAAGGCAATTCGGACGTGGATATGTAACCCGTTCTGCTGTTCAAAGTGCTGTTCATGTTACCCGGTTGTTACCCGCCGGAAAAACAAAAGCCGCGGAATCGTTGTGATTCCGCGGCTTTCCGGTCGGGCCGGCGGGATTTGAACCCGCGACCCCTTGACCCCCAGTCAAGTGCGCTACCAAACTGCGCTACGGCCCGATCGGCGCTATACGCGCCGAAGAGTTAGCTTACCACAGGTTGGAAGAGATTCCCAACACGGCGTGGCGTTCCGTTGGTGTATGGCACGTCAGCAGCACCTATTTCCGGCGTTTCTCACGAATTTTCACGGAAATCTGGATTGGCGACCCCTCAAAACCGAATTTCTCACGCAGCTGGCGCTCAAGATATCGGCGATAACCATGCTCGAGGAACCCTGTCGCGAAGATGACGAATCGCGGAGGTCGTGTCGACGCTTGGGTTGCGAACAGGATACGCGGCTGCTTACCGCCACGCAGCGGGTGAGGGTGAGCCGCCTGGATTCGCCCGAGGAACGCGTTGAGCTTGCCTGTCGGGATACGCTTATCCCACGAGTCGAGCGCTGTCCGCATGGCGCGGGTCAACCGGTTGGTGTGCCAACCGGTTTTTGCGGACAGGTTGACACGCTCAGCCCAGGTCACACGGTCAAACTCGGTATTCCACAGACGTTCGAGACGCTGTCTGGAGAAATCGTCCATAAGATCCCATTTGTTGAATACCAAGACAACCGCACGCCCGGCATCAACCGCTTGGCTCATGACTTTGAGATCCTGGTCGGCAATCGGCTGCGAGGCGTCGAACAACACCAGCGCGAGTTCGGAACGTTCAATCGCAGCCTGCGTGCGCAGCGACGAATAGTATTCAGCACCGGACAACTTATGCTGGCGACGCTTAATACCGGCTGTATCGATAAACAGCCAGTCCTGCCCGTCCATGCTGATGATTTCATCCACCGGGTCACGGGTCGTACCGGCCAAATCATTGACCACGGAGCGTTCGGCGTGAGCCAGTTGATTCAGCAGCGAGGATTTCCCGACATTCGGTCGCCCGACCAAAGCGATGCGACGCAAGTGTGATGGGGTGAGGAAACCGGAAGTCTGATCGGCGGATTTCAACGAATCAATCGCAGCGTCAAGCAAATCACCGACACCGCGACCATGCATCGCTGAAATGCCATGAGGCTCGCCGAGACCCAATTTCCAGAATTCCGCGGTCAGATACTCGCTCTGCGCGTCGTCGACCTTGTTCACGGCCAGTGTGACCGGCTTACCGGCGGAACGAAGCATACTCACGATACGTTCATCCGTGTCGGTCATGCCAATCTGCCCGTCAACAACGAAAATCACCGCATCCGCAAGCTGGACCGCGATCTGCGCTTGGGAGGCAATCGCGGATGCGATGCCTTCGACGTCCGCTTCCCAGCCGCCGGTATCAACAAGCTTGAAATCCGTTCCCGCCCACTCGGCATCATAGCTGACGCGATCTCTTGTCACGCCGGGCGTGTCCTCGACAACCGCCGCGCGACGACCGAGAATACGATTCACCAGCGTCGACTTGCCAACGTTCGGGCGTCCAACCACGGCGATAACACCGACACGCTTGCCCAGTGCATCATCCTCATACTCGTCATAATCGCCGGCGATGAGCTCTCGATCCTCCTCATCGAGCTCATACCCTTCGAGATTCGAGGCATACTCACGGTACTGCTGTTCCTCAATCGCGTCATCCACCAGTTTGATCAGCTGTTCCAATGTCTGCTCAAACGTGAGGTCAGAGTTGTCCAACGTGACGACACCGTCGGCAGCAGTCAGGAAACTCGTCACCTTGGAATCAGCACGGTCACGTTTGGCGACATCATCCGCTCCGACACCCTGACCAGCCTGACCGCTCCTACGAGACTGCCGGACCTCTTCGCGTGCCGTGAGCAGAACACGAACCTCTGCATCAGGTTCGACAACCGTCGTGATATCCCGCCCCTCGGCAACGATTCCACGCCCCTGCGAGAACGAGTCAGCTGACGCTTCCCTGGCGATATACGCACGCTGCGCGGCAATCAGAATATGGCGTACCGGAATGATTCCAGAAACTTTCGAAACATGCGAAGATACTTGCGCGGAACGAATCTCCTCACTGATATCCTGCCCATCAGCCAACACCTTCGGATCGTCAGGGTCGACTGTGACATCAGCATGCCCCTCGGTGAAGAACTCGCCGACAGTCTCAGTGATCAACCGCTCATCAAGCTCATCCGCATCAAGGTCGATACCCTGATGAAGACACCACCATGCGCAAGCACGGTACATTGCGCCGGTATCCAGATATGCAAAACCGAAATGCTGCGCCAAAGCCTTCGATGTCGACGATTTGCCGACACCGGCAGGACCATCGATAGCCACACGAATCACAGTCCGACCTCCTTGGCCAGTGAACGCACCTCGGTCTGCGACAGCACCCGATACGATCCGGACTTGAGGTCGCCAAGCTTGATCGGGCCGATCTGAGTGCGGACAAGACGCTTCACCGGATAGCCGACCGCGTCAAAAATACGACGAACGATACGGTTCTTTCCGGAATGCAGCACAACCTTCACCAGTGTGCTCTCATGATTCGCATCGATTATGGCGCAATGATCGAGACGAATCCACCCGTCATCAAGTTGCACGCCCTGCGATACGAGGCGCCGACACACATTGCCGCTGATACGACCCTGCAATGTCGCAATATACGTTTTCTCCACCTCATACTTGGGATGCATGACATGCTGGCTGAGCTCGCCATCGTTCGTCATGAGGATCAGGCCTTCCGAGTCATAATCCAGACGTCCCATATGGAAAATCCGCTCATACTTGTCGCCGACAATGTCACGCAACGTGTACCGGCCCTTGGGGTCATCCATCGTGCTCAACACCTTGCGCGGTTTGTTCAACGCCAGCGTCACATGATTCGGATTGAGCCGTACACGAGAACCGTCAACCCTGATTTGTTGGCTCGTCGGATCAACCCGCGTGCCGAGTTGAGTGACCAGCTCGCCGTCGACCTCGACCCTACCGTCGAGAATGATTTGCTCGCATTTGCGTCGTGATCCGAATCCCGCCTGGGCAAGAACCTTCTGCAGGCGAATACCTTCTTGATTGTCTTCATGCGCTTTGAGCGCTCGAGAATATGCGTTTGGCATCGTTCTCCCAACGTGGCCGGACAGCTTGAAACTGTCATGGATACATATATCAGTAGTTTCGCGAAATTCAGCTTGGCATACAAGCCGCAAAACAGCAATATTGTACCTCAATCCCAAGGACACCATGCCGTGCTGGTAGAATGACGCATGTCTGACGGAACACCGGCACGTCCAACACGCGTCGCGCCCCGCCATCCCATCTAGAGAAAGAACCATCAATGACTGATACGGGATCACAGGCCACCCACAACGCGCCTGCTCAAACGACCATGCCACTCGCGGTTCGCGTCGGCGCAGAACTCGCAGGCAGCTGCATCGTCTTCTTCGCGATTTATGCTTTCAGCACATTCGGGTCAGCACTATTCGGCATCAATATGGCATTCATTGCGCTCGCCACCGGCGTAGCGTACGCCGCCGTCACCTTCATCTTCTCCAAAGTATCCGGGGGCCAATTCAATCCCGCTATCACGTTGGCATCCATGTTGATCGGCAGGACGAAGCCTGTCGACGGTGTGCTGTATATCGTCGCACAGGTGCTCGGCGGCGTTATCGCCGGAGCGATCCTCGTGGGCATTCTTCCCACCACCGAAACATTGACCAAGAAAATTTGGCTGACCGACGCGGTAAACGGATTCGGCGATGGCTCAGTATCCGCCTCGATGCTCAGCAGCGTCAGCGCCTCCTTCGATATCACGTTGGCTGTGATTGTTGAAATCATCGCAAGCATTCTGGTGGTTGCCGCCGCGATGGCGACATCACACGACGATGCGGACGCCACCGCTCACGCCACCGCCATGGGTCTGGCATATGGATTGGGTGCCGCTATGACCTACCCGGTGACCGGTGCCGGCATGAATCCGGCACGTTCCACGGGTATCGCATTGTTCGCCCGCAACGCGGGATTGGCTCAGAATCCTATGCAACAGCTGTGGGTGTTCTGGATTTGTCCGATTCTTGCTGCTGCGATCGTCGCCATGGTGATGATCGGCGTGCAGCTTATCAGGGATCAAGCCGCCGCCCGCCTTACTGCCGTACAAGACCAAGAAACGCCACAGGATATTGCGGATGAAGCGGATGGTCAGGCCTCCGAAGGCGATACCTCCGACGAGCATGATGAGCAGGATGTTTCAGCCGACAGCGCCGACGATTCAGACCATGAAGTGGATGCTCAAAGCGAGAACGGAAAGTCCGAGCCCGAAGCATAAGCACATCAGGGAGTCAAATACCGCGGAACGCACCTTCCAAGGGCTGCGATCACGCAGTATGACGCGAATCAATCCCAGCACAACGGCCGTCACGACAAGAACAATCGTGGCGGCCGTCGTATATCCAAGACCAGCGAGAATACCGGTCAGGCACACCAACAGCGCAACCGTCCATTCACAACCAGGTTTGCCTTCACGAGCTTCCGAAACATAGGGATGTTCATGTGCCACGATTACTGTCCTTCCTTATACCGGGATGACATGCCGACTGCTTGCCACGAACGCACCGGCATGTCCGCGACTCGATTGCGCTGCATCACAATATACACGTTGGAGCGGGATGCCAAGACATACGTGCTATAAGCATCCCGCCCCAACGGACGAACACCGAGCATGACGTTGAACAGCGGCTGGCTCTCCCCCGTCATGGTTGCGGATCAGTGGAAGAAGTGGCGCGTTCCGGTGATGTACATGGTTACGCCGGCCTTACGGGCAGCTTCGAACACTTCCTCGTCGCGAATCGAACCGCCAGGCTGGACAATAGCCTTGACACCGGCATTGATCAGGTATTCGGCACCGTCAGCGAAGGGGAAGAATGCGTCAGAAGCAGCAACCGAGCCTTGTGCACGATTGGCGCCATCAGCCAGCGTATTCGCACGTTCTACCGCAAGATGGCAGGAATCCACACGATTGACCTGGCCCATACCGATACCGACCGTAGCTTGGTCATGCGCCAACAGGATCGCATTGGATTTCACGCAACGGATGGCTCGCCATGCGAATTCAAGATCGCGGAGCGTCTCGGCATCAGCGGCCTCACCGGAAACAAGCTTCCAAGCGTCGGGCGTGTCACCGGGGGCATCGATGAGATCCATGGTCTGCACCAGCAGGCCGCCATCGATCTGCCGGTACTGCTGCTTGGTACGCGGCGGTTCCGCAACCTTGAGAATACGAAGATTCTTCTTCTTGGTCTTCAGCAGTTCCAACGCCTCGGGCTCATATTCCGGGGCGACGATGACTTCGGTGAAGATCGGCCGGACATTCTGCGCCATCTCGAGGGTAACCGTCGTATTGGCTGCGATCACGCCGCCATAGGCACTCATCGGGTCGCACGCGTGTGCCTTCTTATGGGCTTCAGCAACAGTCGCGCCAATGGCAAGTCCGCACGGATTGTTGTGCTTGACAACAGCGACAGCGATTTGCGGGGCGAAATCCCATACGGCACGCCACGCGGCATCGGCATCCACATAGTTGTTGTAGCTCATCGGTTTGCCGCCCAACTGCTCGGCATGCGCAAAACCGTTCTGGTTCAACGGGTCAAGATACAACGCGGCGCTTTGATGGGGGTTCTCACCATAGCGCAGGATATGGGCGCGATCCCAGGTACGCGTGTACGCGGCGGGGAACAGCGAATCCTCATGCGGCAATTCTTGCGCACCGGCTTCATCCTGTTCGATGCTCTTTGGTTTCGGCCAGTGCTTCGAAGTCCACTCGTTGATCGTCGCATCATAGGCTGCGGTGTGAGCGAAAGCCTTGGCGGCCAGCCAGCGACGTTCCTCAAGATCGAATCCGGTGCCGTTTTCGACACGCTTGGCGACCAGAGCATAATCATTCGGATCGGTAATGATGGCGACGGTCGCGCTGTTCTTCGCGGCGGCACGAACCATGGACGGCCCGCCGATATCGATTTTCTCGATGGTATCAGCCTCATTGGCGCCGGAACGAACCGTGTCAGCGAAGGGGTAGAGATTGACGACCACCAAATCAAACGGCTTGATACCAAGCGTTTTCAGCTGATTCACATGGTCCGGGTTGGTCATGTCGGCGAGAATGCCCGCATGAATATGCGGATCGAGCGTCTTGACTCGCCCGTCAAGGCTTTCCGGGAATCCTGTGACATCGCTGACTTCGATGACTTGTACTCCAAGCTCGGCAAGCCGCTTCGCGGTCGAACCGGTGGAAACCACTTCTGTTCCCGCCGCGATGAAGGCTTTCGCCAGCACGTCGATGCCGTCTTTGTGGAATACTGACACAAGGGCGCGTTTAATCGGCCGATTTGTTGTCATCCTGCTCCTCCTTGGTGATGGGTGCCGAATTCACGACACGGGGCGTGGGTTGCACGTCCATGGTTTTCCCGTCATCCTGTGCGGATGGTTCACGGGATTCCTTGGCCGGACGCAAACGCATCCAACCCAAGCGTAATCCATATATGGCCGCGTCAAACACGATGACTGCCGCCCATACTGCAAACAGACCGGTCATCGTCGGTTGGGCGACCGCACGGGTCGACGAGACCACATCGACACCGACATGGGCCAAACGATGCCTTCCCAGCGATCCGTTGGATACGGCAAACATGCACGATGAGGCGAGAGACACCAGCGCACCGGCGATACTGAACGCGCCGAGCGGGTACGCGAAGCCCACCGCTTTGCGCATCAAGGTCTGACGATCGTCTTGTGCGTGAGGCGCCCGAATCGCAAAGCCGGTAGGCGATAGCATAAACGCCGTAGCGCATACAACTGCAATGATAAGCGGCAGTGATATCAATACGGTTCGCAGCCCATCGTTGGTAAGCGCTTGGGGGAAGATGGCGAATACCGGTATGCCGGGCAATCCGTCACTGTGGTCCGTCCACAGCGTGAAATGTGCGACATCGCCGATATGGAAGCCGGCACCGAACATCCAAGACAACGACCACAGGCATAAATTGGGCAACCATGCGAGTGTACAAATCGATGTGAGAATACGCGAACCGGTGCCCATGGCATCCAGTTCGAACACACGCTGGACGGCGTCATAGCCGTATACAATCCAGACAACAAGATCGATAAAGGCGACAACCATGTAGACGGCCAACAGCGTGCCTGCCAAGGTGAGTCCCAGAGTCCAAGTACGGCGTAAGCCTGGTGTCATGCGTTCATGAAAGAACTGCGAAACGGTGTGCCAGGCCTGGCTTGCCGGGATGGTGCCGATAAGATACGCTGCAGTGAATACCATACCCGTTTTCAATAGGACATGGATGGTATCGTCGAGCAGACTCACTGAAACACCATACGTGAACGCCGCATTCATCACCAGCCAAACGAGCAGTCCGCCGAAATAGGCTGGTACGGGAAGGCTCCGCTTGCGTGCAATAGCCGACAGAAGCCATATGAGCAATAGCGTAAGCCCGAGAGGAATGATGCTTAATGTGACCGCCCCGGCACGGAACCCGACGCCTTGGGCGAGCAACACCATGGCCTGGGTAAGGGGAACGGCATAGCCTGTCAGATTCGTAGCGCCCTCTTCCATGGACACCACGAGTAGCAGTAATGTGATGACAAGCCACAGTGCCAGCACATACAACGCCATGGAGGCCGCCGCGAAGGCGACCCCCCTTGAAAAACGAGACTACACGCTTGTTCATGCGGCTACGGATTGCAATGCCTTACGCATCAGTTCCGCGGTCTGGCGCGGAGTCTTGCCTACCGGAATGCCTACCGCTTCCAGTGCGACTTTCTTATCCTGTGCGGTGCCTTTGCCGCCTGACACAATCGCGCCGGCGTGTCCCATCTGTTTGCCTTCGGGCGCAGTGAATCCGGCGATATAAGCGACGACCGGCTTGGTCATATGTGTACTGGCCCATTGCGCGGCATCCTGTTCGGCGCTTCCGCCAATCTCGCCGATCATGACAACACCCTTGGTCGCTTCGTCAGCTTCGAATGCTTCAAGCGCTTCCTGAAGGGTGGTGCCGACAATCGGGTCACCGCCGACACCGACGCAGGCGGTGAACCCGATATCAGACAACTCTCCCATGAGCTGATAGGTCAAGGTTCCGGATTTGGAAACCAAGCCGAGCGGGCCCCGCTTGACGATACCATCGGGAATGATGCCCAAATTGACGCCCTTGGACCGTTCGGACGAGGGCAAGGTGATGAGCCCCGGGCAGTTCGGGCCGATAATGCGCACACCCTTGCGCAGGGCCAACTCAACGAAATACGCCGAATCAGCCACCGGGATGCCTTCAGTGATGACCACGATGGTGCTGATTCCCGCTTGGATCGCTTCGACAACCGCATCCTTGGCGAAACGAGGCGGGACGAAGATGACACTGGCGTGGGCACCGGTCGCCTTGGATGCTTCGCTGCATGTCGCATAGACCGGGATGACTGCATCCTTCCCGTTCTTCGCGTTGGGATACGTGACTGAGGTTCCTGCCTTGCGAGGATTCACACCGCCGACGATATTCGTGCCCGCCTTCAGCATGCGAGCGGTGTGTGTCATGCCTTGGTGTCCGGTCATGCCTTGAACGATAACCGGTGCGCCATCTTCTACAAACAACGTCATTTGTTGGTCTCCTTGTCTGCAGCTTGTGCGAGGGCAGCGATATGGGCAGCCTGCTGTGCGGCTTCCTCCATCGTGTCAAACACGTGGAGATGCGGATCGTTGGCGTCGGAAAGCATTCTCAACCCTTCTTGGGCCGCGTTGCCATCAAAACGCACGACAATCGGCTTGACGGTCTCAATCGCCTGCAACGCTCCCAGAATTCCGGCGGCGACTTGCTCACATGACGTGATACCACCGTACACGTTGACGAACACCGATTTCACTTGGGGGTCAGACAGAACGATCTCCAAACTGTTACGCATGACTTCAGACGAAGCACCGCCGCCGATGTCAAGGAAGTTGGCAGGTTTGATGCCCGTCCCCTGTTCCTCGCCGGCACCGGACACCGCGTCGAGCGAGCTCATAACCAAACCGGCGCCGTTGCCGATGACGCCAACCTGCCCCTGCAGATGTACGTAGTGCAAGCCGAGCTCTTTGGCCCGCTGCTCGTAGGGGTCAAGCTGGGACGCACCCGCGAAACGCTTCCACCCATCGTGGCGGAACGCGGCATTATCGTCAAGTGAAATCTTCGCGTCAAGGGCACACAACGATTTGCTGGACTCATCGTCGGGATCGCCGATCTTGGCGAGAGGATTAATCTCCACAAGTGTTGCATCATTGGCTTTGAAACACTGCCACATGTTCAGAAGAATCCGTGCTGCCTGATCGACATCCGCGTGGTAGAATCCGATGTTCTTCGCCATTTCGGTGGCGGCATCGAGATCAAAAGTATCCAGCGCATTGATATGCAAACGCTTCACCGATTCGGGATGCGCCTTGGCGATCTCCTCGACTTCGGTGCCGCCATTGGCGGTCGCGAGGACGTCGAAATCACGCGAAGTACGGTCAACGGAAATGGAGACGTAGTACTCGTGGATGACGTTTTTGGCTTCCGCTACAAGAACACCACGCACCTTATGGCCATGGATGATCATGGGGAAGATGGTGTTCGCTGCAGCGACCGCTTCTTCGCGAGTGTGAGCGATCTTCACACCGCCTGCCTGCCCACGATGTCCAATTTTGACCTGCGCCTTGATGACACACGGATATCCGATGGTGTCTGCAGCCTGGGCGACTTCATCGACATCTCGGGCGAAAATCCCGTTCGGAGTCGCGATGCCTTGCTCATCGAGCAGTTGACGCGCTTGATATTCATAAAGATCCATGACTTCCTTCTTCCTGAATTCGTTACGCTGGCATCGAGACCAAGGTACTGGTCGGATAATCGCCCAGCTCTTCAATCCCACTCAGGCCTTCGAGTTGCATGACGAAACTGAAACCAGCTACTGTGCCTCCACACTTGCGAATCAAGTCGGCAGCGGCCTTGGCGGTCCCGCCGGTGGCGATCAAATCGTCGACGATCAGTACGCGCTCTCCCCTGCTCACGGCATCGGCTTCGACTTCAACGCGTGCCGTACCGTATTCCAAGGTGTAATCTTCACCGATGACTTCCGGCGGGAGCTTGCCCGCTTTTCGTACCGCGATGAAGCCTTTGCCCAGACGGGCAGCAAGTGCTGGGCCAAACAGGAATCCTCGTGCTTCCAACCCAGCCACGGAATCGAATTCGTCGGCAGGGATAGGCAGAGCCTTCTCAAGGCCTTCAAGCATGATCTGCAGTCCTTCGGCGTTCTCCAGAACAGGCATGAAATCACGGAAATTAATGCCTTCTTTGGGGAATCCTTTGATGGAACGGAACAGTGAAGTCAAGAATTCCGCCCGCTCGTGGCCAACGAGTTCAAGCTGCCTGATATGGATATCGGATGCCATAGAAATAACCTGATCTTTCTGATTGCCGGTGTCGTCGCATCAAAACGGCTTCGCGGATACTACTTGGTTTCGGGTTCCGCTGTTGCGGTTTGTGTGTGTTCCGCGTTCACGGCAGCAGGTTGGGCCGTTGGCGATGTGTCCTCACCGGAAGCCTGTGCGGTGTCCGCATCATTGTCGACGGGGAGACCGGCCGGTGACTCGTTGTCCGACTGCTGCTCGTCATCATCATCGATAAATGCCGGACGAATATATTTGCCGCGAACGGATTGCATTTTGACGCGCATGCGGCTGCCTTCGGAATCGACGACAACCTCTTCATACTTCTCATCCACGGAAACAATGGTGGCGATGATGCCGCCGGCCAGCACAACAAGGGTTCCCGGTACCAAGGATTGGCGAAGCTCTTCCTGCTGCTGTTGCTGCTGCTTCTTCATACGCCGCGAGCTCATCCACATCATGACGATGAACAGGACAAGGACAAGGATCATAATGAGATTCGGATCGAGATTCTGATTCATGAGGCTCCTGACATGTGCTGCGGGCTATCCAAAGTATGTATTTTAGAATAGCTTGTTGACATCGTTTTCTTGCGGTTCGAGGCCGAGATGGGTCCATGCTTTTGCTGTTGCCACACGCCCTTTCGGCGTACGGATAAGGAACCCTTCACGGACGAGGTACGGTTCGCAAACCGTCTCCACGGTCTCGGACTCCTCACCGACCATGGCGGACAGGTTGTTCAACCCGACCGGCCCACCTGCGAAGTTCGTGCAAATTGCTTTCAGTACTGCGATATCCAGACGATCGAGTCCTTCGGAATCAATCTGGTACAACGCGAGGGCATCGCGTACCGCATCGACATCAACCTCGTGCAAATCATGGACGATTGCCCAGTCCCGGACTCGTCGGAGCAAACGATTGGCGATACGCGGCGTGCCTCGAGACCGTAGCGACAGCTGATGTGCGGCCCCCGGACCAAGGGTGACGCCAAGAACGGAAGCTGAACGCTCGATCAGCTTCTCAAGCTCCTCATGCGGATAGAAATCAAGATGTGCAGTAAACCCGAATCGCGCACGTAACGGTGATGGCAGCATACCCTCCCGCGTTGTAGCGCCGATGACAGTAAAACGTGGCAGCGTCAGCGGAATCGATGAAGCGCCGGGGCCCTTGCCGACCATAACATCGACACGGAAATCCTCCATCGCGATATACAGCAATTCTTCCGCTGGGCGAGGCAAACGGTGGATCTCATCAATGAACAAGACCTCCCCCGCATCCAACGAACTGAGAATGGACGCCAGATCGCCAGCATGCTGAATCGCCGGACCGGATGTCACACGAATCGGCACGCCCAACTCATTGGCTACGATCATCGCGAGCGTGGTCTTCCCCAATCCGGGAGGGCCGGCGAGCAAAATGTGATCCGGCGGCACATCCCGTTTCCGTGCAGCGTCAAGGAATAATTGCAGCTGCGCCTTCAGCCGCGGCTGACCGATGAATCCGTCAAGGACATGCGGCCGGAGTTCTTCGTCACTGACCGGCTCATTATCCAGCGGCTGGGAAGAGACCATGCGCAGTGATTCCTCCCGGGCGCCATCATTGCTGACCATCCTGTCGCCGACGTTGCCGATGGCACGGCTGCCGGACTCGTTCGTCTTCATTGCCATATCACCTTCCCCGATCCAGCTCAGTCAATGCGAGTTTCAATACGCCCGGTACGTCCTGGGACGCGAGCGGCGTCTTGATATCATGGTCCCGGCATGCGCGCTCGACGGCGTCCTTGGCATCCTGTTGACGCCAACCCAAAGACATCAGACCTTCAATCACCTGTTGCGAACCGGCGTCAACGGCAGTCGCCGAGGGCTCCGCCGCCGATCCTTCAATCTGCGTGAGATCAAGTGACCCTTTCAACTCGAGAATGATTTTCTGAGCGCCCTTTTTCCCTAGACCAGGCGCCTTGGACAATGCCGTGGCATCGCCATCCGCCACGGCGCGCGCCAGACGGTCAGGCGGCAACGTGGACAGCAAAGACAACGCGACTTTAGGACCTATGCCACTGACTTTCTGCAGCTGCAAGAACATTTTCTTCTCAGCGGAGGAAAGGAACCCGTACAATGTCATCGCATCCTGAGTCACAACCATCGAGGTGTACAGCACAACATGCTGGCCGGCATGCAATGACGACACGTCGGTTTGGGACATGCGCACGTCAAAACCGATGCCGTGGACGTCGAGAATGGCCCCCGCCTGATCGACGGACTCGACTTGCCCGTTCAACATGGCGATCATGATGCCTCCTTCATCGCACTCTTACATATTCGAACACATGTTCGATAGTTTACATGCCGCGGTCGACGCCGCGACGACGTTTGGCTTGCTGTGCAGCCAATGCCCACTGCCGTTGGGCGGCAGTCAAATGCTGCTCGCGCTCACCGCCCTGCAACGCACCGGCCGGGCGAAGCGCATGGCACATCGCCTGTGCCAACGCATCAGCAGCGTCAGGCGGTTTCGGCATTTCAGACAAATTCAAAATCCGCATCACCATACGCTCTACCTGAAGTTTGTCAGCCTTGCCATTACCGGTGATGGCAAGTTTGACTTCAGTCGGCGTGTGCAACGCGACGGGTATCCTACGCTGTGCCGCAGCCAGCATGGCCATGCCCGCCGCCTGGGCGGTACCAAGTACGGTATTGCGATTGTCCTGCGCAAATACCCGCTCGATGGACACCGTGTCGGGGGCGAACAGCTCGAGCTTATCGACAAGACCGTTATAAATCGACAGAAGCCGCAAATCCTGGGACATGTCCGGACTGGTGCGGATGACATCGACGTGGATAAAAGAAAGCCGGCGTGATGCGCCGGCTTCCACCACGCCGACCCCGCACCGAGTCAATCCGGGGTCAACGCCAAGAATGATCAACAGATCACTCCTCTTCCTCCAACTGGGCCATGACCTCATCGGACGCAGTCCAATTGCTGTAAATGTTCTGGACGTCATCAAGATCATCCAGGTTGTCGATCAGCTTGGATACCTTGCGCGCATCATCAAGGCTGAGTTCGACCTCGTTCTTGGGGATCATGACCAGATCGGCGGAATCGTAATCGATACCGGCATCCTGCAGCCCCTTACGAACGGTGACCAAATCGCTCGGATCGGTGATGACGCTGAACACGTCGCCGTCATCAGATACGTCTTCGGCACCAGCTTCAGCCGCGATTTCGAAGAGCTTGTCATAATCCATGCCTTCAGCCGGAACCACGATCTGGCCTTTACGCTCAAAGTTGAAGCTCACGGCGCCCGAAGTGGCAAGGGAGCCGTTGCCCTTGGTCAGCGTGGAACGAACTTCAGCCGCTGCACGATTACGGTTATCGGTAAGGCATTCGATAATCAGACCGACGCCGGCGGGCGCATACCCCCTCATACACGATGTCCTCGTAATTGGCTGCGCCATCTTCCTCACCAGAGCCACGCTTGACGGCGCGCTTGATGTTATCGGCAGGCATGGAAGCTTCTTGGCCTTGACGATCGCATCATACAGCGTCGGATTGCCATCAGGATCGCCACCGCCCAAACGGGCTGCAATCTCGATGTTCTTGATCAGCTTGGCGAACAGCTTGCCGCGCTTGGCGTCAATGGCGGCCTTCTTGTGCTTGGTGGTCGCCCACTTGGAATGCCCTGACATAATGCTCCTAGCAGATACGGGTATGATAAACACACCGATTGTAAAGCGCTTTCAAGACAAGACCTGCGCATACACGTTGAGCACCTGGTCGACCACGGTCGACCAATCATACCGGAATGAACGTTGTTGCCCTGCAGCTCCGAGCGCTGATCGACGTTCGGCATCAGCGAGCAGCGAACAAACCACCGAAGCGCAATCCGCGGCATCACCATTTGAAAACAACGCCGCCGCACGCCCCTGGTCCGACACATCAACGAACGCGGGCAAATCTGACGCGACCACAGGGCACCGCGCGGCCATCGCTTCAGCCAATACGATGCCGAAACTCTCGCCGCCGCGTTGCGGAGCCACATACACACTCAGCGAACGGTAGAAACGCTCCTTGTCTTCATCACTGATTCTGCCGAGAAACTCCATATGCGCTCCAAGCACACCGCTCGGGTCGAGATCTGCGATCATGTCGCGCCCTTGACGTTCCCCATCCCCGACGCACAGGAACCGGGCTTGCGGATATCGGTCAAGAATCTTCAAGGCCGCTTCACAAAACACGGAGAATCCTTTGCGCTCCTCGCCGATGCGTCCGAGGAATCCAATCGTCGGCATGTCATCCGTCCCCACCCATCGGGGTGATGGTGAGGCTTGTGCGAACCTACGGCATGAAATGCCGTTGGGGATGATTGTCGTCGGAATATGCTCAGGCATGTACCGGTCCGCCGTGGCACGCGCGGAATCACTGACGCATATCGCATACGACAACGGGGCAAGATAACGGTTGAGGTATGTCTGGAAGAACCTCAATGCGAGAGGATACGTGTTGAATGCGGCATGGAACGTGCCGACCAGCGGCGGATGCCGCGTCATCGTCAACGGCTTGTGACTCAATGACGGCGCTTCCGGCTCATGCAGATGCACGATATCGAAATGCCCTTGCCTGACCCATCTGCGGACTTGGGCGCCGACAAAACCGAAATAACTTAACCGTGATACCGAACCATTGTAAGGAATGGCGAATGACGTGCCATTCGTCTGCACCCACAACGGCATGTCGTTGGTTCTGCGCCCAGGGGCAAGGACCTCGACCTGATGTCCGCGGGCGATTAATTCTTGCGCGAAATCCCGGATGTGAAACTGCACTCCTCCGGGAGTTTCGAAAGAATACGGAGAGATGATTCCAACTCTCAGCTTGCGCCCATGCAACGGATCGGGAATGTCACCAATGTGCGAATCGGCTTGAACATGCCGAAAGTCGTTGGCCATCATGTCCTTTCTCTTCGTGATCAATCGATATGCCTTAGCGTACACGTACAAACCGTGCGCCACAGACGATATTCGTCACCGTGCGCGCGCTTCTATCAGCCGTCGGACATCATCGGGAATGTCGCTGAGCCGCGAAAAATCAAGATCTTCAAGGAAAATCGGCTGAAGCATATGCCAATCCTGGGGATGCCGCTCAATACCTTCGGACCACACGTCGACCCAAGCTTGACTGATGGCTCGTATGGCTTCCTCCCGCGGCAATCCGCGGTATGCGGCGACATCAATCGGCTCACTGATCCAGCATACGTATCCGTACGGCGTATGGGTGAGCTTGCGGCGGTTCCGATCGAGCCGTTCACGATACATATTGACCACATACAAGGGCAATCCCGTGTCCAATGCCAATGTCGCGGGGCCTCGTGCCACGCGAATCATCGAATCGAAAGCATGGACGAACTCGCCATGCCTGCTCAAATCACGATCGGCGAGCAACGGAACCAGCACATGTGGTTTGCCGAGCTGCTGCTCCAATTGACCGATGAGACCATGGCGCCCGGTAAGCAGAATGTTGATTCCCAAGGATTGCCGGATGTCGATGAACGTCTTCAGAAGATGCTCGTTACTCAACCGCTCCGCCACGGTAGTGACCGGAGCGACAGCATGGTGGGCCCAATACCCGGCATAATCCCAGTTGCCTTGATGTCCAAGGGCAAGCGGGGCCGAACCGGATTGCTTCCGAGTCTGTTCGATAAGCTGTTCGAGTCCCGGGCCTTCCCCGCGAACACGCGCCAGAAGACATTCATCACTTCGTCCACCTACAGTCATGGCTTCGGAAAAATACGTGAAGTACGAGCGCATACCTCGATGCGACATCATACGTACATGGAGATGGAGCCACGCGGCGGATGGCGACGTTCCCGCCACGCGACGCTGCCTCGCACGAAGGACACGCCGGAGATTCCGTTCAAGCTGGCGGACACCACCAACCCGGAACAGCCATGCCACATCCGCGGCGACAAGGAACATGCCGCGGATCAATCGTTCGGGAACAGCCCCGGCATGCCGGGCGATGAAGACAAGAATCCGGTCGAACAAGACTGTCCTATCTCACGGTATCATGTTCTGGAGCATTCGCGTCCCCAACAGGCACCGTATTACCCCCTCATTTGTCTGCGGACTTCAAAGATCCGCTGGAATACAGTAATCAGTCCGAGTACCGCAAGCAGTACCATCGCGACAGCCAGCCACACCCCCTGATGCGTCAATCCGGTAATCAACATACCAACAAGGATGATGCACAGCCGATCGGCACGTGTAGCGATGCCGTTCTTCGCTTCATATCCGACCGATTCGGCACGCGCTCGCGCATAAGAGGTGACAAAGGATGTCATGATGCCCACCAGCGCGCAGGCGATGCCGACTTCGGAAACCATATCGCCACGCAAAGCGTTTTTGGTCCACCAACCGTGATGAAGATAGAAAATCAGGATGCACCCGATCAGCACCGCCCAATCGGCGATACGGTCAAGCGTCGAGTCAAGAAACGCTCCGAATTTCGTGCCACCATTGGTCAGCATGGCGACTGAGCCGTCCAAAGAGTCGAACATGACCACCAGTGCGAGAAGGAACACCAGGGGGATGATGTTACCGGTCACCCCGATGAGAATCGACAGCCCAATCGCGAGAATCGACCCCGTAACCGTGATAGCGTTCGCGCTCAGATGCATCGATACGCATGCCTTGGCGATGGGCTCAATCAGTTTTTTCCACAGACCGCGGCAATGTTCCAGCATTGTTTACAATACCTTTCTTCACATGACTGCAAGCATTCGGGCGGCGCCGGAAACAACTCCGACACCGCCCGAACCGACATCAGTGTGAATCCGTCGGGTTTACTTCGTCGCCTCGGCGAAATCCTCAGCAGTGTTCACCTGAACGCGCTTCTTGATGACCTCGAGAATCCACGCCTTGGCCTGATCCACGGGGACACCATTGAGCTGGCTGCCATCGCGGAACCTGAAGCTCACCGCGTTCTTGCTGACATCCTCTTCACCGGCAATCAGCGTGAACGGCACCTTGGACTTCGAAGCGTTGCGGATCTTCTTGCCGAAGCGGTCATCGGAGTTGTCCATCTCGCAGCGTACGAGGTTCTCCTCGAGATCGTCAATGAACGCCTGCAGATGCGGGGCGAACTCGTCGGCGACCGGAATGCCCGTGACCTGGACCGGCGCAAGCCACACCGGGAAAGCACCGGCATAATGCTCGAGCAGGATGGCGAAGAAACGCTCAATGGAGCCGAACAGGGCACGGTGAATCATCACCGGGCGCTGGTGGGTGCCGTCGGCTGCGATGTATTCGAGGCCGAAGCGCTCAGGCAAGTTGAAGTCGAGCTGGATGGTGGACACCTGCCAGGTACGGCCAATGGCGTCGCGCGCCTGAACAGAGATCTTCGGGCCGTAGAACGCGGCGCCAGCAGGATCGTCGACGAGTTCGAGTCCGGATTCCTTGGCGACCTCGGCGAGCGTATTGGTCGCTTCCTCCCAGATCTCGTCGGAGCCGACGAACTTGTGGGGATCCTTGGTCGACAGTTCCAGATAGAAGTCGTTCAAGCCGAAGTCCTTGAGCACCTTGAGCACGAAGGTGAGCAGGCGGCGAAGCTCAGGCTTCATCTGCTCGCGCGTGCAGTAGATGTGCGAATCATCCTGAGTCAGACCCCGGACTCGCGTCAGGCCGTGCACCACGCCGGACTTCTCGTAGCGGTACACCGTGCCGAATTCGAACAGCCGCAGCGGCAGTTCGCGGTACGAGCGCTGGCGCGACTTGAAAATCAGATTGTGCATCGGGCAGTTCATCGGCTTGAGGTAGTAGTCGAAGCCCTGCTTGGTGACGTTGCCGTCCGCATCGCGTTCCTCGTCAACGCGCATCGGCGGATACATATTGTCCTTGTACCAATGCAGATGCCCGGATGTCTCATACAGGCCGCCCTTGGTGATATGTGGGGTCTGTACGAAGCTGTAATGGGCCTTGCGATGCATTTCGCGGGAGTAGTCCTCCATCGCGTTGATGACCGCGGCGCCCTTGGGGTGGAAGACCGCGAGACCGGGGCCGATCTCCTCCGGGAAGGAGAACAAGTCCATTTCCTGTCCGAGCTTGCGGTGGTCGCGCTTGGCGGCCTCCTCCATACGGGACATGTAGGCTTTGAGATCGTCCTTGCTTGCCCAAGCGGTACCGTAGATGCGCTGAAGCATCGGGTTCTTCTCGTCGCCACGCCAGTATGCGGCAGCGGTACGTTCCAGCTTAAACGCCTTGATGTAACGCGTATTCGGCAGGTGTGGGCCGCGGCACAAGTCCTTCCAAACCACGTTGCCGTCGCGATCGACGTTGTCATACATGGTCAGCTCGCCTTTACCGGAAACCTCCGTGGCGGCAGCTTCATCGATTTCAGCTTCCTTAGCGCCAATCAACTCAAGCTTGTACGGCTGTCCGACTTCTTCGGCACGCGCTTCATCTTCAGTAACCACGCGACGGCGGAAGGACTGGGAGGACTTGATGATGCGCTGCATGCGCTTTTCGATTTCCTTGAGATCCTCCGGAGTGAACGGATCCTTGACGTCGAAATCGTAGTAGAAGCCATCCTTGATGACAGGGCCGATGCCGAGCTTGGCATCAGGACGAATCTCCTGCACGGCCTGTGCCATGACGTGGGTGGCGGAGTGCCGCATGATGGCCAGACCGTCCTCGGAATCGAGGGCGATCGGCTCAACCTTGTCACCATCGTGAAGAGGGGTGTACAGGTCACGGGGTTCGCCGTTGAGACGCACAGCGATGATGTCTTTGTTGTCGCTGAAGAGATCGACGCCGGTCTGGCTTGCATCCACCTCCTTCACTTCGCCGTTGACTGTTATGGAGATGGTTTGTTCTGCCATGAGGTGTCCTTTGCTATCGGGGCCCGCGGTACTAAGGTGCAGGCCTGGACTGTGTGTTACCTCGTTTACGGTAAATGCGGGACACGACAATACAGCTAATCCCCGCCTGCGCGTGTCAGGCGTACGCAGCGAGGTGTGCTTACGTACAGTGTGCGATGTATCGTCCTGGCATGGTCCGCACGGAATAATCACCCGCTCCGAAATACGACCGTGGTGCCAAGGAGACGACAGAGTACCGACAAACACCGATTGTCCGGGCTGTCGCCGTCAGCATCCGCTTCTGCCGACGCTGAGACACGCCTCAGCGTCGGCAGAAGGTTGCGCGTGCGAGAGACTTACCGCCATTGAACGCGTGCGTCGTCGATAGCTGCGGAAATCACCGTAACCGCAGCGAATTGGCTCAATAATACAAAAAACGCCACGCTGTGCGTGACGTTCAATCATTGTGGGTGATGCAGGAATCGAACCTGCGACCCCTTCCGTGTGAAGGAAGTGCGCTAGCCGCTGCGCCAATCACCCGATTGGTGGAATGCCGGATTCCTCCGGACTCGTGGGCGATACAAGATTCGAACTTGTGACCCCTTCCGTGTCAGGGAAGTGCGCTACCTCTGCGCCAACCGCCCAGGTTGTGTCTTGGTTTGGAAAGTTTGCACCTTCCTCGCCAGAGGTGGGTACGAGAGTCGAACTCGTCTATACGGCTTTGCAGGCCGCTGCCTAACCGCTTGGCTAACCCACCGTAAGGTCGTCAACTCATCGGACCTTAGAGCGGACAACGGGACTCGAACCCGCGGTCTCGACCTTGGCAAGGTCGCGCTTTACCAACTAAGCTATGTCCGCGTTTCAACCACATTGCTGTGTTTGAAGCAACGAGTAATTACTATAACCACACTCAGGCAATCTGCCAAATCGAATGGAACCATCGGCGTGTCGTTTTTCGTCCCGTGGCGATATGACCTGTATAAAACCTAGTATTTCCAAGGGCTGAGAGGATTCACCAGTGGCATAAGCACACGTGTCGAACGGGGCGACCGGTTACATTAGAAGCTATGACTGCAGGACCGATGCAAGAGAAGTTCATGATTTCAGCCTTCGAAGGCTGGAACGATGCCAGCCAAGCCGCAAGCGAGGTCATCCACTACCTCATCAGCCATTACGAATCCAGATTGGTTTACGAAATCAATTCGGACGGGTATTACGACTATCAAAGCACCCGTCCGATGCTGTGCCATATCACCGGGCATACGCGTATCATCTGGCCGCACACCTCATTCTATGAAATCCAGCTCTCCCCCACCGTGCAGGTTCTGGCGCAGATCGCCCCCGAACCGAACTACCATTGGAAGGACTACTGCGCGGAAGTGCTCCGCACCGCACAAGCGTTCGACATCACCCATATCATCACCTTGGGCGCCATGTACGCATCTTGTCCGCATACCCGGCCGCTCCCCATCGACATATCCAGCGCCACTTGCACATGCGAGCTCGATCGGGAATACAACGGTCCTATCGGCATCACCACAGTATTGGATCAGATGGCGTGCAAGACCGGCGCAGCCACCACTTCAATGTGGGTTTCCATACCGGAATACATGGATACTGACACCTGCGCCCAAGGCACACTCCAACTGATGCACGGATTGTCCACCTTGCTCAACACGCCGCTCGACACCAAAGACCTGCAAAGCAAAGCAGAAGCCTGGAAAACCAAGGCGGCCACAATCGCCGCTTGCGACGACAGCCTCTCCTCGTACGTCACACGCCTGGAGCATGAGTACGATCTCGCCCAGCACGCACGGACCGTTGCATCGCCAGGAGCCCCACAAGCCGAACAGCTTGTCAAAGAAGCCGAAGCTTTCCTCAAACGGATGGAACCTTAGCCATGCATCAGCTAATCCCTTGTGCGGCTTGACGACTCGCCGTACAGTTTGCATGCTTTGACTTGGACCATTATAGTGTCCTGTGTTCCAAGCGCAGTGCGCTTGCTGAGCAGTTGCGGACATAGCTTAGTTGGTAAAGCGCGACCTTGCCAAGGTCGAGACCGCGGGTTCGAGTCCCGTTGTCCGCTCCAGATCCCGGATTCTTCCGGGATTTTTCATATCCCCCTCCCCACAGGTTCTCTCATCAGTGCTATTCCGTCAACACTCCTGCCTGTGTGAAAGCATCGTGATATATGGCAATCAAATCCTCCAACGACTTGGATGCGTTCGCCGGACTCGTTGATGCGAGCGTCATCATGGGTGTGGCGATACCCTGGCGCCGCAGTTCCGGCTCAATCAGGCTCCGATACAACTGGCCTGCCTTGATGCCGGTGGTGACAACCACCCGTATCGGGGCAGATCGAAGAATCCCACCGATATCATTCGGATGGGGATCGCGAATACTGGAGTCGTTCGCGCCATCGATATCACATGAAGCCAGCACATCCCACAACGCCATATGATGACGCAAAGCGAAAGCCTCACGTTCTCGAACGGACGCTCCCGGATCATCCGAAAATACCGCCGCCATCACAGGCCAGAACCTATTTCTCGGATGCATATAGTAAAAGCCTTGTTCCCGCGATACCGGACTAGGCATACTGCCCAATACCAGAACCGTCGAGGATGAATCCCAGACCGGACCAAAACCGTGAATCACATGCTGTACCACGGCAATTCATAGTACGCCCCGAGCATGTCAGAACCCATAACAACGAGACGGGCGTCATGCGTGAGGTCACGCATGACGCCCGTCTGACTGTTCGATATGCGTCAGCGATGGCGCTAGAACATGGCGCTTACGGTGTTCACCATCTCGACGGCCTCCGCCTTCGTGGCCTGCTCCATCGGGTGCAATGCACCGGCGATAAGCAGAATCGCGACGATAACGGCAATAACAATACGGTAAATCGCGAACGCCCTATAGGAGAACGTTGACACGAATTTCAGGAAGCCGATGATGACGACATAGCCGACAAGGAAGCTCACAATCGTCGCGGCGATGGTCGCGCCCCAGCCGGGGAACGTCGGATCGGAAGCCGCAGAACCGACCGATTTCACGGTCTCGAGGATTCCCGCGCCGAACACCGCGGGAATGGCCATCAGAAAGCTCACGCGCACAGCGGCTTCACGAGTGTAGCCCATAGCCCGGCCGAAGGTGATGGTGCCGCCGGAACGCGACACACCCGGGATGAGCGCAAGCATCTGTCCGAGACCGAAGATAATCGCTTCTTTGACGTTCATCTCGCGAATGGTTTTCCGCTGCGGGGCTCTCGCATCGATAATCCAGAGCAGTACACCGAACACGATAAGCACGGTGACCGTGATCCACAGATTCCTCAGCGTAGTCTCAATCGCGTCCTGGAACAGCAGACCGGCGACCACAATAGGGATGGTACCGACGATGATGTACCATCCCATCGCAGCGTCACGGTCACGCGTGCCGAACCGTTCTTTCCAGTCCCCCGTAACCGGACGAGTGAACAGGCAACGGAACCAGTGCGACAAGATACGAGCGATATCATCGCGGAAATACAACAGCACTGCCAGTTCGGTACCAAGCTGGATAATCGCGGTGAACGCCGCGCCGGGGTCGGTGCCGAGCATCAGATCGCCGATGATGCGGATATGGGCGCTTGACGATACCGGCAAATATTCGGTAAGCGCCTGCACCAAGCCGAGGATAATCGCTTGGAAGAAATTCATGATCCCTCTTATCACTACTAATCGTTCATTGAGTTGTTCATCCGTATGGTCACTGAGCAGATGACGTGACCACTCTATCCGTAGACGGGAATATTCCGCACACTCCCCCGGTTTTCAACGCAAGGACGGCACACAATCATGCCGGTCGCAGCGGAATGCCGCAGGAGAAAGACATACACTAGAAGAAGACTCAACAGGAGGTGCCATATGGCGAAGTATCGCAAAAGCAGGATGTTCGCACCCGCCGGATTCTTCGAGTGTGAAGGCCGCGGATTGCAATGGCTGGGTGCAGCACATGCACAAGGCGGACCGCGTGTCGTCGACGTATACGATTGGGGCGACAACTGGCTGGACATCGAACGCGTCGAAGGCTGCTCCCCCACGCCGAAAGCCGCATATGATTTCGGTGCGGCGCTCGCACATATGCATGATGCCGGCGCATCGTATTTCGGGTCCGCGCCTGAAGGATACGCAGGGACATGCTATTTCGGACCGTTGCAGGATCCGGTCAAGATGGATACCGGCGAATGGACCGACCCTGTCACGTATCTCGCTGATGGCCGTCTGAGGCCGATGGTCGAGCTGGGCATTCAGCGCGGAGAACTCACCGACGACGATCTCGCATTGACCAACCAAGTCATCGACCGGCTGCCCGACCTTCTGGGACGTGCCGCTGAAGACAAGCCGGCTCGCGTCCACGGTGACCTATGGAGCGGCAATGTCATGTGGACCCGGGATAGCGGGGACGTCGAAGCGGTGCTTATCGACCCCGCTGCCCATGGCGGACATCGTGAAGAGGATTTGGCGATGCTCAACCTGTTCGGCATGTCATATCTGCGCGAAATCATTGACGGATACCAGCGAGTCCATCCGTTGAAAGCCGGATGGGAGGACCGCATCACTATCTGGCAGCTCTACCCCATCGCCGGACATTGCGTGTTCTTCGGCGGCGGTTACGTAAGCGAGTACCGGTCGATGTGCCGATCTCTGCTTAAATAATCCTGGGACTTTCCGTCACAATCCGATGGCGTGTCGTCTCGCGAGTGATACCGCGAGACGACACGCCATCGGATTGTTGACCTGCCGGTCAGCTCAACGCATCCTTGAGTTTGCTGAAGAATCCCTTCTTCCCGTTCAATGGTTTGCAACTTTGGGAGACCTGCGCTTGTGTGCCGTCATGCTTCTGCGCGAATTGTTCGATAAGATCGCGCTCATCGTCTTTGAGCTTGGTCGGGATGACCACATTGACGTGGACGATGAGGTCACCTCTTGTGGAATCACCGAGCTTGGTCGATCCAAGCCCTTTGAGTGTCACAGTCTGCTCAGGCTGGCAGCCTTGAGGAATATCGAGATGCTGCGACCCGTCGAAGGTGTCGATATCGAGTTCGTGACCGAGTACCGCCCAACTCATGGGAATCTGCACCCAGCAGTGCAAATCGTCGCCGTCACGCGTGAATTGCTTGTCGGGCTTGATTCGGATATCAACGTACAAGTCACCTGCCGCGCCGCCGCCTTCGCCGACCTCACCCTGGTGAGGCAACCGCAGTCTGGTTTCATCATGGACGCCGGCGGGTACGGTGACTCCGACGTCACGTGTGGTGCGCACACGACCATGCCCCATGCATTGGGTACACGGGTTCTCAATGATGGTGCCGTGTCCTTCGCACCGTTCGCACGGTGCCGATGTCATCATCTGGCCGAGCATGGTGCGTACGACCTTCTGCCGGTATCCCTGGCCATGGCATTCGGGACATGTCACCGGCTGGGAACCTTGTGTCGCCCCCGAACCGCCGCACTCTTGGCACAGCCCAAAGGTGTTGATTTTCACGTGGGCGACACCGCCGAATACGGCGGTTTTCAAATCAATCGTCGTTCTCGCCAGGGCATCGCGGCCCGGTTGGGTTCGCGGAGTCGGGCCTTGAGACGCCCCAGCTCCGAACGCACTGCCGAAGAATTGGCCGAATATATCCCCGACGTCGCCCATGTCAAAGCCGGCGGCACCGGATCCGAAGCCGCTGGAAGGATCGTTCGGATCGACCCCTTGGTCATACATCCTGCGTTTTTCCGGATTCGACAGCACCTCGTACGCGCTGTTGACTTCCTTGAACTTATCTTCAAATTCAGGTCCGGCGATGTCGGGATGGTACTTGCGGCTCATCTTGCGATAGGCCTTCTTGATTTCCTCTTCGCTGGCCGTGCGTTCCACGCCCAGAACCTCGTAGTAATCTGCCACTGGTTTTTCCTTTGGTTGTGTTCCGAAAGTATTGTGTCACACACCTATGTCAGCCATCGCCAGCGGCAGGCGCATCATCCTCGCCGATGATACCGGTGAGATATCGCGCAACCGCACGAACCGCGGTCATCGTGGTGACATAATCCATGTGGGTGGGGCCGATCGATCCCACGAACGCCACAGGTTTGCCGGTCAGCTTGCCGGCTGCGTCATCCGATGTCCGGGTATGGGTATGGCCGTATCCGCTGGTGACGACTGAAGCGTGCATCAGTTCGGGAGTGTGCGTTTCTGAACCGATGGCGACGCCGACACCGTTTTCCGTGACTTCTTCACTCAGCGAGTTCATCAGCCGCATAATCACGACTTGTTCTTCGAGCGCGTCAAGGAGTGGCGCCATGTCGGCACCCGAATGTTGATGGGCGAGTTTCGATGTGCCAGCCATATAAAGGTCCGTCGCTCGCTCGTCATCCGCCATACTATTCAAGGCGCTGCTCAACGCGGTGGCCAATGACACCATGGTCCCGTGCTCAGCGGTCTTGCCGAGGTCGAGAATGGTTGCCGACGCAGCGGATAACGATACTCCGGCACAGCGGGCGTTGATGGTCCGGGAAAACGCCGCAAGCGCCTGGGTTTCAGGCAGTGGCCGCACTTCCAATGTATGCTGTGCGACCCGTCCCGTATCGGTGATGATCACCGCGAGCAGCCTGTTGATGGATACCGGCACGATCTCAATATGCCGCAATGTCGACTTGGATAACGCCGGGGAAGCGACCACAGCCACTTGTCCGGTAATGCGCGCCAGCAGACGTGCGGCACGCTGGAGCGTATCCTCAAGGCTGACCGAGCCGGCGAGGAAATTGCCGATCCCCCTGCGCTGAGCCGGGGATAACGGCACGACAGTCGCCAGACGGTCGACAAAATACCGGTATCCCTTTTCGGTCGGGATTCTTCCGGCGGATGTGTGGGGCTGTACCAGATACCCTTCGTCTTCCAACGCGGCCATATCATTGCGAACGGTCGCGGAACTCACCCCGAGGTGATGGTTCCGTGTCAACGATGTTGATCCGACAGGCTCCTGCGAACGGATGTAATCTTCAATCACGGCGCGCAGAACCAGCATGCGACGGGATTGCGTCATACGCGCCTCCTTATTCCCGCCCCGGATGGGGCTGCATTCGGTCTGTATCCAGATAGGTAGTGTCCACCGCACAATCGCGGTTCACGCATTGGTGTCGATAACAATGTCTTAGCACTCTTCTCCCATGAGTGCTAATTGGTTCATCGACAGGGAAAACCGCACATCAGGCATGTTCATTTCCAACATGAAAAGCACACGAGTGTTCATAACACGCCAAAAGTGCACTACGAAGTCTGATGCAAAAGTTAGCATAGTAAGGCAATGTGAGGGCGTTCGTGGCGCGGCATAAGCCGAATGCGCGGGCACCCGAAGTATTGGAAGGAAAGTAGATCACCTATGACCGATTTCACCTGGTCTGAATTGGACGAGCGCGCCGTCAAGATGGCGAAGGTCCTCTCCGCCGACGCCGTCGAGCGTGCTGGACACGGCCACCCCGGCTCCCCTGTGTCCCTGGCTCCGATTGCCTACACGCTGTATCAGCACTACATCAAGCACGATCCGAACGATCCCAAGTGGGCCGGACGTGATCGCTTCATCCTCTCCGGTGGCCATGCTTCGCTCACGCAGTACGTGCAGCTGTTCTTCTCTGGCTACGGCCTGACGCTGGACGACCTCAAGTACTTCCGCGGCGGCGCCGACACCCGCACCCCGGGCCATCCTGAGTACGGCCTGACCCCGGGCATCGAAATGACCACCGGCCCGCTCGGCCAGGGTCTCGCCTCTGCCGTCGGCTTCGCCTATGGCCAGCGCTTCGAGCGCGGTCTGCTCGACCCGGATGCCGCCGAAGGTACGTCCCCGTTCGACCACAAGGTGTGGGTCATCTGCGGTGAAGGCGACGTCGAGGAAGGCGTTTCCTCCGAAGCCGGCTCCCTCGCTGGCAACCAGAAGCTCGGCAACCTCTTCGTGATCTTCGATGCGAACCACATCCAGATCGAAGGCGACACCAAGCTCACCTTCTCCGAGGACATCCTCAAGCGTTACGAGGCTTACGGCTGGTACACCGACGAAGTGTCCTTCATCCAGCCCGACGGCTCCTACAAGGAGGACGTCGAGGCGCTCGCCGCGGCTATCGACAAGGCCGAGACCGTCACCGACCGTCCGCACTTCATCAAGGTCGATACGCTCATCGCATGGCCGACCCCGGGCAAGACCAACAACGAGGCTTCCCACGGCTCCAAGCTCGGTGCCGAGGCTGTCGCCGGCCTGAAGAAGGAACTCGGCTTCGACCCGGATGTCGACTTCCCGATCGACGAGGAAGCCCTCGCCCATGCCCGTAAGGTCGCCGAGCGCGGTCTCGAGGCCCACAAGGAATGGGATGAGAAGTTCGCCGCCTGGCAGAAGGCCAACCCGGACAAGGCCGCCCTGTATGAGCGCATCAAGGCGCACAAGCTGCCTGAAGGCTTCGACGAGGCCATCGACAAGTTCGAGGCCGCTCAGGAAGTCGGCAAGGGCGTCGCAACCCGTAAGTCCTCCGGCCAGGTCCTCAACGCCATCGCTGAGGTTATGCCTGAACTGTGGGGCGGCTCCGCCGACCTCGGTGGCTCCAACAACACCAACATCAACGGCGCAAAGTCCTTCGGCCCGTCCTCCGACGAGACCCGCACTTGGCCTGAGCAGTCCGAATACGGCCGCCAGCTGCACTTCGGCGTGCGCGAGTTCGCCATGGGCGCCATCACCAACGGCATCCTGCTGGGCTCCGACACCCGCCCGTTCAACGGCACCTTCTTCCAGTTCTCCGATTACGAGCGTCCGGCAGTGCGTCTGGCCGCACTCATGGAGATCCCGAACCTGTACGTGTGGACCCACGATTCCGTCGCCCTCGGCGAGGACGGCCCGACCCACCAGCCGATCGAGCATCTTGCGGCCTTCCGCGCGATGCCGCAGCTCGAGGTTGTCCGCCCGGCCGACGCCTTCGAAACCGCCGAAGCATACCGTTACTTCTTCGAGAAGAAGAACACGTTGCCGACCGCGATGATCCTCACCCGCCAGGGTGTCCCGACCCTCGCCGAGACCAAGGACAAGGCCAAGGACGGCGTGCGTAAGGGCGCTTACGTCCTCGTCGACACCGAAGGCACCCCGGATGTCATCATCATGGCTTCCGGCTCTGAAGTCCAGTGGGCCGTGGCTGCCGCCAAGACCCTCGCCGGCGAAGGTATCAAGGCCCGCGTGGTCTCCTTCCCGTCCATGGAATGGTTCGAGGAGCAGGACGACGAGTACAAGGAGGAGATCCTCCCGGCCGGCGTCAAGGCCCGCGTCTCCATCGAGGCCGGCGTTGCCATGCCATGGTACAAGTACCTCGGCGCCTATGGCAAGGCCATCTCCATCGAGCAGTTCGGCCTGCAGGGCGACGGCGCTCAGAACATGATCGATCTGGGCATCACCGCCGAGCACGTCGTGGAGGCCGCCAAGGCTTCCATCGCCGAAGTGAACGCCTGATTCACGTTCTCTTGCCGGTATGAAGGGTACCTTGACCTTCGCACAGGAGACCTCAAGGTACCCTTTCATGTAGAATCAATGTGTTCCAACATTGGAATATAAGGAGTAACACAATATGACTGAAGCAACTCAGCGCACCAGCGACAATGGCGTGTCCATCTGGCTGGATGACCTGTCCCGCACCCGCATCGAGTCCGGCTCCCTGCAGGACCTCATCAAGAACAAGAACGTCGTTGGCGTGACCACCAACCCGTCCATCTTCCAGAAGGCCCTCTCCCAGGTCGGCCCGTACGATGCGCAGCTCAAGGAGCTTGGCAAGGTCGACGTCGAGACCGCCATCCGCGAGCTGACCACCACCGACGTGCGCAACGCCACGGATATCTTCCGCGACATCGCTGAGGCCACCGACTTCGTCGACGGCCGCGTCTCCATCGAGGTCGACCCGCGTCTCGCTCACGAGACCGAGGCCACCGAGAAGCAGGCTGTGGAACTGTGGGAGAAGGTCAACCGCCCGAACGCCATGATCAAGATCCCGGCCACCCTCGAAGGTCTGCCGGCTATCACCGCTACGCTCGCCAAAGGTATCTCCGTCAACGTGACGCTGATCTTCTCCATCGAGCGTTACGAGCAGGTCATCGACGCCTTCATCGAAGGCATCGCCCAGGCTGACGCCAACGGCCATGATCTCAAGCACATCGGCTCCGTGGCTTCCTTCTTCGTGTCCCGCGTGGACACCGCTGTCGACAAGCTGCTCGAAGCCAATGGCTCCGACGAAGCCAAGGCTCTCGAAGGCAAGGCTGCCGTCGCCAACGCTCGTCTCGCTTACAAGCTCTTCGAAGAGAAGTTCGCGAACGATCCTCGCTGGGCCGCGCTCGAGGCCAAGGGCGCCAAGAAGCAGCGTCCGCTGTGGGCTTCCACCGGCACCAAGAACGCCGCGTACTCCGATTGCAAGTACGTCGACGAGCTCGTGGCCCCGAACGTGGTGAACACCATGCCGGAGAAGACGCTGAACGCTCTCGCCGACCACGGCAACGGCGCTCCGTCCATCAAGGGCACCTACGAGGAGAGCCAGGCCATCATGGACAAGCTCGCCGAGCTCGGCATCAACATCAAGGATGTCACCGATCAGCTCGAGGCCGACGGCGTCGCCAAGTTCATCGCCTCTTGGGATTCCGTGATCGCCGACGTCCAGTCCGGTATCGACCGCGTCAACGGCTGAGACAAGTTGAAACGACTGAGCTGATGGCGTAAGCGTCAACTCGTCCACAACGATTGGGCCCCTTCCCGCGAAATACGGGAAGGGGCCCAATCATGTTATTGGTCAAGCACGTTCCTACCAATACGCGTTGGGGCATGACGATTCCCGCCACGCCCCCTGAATCAACGCTGATAGGTTGATTCCTGTCACTGGTGATAGGTTGACAGGAAGGTCTCCAACTTGCTGGTTGCATCCTTCAGCACTTCGATACGTGGCAGATATACGACACGGAAATGATCGGGATGCTGCCAGTTGAAGCCGCTGCCTTGGACGATGAGCAGCTTTTGCTCACGAAGCAGGTCGAGTGCGAACTTCTCGTCGTTCTTGATGCCGAAACGTTTGACATCAAGCTTGGGGAAGATATAAAATGCGGCTTTCGGTTTGACTGCGGATACTCCAGGAATGGAGTTCAGCGCCTGATAGATGTATTCGCGCTGCTCATAAATCCTGCCTCCCGGCACAATATAATCGTTGACGCTTTGATGGCCGCCGAGTGCCGTCTGAATAATCGATTGTGCAGGCACATTCGAGCAAATCCGCATGTTGGTGAGCATGTTCAAGCCTTCAATATAATCCTTTGCAATCGCTTTGTTGCCGCTGAGCACCATCCATCCGACACGGTACCCGGCAATCATGTGCGATTTTGACAGCCCGGAGAACGTCACACAGAACAGGTCGGGAGCCATCGACGCAATGGAGACATGTTTGAGGCCGTCCATGACCAGACGGTCATAAATTTCGTCGGAGAAAATCATCAGCTGATGTTCCCTGGCAAGATCCACAATCTGTTGGAGGACTTCGGGCGGATACAAGGCACCCGTCGGATTATTGGGGTTGATGATGACAATCGCCTTGGTATGATCGGTGATCTTACGTCGCATATCCTCGATATCCGGATACCATTCCGACTGTTCGTCACACACGTAATGAACTGCTGTTCCGCCGGCGAGCGTGACGCAAGCCGTCCACAGCGGATAATCAGGCGAGGGGACGAGCACCTCGTCACCATTATCCAACAGTGCTGACATGCTCAGGTTAATCAACTCGCTGACACCGTTACCGGTGTAGATGCCGTCGATACTGACGTTCGGGATGTTTTTGATCTGCGCATATTGCATGATGGCTTTACGAGCGGAGAACAGGCCTTTGGAATCAGAGTAGCCTTCACAATCGGTAAGCTGCTGCGCCATGTCGTACACGACCTCATCCGGGGTACGGAAGCCGAATGGCGCGGGGTTGCCGATATTGAGCTTAAGCACATGCGTGCCGGTTGCTTCCATACGGGCGGCTTCATCGACGACCGGCCCCCCTGACGTCATAGAGCACATTGTCAAGCTTTGATGATTTGCCGAAATGCCGCATGGTGGTTCCTTTCGTAGATGCAGGCGTGGCGAGCGATGAATCAGATGGGGAAGAAACCGATGGCGCGTCCTCGGTGTTGAAAGAAGACGCGTCTTGTGACGGGGCCATTGTGTCGCTCTCCCCCCAGCAGCCAAGCCTGGTTGACCCCCGAGCATCGCGGCCAGAGCGCGGGCCGTATCGGCGCGCGGAACGGTTTTGCCGCTGACATACTGACTGACGTGGCTTTTGCCGAGATGGATACCGTATTGTGGTGCGCGCCTGACAACGTCTATCTGCTTGAGGCCGCGTTGCTGCATCGCCTCAGTGAGACGTTGCGCGAAAGTTTCTTCTGCCATGGCACTCCAAAGTTCAAGTTTGGTTCAATCTTAGAAGATACTATATCACCGACAGTACATCATTGAACCGCGTGTCCAAACATTGAACTTTTCATCGCTTATCGACAGGGTTCAAATCGCAAGACGTTCGAATCCTGTTGGTACAAGGCGAAATCCTTTCAGAAACGCCAGTACCGTTCAATCCACTGGGCTACGCCATCCTCATTGTTGGATGGGCAGATGTCATCGGCGATGGCGAGTACTTTCGGATTGGCATTTGACACCGCCACACCGGTTCCTGACCGCCGCATCATGGCGATATCGATAAGGTCATCGCCGAACGCAACCGTTTGGGTGAGCGGAATATCCATCGCCGCACAGATGGTGTTCAGCGATTGCTCCTTGTTCGCTAGCGGGTTCATGAGCATCCACATCGATCCTTCGGAAATACTCACGGAGAAATCGTCGGGAACCAGCGAACCCAGTACCGTCCACTGCTGTGGGTCAGGGAAGATGATGATTTTATCGGCGACACCTTGCGGCACGTCGGTGAAGTCCGTGATAACAAAAGTCTGGGTTTTCCAATACACACTCACATCGAAATTCGTGTACCGCACGTCATCCATCACGATACCGATCTTCAGACCGGGAAGCTCATGTACCAGAAAACGACAGACTTCGCAGGCTCGCTGTGAGGAGAAACCGATTTTCAGCAGATGCCCGTCATCGGGAAGCACACCACTGGTCAGCATGTCCACGTCGGATGACATTGGATTCATATCAATAAGCGCGCCATTGAGATATACGCAAGCGTCTACCGGTAAGCGAGAAACCACGTCATATCCGGTGCTGACGGGTCGAGCGGTTGCGACGGCAAACCTCACGCCGTACTCATCATGCATACGCCATATGGTATCGACCGCGCGGCTGGTGAGGAACCGTTCTTCGAATGTTGGCGCGTCATGCATAAGCGTCCCGTCCAAGTCGGCCACCACGAGCCGAACATCGCGAACCGTATTCGGGAATGCTCCCGCCCGCATTGTATATGTTTGCCTGCCCATTCGTATCCTTCCGTATCGCTCTATACCAACAATAACCGGTTCATGCCGGATTATGCCGCTAACCTCGGTCACCTTACCCGCGTATACGCAAATCCGCCCTGCCTCCCACATTGAAGGCAGGGCGGATTTGCGTCTGGCATTTGCCAAACCGTTGGATTCAGCCGCCGATGTTGAACTTCATGAACAGGTCAAGCGTGATAATCAGCGCGACCCACAACAAAGCGATGATAACCGTCCAGCGATTCAGGTTCTTCTCAGCGACACCGGAGGAGCCTGCATTCTGCGTCAGACCACCGCCGAACATATCGGACAGGCCGCCTCCCTTACCCTTGTGCATGAGGATAAGCAGCGTCAGCAGGAAGCTGAGGATGACAAGAAGAATCTGGATAACCAGCTTAAGAACAGCCAAACCTGACACGAGTTGAACCTCCATTGTGTGAAACTTATCTCAGCATAGCGCAACGGCCGGATTATTGCACGCGTGTGGCGTATGCCATGATTGCCGGCTCACGATGCGTACCATCATTCACCCTGTCCGAGTATCATGCGGACACGTCGGACTTGGCTACGATTGCGACGATATCGGCGAGTTCTTCGGCATGCAGCGAGGCGCCTCCCACAAGGAAACCATCAACATCAGGTTGGCGAATGAGCTGGTCCGCGTTCTTTGACGTCACCGATCCACCGTATAGGATGCGAAGATTGTCAGCTGTTTGACCTCCGAACGTTGCACGGATGTCATCACGAATCGCTTTCGCCGCATCCTGCGCGGACTGCGGCGTGGCAACCATACCGGTGCCGATCGCCCACACGGGCTCATAGGCCACCAACAGCCGCGAAGCCTCCTCTATGGACAGGTCCCTGGTGACATCGCGGACCTGTCCGACAGCGAAATCAAGCTCGATACCCTGTTTGCGCTCCTCATAGCTTTCACCGACGCACAGAATCGGACTCATTCCCGCCGCCAGCACCGCTCGAACCTGGTCGACGATATTCGCATCGTCTTCAGGATGATATTTGCGGCGTTCCGAATGGCCGACAATCACATACGAGCAGCCGAGCGCGGCGAGCATATCCGCAGACACGTCCCCGGTGAACGCGCCCTGTGATGTCACGGAAACGGATTGCGCTCCATAGGAGATAGGCAGATTATCCGCTTCGACAAGCACTTGCACGCTGCGAATCGATGTGAACGACGGCATCAATGCGACTTCACAACGCCGGTAATCGATATGGGCATCACGCAGCAGCCAAGCGAACTTCTGTACGAAGTACGTCGCTTCGAGATGATTGAAGTTCATCTTCCAGTTGCCCGCCACCAAAGGCATACGTCTCACCGCCATGCACAGCTCCCATCATTTTCGGTTGCTTCTCCAACTATATCCCGCTCGCCCGCAATCGCATCACAAACGCATGTGCGGGCATGCACAAACCATGCATGCCCGCACATCGATATTGCGCTCTACCGCGAAGCGGCCCTTACTCGAGCACCTTCAAGCCAGGCAGTTCCTTGCCCTCGAGGAACTCGAGGGAAGCGCCGCCGCCGGTGGAGATATGCGAGAAGCCGTCCTCCGGGAAGCCGAGGTTACGCACTGCGGAAGCGGAATCGCCGCCACCGACGATAGTGAACGCGCCCGCCTTGGTCGCGTCGACAAGACCCTGAGCCACGGCGCGAGTGCCTTCAGCGAACTGGGCGACTTCGAACACGCCCATCGGACCGTTCCACACGACCGTCTTGGAATCGACAATCTCATCGTGGAACAGCTTCTGGGACTCCGGGCCGATATCGAGACCCATCTTGTCGGCCGGAATGGCATCCGCCTTCACGACTTCCGGAGCAATCGGAGTGTCACCGGCCGGGAATCCGGCGTTGACGACGATGTCCGTCGGCAGAACGAGCTCAACACCGGTCTTCTCGGCGGTCTCGATATACCCCTTGACGGTTTCCAGCTGATCTTCTTCCAGCAGTGAGGTTCCTACCTCGTAGCCCTTGGCCTTGAGGAAGGTGTATACCATGCCGCCGCCGATAACCAGACGGTTGGCGCTGCCGAGAAGATTCTCAATCACACCAAGCTTGTCCGACACCTTGGAGCCGCCGAGCACGACGGTCAACGGACGCTCAGGGTTCTCAGTAGCGCGGGACAGTGCCTTGACTTCCTTCTCAACGAGCAGACCGGCGGCAGAAGGCAGGAACTTCGCGACAGAATAGTTGGATCCCTGCGCACGGTGCACAACACCGAAGCCGTCGGAAACGAAGACATCGCCGAGTTCGGCGATCTTCTTGGCATAGGCGTCACGCTCAGCCTCGTCCTTGCTGGTTTCTTCCGGGTTGAAGCGCACATTCTGGAGCAGAACAACATCGCCGTCGTTCATAGCCGCGACCTTGGCATGGGCATCAGCGCCATACGTATCCTCAGCAAGCGGGACGTTCACACCGAGCAGTTCACCCAGACGCTTGGCGACCGGCGCCAAAGACAGCTCGGGAACGACCTTGCCCTTCGGACGGCCGAGATGAGCCATCAGAATAACCTTCGCACCGTCAGCGCGCAGAGCCTCGATAGTCGGCAAAGCGGCACGAATACGGCCGTCATCGGTGATGGTGGTGCCATCCAGCGGAACATTGAAATCTGCGCGAACCAGTACGCGCTTGCCCTTGAGATCTCCAAGATCCTTCAGTGTCTTCATGAATATCCTTTCCTAACCGCATGCCACACAAGCCATGCGGGAAGATGGTGACGTTGGTACGCCACTTGCGATAATACAGGCAACAACGAACAAAGAAACCGCCATTCGCAAGCTGCGAATGGCGGGCACGGGTACTGTTTGAGGTGTTACCGGTATTGCCCCGGTATGCCTTATTCGGCCTGCCGTTGGATTTTCTGCGCTTTCTCGGCTTTCTGGAGAAGGCGACGAATACGGCCGGCGATGGCATCCTTACTGATCGGCGGATCGGCAAGACGCCCCAATTCTTCAAGGCTCGCCTCACTATGGTCGAGACGGAGCTGACCGGCTGCCCTGAGCTTGGGCGGAATATCGTCGCCCAGAATCTCGAACGCCTCCCGTACCTTCTTGGTGGCTTCCTCAGCCGCTTTGGCGCTGCGACGCATATTCGCATCATCAAAGTTCGCCAGACGATTCGTCTTGCCACGTGGCTCGCCATCAGTGCGTTTCCCTGTCCACTCCCTGGCGGAGCGAGGAGCGCCGAGAAGAATCAGCAGCCGCTCGATGGCGTCAGGGTCACGCAAGGTGACACGCTCAGAGCTGCGCACTTTGCGGGTTTTCGCACTGATACCTAGGCGATGCGCCGCCCCCTGCAAAGCGAGCGACGCTTCATGGGTCGGGCATACGACTTCGAGATAGCTGGCCGTACCGATATCCGAAATGAGACCATGCGCCATGAACGCGCCACGCCAAGCGGCTTTAATTTGCGGAATCTTGCCGTTCACGATTTCAGGCGGGAGTCCACGCACCACACGACGGGTACGCGGATTATACAGTCCAAGCCATACGGCAAGACCCATCGCTCCACGTTCGACCACCACATTGTACCGTTGAAGAATCTGGCCTTGCGGGGTCTGATGACGTACCGACTTGATTTTCGCGTCGAACTTCGGCTGTTTCGCGGCATTCTGTTCGTGCACGGGTTGTCTCTTCGCGACTTCCTGCGCCTGATGCTGGAATTGATTGACAATAGCGTTATGCAACCATTTCGCGGCTTCAAGCGAGTCAAATTGCGCGAACAGCACTATCTGCTTGTTGCTGGTCTGGCGAAGACCGCCGCCAAATTGGAACATGGCGGCAGCTTGGGCCACCATCGCGGCTGGCAAGTCATCGTCGATTGTGGCGAGTTCGCTATTGACATCATCGAGAAGAGCCAAGAGCCAACCTCCTACTTCCTGTTTCTCTTCGTATTGACCGCTCCTGCAACGGTGGTATCCCGGCAGGTCGGCAACGGCTATCTGTCATATCCAATATCTTGGACAAGAGTACGTCAAGCCGTGTAAATTCTTCTGTCAGCTTTCGTCATTCGGTCAAGACTGACGGAGATGACGGTGAAGTTCCCTCGCTGAAACCGTGACGGACAAGCCCTGTGAGCGCAAGCGCTGCGCCAGAGCATTGCTCATGGCGACCGAGCGGTGCTGCCCCCCGGTACACCCGATGGCGATGGTCACATAGTGCTTGTCTTCTTGGGCGTAGCCTTCAATGGCGATGCTGATGGCTTTCTGGTAAGCGTCAAGGAATTCCTGGGCACCCTTGCTTGACAGCACGTAATCGCTGACAGGTTGGTCAAGCCCGGTGAGTTCACGCAACGATGGGACCCAGTACGGATTGGGCAGGAATCTCACGTCGGCGACGAAATCGGCGTCAATGGGGATGCCGTATTTGAAGCCGAAGCTGAAAATATGCACCGATACCGTGCTCGGCCCTGAACCGAGCATGGATTCGTACAGTTTGGTCGACAGCTGATGGATGCTCAGTGAGGATGTATCGATGACAAGATCAGCACGCTCCTTGAGATTCGCCAACAGTGAACGCTCCTCGAGGATACCGTCGATGAGACGGTTGCCGTGTTGCAGCGGGTGCGGGCGTCGGACTGACTCGTAGCGTTTGATGAGTACCTCATTGTTGGCGTCGAGGAACAGGATGCGCGTCTTAACGCCAAGATCATCCAAATGGCTGATGACTTCGGACAGGTCGTCGAAGTAGCTTCTTGATCTGACATCGATGACCGCGGCGAGTTTGTGGACTTTTGAACCGGACGAGGTCATCATGTCGACCAGCGGGATCAGCAGCTTCGGGGGAAGATTATCGACAACATACCAGCCCATGTCTTCCAAAGCGTCGGCGGCATGGGTACGTCCGGCACCGCTCATACCAGTGATGAGCATGACTTCGAATGAATCGGCGGGGTTTGGCTGGTCGTCCTTACCGGCGGTTGCTTCTTGACGATGCTGTGTGCTGGCCTCGATCATTTCATTGCCTCCCGTAACGCTTCTCTCATTGCATCTTCCAGTGTGCCATCGACTTCATCCATATCCACTGGTTTGCCGGCTGTCCAGGCCTGTGCTCCGCGACCGGTCATGAGACAGACTTGGCCGATGGCCTGATACAGGAGCATTTCCTCTCCCCCGATCGATATGCCGCCCGCTTGGCTCCACGCGTGGTTGAGCTCGCTCGGATGGGGATCGTAGGCAACGTCAAGCAGGGTGCCTTCGACGTGCAGATCAGATGCCACGAGTTGGCGTGCAAGATCATCCGCGGCATGCGCGGGCAGGGTGCTGATGATGATCTGATAATCTTGGATTCTTCCCGCCGCGGCTTCAAGGCTGATGATGTCGTCAATCCTTGGCATGCCGGGCATGCCTGCCGGGTCTGGATGCTCATGTAAGGCAACGATATCACGGTTGCGTTCCGGGTGCCGTGCCGCCACGGTGATGCCGTCCACGGATACGTCTTGCGGCGTGCGCAGTTGGGCAAGCGCCGCTATGGCGGACATGGCCGTGTTGCCGTTGCCGATGACCAGTGCGCTGATGTCGCCGCTCGTGCGCGGGTATGTTCCTTGGGACTGCCATGCGTGGCGCACCGCCAAGTCGATGCCATCGACGTCGGTGTTATATAGCCGCATGAGCGGCAGCCCCGCCTTGCGCGCCGGGTCAGAATGTGCGGGAGTATCCCAGTCGAAGACGACGGTGTTGGCAACATGCAGGGTTGTCGCCCAGGTGTTCGATGGGACACCGTATGGCTGGATGGTGCGTTTCAACGGCATGGTCAAGCTCAAACCACGCCAACTGTCATCAAGGGCCCCGAGGAATCCCGCCAGCGCGTCCTCTCCCACCTCGTAACGGTGATACGACCATGATTGTTCGAGGCCAAGCGCACGGTAGGCGGCTTGATGGAGCACAGGTGACAGGGAGTGTGCGATGGGTTTGCCGAGCACCGCGCACTGGTTGGCGCAGGTCGGTGCGCCGAAGGAATCGGGAATGGTGATCATGGTTGTCGCTCGCTTTTCTCATGCATGTGGTGTCGGTATGAGTCCGGCATATCATGCAGACAGACATCACCCATGGTAATCGGTAGGTTTGTCTTCCGCGTGTAATGCTTGGTAGATGGCTTGTGCTTTGGCATGGCCGATGCCTTTGACGTGTTCGAGCTGCTCGATGCTCGCCGCCCGCATGGCGCGCACGGACCCGAAGGCGTTGAGCAGTCGTTTCTGGTATGCCGGTCCGATACCGGGAATGTCATCCAACGCGGAACGCAACATGCCTTTGCGTCGTGTTTGCCGGTGATAGGTGATGGCGAATCGGTGCGACTCGTCGCGCACACGTTGCAACAGGTACATGCCTTCGGACTGTCGTTTGAGGATGATCGGATAATCGTCATCCGGGACCCAGACTTCTTCGAGTCGTTTCGCCAGACCGCATACGGCGACATCATCCACGCCGCAATCGTGCAATGCTTGAGCAGCGGCCATGACTTGCGGCTTGCCGCCGTCGACCACGACAAGATTGGGTTTATAGGCGAAATGCCTGCGCTGCGTGTTCTGTTGGATGATGCTGTCCGAATCACCGTCTGCCGCCTGCCGGTTTCGACCGGACTCGTCTGTCCGGCTGCCCTGGTCGTTCGTCGCATGCTCAATGCGGCGCTCGTTGTCCATGCTGTCGCCGGAGTCTCCGGCGATGTTGCCGTGACGGAATCGGCGGGTCAGGGTTTCATACAATGCGCTCAAATCATCAAGCGCGCCATTGCCGTCGCTACCTTTGATGGCGAAACGGCGATATTCGGATTTTTTCGCGATCGCGTCTTCGAACACGACCATGGACGCGACCTGGAAAGCCCCACCGACAGTGTTGGAGATGTCATAGCATTCGATGCGCAGTGGCGCCTGTGGCAGACCGAGAGCGTTCGCAACATCGTTCATCGCCTCGCTGCGGGCGCCAATATCGCTGATCCGGCTCATCTTGCTGCGCTGCAACGCTTGCGCGGCGTTGTCGTTGGCGCGTTCCATCAAAGTGCGTTTCTCGCCTCGACCGGGAACGCGGATGGTGACGAGCGATCCGCGTTGGGCACTGAGCCATGCTTCAAGGTCTTCCCGTCGTGAGGGCTCTATCGGCATGAGGATTTCGCGTGGGACCGGGGCGATCGGTGCCAGCAGGTCGGCGCGACCGGTCTGTTCCATCCGCTCATGGCGGGTTCTGGTCGCCTGTGCCCTGGCGAGACTGTCTGAGGCGGTCACGCGCTGTGTCGCCCCGATGGCGTCCCGGCGTTCAAGTACATGAATCTGGGACGTCGCGCCTGTGTTGTCATCACGGTCTGTGCGGTCCTGCTCGTGCAGCAGGTCGGAATACACCTGCATGATGAGGTCGGCCATCAGGTCGGCATCATCAATGTCTTCGACCCGTTCGACGGTCCAGTTGCGTTCCCCCCGGATGGAGCCATCCCTGACGAAAAACACGTGGACGGAGGCTTCGAGTTCGTCAGAGCAAAGGCCGAACACGTCAGCGTCGACATCCTGGTCAAGGACGACGGAATTCTGTTGCATGACGGTTTGCAGCATGGCGATCTCATCCCTCAGGCGTGCGGCACGCTCGAAGTCAAGGTCGTCGCTGGCGGCTTTCATGTCGCGATTCAGTTGGGCGACATACGATTTGCCAATCCTGCCGGTGAGGACGCCGACAAGCCGTTCGCATTGTTTACGATGGTCCTGTTCGCCGATACGTCCGACGCAGGGCGCTGAACATTTGCCGATGGATGCCAGCAGGCACGGCCTACCGGTCAATTGGGCTTTGCGGAACACGCCGTCCGAGCAAGTGCGCACGGGGAAGGTTTTCAGCAGCCGGTCCAGACTGTGCCGCAGATCCCATACTTTCGCATAGGGTCCGAAGTATCTGGTATCCCGACGCTTGCGATTGCGCGTAATCCATACCCGTGGCACGCTTTCGCCGACAGAAACCGCGAGATACGGGTAGGTTTTATCGTCGCGGAACACGACGTTGAAGCGGGGGTCGAACTCCTTGATCCACGTGTATTCGAGGGTCAACGCTTCCAGCTCCGTGCCGACAACGGTCCACTCGAGGCTGCGGGCGGTGAGCACCATGGTCTGGGTGCGCGGGTGCAACTGGTCAAGCGGCTGGAAATAGTTCGTCAGACGATTGCGCAGGTTCTTCGCTTTGCCGACATAAATGACGCGACCTTCGCCGTCACGCCACTTGTAGACGCCGGGTTCGGACGGAATATCGCTGGTTTTGGGACGGAACAGGTCCCGGGAATCACCGAGCAGCGGAGCCCCGTTAGCGTTCACCCCTCGTTTGGCGTTGGTGACACCATCCGATGCCGTGGTCGTCTCGGCACCGGATTGGGAGGCAAGCATGGCGTCTACCGTAGCTTGCCAGCGTTCGGGGCTATGCCGTTCGATGATGCCCATACGATTCGTATTCCTTTCAGTCCCGGTACAGTACAGAACCACCGTCCTGCGTCAATCATCTGTCACAATCAGAGCATGTCCTTGAGGAATCGTCCTGTCCAACTGTTTTCGTTCCTGGCGACTTGCTCAGGAGTGCCCTGCGCGACGACTGTACCGCCGCCGTCACCGCCTTCAGGCCCCAAATCAATGATCCAATCGGCTGACTTGATGACATCGAGGTTGTGTTCGATGACGATGACCGTGTTGCCTTTATCGACCAATCCTTGGAGTACCAGCAGCAGCTTGCGGACATCTTCGAAATGCAGACCGGTGGTCGGTTCGTCGAGAATGTACACGGTTTTGCCGGTGGAACGGCGCTGCAGTTCCGTAGCGAGTTTGACACGTTGCGATTCGCCGCCCGACAGCGTGGTCGCGGGCTGGCCAAGCCGAATATAGCCAAGACCAACCTGGGTGAGGGTGTCAAGATACCGGGAGATGGACGGATACGCTTTGAAGAATCGTGCCGCCTCTTCGATGGGCATGTCCAGCACGTCGGCGACCGATTTGCCGTTGTACTTGACTTCCAAGGTTTCACGGTTGTATCGCTTGCCATGGCATTCTTCGCACTGGACATAGACATCCGGCAGGAAGTTCATCTCGATTTTCAACGTGCCGTCACCATGGCAGGCTTCGCAGCGGCCGCCTTTGACGTTGAACGAGAATCGTCCCGGACCGTACCCTCGTACCTGCGCTTCCGGTGTCTTGGCGAACAGGGTACGGATCTTATCCCACACCCCCGTGTACGTGGCAGGATTCGATCGCGGTGTTCTGCCGATTGGGTTCTGGTCTACGTGGATGACCTTGTCGCACTGGTCGATACCCTCGACCCGGGTGTGTTTGCCGGGCACCATGCGGGCGCCATTGAGCTTGTCGGCGAGTACGGGATAGAGAATCGTGTTCACCAACGTGGATTTTCCGGACCCGGATACCCCTGTCACGCAGGTCATGACCCCGAGCGGGAAACGGACATCGATGTGCTTCAGGTTGTTTTCCCTGGCACCAACGACGGTGAGTTGTCGCCGCGCATTGGTGCGCCGGCGATGCTTGGGAACGTCGATGGCACGCCTGCCCGCGATATAATCCCCGGTCACCGAGCGCGGGGCGTCGACGATATGCGCCGCAGGACCGGAATAGACCACTTCGCCGCCATGCTCGCCCGCCCCGGGACCGATATCGACAAGCCAATCCGCGGTTTCAATGGTTTCCTGGTCGTGTTCCACCACGATGAGGGTGTTGCCCAGGTCACGCAAATGGTGGAGCGTTGCGATAAGCCGTTTGTTATCTCGCTGATGCAAGCCGATGGACGGCTCGTCGAGCACATACATGACCCCGACAAGCCCCGAACCGATTTGCGTGGCAAGTCGGATGCGCTGCGCTTCGCCGCCGGACAGGGTTTTCGCCGCACGCGACAGGCTGAGATATCCAAGACCGACATCGTGGAGAAACGCGAGACGGGCTTTGATTTCCTTGACCACTTCACCGGCGATTTCAGCGGCGGAACCCTCCAAATGGAGTTCTCTGATCCACGCGAGGCTTCGTTCGACCGGCATGTCGCACACGTCGGCGATGGATTTGCCGCCGACGGTGACGGCAAGCACCTCCGGCCGCAGGCGTTTGCCGCCGCACGCCTGGCAGGGCACTTCACGCATATACGATTCGTAATATTGTTTCATCTGGTCGGAATCCGTCTCGTCATGGCGACGCATCAGCGTGCGCACGACGCCTTCGAAACCGGTCGAATACTCGCGCAGTCGCCCCCAACGGTTGCGATAGGAGACTTTGACTTGGAAATCATGGCCGTACATGATGGCATGTCGGACATCCTCGGGCAGGTCCTGCCATGGCGTATCAAGGTCGAAGCCCATCTCCTCGCCGAGGCCTTCCAACACATGCCGGTAGTAGTCGCCGGTTCCCTTGGTCAGCCCCCACGGTTCGATGGCACCTTCATTGAGGGTTTTCGACGGGTCAGGGATGACCAGATCCGGATCGATTTCCAGGTTATACCCTATACCGGTGCATTCGGGGCATGCCCCATAAGGGGCATTGAAGGAGAATGTGCGCGGCTCGATTTCATCGAGCTCAAGTTGATGGCCGTTCGGGCATGCCCGTTTTTCGGAGAACGGACGCCTGCGTGCGGGGTCATGCTCGTCGAGGTCCACGAAATCGGCGATGACCAAGCCTTTGGACAGTTTCAGTGCGGTTTCGATGGAATCGGTCAGGCGCTGGCGGATACCATCCCTGATGACCAGACGGTCGACCACGACCTCGATGGTGTGCTTCTTCTGCTTGGTGAGTTTGATGTCATCGGACAGCTGCCGCATTTCGCCGTCGATCAGCGCGCGGGCGTAGCCGTCGGAGCGCAGCAATTCGAGCAGGTCGACGAATTCGCCTTTGCGTCCGCGCACGACCGGTGCCAGAATCTGGAATCGTGTACGTTCCGGCATGGCAAGCAGCGCGTCGACCATCTGCTGCGGGGTTTGTGCGCTCACCGGTTCACCGCACACCGGGCAGTGAGGTTCGCCGGTGCGCGCGAACAGCAGGCGCAGGTAATCGTAGATTTCAGTGATGGTGCCGACCGTCGAACGCGGGTTGCGGTTCGTGGTTTTCTGGTCAATGGACACCGCCGGGCTCAGCCCTTCGATGAAATCGACGTTCGGCTTGTCCATCCTTCCCAAGAATTGACGGGCATAGGCGCTGAGGGATTCAACATACCGGCGTTGCCCCTCGGCGAACAGGGTGTCGAACGCCAGGGACGATTTGCCTGATCCGGACAGTCCGGTGAACACCACCATGCGGTTGCGGGGGATGGACAGATCGACGTTCTTGAGGTTGTGTTCGCGAGCGCCTTGGATGGTGATTTTCAGGTCGTTGGGGATGTGGCTGATATCGGCGACGAGGGAACCGTCGTGTTCCCGCAGCGGCGCTTTGGCGAGCTCCTTGTGTAGGAATGAATCGCTGTCGAGGATATGCTCGGTCGCGGTGGGGCGGTGCTGGTGTTGCGCCTGTTGTGCTGTGCTCACGTCTTGCCTCCGATAGGTGTGGTACTGGGTTCTAGGATACAGCCAAGCATGACGAAAATCGAACATTTGTTCGACGTTGTGTTGTATCGTCGATGCGCGTTGCGCGTGTCGCGCCACGGCATGCTCGGCACGTCGGCTCCTCATGGGTAAGATATCCCGTTGGACTTTGACCCGACGATGAAAGAAACGGCAGGTGGGCATGGCTATCGAGGCGAAGGGATTGGAGATTCAGATCGGTGCGCGCACATTGCTGCATCCTACCGACTTCCATGTCGTCAAGGGCGACAAGATCGGTCTGGTCGGCCGTAATGGTGCGGGCAAGACGACGCTGACGCGTGTGATCACCGGCGATATGCTCCCTGCCGCGGGTTCTGTACGCATCTCCGGGAAACTCGGGTATCTGCCCCAGGACACTCATGCTGCCGACCCGACGCAGACCGCGTTGGACAGGATGATGAGCGCTCGAGACATCGCGACGATCATTTCACGTTTGCGCAAGGCGGAAAAGGATATGACCGATCCCGACCCCGACGTGATGAGCAAAGCGATGAACCGGTATGACAAAGCCATGCAGGATTTTGACAAGGCAGGCGGGTACGCCGCCCAGTCCGAGGCGATTTCCATGGCCGACAGCCTTGGCTTGCCGCAGGAAGTGATGCAGCAGCAGCTCGGCACGCTGTCCGGCGGCCAACGGCGGCGCATCGAATTGGCGCGCATCCTGTTCTCCGACGCGGACACCTTGATTCTTGACGAGCCGACGAACCATCTGGACGCGGATTCCATTGAATGGCTGCGCGGCTATCTCAAGCGTTTCGAAGGCGGCTTCCTGGTGATTTCGCATTCCACCGAGCTGCTGGACGAGGTCGTGAACAAGGTGTGGCATCTCGATGCCCAGCTTGGTCAGATCGATATGTACTCACTGGGGTGGAAAGCCTATCTGCATCAGCGCGTGGTCGACGAGGAACGTCGCCGCCGCGAACGCGAGGTGGCGGAGAAAAAGGCCGAACGGCTGATGAAACAGGGTATTCGCCTGCATGCGAAGGCCACGAAGGCGGTCGCCGCCCAGAATATGATGCGGCGCGCCGAACGGTTGCTGGCTGAGACAAGCGAGGCTGAGAAGAAGGAGAAAGTCGCCGATATCCGTTTCCCGGAACCGGCGCCATGCGGCCGCACCCCGATTATGGCGAAGGACATCTCCAAGGCTTTCGGATCGAATATCGTGTTCGCCGGCATCAATCTTGCCATCGATAAAGGCTCGCGCGTCGTGATCCTCGGGTACAACGGCGCCGGCAAGACGACAACCTTGCGCATTCTGGCGGGCGAAGAGCAGCCGGATACCGGTGAGGTGGTGTATGGTCACGGCTGCAAGATCGGCTATTTCGCGCAGGAGCACGACACTCTGGATATGGATGCGACCGTGCTGGAGAATCTGCAGCATGTCGCGCCTGAACTCGATGACACGCATACGCGTTCCATCTTGGGCAGCTTCCTGTTTTCCGGTGATGATGTGATGAAACCGACCAAAGTGCTGTCCGGCGGCGAGAAAACCAGACTGGCGCTCGCCACGCTGGTGACATCACGCGCGAACGTGCTCTTGCTGGATGAGCCGACCAACAACCTCGATCCGGTGTCACGCGATGAAATCCTCAAAGCGATTGCGAAATACGAGGGCGCGATCGTGCTGGTCACCCATGATGAGGGCGCCGTTGAGGCGTTGAACCCCGAGCGCGTGCTGCTCATGCCTGACGGCGACGAGGACCTGTGGAACGACGGCTATCTGGAGCTCGTCGCCGAAGAGTGATGAGTGATTTCGGGGTCGTCTCGGCCCTGTGTTCACAGTTCGGAGGTCATCCACCCGCCGAGCAGTTGCCCGACCCGTTCCGCCATGCACTGGTATCCGTATACGCTGGGGTGGAACCTGTCATGCGCGTAGAACCTATCGCGGTCCGCATGCACATCCTCATGGGTCATGTCAAGGAATCTGACGCCGTAGCGCTCGCAGATTTCGCGGCTTGCCTGGGTCTGTTCATCGGTCATGCCTTCGATCACATGGCGCAAGGACTTTCCCAAGGAAGGACTGCGGTACAGCTGGGCAGCGCTGAATACGACCACATGGTCAGCGCGGTCCTTGGCCAGATCAAGCGAAGCCGACAAGTCGTCACGCCACTGGGCGATGGTCCTGCGGGCCATCAGGTCGTTCGACCCGGCGCACAGCACCATAAGATCCGCATGATCATCGACTTGCGGGAGCAAACGGTAGCGTACACGGCGCATCGTGGCGCCGAGCTTGCCGACGGCGCGCCAGTCAACCGGCCTGTCGAGCATATCGGAGAACACGGATGCCATAGCCGGAGTGAATCCCTCAGACTGGTCTTCGACCCCGCAACCGGCGATCATGGAATCGCCGACCGCGACGAACGTCAACGCTTCGCCATCCGCCGACGCATTGACGACACCATGCCGCTCCCCCTGCGGCTCAGGATCAAGATGTATCGTATGCTGCGCCCACAACGCCTCAGCAGCCGCCACAATATTCATGCCCATACTCCTTGTCTTCTCCCGGCGATACGCCGACTCTCATTCCACCACTGTACCGTTCACGGGGCGACGAGCGCCATGCATGGCATCCGATGCCGCAATTCAAGCGGTTCGACGTGCCCACAGACCTGACCGCGCGGAAATGAACGTGGCCGGAGCCCTCACAACGTCCCGTGCGATGGACCGTCACCGTCAGACCGATGCAGCGCATACGGAACCAGCCGGATCATCCCGTCCGCGGCGTCGGATGCTGAACCGCCCAAGGAGGGACTAGAGTGGAGATAGCGGTCCTGGTGCCGGGCGCAGCAGGCCTGAACGCCATTGATAGGAAAGGGGCCATGCCATGGGTGGAAGCATCGATCACGAACGTCTGCAAATGCTCAAGTTCAACGCGTACGCCGCAGACACGGTACGCGAGCTGGAGCGGCCGCTGCTGGACGACGGCGTGCCGCTGATGCGTATGGCGGCGGCAGCTGCAGCGCATGAGGCAGAACGCATGCTCGACAGCCAGGCGGTCGCGCTCGAGGACGCCAATGTGGTTGTCCTCGCGGGAGCCGGTGACAACGGCGGCGATGGCCTGTTCGCAGCGGCGCAACTCGCCGACGATGACGCCCAAGTCACCGTGGTCGCTGTGGAACGCGCCCTGCATGATGATGGCTTCGCGGCGTTCGCGCATAGTGGCGGACACGTGCTGGTGCTCGACCCGGAAGCCGAGATTCCTGGCTGTGTAAGCGGCTTTTCCGCGGGCGAAGCCGGGGAACGGCTCCGCGTAGCCGTCGAGCTCGCCAATCACGCGGATCTGATTGTAGATGCGATGACGGGTATCGGCGTTTCGGGCGCATTGCATGGTATCGCAGCGACGCTCGCCTCAGCGTTGCTCGACTCGTGGAGTCCCGACGGAGGGTCAGATGCCGCAACAGCGCAAACCCAGGCAAACGACCGGCCGCTGATCCTTGCCGTGGACACGCCTTCAGGAATCGGCGTGGACGACGGCACAGTCCCTGGCCCGTGCCTGCCTGCCGACCGGACGGTGATGTTCGGTGCCCTCAAGCCTTGCGCCATGCTGCCTCCGGCATCGTACGCCTGCGGCAAGGTCACGCTGGTCGATTTCGGATTCGATATCGATGAGGCGGAGCCCGCCGCGGAGATGATGGACGCCGACCTGGCGTCATCCTCGATTCTTGTACCGTCCGTACGTGATATGAAATACACGCGCGGGGTCGTGGGTCTGGTCACCGGGTCCACGCGATATCCGGGAGCCGCGGTGCTCGGTTCATGCGCGGCAGCGAAATCCGGCATCGGCATGGTTCGATACATGGGGCCGCAGCGCGCACAGGACCTGGTGCTGCACGCGCTGCCTGAAGCCGTCATCGGCAAAGGACATGTGAACGCTTGGGTTGTCGGTTCGGGTGTCCCCGCATCAGCGGACACAGCCGACGGCGAGGATATCCAGCGGGAGACGATTACAAGACTCCTCGCCCATTATGCGCGCACCGACGAGGATAAGCCTCAGGGAGAGGATTCGCCGACACCGGACGCCCATCCCGACGCGATGCCGCCGATCGTCGTGGACGCTGGTGCGCTCGACCTGCTGCCCGCACGGGTTCCGGCCAACGTGGTGATCACACCGCACGCCGGGGAACTGGCGTGGCTGCTGACCAGGCTTGACACTGCTGCGAACGGGGCGGTGGACGCCCGCCAAGTGGCTACCGCTCCCATGCATTATGCGCGGCTTGCGCATCAGTTGACCGGTGCGACCGTGGTGCTCAAAGGCGCGGTCAGCATCATCGCAGGAACAGACCCCTACGACAGCGACCGTACGCGGGTGCTCCTGTGCGGTCGCGCCCCGGCATGGCTGGGCACTGCCGGTGCGGGAGATGTGCTCGCAGGCATCATCGGAGCGCTGCTGGCCCAATCCGACGTCACCGAATCGTCCGATGACGCTGCGATAGCCGATACCGTCGCCGCCGCGGTGTACGTGCACGGTCTTGCCGCCGCCATCGCTTCGCATTCGACGCAATGCGGGTGGGACGCGCCGGAAATCTACGGTGTCAGCGAGCGCGGCGCGCGGCGTGATGCCGGCGAGCCGATTATCGCCAGCGACGTGGTGCGCGCGATTCCGCGTGCGATCGCCGAGCTCATCGGCTGAGACCCGCGCACGTCAGGTTCCCTGCATCCAGCGAAGGTACAGGTACAATGAAGCCATGCGTGGTCGCACGCGTCAACAGGAGAACGGTAGCAGGGTTTGCGCGCTTCGCAGAGGAAGGACATATCATGATGGTTTCCCGGCGTAACAATGGTTCCAACGGTTTGTCGTCCGGCATCGGTTCATCGCAACGGTTCGGGTCGCCTACCGCGGGTCGTACGCGTTTGGCGATTGTGTTGACCGCGGCGTTGCTGGCCGGTTCCCTGTGTGCGTGCGGCTCGACGTCCGGTGATGGCACAAGCCCGTCCGCCTCGGCATCATCCCCTGCTGCGTCGCAATCCCCCTCCTCCACTGCCTCGCCGTCAGCCTCGCCGTCCGCCTCGTCATCCTCGCCGTCAGCCTCGGCGTCATCCTCAGCTTCCGCCGCGGTATCGAGTGCATGCACCACGAACGAACTGACCGCGAAGCTGACGCAAGGCGCAGGCGGCGGAGCGGGAAGCTCTTACCCGTATCTGGTATTGACCAACTCCGGTTCGCGAACCTGCACGCTTCGCGGATACCCAGGCGTTTCGTTGCGCCACGGGGACACGCAAATCGGAGCGGCGGCGGAACGCGACCGCACGGTCGATGCCTCCACGATCACACTCCAACCGGGGCAATCCGCGCACAGCGCTTTGCGGATTGTGAACGCAGGGAATTTCGACTCCTCGGATTGCACGCCGACAACTGCGGACACGCTGCTCATCTATCCGCCGGACCAGAAGGAATCCATCAGCATCGACGCCACGGGCGTCACCGGATGCGCGAACAGTGACACCCAAATCCTGTACGTCCAGGTCTTCCAACAGGGCGAGGAGTGAGGAAGCCCTGTTTGCGATACGTTCCCGATCCGTTCATGTCCTCGATACGCCGGTCTGAGCGGTCCGGGGGGCTGTTGCCACTAGACTGTGGTGCAGGCTTCGTCAGCGGCGGAGCCGACTGATCATTTGACGCGCCGTCGGCGGCCACGACCGAGGCCCATCAGGAAGGGACAGCATGACAACACCGGCAAGTCACACGTTGGCAGGACGGCAGGAAACGGCACCAACGCCGACCGAAATCAGCGATGTCGTGTTCGATTTTTGTGGTGTACTGATTGACTGGCAGTGCGCCGCCGCGTTGCGCGGCCACTACCCCGATGATCTGGTGGACCGGATTTGCGCCGCGGATGATCCGTACGGCTTTTTCGATTACGAAGATCGGATGGATCACGGTGAAGCGCTCGCGGACATTCTTCCGGATGTCAGGAACGATCATGGCGATGAGATCGCAGATATCTTCGCCGATTACATCGCCCGGTACGATGATTCCCTGACGCGTATCGTCCCGGGTATGCAAACCCTGCTTGCGGATTTGAAAGCCGCCGGATACGGCGTGTGGGGGTTGACGAACTGGTCGTATGAGACGTTTCATTTCGCGTTCGAGAAGTTCCCTCGGCTTGAGGAACTGTTGGACGGGACCGTGGTGTCCGGTGTGGAGAAGCAGTTCAAGCCCAATACCGGGTTCTACCGTCTGGCGATGGACCGGTTCGGTATCGAACCGGCGTCCAGCGTGTTCTTTGACGATACGCCGCGTAATGTCGCTGGCGCACAATCCGCGGGTATGCGAGCGTTCGTGTTCGAGAACGCGTCCCGCGCCCGCCATGACTTGCAATCATTGGGTGTGCGGGTCTGAGCGAACCGCCGGCCGGCATACGGATATAAGTAACCCGTTCTTGACATTACCGTGATATAAGGTTCCTTTATGACTCTGCTGCAATTGAAGTATATCGTCAAAATCGTCGAATGCGGTTCGATGAACGAAGCTTCCCATGAACTGTACGTCTCCCAGCCCGCGCTGAGCTCGTCAGTCAAGGAGCTGGAGCATGAGCTGGGCATTGAGATTTTCACCCGCTCTTCCCAAGGCATCGCGCTGACCGTGGACGGCGCGGAATTTCTCACGTACGCCCGTCAGGTCCTTGACCAGGCTTCCCTGCTCGAGGAACGTTACAAGAACGCGAAGCCACGCAAGCAGCTGTGCAGCGTGTCCACCCAGCATTACATGTTCGCCGTCGAAGCGTTCGTCGAGATGATCAATTCCATCAAATCCGACGAATACGAGTTCACCATCCGCGAGACGCGCACCAAGGACATCATCAACCAAGTCGCCAACATGCAGTCCGAAATCGGCATCCTGTATCTGTCCGATTTCAACAAGAACGTGATCAACAAGCTGCTGCGCGAGAAGCATCTCGTGTTCCACCCGCTGTTCCGTGCGAACCTGCATGTGTTCATCTCGCGAGACAATCCGCTGGCCGGCAAGAAGAAAGTCACGATGGAAGACCTCAAGCCCTTCCCGTTCATCCAGTACGAGCAGGGCGCCGAAGGCAGCTTCTACTTCGCCGAGGAAGCGGTGTGGCCGGAATACTCCCCCAAGCAGATCAACGTGACCGACCGTGCGACGATTCTCAACTTCATCATCGGTCTCAACGGGTACACCGTGTGCACGGGCATCGATAACGGCGACTTGAACAATGAGAAGATCGTCACCGTGCCGCTGGACACGGACGAGACGATGCTACTTGGCTGGATCACCAACGAGCGGGCGAAACTGTCGACCGCGGCGCAGACGTATCTGGACAAGCTGCGTACGGTCATCGCCTCGCACGGCTACAAGCTCATCGACTAGGCCACCGACTGGCGCGGGGCGTCGACCCCTGCCTGCTGAAACGGCGTTCGGCCGGGAACCTCCGCACAGGGTTCCCGGCCGAACGCCGTTTCAGCAGTGTACGCGGTCACGCACCATACGTATCGAGATACTCTTTGGCACGCGTCTTGATGTCCTCGTCGAGCAGCGGCAGACCATCGTCGCCGGTCATCTGCGATGCGGCGTCGAAAATCTCGCGCACATTCGCGATGGAAACGACCGGGAAGCCGAACTCCTGCCGTACCGCGGCCACAGCGGACATATCACTGTCGCGCGTTTTCTCCATACGGTCGACTGACAGGACAAGTCCGACGATCTGGACATCGGCCGCTTCACGAAGTTTCGGAACGACTTCACGCACGGCGGTGCCGGCGGTCATCACATCATCAACCAGCAGGACCTTCATCCCGTCACGCAACTGGGTGCCGACGAACATGCCGCCGTCCCCATGATCCTTACGTTCCTTACGGTCGAACGTGTAGCCGACACCCCTATCGTATTGCGCGGTCAGCGCGATCGCTGTGGAAACCGCCAGCGGGATACCCTTGTAGGCCGGTCCGAACACGGTATCGATATCCTCGGGCAAAGTCCCGTCGGCAATCGCCTCGTCGATCTTCTCAGCGTAGAACGAGCCGAGCAACGCAATCTTCCGGCCGGTGTCGAAGGCTCCCGCGTTGATGAAATACGGGGAACGACGCCCTGATTTCAACGTGAAATCCCCGAATTTCAACGCCTGCGACTGCAGGAGGAACGCGGTGAACCTGCGGTCAAGCGGCATGTTCTCAGTCATATGCGAGACTGTCCTTTCTGTATCCAGCCATGCGCGCACACCAGAACCGGCATGAACGCATGGCGTACCGCAATCAAGCGTACCGCGAAGGGGGTGACCGGTCAGCGCCAAGTCTGGCCGGCGGCGAGTTTCGCAGCCAGTTGCGGCCTTGAATCGAGCAGGTCGTCAAGCTCACGCGCCACACGCATCGGAGCGGTTGGCTCATACAATGCCGCGGCGCCGACTTCGACGGCGTTCGCGCCGGCATACAAGTATTCCAGCGCCTTCTCCCCCGAATCAATACCACCGATGCCGATGATCGGAATATCAGGCAACGCCTGCCGGACACGCCACACGAAGCTCAACCCCACCGGGAGCACCGCCGGTCCGGACACGCCACCGGTACGGTTCGCGAGAATCGGCTCGCCGGTACGGATATCGATACGCATACCGACCAGCGTGTTGATCATGCTCAACGCGTCGGCGCCACCATCCACCGCGGCTTTCGCAATGGAAACGATATCGGTCACGTTAGGGGTGAGTTTGACAATCAGAGGCTTCGACGTGATATGGCGCAGCCGGGTGATCAACCGGTTCAACGCCACCGGGTCGGTGCCCACGCTCATCCCGCCATGCGTGACGTTCGGGCAACTGACGTTGATTTCCAGCATGTCCGCTGGACAGTCGGCAAGCTTGGCGACCACTTCGGCATAATCGTCATCGCAATGGCCAGCCACATTGGTGACAACCGTTGCGCCTTCCTTCTTGAGCTTGGGCAGTTCGTCGACAAGATAATGGTCGACACCGGGGTTCTGTAAGCCGACCGAATTGACCGTGCCCGAAGGGCTTTCCGTGGTGCGTGGACCAGGATTACCTTCCCATGGGACCGGGGAAACACCCTTGGTGGTGACCGCGCCCATCTGGCTGACATCATAGAACCAGTGGCATGCGTCATACTGGAAGGTGCCGGAAGCCGTACCCACCGGGTTTTTCCACTCGACGCCGGCGACAATGGTGCTGTGCTTCCACTCGTGCGGCTCATACACGTTGATCTGCTCGTTCATCTGCTGCTCCTGCATCCCGTGACCTCTACTTGTCCCATCCGAGTTGTTCCGGCGTGAATACCGGGCCGGCGACACACACCTTCTGGCGTCCCGCGGCAGTATCGACGACGCACACATAGCAGGTGCCGTACCCGCAGCCCATGCGCGCCTCGAGGCTCAGCTGGCATGGGATATCACGCGCGAGAGCCCATGAGGCGACGGCGCGCATCATCGGCATCGGCCCGCACGACAAGATCACCGGAGGCAGGTCGCCGTGGATCAGAGAATCCTCAATCGAGTTGAGCAAATCAACGACATTGCCTTGCGCGTTGGTGATGCTTTCCACACGTTCAGCGTATTTGGCGACCAGATCATCGGCGAAGCGTTCGTCACGATACCCGAACGCCGCGGTCGCGGTCGCATCATCACGCAGCGCGAGTTTCTGCGCGGCATACAACAGCGGCGGCACGCCAAGACCACCAGCCACCAGCACATAGTTGGCCGGCGCTTTCATATCGAACCCCTTGCCCAACCGGCCCATCACGTCAACCGTGTCACCGGCGGCAAGATGGGAGAACTCTTCGGTACCTTTGCCGACAACTGCGAAAATCAGGCTGACATCATCACCCTCGACCTCGCCGACGCCGAACGGCCGCGGCATCAGGCGCGTAGAGTCGGCGGAATACACGTCGACGAATTGCGCAGGCTTGGCGTGACCGGCGATATAGCTGTCACGGAACGTCAAACGGTAAATACCGTTGGACAGTCTGCGGTTATCCACCACCGGTACGGTACGCCTGCCGGGGAAGCGTCCCGCGCGGGACGCTTCGGCGGTCACGTCGAAGGTCGGGATGAACGTTGCGTTAGCCATTGCCTCTCCTTTGGGCTTGGTAGCTGATAAAAGCTCGATCACGGCCGGAGCCGACGCCCGCATTGTACGGGGCGTGTTGTTTCGCTATGTTACGGGCGTGTCAGGCGAGCGCGGCCTCGAGGTCGTCGCGCATGGCGAGCGCCGCGTCCCGGGCGCTGGAGGCGATAAGGCCGAGCATGTCGTCGGCGGACATGCCGTCGCTGTATCCGCCGTTCTTGCGCCATGCGCCGATGATGCCGCGTGACGAGTTGACGATCGCACCGGAACCCTGCTCGTCGAACATGCCGGCGACATCGGCTGCGGTACCGCCTTGCGCCCCGTAGCCGGGAACCAGGAAGAACGTGTGTGGCATACGTTCGCGTAATTGCTTGCCCTGCTCAGGGTGGGTGGCGCCCACGACCGCGCCGACACGTGAATATCCGGATGCGCCGATCGTGTCGGCGCCCCATCCTTCGACCAGGTCGGCGACCCGCTCATACAGGCGGGTACCGTCGGCGAGTTCCAGCTCTTGGATTTCCTTGCTGGACGGGTTGGAAGTGCGTACCAGTACGAACATGTCCTTGTCGGCGGCTTGGGCGGCATCAACGAACGGGGTGATGCCATCCGTACCCAAGTACGGGTTGACGGTGACGGCGTCCTCATGCCACAGGTCGAGCGCTTCGCCGTTGTTGGCGGCAAGTCCGCCCAGATGCTTGGCGTATGCGGCGGCTGTCGAGCCGATATCGCCGCGTTTGACATCCCCCAGCACGTACAGGCCTTGGGATTGCGCGTATTCGCATGTCATCTCATACGTGTCGACGCCAGCCGGCCCCAACGCCTCATACATGGCGATCTGCGGTTTGACGGCCGGCACGATGCCGGCGATTGCGTCGATGATCGCACGGTTGAATTCGAAGTAGGCGACCGCCCGCTGCATGGCGGGGATTTCAGCGGGGTCATCAACCTGGTCGGCGACCTCCTCGCGGAAGGAGTCGATCAGTGCCGCAGGAACCACCTGGTCGGTCGGGTCGAGCCCGACCACGCTCGGATTTCGTGTCGCCTTGATCGCTTCGATAAGCTTGTCCATGTTGTCTTCTCTTTCTGAACGGAACGTGTCAAGATGCCGGGTCAGGCACCGATACGGGAAAACACCAGCTGCGAACCGATGACCGTGGCGAGCGGCATGCCGGTGACCTGCCAGCCGTCGAACGGCGTGTTGCGTGCCTTGGAGTGGAAGCGGTTCTTGTCCACCGTCCAATGGCGGGACGTGTCGAGAATCACCAGGTCCACGGTTTCGGGATGCTCGACCGCCGTCAGGTCGAGTGTACGCTTGGTCGCGCAACGCGCGGTCGTGTTCAACAGTCCGGCGATGTCGGTCGGCGTGTGCCCCATGAGATGTTCGGGAGCCGTGGACATGAGTTCGATGAGCCGCCGGTCGGAAATATATCCGCCGTCCACCAGCACCGTATGGCACACGCCGTAAGCGCATTCCAGCCCGATGATGCCGTTCGGCGCCTGTTCCAAGCCTGCTTCCTTCTCCGATTGCGCGTGTGGGGCGTGGTCGGTGGCGATCAGGTCGACCGTCCCGTCCGCGATCGCCGCGACCGTGGCGCGACGGTCGGCTTCGGACCGTAGCGGCGGGTTCATTTTCGCCATGACGCCGTACTTGAAGATCGCCTCATCGTTCAACGCCAGATAATGCGGTGCGGTTTCGCAGGTGATCGGCAGGCCTTCCGCCTTGGCGGCACGGATCGCGTCGAATGAGCCTGCGGTGCTGACATGCTGGAAATGCACGTGTACGCCGGTACGCCGCGCCGCCTCGATATCCCGCGTGACGATACGCAGCTCGGTGTCCTCGGGAATGCCGGGCACGCCGAGCTTGCGGCTGACTGGGCCATCGTTGATGAAACCGCTGTCATGATGCTCGCAATGCTCGATAAGATACAATCCGGTGGCTTGCGCATTGGCGAGCACCTGATCGAGGATCGTGTCAGGTACGGCGGCACCGTCGTCGCTGATCGCGGTGACCGGGTGCGCCCGCCGGTACGGATCCTTGCTGTCATCATTCACGCCGGGCAACTGGTCTTGCCAGTCTTTGGGGTCGCTCGCCTCCTCTCCGGCACGGTCCACCGAAGCGCATACGCACAAGTCATAGCGCACTGGCAGCATGCCGTCATGGGTCGCGTCGTAATGCTGCAAATAGTCGATGGTGTCACGCGCGCCGGCGGCGAGCACATCATCCGCTCCGGGAGCGCCGGCATGAACCGGCTTGCCATCCATGGCCGGCAGGGTGTTCGGCATAATCAGCACCCGCGTGTACCCGCCGGACGCCGCCGCGGCGCACCCGGAACGCATGGATTCCTTGTAGGTCTGCCCCGGATCGCGGAAGTGGACGTGCGGGTCGGCGAACCCCGGTGCCACGGTCAGCCCTGAGGCGTCGAACTCGCCGTCGGACACGGCTCCCGGCTCGTCGAAGAACCGTTCGGCGTCCGTATCCGGAACCACCAGGTCGATCCTCTCCCCCGTGTCCCAGACGCGGATGTCGTGCAGCGTGAGCATACTCATCGTTCCTTTCCTTGGCGCGCGCGGCGCACGGCTTACAACTTGGCTTCCTCGTCGCAGTAGTCGCAGCGGTATTCCTGGCGTTCGGAATGCACGAGATGGAACATCTGGTCGATGCCGCGTTCGGTGGTGGTCACACACCGCGGGTTCTTGCATTTGATGACATTGACCATGTGTTCTGGCAGGTTCGGCTTCTCCTTGCGCACGATCTTGCCGCCGCGCACGATGTCGATGGTCGCCTGGCGCGCAATGAAGCCGAGCACGTCAAGATTGATATCCCCCGCGTCTTCGATCTTGATGATGTCCTTCGACCCATACTGCCGGCTGTCGGTGTTCATGATCAGCGCGAGCTTCGTGCTGGTCGGGTCGATCTTCAGGTACTGCAATACCTTCAGTGCGGTGCCCGCGGGCACGTGGTCGATGATGATGCCGTTGCGGATGCTGGTGACTTCCATCAGGCGTGGACCTCCTCGTTCTTCCATTCCTCATACCCGGGCAGCGTGTCGCCGACCACCGAGCTTTCCAAAGCCATGCGCATGAGCATGCCGTTGTGCACCTGCTCGAAGTAGGCGGCACGCGGATCATGGTCGACATCCACGGCGATCTCGTTGACACGCGGCAGCGGGTGGAGCACCGCCATATCCGGTTTGGCGAGCTGAAGTTTCGCCTCATCGAGAATGTAGGTGTCGCGCAGACGCAGGTAATCGTCCTCGTTGAAGAAGCGTTCCTTCTGCACGCGGGTCATGTACAGCACATCAAGGTCGCCGATCACACTGGCGAGATCGCGTACCTCAGTGTAGGTGCACGAGGGGGCGCGCTTGATGCGGTCGATCACGTACCGGGGCATTTTCAGTTCGTCAGGGCTGATAAGCACGAAGTTCACGTTGCCGAAACGGCACAGGGTCTCGACCAGCGAGTGCACGGTACGCCCGAAGGTCAGGTCGCCGCACAGGCCGATGGTCAGCCCGGTGATCCTTCCATGGCGCGAGGTGATGGTCGCGAGGTCGGCGAGTGTCTGGGTGGGGTGCATGTGGCCGCCGTCACCCGCGTTGATGACGGGGATGCCGAAGTCCTTGGCCGCACGGGCCGCCACGAGCGCGGCGCCTTCCTTGGGGTGGCGCATCGCGATGACGTCAACGAGATTCGACACGGTTTTCACGGTGTCGGCGATGGATTCGCCCTTGGTCACGGAAGACAATTGGGCGCCGGCGAAGCCGATCACGTGGCCGCCGAGCCGAAGCATCGCCGTTTCGAAGCTCAGTCGCGTGCGCGTGCTGGGCTCATAAAAAAGGGTGGCCAGCACCCTGCCGTCGCAGGTATGCGCCACCTCATGACGATGCGTTTCGATGTACTGCGCTTTATGGAGCAGATCGACGATCTGGGATGTCGTCAGATCGTCAAGCGTGACCACGCTTTTGCCGACCATGGACGATTCGGTTTCTTGGGGAACGCCGGTTGCCGGCAACTGGGTGCTGAGTTCAGACAAGGCTCACCTTCCTGTTGAGAGGTGGCCACCTTATGTGACCTAGCCAACTGTAGGACAGTTCAGGGACATGCCGGCGGCTTCGGCTCGCTCACGGTGCGCTCGCGGGCGGTACACCCATCTGGGGTGATCATGACGGGCAGCACGATGCAGCCGCGGGCCTACCTACGACTTCCCACGCAGGCCAGCAACGAGTCCACTACAGACTCACTGCTGCCCGTAAAACAGCCGTTCGACCACTTCACGGCATTGGCGCATCAGGGCGAGGATGTCGTTTTCGAATCGCTGCCCGCGATTGGCCCCGTACCCGAGGTATACGGCCATACCGCCGAGCGAATCGAGGTCGTCGGGCAGGATGTCCGCGCGCGCGGCACGGCCGGACCACAGGTAGTTGCCGTTGCGGGCCGCTGTGCAGATCCGCCATGTACGACGCAGCGTGTCCGCGTCCTTGTGCGTGATGATACCCTGGGTTTCGAGCACGTCAAGCGCACCCATTGTGGAACCGGTGCGAAGCTCGGGACAAGTGCCGGCATGTTCCAGTTGCAGCAGCTGCACGGTCCATTCCACGTCGGACAGTCCGCCCTTGCCAAGTTTGAGGTGCCGGTCGCGGCGCACGCCCCTAGGCAGCCGTTCGGCCTCCATGCGTGCCTTGAGCTTGCGGATCTCACTGATCTGCTGGCCGGTCAGCGGTGCCGTCGGATAGCGCAGCGGATTGGCGATATTATCAAGGAAATCATGGGCGAGCGTGCCGTCGCCCGCCGCATACCGCGCACGAATCAGCGCTTGGCTCTCCCAGGTGCTCGCCCAGGACCCGTAGTATTCCTCGCATGAGGCGTACGAGCGGATCAGCGGGCCGTTCTTGCCCTCCGGCCGCAAGTCGAGGTCAAGGTCGATGCGCGGCTCCAACGTGCAAGGGCCTTGCAGCAGGGAACGCACGTCATCGGTGACCTGCCTCGCGTAGGAGGCGGCGAGCGCCTCGTCCGGTGTTTCCTGTCCGGTGTCTCCGGTGCCGTTGGCGCGGTAGATGAGGATCGCGTCGGCATCGGAGCTGAAGTTGATTTCCCGCCCTCCGTAGCGTCCCATGCCGATGACGGCGATATCCGCCGGATAGGTGTCCAAGCCCATCATCGTGCGACGGTGTTCCAGCGCCCATCGCAAGGCCGCGTCGATGATCGCGTCGTATACGTCGGTCATGCCGGTGAGGGTAGCGTCGTCGTCGATGACCCCGCTCATCCAGCCCAGGCCGATGCGTTCGATCTCATGCCGTCTCATGGCGCGCAAGAGCGTCGCAGTGTCGTTCAGATTCGACCGGTTGCGGGTGATGATGCCGTCGCATTGCACGTCGAGGCTGGCACGCGAGCGCGGCTTGAGTTCGTCATCATCGCCCAGCCAGGTCACGGATTCGACCGACTGGTTGAGCGCGTCGCCCAGGAAGCGCGAGTTGGACAGGATATGACACAGGCGTTGCGCGGCGGATGGCGAATCACGCAGGAACCCCAGATAATCGCTGTCCTCACCGAAATGCTCTTCCAAACGTCTCCAGTTGAGCAGGCCCATATCCGGGTTCTGTCCCTGCCCCAACCATTGGAGTGCTGCAGGCAGGAGGATACGGTTGATTCTCGCGGCACGCGACAGGCCGTCGGTCAGCGCCTTGACATGGCGCATGGCGGCGTCGGGGTCCGCGAAGCCGATGGATTCGAACCGTTCGCGGGTCGCCTGGTCGGACAGGGTGATCTGGTCGTCGTCCATGCGCGCGCTGATCGGCAGCATCGGTCGGTAGTAGATGTCAAGGTGCAGCCGTCTGACCTCCCGCCGTGTCGCGTCATAGCGTTCGACGAGCTCCTCCGGGTGCATGCCGAACGCCCGAGCAAGCCGGCGAAGCTCGTCGTTGCGGCTGAGCGCGTCGATATCGATGTCCCGTTTGCGTTCCAGGCCGCCGATATTGCCGGTTCCGAGGTCCGGGAACAGGTGGGTGCGTTTGAGTTCCCACATCTGCTGGCGGTGTTCGAGCACGCGTTCGAACCGGTAATCCTGCGCCAGACGCGCCGCCTGCTTGCGTGAGACATATCCGCCGTCGGCGAGCGCCTTGAGCGCGTCCAGCGTGCCGCGTTTGCGTAGCGTCATGTCTGAACGCCCGTGGACGAGCTGGAGCATCTGCACCGTGAATTCGACGTCCCGCAAGCCGCCTCGACCGAGTTTGATCTCGCGGTCTTTGAGATTGTCGGGGATGAGCCGTTCGACGCGTTGGCGCATCTGCTGGCAGTCCTGGACGAAATTGTCCCGCTTCGACGCGGACCAGACGAACGGCCGGGTCATCTCCAGGTAGGCTTGTGACAGTTCGCTGTCGCCCGCGGCCGGCCGCGCTTTGAGCAGCGCCTGGAATTCCCAGTTCTGCGCCCACTGCTCGTAGTAGCTGCGGTGCGATTCGAGCCGTCTGACAAGCGGGCCGTCCTTGCCTTCAGGCCTGAGCCCGCCGTCGATCTGCCATAATGGAGGTTCGGTGGAACCCATGATGATGGATTGGCAGACGCGTTGCAGCATAGTGCCCATTCTGGTGCCGATGCGGGTGAGCGTGGTCGTGCCGGTGTCGGCGTCGGTGGGTTCAACCACGTAAATCAGATCTACATCGGAAACGTAGTTCAATTCCTGAGCGCCGAGTTTGCCCATGCCGATGATGCTGAACCGGCATTGTGCACTGTCCGGGGTCTCATGACGGGCGATAGCGAGCGCCGCTTCGAGTGCCGCGTCCGCAAGATCCGACAACGCCTTGCTGACCCGCGGCTGAATGTCACATGGCTGTTCGGCGGTGGCGTCGACGGCGACGATCGCGGCAAGCTGGCGGCGGTAAGCGGCACGCAGACGGTCGGTCGCCTCCGGCAACGGCAGGGATGATTCGTAGGCCAGATGCGTCTGCCCCTCCTCCTGCGCGTCGGCGAGTTCCAGCGTCCTGGCTTGTACCGCGTCGAGGAGCTTGGCGAGCCGTTGGGGCCGGTTATAGTCGCGACTATGGCAGGGGTCAAGGGCCGCGGCGCGGACCAAGTCGGGACGCGTACGCATGAGTTTGCCCAGTTTGTCGCTCGCCCCGAGCACGGCGACAAGCCGACGCACGGCAGCATCATCCTCGAGGATGGCGCGCATACTGTCATCGTTCTGTCGCAAGCCCTCGAGTATGCCGACGAGATTGCCGATCGCAGTGTCCGGGTCGAGGGCGCTCGCCAACGCATCGGCGATCTTGCGGATATGGTCGGTGCCGATGCCGTACTCGTTAAGTGTCGAAAAAGCCGATCGCGCCTCGTCCAACCGTTGGAATCCGATATGGATGAGATCACGGGTGCTGAAAGGATATGCCGGCGATGAATCCATAATCTCCAATATACCGCCGCAACCGGCGATGCTGGGCATGCGGGCGTTGATGATAACGGCAACCCGGTATCTGCCCGCAGTGTGACCCGATAATCGCACCGCGAGCAGATACCAAGTGTTTCGAGACACAATCCCCGCCTATCGCCGCCGTATGCGACCGGGCGGTCACACCACAGGCCGATTCAACACCGCAGGCCTCTGCACTCACGCATAACCGCCGCTGCTGCAACCAAGCAGTCACACTGTGGGCGAATACCACACTCAGCCACCACCACAGAGCCCTTCGTCGGAATCAATCCCGCCCGCCACATAAAAAGCCGGCGGACAGTCACACCGCAATGGTGCGTCCGCCCGCCGGCTTGTTGCAATAGATTACTCAGGCGAAGTTTGTATCCGCTTGCGCGGGGGTGAACAGGCCTTCCACGTTATGCCAGATCTGCCGCGTGACGGCAGGCTTGTTCATCGAGTACAGGTGCACCCCGTCGACACCGTGGGCTACAAGGTCGGCGATCTGGTTCGACGCGTAGATGGCACCCGCCTGTTTGAGGGTCTTTGGGTCGTCGCCCCACTTGTCAAGCAACGATTCCAGCGGCAATGGCACACGTGACGAGCACATGCGCACCATGCGTCTGATCTGCTTGGCGTTGGTCACCGGCATGATGCCCGCCTCGATCGGCACATCGATGCCTGCTACACGCGCCTTGTCCAGAAAATGGTAGAAATCCGCGTTGTCGTAGAACAACTGGGAGATCAGGTGGCTCGCACCTGCATCCACCTTGGTTTTCAGGTTGCGGATGTCCTCATCGAGGTCAGCTGCCTGCGGATGACATTCCGGGTAGCACGCCCCGAAGATTGTCATATCCGGGTCATGCTCACGAATGTAGGCGACCAGATCACTCGCATGCTCGAACGTTCCGGCGGGTTCACGCCCCGGCACCGGATCTCCGCGCAGCGCAAGCACCGCGGACACCCCGGCCTGCTTGAACATGTCAAGCGCTTCGTCGACCTGCTCACGCGTAGCGTACTGCGCGGTCAAGTGGGCAACGGCCGGAATGTCATACTCCTTGCGGATCGTGTTCGCGATGCGCGCGGTCGCCGTCCGGTCTGACGACTTGCCGGTTCCGTAGGTCACCGAAATGAAGTCGGGGTTCAGGCCCTGTAGCCCGTCGAGCGTGTCGTAGATGGTTCCCACCGGCGCGTTGCGTTTGGGCGGGAACACCTCGATGGAGAACATCGGCTGGTGCATGTCACTTCCCCAGTCGTGCGCGCACCGCTTTGGCGGCGGCGACCAGATGCTCCAGGCTCGGCCAGGTTTCCGCGTTGCCACGGGTCTTCAGACCGCAGTCCGGGTTGATCCACACCTTGTTGACGTCCATCTTAGCGAGGATCTCGTCAATACGATGCTCAATCTCGGCTTCGCTCGGGATGCGCGGCGAGTGGATGTCGTACACGCCGGGGCCTGCCTCGGTCTCGAAGTTCGCGTCATGGATCGCGTCGAGCACAACCAGATCGCCACGGGAGGCCTCGAAGGAGATGACGTCCGCGTCCATCGCGTCGATATCGCGGATGATGTCATTGAACTCCGAATAGCACATATGCGTGTGGATCTGTGTGGTGGGCTTGACGGCGGAATGGACAAGACGGAATGCGGGAATCGCCCAGTCAAGATACTTCTTGTGCCAGTCGCTCTTGCGCAGCGGCAGCTTCTCACGCAGTGCCGCCTCATCGATCTGGATGACCTTGATGCCGGCCTTCTCCAGATCAAGCACTTCGTCACGGATGGCGAGCGCCAGCTGCTGGGTTTGCAGTTCGTGGCTGACGTCCTCGCGCGGCCAGGACCAGTTGAGGATGGTCACCGGGCCGGTGAGCATGCCCTTCATGACATGCTTGGTGCGCGACTGCGCGTAGGCGCTCCATGCGACGGTAATCGGCTCGGCGCGGGAGACGTCGCCCCATACGATCGGAGGCTTGACGCAGCGGGTGCCGTAGGATTGCACCCATGCGTTCTTGGTGAACAGGAAGCCGTTGAGATGCTGGCCGAAGTATTCGACCATGTCGTTGCGTTCGAATTCGCCGTGGACGAGCACGTCGAGGCCGATCTGCTCCTGATGCTTGATGCAGGCGTCGATCTGCTGCTTGATGAACTCGTCGTACTGTTCACGGGTGATTTCACCCTTGCGCAGGCGTGCGCGTTCGGCTCGCACTTCCTTGGTTTGCGGGAAGGAGCCGATGGTGGTGGTCGGCAGCAGCGGCAGGCCGAGTGCCTCGCGCTGCAGCTTCTGGCGTTCCGCGCGGGCGGGCTGGCGGACGAAATCGTCTGAGGTGAGTGCGGCGAGACGCTTGGCGACCGCCTGGTCCGGGGTGACGCGGGTGCCGTCGAACAGCGCCTGGTTGTCGGCGAGTGCCTTGGCGTCGCGGCGTGCGGCATCGTCCTGGTCGGCGAGGGCCGCGATGTCGTGCAGTTCGCCGAGCTTTTCCACGGCGAAGGCGAAATGCTTGAGCACCTGCGGCTCGAGTCCGCTCTCCCCTTCGGTGCTGAATGGCACGTGCAGCAGGGAGCATGCGGTGGACACGGCGATGTTGTCGGTCTTGGTGCGTAGTGCGTCGATTACGCCGAGGCTGACGGCGTAGTTGTTGCGCCAAATGTTGCGGCCGTTGACGACGCCGGCGAAGATGGTCGTTCCCTCGGCGACGCCGTACTTGTCCACGGCGGCGAGGTTCTCGTCTTTGCCTTCGATCAGGTCAAGCCCGATGCCGTCGAAGCCGAGCAGGTTCACGGTTTCGTAGATGTCGGCGATGTTGCCGAAGTACGTGTTGAGCAGCAGCTTGACCTTGCCTTCGCGTGCGGGCAGGATTTTGGAATACAGGCTCTTGAACAGTTCGACATCGCCGTCTTCCTTGTCGAGCACAAGGTACGGCTCGTCGAACTGCACCCACTGGGCGCCGAGCTCGGCGAACTTGCCGAGCACCTGCGCGTAGACGGAGGCGATGTCGTTGATCAGGCCGCGGTCGAATTCGAGTTCTTCTGCCTGCGGGTCGCGTGCGAGCTTGAGGAAGGTGTATGGGCCGATGAGCACTGGCTTGGTGACGATGCCCAGCGCCTTCGCCTCGTTGAATTCGTCGAAGGGCTTGGTGCTGGCAAGGTGGATTTGCGTGGAGCTTTCGATTTCCGGCACGATGTAGTGGTAGTTCGTGGTGAACCATTTCTTCATCGGCAGCGCGGTCACGTCGCCCTTGTCGCCCTGATAGCCGCGGCCGATGGCGAACAGCGTGTCCTCAGGCTGTTCGAAGCCCAGACGCTGGTACCGTGCGGGGACAGCGCCCAGCAGAATCGCGGTGTCGAGCATCTGGTCGTAGTAGCTGAAATCATTGCTGGGGATGAGGTCGATGCCGGCTTCCTGCTGAAGCTTCCAATGGTTGGCGCGCAGCTGCTTGGCGGTGGCGCGCACATCGTCGAGCGTGTTCGCGCCCTTCCAGTATCCTTCGATGATTTTCTTGAGCTCGCGATTGCTGCCGATACGCGGGAATCCTGATACCGACGTCAGTGCTGTCATATGGCTGTCCTCCAAAATCGGGAATGGTCTCTATTGCAACGCGCTTACCATATCAAAAATCCGCGCAACAAGGTCATTAGCCGATTGGGGGTGTCGTTATAACCCCGTCTTATATCATCAGGACTGTTGTGTCATCCTCAGCGTATGCGGCACGGTGTTAATCGTCGAAATCCTTGGGGTTCAGCACGGCCAACAGGTCCGCCGCGTGGACTTGCCACGTCGAGAACGGAGCGTTGGATGCGAGCACCACGACGGATGCCGGGGACAATCCCAACTGCAACAAATCGAGCATCGACTGATCACTGTTTTCCGAAGCGATCCACCCGCATGCCAATGATACGGTCGGCTCATGCCCGACCACCATCAACGTATGATACTTGTCCGGCGTGCGAGCGATTTCGTCGAACACCGCTTGGACGCCACCCTCGTACAGGCTTTGCCGGTAATCGACTTTCGGACCGTCGCCGAACACTTTCAGCATCCGGTCGAGGGTCTGTTCAGCACGGACGGCTCCCGAACAGACGATACGGTCGGGCACCAACCCGAACGCGTCAAGCCCTTTACCCACCGATTTGGCTTGTTTGCGGCCTTTGTCCGTCAGTTCACGCGCCCTATCCCCGGACATATTCGCAGGCTCGGTTTTCGCATGCCGCATGACCAGCAGCACGTACTGGTATTGTGCCACCCTCTTGGCGAGTTTCTTTAACGGCTGTCCCATTCAAACCTCCCTTGAGTTGCCAGCAGCATCAGTGGTGCGAGTATTGTCGGCATCATCGGTGTGTGGTAGGTTCGCCACCTGCGCATCCAAATCACGCAGCACTTTACGCAGTTTGCGATCGGAAATATCCCTGAGTTCCAGATCCTCAAGCTGTTCGGCGCGCTGGCTTGCGCTCAGATCATCAATATCGGTGGTCGTGTCTTTGGTCGCCCGGTCACGTTTGCGCAGCGCCTCATACCCGTCCGCCATCGCGCGTGACACTACAAGGAAGCCGGTGTGTCCGATCATCTGATGGTCTGGACGGACCGCGAGCCCCTGGGCTTTCCAACTGCGTTCAAGGGTTTCTTGAATATCCGGTTCAGTCCACACACCAGACTCGCGCAACGCTTCAACCATGCGGCTCATCTGCGTTGTCGTCGTAATGTAGGCGACAAGCACACCGCCCGGGGTGATGACCCGATGCGCCTGCTCCAAACGATTCCACGGGTCAAGCATGTCCAGCATGATGCGGTCGTATGAATGTTCCGGCAATGTGGCTGCCACAGTATCAAAATCACCGACACGCATATCCCACCATGCCGGCTGTTCGCCGAAATACACGGTGGCGTTGCCCACAGCGACTTTCGCGAATTCCGGACGCATCTCGATTGTGGTCAGCGCCCCGTCAGGCCCGACCGCATCCAGCAGGTTCAAGCTCATCGCCCCGGACCCGGCTCCGGATTCAAGCACGCGCATTCCACGGCGGATATCCCCCAGTTGAATGACCTGCGCAATATCCTTGGGATACATGATTTGGGCGCCACGAGGCATGGACAGCACATAATCCGCGAGTCTTGGCCGCATGACGGCATACTGCCATCCGCCAATCGCCCGAACCGACTTCCATGGCTTGCCGCTGTCGCGCTCGGGATGATCCTGATTGACTTGTGATTCACGCTTCGCCCGAACCGTCGTCACCACGGTTCCTTCACTGGCGCCGATGACTTGATCGTGGACGATCAGCCCGTGTTCGGTCTGCGTTGTCCCTCCGACAATCAGCTGGTCGGTGATCCGCTTCCCTTTCCGGTCGGTGAATTGCACTTTCTCCCCCGCCCGTAACGGCCCTCGATTCGGCATAATGTCCTTTCTTGAATTCATGCGGCGGACTTTCCGCGCATGTTGTCCATCATCTTCCGCGACCGGGTGAACCCGTCAACGGGCGTACGCGCCCCACCGACCATGCTCGTGTGTGACGGTCAGTTCAAGCCCGAAAATCTTGCTGAGCCGTTCGGAAGTAAAACCGTGCTCCAAGTCGCCGGCGTACACGATTGTGCCGGGTTGCGGATCGCCGCCCGCCACATTCGTCGCATATGCGTCAGCCTCGGATCCCGACAGTCTGCCCATCATCGCAACATGGTCGAATCCTTGGGGAATCTCTTCCAACCGGTGCGTGACCAGTACCACGGTACGCTCGGTATCCTCCCTGCCGATCCGAGCGAGTGCCCGCAACGCGATTTCACGCCCGCCCAAGTCAAGGCCTGTGGTCGGCTCATCCAAAATCAGCAGCTGCGGGTCTGCCATAAGCGCCCTGCAAATCAGCACGCGGGTACGTTCCCCTTCAGACAGGCGGTACATTTGTTTGCCTTCAAGATAGGAGATGTTGAATTCGGCCATCAGCCGGCGGGCCTGCTCGTATTCCTGCTGCGTATACGAGTCTCGCCAACGACCCAGTGTAGCCGTAAGCGCAGTGACAACCGCGTCAAGCGGATCCTCCCCCGGCGGCAGTTCACGTGCAAGCGACACCGAACTCAATCCGATCAGCGGACGGTATGAGAACACGTCGACTTTGCCGAGCCGATTGCCCAGAATGTCGACGGTGCCTTCCGACGGGAATCCTCGTGTGCTCATCATGTTCACCAGCGTGGATTTGCCGATGCCGTTGGGACCGAACAGCACCCATTTCTCGCCACGTCTGATCGTCAGGTTGACATCAGTGAGGATGACGCGTCCCCGCCGACGGAATTCCACGTCTGACAGTGTAATCGCGGATGTTGGCTCCGTCTGCCCGTTCTTGTGAATCGTCTCTTGTCGCGACATGCGTATACCTCCTATCACTATTATGTATCGGCCGATGATTCCCACGTCGTCATCTTCTGCCGATCACGCGTATCCCCGCCGTTCACCATCACCATGTCCGACAGCACCGGACATTGCCAAGCATCAGGCGGTCAGGCGACGACAACCGCGGTACCGCTTGCGGTGACCATGAGCATGCCGCCACCCTCGCCGAGTGTCTCATAGTCGATATCCACTCCGACGACCGCGTTGGCGCCATACTGTTGCGCCCGTTGAGCCATCTCGTTCAGCGCTTCCTCGCGTGCACGAGTGAGCTCATCCTCATAGGATTGCGATCTGCCGCCGAAGAAATTCCTGGCACCGGCGAACATGTCTTTGACGAAGTTCACGCCGGAAACCACTTCGCCGAAAACAATCGGCTTGTATTCGACAATCCGGTGGCCTTCCACTGTCGGAGTCGTTGTGAGAATCATCAATTCCACCTTTCGAACGTATGCGCGTTGTGCAGGATCCCACCGCGGTGCGCCGGGTTACCGCCATTATACGTGCACAACCGTGTCGCGCACGTGCGTTACATCAGGTGGATGAGCACCATGTAGCACAGTGTGCCACCGGCCATGGGAACAAGCATGTCACGCTTCCACGCGTACAATCCTGTGACAACCAGCAGGGACACGAGTTCCGGCACGCCGTGAGAGCCGCCGGTGACACTCACGTTCCTCAGACAGTACACGACCAGCAGACCGAATACCGCGGGCGCCAGCACTTTGCCGAGATACTTGATGACAGGCGGTATCGGGCGGGTCTCGGAAAACACCAAGTATGGGGTGAACCGTGTCGCCACCGTGCCGAGAATCACAACGAGGATGGTAATCAGCTGCTGCTGCCAGGTCATCGCTTCTCCTCTGTGTTCTTACCCCGGCGTTCCCATGGACGCCGTATCGCCAGCAATGCCGCAAGAATAATAACCATGGCCGGTATCATGAACCGGTCCGGACCGAATACCAACAGGGCGGCGAGCGACCCCAAAACGCCAATCAGTTCACAGACATGGTCTGGCAGTATCCGTCTGGGTGAGGTACCATCCTGGAACCACTGTTGCAGGAAAATCACCATGAACATGGCGGTCATCACGAAATCAAGCCCGCGAACATCCACGGTAATCAGGCTGCCGAACAAGCCTCCGGCTGCACTGCCAACAACCCAATACATCTGGTCAAGGAAGGAAACCCACAAGTAGAACCATCCACGATCCACATGCTGATCCTGTGGAATGTGCGCCGAATAGTTCACTGAAAACGTCTCATCACTCGTAGTGTAGATAAGATACGCTTTCTTCCATCCCATGTTCCGGTATTTGCCCAGCATGGCGATCCCGTAAAACAGATGACGGGCGCCAACGACCACCGCGGTCAGGAATGCTGATAGCGGGTTGAACGAGGAGGACAGAATCCCGACCAGGAGGAATTCCATCGATCCGGTATAAATCACCAGTGCCGTGACGATCGGAAGCCAGAACGGGAATCCGTGGGTCGTCATCAGCACCCCGTATGTCAGCCCGAGGAACAGGTATCCGGTCAGTACGGGTATCGTATTCGGAACAGCCCAACGTAAAGCGGTGAATATCCGGCTGCGTCTGGACTGTGGTGATTCCGCCTGCACTATGTTCCCCTCATTGACTGGTGCGGCAGCCTGATTGAGCCTCGCATATTCTTTCGGCAACTGTTTCCTCCCCGTATGGATGCCAGGTGTGCGCCGTGTAGGCGCAACGTTCACGATACGCACGAAAAAGCCGCCGGACGGCATGGGTACCGCCAGGCGGCTTGATCATCATGAAGCTGAGGTATTGCTGTTCCTCTTATTTCTTCCGCGGCACATAAATCGTATTGTCGATCAAATCCTGATAGTGCTTGACGATAGCTTGTCGCCGCGCTTTGAGACTCGCCGTCAGCAAACCGTTCTGTTCGGTGAACGTGTCAGGAAGGATTTCGAACTTACGGATGGATTCCGCACGCGACACCAGTTCGTTCGCCTTGTTGACCGCACGCTCTACTTCCGCGTAAATAATCGGGTTACGGCTCGCCTCGGCAAGATCCTTGCACGGTTCCGCACCTTGGGATTCAAGCCAAGCGTTCGCATCCGCCAAATCAATGGTGACGAGCGCGGCGATGAACGGTTTACGGTCGCCGATCACCACGCACTGGTCCACCACGGGGGATGTCATGACGCTCGCCTCAACCTCGCCCGGAGACATGTTCTTGCCGCCAGCAGTGATGATGATATCCTTCTTGCGGCCGGTGACCTTGATATAACCGTCGTCACTGATATCGCCAAGATCGCCGGTATGCAACCATCCGTCAACAATCTGGCTTTCCGTGATTTCAGGATGATTATGGTATCCCTTGCACACTGCCGGGCTCTTGATGCACAACTCGCCGTCGTCAGCGACAGCGAAACTCACACCTTGGAACGGCTTACCGAGCGTGCCGATACGATATCCGACCGTAGGGTTCACGCACGCCGGCGCGCAAGTTTCTGTCATGCCATAGCCTTCCAGCAAAGGCAAGCCGACACCGTTGAAGAAATGGGCGATCGACATGTCAAGCGGGGCGCCACCGCACACCGCATACTCGCAGCTACCGCCGAATACGTCCATAATCTGACGATAAACCAGACGATCGTATATCGCATGCTGCAATTGAAGACCGACAGGAATACCCTGGTCTGACTGCTGCGCCCGAGACCATTCCCGCGCCGTCCGTGCGGCACGCGCGAAAATACGGCCTTTCACGCCCTTACCGGCTTTCTGCGATGCGGCATTGTAGATTTTTTCGAACACGCGAGGCACTGCGAGCACGAACGTGGGTTTGAACGCTTGGAAGTCAGCGAGCATCGTCTTGAAATTACTGGACAGGCCGAGCGTCACATTCCCGGCGAAACACACATACTGCATGTATCGGGCGAACACGTGCGCCAACGGCAGGAACAACCACAGCCTGCGACCAGGCTTGGTTACGACATCAGGCATGGTGATGGTTCCGGACATCACGATGAACACGAAATTGCCATGGGTAAGTTCGATCCCTTTCGGGGTTCCCGTAGAGCCGGAAGTGTAGACGATAGTGGCTAGATCATCGCCACGCACGGCGCGAGCACGCTCATAGAACTCACGATCCGATACGCCTTTGCCGAACGCCTCGATCGCGTCAAGCGCGTCAATGGCGATGACATACACGTCACCCAACTCGGGGCATTCCTCACGCACGGATTCAATCTTGTCACGCTGCTTGTCATCCTCAGCGAACGCCATCCGGACGTGGGAATCGTTGAAAATCATACGAACTTGAGCCGGTGAATTCGTTTCATACACCGGAACCGTCACCGCGCCGATAGCCATGATCGCCTGGTCGAGCGCCGTCCACTGCCAGGATGTATGCGCAATGATACCGACGGAATCCCCGGGCATCACACCGCGTGCAATAAGCCCTTTTGCCAAGGCGACAACCTTGTCTTTGAATTCCATCGCGGTGAAATGCTGCCATACGCCTTGAGCATCCCGATACTCAATCAGGGTTTCTTCCGGGGTGCGCGCCGCACGATCTTCAAGAATGGTGAAAATGCCGCGATCGGAGTCAATCGGGGTAGTGAGAGGCTCTGCGTATTCCTTGATCATCTGACTCGTCATGAATTCTCCTTGACAACACTGTTGTCGACAGCCATGTATGCTCGTTGACCGAGGCCATGAAGTATGGACAATGTACAAGAACAGTCTAATCGCACTTCGGATATCTCGCACACACACGTGATGGTATCGCGCGCGAACATCGTGAATGTCTGTCTTGGAAACAACCAATCCCGGTCTCTACTGGGGTGGTAATTATTGTTGTGTTGTTGTGGGTTGGTGTGTCGTGTCGTTGCGGCGGTGGAACGACGTGAGGGTGCACAGCGTTGTGCTGTTGGTTGTGCGGGTGGTTGTTGTGGGTGGGTATGCATGGACCTTGGGTATGATAAAACGGCCCCCGGCGGGCGTGATGCTCGTCGGGGCCGTTGTGGTACGTGTTGGTGCGGCGGCGTGCTACTCTCCCACATCCTGTCGGGTGCAGTACCATCGCCGTGCCAGGTCTTCGCTTCCGGGTTCGGAATGGGTCCGGGCGTCTCCCCTGGGCCATGGCCGCCGCAAATCTTCGATTGTCATCCCGCAGGCTTTCACGCCCGTGGGGGTTTGTGTGGTGGGTTGGGGACCGGATGGTGGACGCGTGTGTGCTGAAGGATCGCAATATGACCGGCGGGGTGTCTCCCTGCCGTCCGGGTGATGCTTGTCCTGCCACCCCCGAAAGGGGGGTGTGTGTAGTGTTGCCGTTCGACTGTTAGTACCGGTCAGCTCCACCCCTTGCGGGGCTTCCACGTCCGGCCTATCGACCATGTGTTCTCCATGGAGTCTCCAGACCCCCGTAGGGGTCACGGAATCCTGATCTCGGAGCAGGCTTCCCGCTTAGATGCTTTCAGCGGTTATCCCTCCCGAACGTAGCCAACCGGCCGCGCCACTGGCGTGACGACCGGCATACCAGAGGTTCGTCCACCCAGGGTCCTCTCGTACTATGGGCAGGCCTCCTCAGGATTCCAACGAGCGCAGAGGATAGAGACCAAACTGTCTCACGACGTTCTGAACCCACT
>JGZV01000001.1 GCA_000741495.1 Bifidobacterium thermophilum | reverse complement strand
CCCGTGCCTGCCCCGGCTCCTGCGGCCCCCCGCAGCCGCGACCGGCGAACGCCCGGCTGATCTACCATTCCATGCCTCCGACGCAATCGCCGCGCTGCTCGCCTACGCGGGCAAGATCCGCCCCGACCAGATCGGCGACAACGACACGACCGACACGCTCACCAACGGCGTCTCCTCGCGCCGCAACCAGCTGCTTATGGATATCAGCTCCGAACTCGGCGTGGCCAGCGTCGATGGCGCCGCCGAAGCGCCGGTCTCCGCGCTGAGCAAGCTGGTCGACAAAGTCGCCCCGAACTACAAGCCTTTCGGCCAGGTGCTCGCCGACATCGTGCGCGACCGCATCCGCCACCTGTTCGGCGCCGCCGGCATCAAACAGGCGCAGGTCGAGCAGCGGGTGACCGATACGTGGCAGCTCGGTGAAGGCTGGGCGTCCCATGTGCTCGTCACGCTTGTGCTCGGCACGCGTGACGGGGCGTCCTCGCGTGGCGGCGATTTGGCGACGCTCGGTACCGATGCCGCCCAGAACCAGGCCGCGGCCAACGCGCTGATCGATGCGGCCGTCCAGCAGGTGGCCTCGGACCGCAATATCACGGTCGCACTGCCGTCCGCTTCCGGCGCCGCCTCGGGTGCGGTGGTTGATTCCGCCGCGCTTGACGCCTTCGCCCAGCAGGTCACCGGTTCCACCGGCGTACTCGCCTCCACCGCACGCTACGTGCTCGACCGGCTCGGTTTGAACACCCCGGCCGCCCAGCCTGACGGCGACGACGATGAGGCGGTTGTCCAAACCGTAGCCGCGGAACTCGGCGCCGATTGGCCCAAGCAGGTCGAACCGCGCTTCGACGCCCGTAAGGCCATCGAATTCGACGACCGTTGGGCCACTGCCCGCGAGGACCTCGCCCGCCTGTACTACAACGACGACCGATCGGTCGCAGACCTCGACTTCACCGGTGCCGGCGATGCGGTATGCAATCAGGCCAAGTGGTTCGCAGCCAAGGCCGAGCAGAAGGACGACCGCGAGCTCGCCGCGATCTTCGATACCATCGCCACCCAGGCGCTCGCCGATCCGAAGGCCGACCCTGCGGCATCCCGCTTCGCCGGCGATATCGCCGTCGTCACGGGTGTCGCCCCGCGCTCCATCGCGGCCCAGGTCGTGTGTGGCCTGCTGGCCGGAGGCGCGACCGTCATCGCCACCTCGCACAGCTTCAAGCCGTCCGTCAAGCAGTGGGCGAAGCAGGCGTACCGTACGCATGCCGCCGCAGGAGCACGCCTGTGGCTTGTCCCCGCGAACCTGTCCAGCTACCGTGACGTCGACGCGCTGGTCGACTGGGTCGGCCACGAGCAGAAGAAGACCTCTGGAGCCACGACCACGGTGATCAAGCCCGCGTACGAGCCCACGCTGTTCTTCCCGTTCGCCGCTCCGCCGGTTCACGGCACCATGGCAGACTCCGGTGAACTGTTCGAATCGCAGGCGCGCCTCATGCTGTGGGGCGTGGAACGCGCAATCACCGGCTTCGCGGCCATCGGCTCGGACACCGACGTGCAGCACCGGCTCCACGTGATTCTGCCCGGCTCCCCGAACCGCGGTATTTTCGGCGGTGACGGCGCTTACGGTGAAGTCAAGAGTGCCTTCGATGCGATCGTCAACCGTGCGCATGCCGAACGCGTATGGTCCGGCCGTGTCACCTTCGCCCATCCGAAGATTGGCTGGGTGCGGGGAACCGGCCTGATGGGCGGCAACGACCCGCTCGTCGAGGTGGTCGAACGCCATGGGCTGAAGACCTACTCGACCGCGCAGATCGCCGTCAAACTGCTCGACCTGTCCACGAAGGAAGCCCGCGAACAAGCCAAGAAGGCGCCGCTCGACGTGGATCTGACCGGTGGCCTGGGCAGTGAGCCCATCGATATCAGCGCCCTGCGCCGCGAGGCCATGGAAGACGCGAAACGCGCCGAATCGCAGGCCGCCGACGCCTCCAAGGACACGGCAGCCGCCCCTGCGGCCACCATCAAGGCCCTGCCGACGCCGCGCGTGCCCCGCCAGCCCGACATTGACTTGAAGGATTGGACCAACGTCACCGCGCGCCCTGAAGATGAGATCGTCATCGTCTCGGTCGGTGAACTCGGCCCGTGGGGTTCCGGACGCACCCGCGCCCAGGCGGAGCTCGGCATCCGCCCCGACGGCAGCGTCGACCTGTCCGCAGGCGCCGTGCTCGAACTCGCGTGGAATATGGGCCTGCTCACCTGGCAGGACAGCCCGAAAGCCGGCTGGTATGACACTGACGGCAACTTGGTCCCCGAGGAAGATATCGCTGAGCGCTACCATGACGAGGTTGTGGCACGCAGCGGCGTCAGGCCCTTCGAGGACGGTATGGGTTCCGACTATCGTCGTGACGGCGAAACCGGCGGCAACGACGAGGAGGAGGCGGAAATCTTCCTCGACCACGACGTCGAATTCTCCGTACCCACCGAAGACATGGCCCGCGAATACGTCAAGCTTGATGAAGCGCACACCAGCATCCGTGAGGATACCGAAGCCGGCGAATGGGTGGTCACCCGCCATGCCGGCTCGATGATTCGCGTGCCTCGCCGCGCGACCATGACCCGCACGGTCGGCGGCCAGTTCCCGAAGGGCTTCGACCCGCTCAAGTGGGGCATCCCCGCTTCGATGGTCGGCGCGGTCGACCCGATCGCCCTGTGGAACATCGTCACCACGGTGGACGCCTACCTGTCGGCTGGCTTCACGCCGACGGAGATCTTGCAGGCCGTGCACCCCTCCATGGTCGCGGACACACAAGGTACCGGCTTCGGCGGCATGCATTCGATGCGCAAGCTGTACCTTGACCGCTTCCTCAACCATGAGATCCCGACCGACATCCTCCAGGAGGCGCTGCCCAACGTGGTCGCCGCCCATGTGATGCAGTCGTACATCGGCGGATACGGCAATATCATCCAGCCGGTCTCCGCCTGCGCGACCGCTGCGGTCTCCGTCGAAGAGGGCGCTGACAAGATTGCCCTCGGCAAGGCCGATTTCGTGGTCGCCGGCGCCATCGACGACATCGGCGTCGAGTCCGTCATCGGTTTCGGCAACATGAACGCCACCGCCAACGCCCAGGAAATGTACGCCAAAGGCATCGACGCGCGCTTCTTCTCCCGCGCGAATGACCGTCGTCGTGGCGGTTTCGTCGAATCGCAGGGCGGTGGCACGATTCTGCTGACGCGCGGCGATATCGCGTTGAAGCTCGGCCTGCCGGTCGCGGGCGTCGTCGGATTCATCCACTCCTATGCGGATGGTGCGCACACCTCAATCCCGGCTCCGGGTCTTGGCGCGCTTGCCGCCGGCATGGGTGGCCGCGATTCCAAGCTCGTGCATGATTTGGCGCGGCTCGGTGTCACTCCGGACGACATCGCCGTGGTCTCCAAGCACGACACGTCCACGAACGCGAACGACCCGAACGAGTCCGAGCTGCATAACACGCTTGCGCACGCCATCGGTCGCACCGAAGGCAACCCGCTGCTCGTCATCTCCCAGAAGAGCCTGACGGGTCACGCGAAGGGCGGCGCCTGCGTGTTCCAGATCAACGGCCTGACCCAGTTGTTCCGCACGGGCATCGTCCCGGCGAACGCTGCGCTCGACTGCGTCGATCCGAAGCTCAAGCGTGACGATTTCATGGTCTGGCCGACCAGCCCGATCAAGGTCGGCCCGGTCAAGGCGGGATTGGCGACATCCCTCGGCTTCGGCCATGTCGGCGGTTTCGTGGCGATTGTCAGCCCCGGCGCCTTCGAGGCCGCGGTCGCGCACACCGCAGGCGATGAAGCGCTCCAAGCGTGGCGCAAGCGCGCGAACAGCCGTCTGGCTGCAGGCCATCGTCGTCTGGAAGAAGGCATGATGGGTCATGCCGCGCTCTTCGAGCCAATCGACGAGCGCCACTTCCACAAGGACGGCCACGGCTACGACGCGCATGAGGTCGAGAAGGCGATGCTGCTCGATCCGAATGCCCGCCTTGGCGCTGACGGCTACTATGCAGCCTGATCGTCCAGGGTGCTGAGCCGGCAGGAATTCCGGCACATGATGCTGCGTCTGCCGACGCTGAGAAGCGTCTCAGCGTCGGCAGACGCAGCTTGCGTTCATGGAATAGTCAGTCGCGACTGAGATGATGGCAAGACAGCGACGGGAAAGGAAACGCGTTGAGCGACCAGATTGATGATTCAGGCATGACATCCGGCGACCAGCCGGAACACACCGAACAGTCCGGCCAGCCGGCCTCGATGCCGCAACCCACGCCAGCCCAAGCAGCACCGCCGATGCCATCCGCACCATGCCGGCCAAGCAATCCGACGTATCCGCCGCAATACCGGTCAGTCAACCCGTATGTTGGGCAGACGGCCCAAGCCCCGTCGTATTGGCAGACTCCGCAGCAGGGGTATGTTCCGTCCCAGCCACAGTCCCAACCACAGTCCCAACAGTATCAGGCTTACCGGCAGATTTCCCCGCAAGGATACCCGGTTCTGCCCGCCCAGCCGTATCAGCAGATTCCGCCGTACCGTCCGTATCACACCTATCCGCAGCCTGTGCTCCCACCGCGGCAGGCCCCAAACGGCAACGCAAACATTCCGATGCGAGGTGTGCCCTATCCGTATCCTCCGGTTCCGCCGATACCGCAGGTCCCGGTGTATCCGTCGGCGCCATACCAAACCGGAGCGTACTGGCCGCAAGCTATGCCGCAATCCCGGCAGCGCGCATGGAAGCCCCAGCGCGTACTCACCTACGCCCAGCAGGTGCGTCGTGCGGTCGGCCGCGAGGCGCGGCTTGTGCTGTTCTATTGCGTCGTGATGACGGCGGTCGCGCTGGTCGCCCAGATGACCATCGCCACGGTAATGATTCTTCAGGGTACTCCGGAATCGGCGATTGACGGTGATACCTTCATCAATCGGATATCCGGTGCCGTCAGCCTGATCGCCCTGGTCGGATGCGCGATTTACTTGGCCCTCATGCGTGCTCGCGATCCGTTATGGCATGGGTTGCCGCGCGAACTGTGGCTGGAGCTCGCCGGCCGTGGGCAGCGCGCGCATCGCACGATGACCCCTGTTGTCTTCCTTGTTTCCATCATGCTGATTTTGGGGGCCTCCGACGTCTACTCGTTTGTTCTTGAGCCGGCGCTTGACTGGCTGTCCGGAGTGTTCGGGGCGAAACCCGACACGGCGATGGACAGCATCGACGCGTCGATGGGCACGCTCGCTATGGTCCTGTATGCCGGATTCTTCGGCCCGATTATGGAGGAGCTGCTGTTCCGCGGCTTGGTGATGCCTGCGCTCGCCCGCTACGGCAAAGTGTTTTCGATAGTCACCAGCGCAGTGCTGTTCGGCTTTTTCCACACGGATTTGCTGCAAGGCGCATACGCGATTCTTGTCGGTCTGGTGTTGGGCTATATCGCTACCGAATATGGGCTGGTGTGGTCGATTGCGCTGCATATCACCAATAATTTCGTGTTTTCCGACCTGTTGTCCCGCCTCTTGGCGGTGATGCCGCAAACCGCGCAGAATGTTGTCGGCTTCGGGCTGTATATCCTTGTCGGAATCGGCTCCCTGCTGTATCTCATCCTGCGGCGTGGCAAGATCCGCGAATACATGCAGACCAACCGCAGCCTCAAGGGCACGCTCGCCGCATGCTGGAGCTCACCGTGGTTTCTCGCGTTTCTGGGATTGTCGCTCGTGTTCGCATGCGTCAACGGGTTTACGACGGCATGATGCAGGCTCGGGGCGGCACAATGACAGAGGCGGAATCGGGTGATTTGGACGGTATCGTGGGGCTCGGCCATGATGTCGTGGCATTGGATGCTTTCGCCGGGCAGCTTGAGGAGCCCGGCGGGGGGCATGCGCCGCCTGTTCTCGCCGCGTGAGTTGCGGCAAAGCGCGCTGCGTGGCCGGCTGAAAGCCGATGGTGAGGCTGTGCATCTTGCCGCACGGTGGGCGGGTAAAGAGGCGGCGGTCAAAGCGTGGTGCGAGGCGCTGGGGGAGTGCGCCCCGCTTCCGTACACCGTGGACACCATTCCGTGGTCGGGTATCGAGATTCTTGATGATGCGCGTGGCGTGCCGCATGTCGTTCTTGCGGATGCGGTCGCCCGGGCGTTGGAAGATTCCTTGGATCAAGCCACTGATGGGTCTGCCGGGCGGGGGAGTGCTGCCGGGCGGGGGAGCGCACGGTATCGTTGGCATATTTCGTTGAGCCATGATGGGCCGGTCGCTTCAGCGGTTGCCGTATTGATCACTGACCGGGCATAAGACATTCAGCTGTATCCGGCGTGGGGCGGCGCCGATGCCGGCGCACTCGATGCGTGGATTCGAGGTGATCGCGGGCAGTCCGGAGCGTCGCATTGTCGGAATCGAACCGGTTTGATATACTGGAGCCACTTCAGGCCTGAACGTGCAGGCCTGCCGGATGAGACATAGGAGTTTCACATGGAAGCCACATATCGCGATTCCGTATTCGCCGAACGGCTCGCCCCGCGCTGCGCAGAACTTGAACAACTTTTCCGCTCGTTGTACGGGGATTCCCCTGAATTCGACCACTTCGAACAGGTCATGGCCAAGGCCCACGCCGACCGGCCAGCCGACCTCAAACGCCTCGACGCCGCCCGTGAACACGATCCGCAATGGTACCGTCGCGGCGACATGTTCGGCATGACCATGTACACCGACCTGTTCGCCGGCAAACTCACCGATCTCGCCAAGCATATCGACTATCTCAAAGAGCAGCATCTGACCTACCTGCACCTCATGCCGCTGCTGACCATGCCCCACCCCGACAACGACGGCGGCTACGCCATCGAGGATTTCGACACCGTCGACCCGACTATCGGCACCAATGAGGACCTCGCCGACCTCACCGCGAAACTGCGCGAAGCCGGCATCAGCCTGTGCCTTGATTTCGTCATGAACCACACCGCATCCACCCACCGGTGGGCGAAAGCCGCACAAGCCGGCGACCCCGAATACCAGGACTACTACTTCTGCTATGACGACCGCACCATCCCCGACCAATATGACGCCGTCGTCCCGCAAGTCTTCCCGACCGCCGCCCCCGGCAACTTCACATGGAATGAGCAGATGGGCAAATGGGTCATGACCCAGTTCTACCCGTTCCAATGGGACCTCAACTACCGCAATCCCAAGGTCTTCGTCGTCATGATGTCCAGCCTGCTGCACCTGGCCAACCTCGGCGTCGAAGTCTTCCGCATCGACGCGGTGCCGTACATCTGGAAGCAACTCGGCACCAACTGCCGCAACCTGCCGCAAGTCCACACCATCGTGCGCATGATGCGCATCATGTCCGAAATCGTCTGCCCGGCCGTCGTGTTCAAAGGTGAAGTCGTCATGGCTCCCAAGGAGCTCGCCGCCTACTTCGGCACCCCCGAGAAGCCCGAATGCCACATGCTGTACAACGTGTCCGTCATGGTCAACTTGTGGAGCGCGCTCGCCAACGGCGACACCCGCCTGCTTAAAACCCAGATCGACAAGCTCGACGCCCTGCCCGACAACTGCTGGTTCGTCAACTATCTGCGCTGCCATGACGATATCGGCTGGGGTCTGGACGAGGATGTCGAACGCCAGTTGGGCATCGACCCGCTCAAGCACAAGGAATTCCTCTACCACTTCTACGAGGGCATGGTGCCCGGCAGCTGGGCGATGGGCGAGCTGTACAACTATGATCCGGCGTCCGGTGACGCGCGCAGCTGCGGCACCACGGCGAGCTTGTGCGGTATTGAGCGTGCGCTGATCACGCATGACCGGCCGCTGTATGAGCGTTCCATCCAGCGTGATCTGCTCATGCACCACGCTATGGGCTTCCTGCGTGGGTTCCCGATGCTCAACTGCGGCGACGAGATCGGCCAGCTCAACGGCTGGGATTATAAGGAAGACCCGGACCGTGTCGCTGACAGCCGCAATCTGCACCGCAGCAAGTTCAACTGGAAGAACGCCGCGAAGCGCGATGTCCCCGGAACCTTGCCAAACCGGCTGTGGGAAGGCATGGCGGATGTGCGGCAGATGCGCTCGGACCCATGCTTCGCCCCTGACGCTTGGGTGACGACGTGGGACGCGCATGATGACGGTATTCTCGCGATGGTCCGGCAGTCAGGTGGGCGCACACTGCTCGGCGTGTTCAATTTCGCGAACCGTGACGCCACGGCGACGCTTGACAGCATCGAGGGCGTGAGCCTGCCGCGTACGGTGGCGCTCAAGCCATACGAGTGGAAGATCGAGGCCTGCTGACGCGTATGGTGTCGGCTTCGGCGTGCCGTCGCGCGCGGGCGAATGCGCTGCGCGACGGCACGCCCGCCCTTGGTGTCCCCATGGGCGCTGACACGGTTGCGGCATCGTCACGGTGTCGTGTATACTAGCTCAAGTTGCGTTGTCTGCTTGCCGAGGGCTTGCAGATACTGCGATGCGCGGATGTAGCTCAATGGTAGAGCCTCAGTCTTCCAAACTGATTACGCGGGTTCGATTCCCGTCATCCGCTCCATGAGCCCCGGGTTCCCGGGGCTTTTTCGTTCCCTGCGCCGCCGCCCTCAACCTGCTGACGCTAAGCAGGCTGAGGGCGGCGCCGGTTTGTGTGACTTCCCGGTCCGGCATTCCGGCACCTGCCTCGGCGCAGTCGGGAAAGGCGAGTCTCAATATCTCGCGTTCGGATGCCGATTCGACGAGTTACCCAGAAAAAAAGTCGAAAAAAACTCGCGCCTGACACCTGATTTCGTGAGAAATTGAGATCCCGCAAGGTGGTCGAAGCGATGGCCCATCTTGAAAATTTAGCAATATCAACGGTTTGAGGTGACGGCAGTCTCGTGCGTCACGTGTGAAATCTGAAAAAATCGGGAAGAAGCACGGCTGACGAGAGATGTTGGGACTTTTTTCTCAATATCTCGTCCATGCACGCCGATTCGCGCAGATGTTGAATTCGGACTGTTCTGATTGACCGACGGTGGACGGGACGCACGGATCGATGCCCGGCCCGGATTCGTGCGCATCGATCCGGCATGCGGCATACTAGAGTGGGTAGCGAAACAACGCGTGTGGCCATCGCGCCGCATGCCCGGACAAGCGAGGCGATGCATGGCGCAGACTGGTACACGGCACGACACCGATACGACCGGGACGGCGGCCGACACCGCCGGCGAGTCCAACATCGCCACTGAAATCGTGCAGGGCAAAATCGAGCGCGTGGACGTCTCCAAGCATCCCGAACCCACCATCCCCGACAGCGACCTGTCGCTGGCTGATATCGAGCGCAGCCGTTCGCATCCGGTGCAGTGGGTGGTGTTCGCCGTCCTGCTGCTGCTTGCCATCATCGTGCCGTACGGTATCGGCCGTGATATCGCGGTTCGTGACACCCAGCGTCTGATCGCTGTTACCGGCAGATTGTCCGTGCAGGGCGTCATGTTCATCTCATGGCTGGTGACGGTGTTGGCGCTCACTGGTCTTGGCATGCTTATTGTTGATACCCGCCGCTGGTTGTGGCGACTGGTGTTCGTCGTTGGTGTCGTCGCCGAGCAGCTTGTGGCCGGCTTATGCTTGCTGCGCTTCAATTTCTGGTATTCGACGTATGTGGTGTTCGGTCCGGCGGCGCCGCTGGCGAACGCGGCGAATTTGGGCATTATGGCGGCGGGCGCCGCGGTGGCGGTGTATGCGGTGGTGTTTGTCGGTCTGCTGATTGTGGTGCGTAAGGATTCGCCGCTCAATGTGCTGACCCGCAGTTGGGCGTCGTTCATGCTGTTTTTTGCCATTGAAGTGGCGGCGTTGTGCGTTGTCATGTTCGGTGGCTTGCTTCAAGCGGTTTGAGCGCTGATGGCGCTGTGGCAGTGTTTGGCGTGGCGCCTGCCTGTTTTTCCACGTCTCGGGTTATACTCGTGATTTGGCGTGTTTCGCCCGCGGATAGAGAGCGCTCCGGCATTGGGCCGGCGGCACCGCGCAACGAGATCCAAGGAGGAAGCCGTGGCACTTACGGCTCAGGACAAGCAGGAAATCATCAGCAAGTACGCGACGCACGAAGGCGACACCGGTTCCCCGGAGGTCCAGGTTGCGCTGCTGACCAAGCGTATCGCAGATCTGACCGAGCACCTCAAGACCCACAAGCATGATCACCATTCGCGTCGTGGTCTGCTGCTCATGGTCGGCGATCGTCGTCGTCTGCTTGATTACCTCAAGCGCGAAGACATCAACCGTTACCGTTCCCTGATTGAACGTCTCGGCCTGCGTCGATAGAAGACTTCCGCCCGCGTCATCGTGCGCGGGCGCTTGTATATCTTGATCCCGAAGGGATTTGCGCTGAATCTCGCGGTGGCCGGCGGCACGGCTGCACCGCCATCGCGGGTTGAGGCGCGCAGGGGCGCCTGGAAGTGGCGGAAGGCTCGCATGGGATGCGAAGCCGCGGACGAAAAGTCAACGAATAAGTGAATAATGGGACTGACGTTCTGACACGAGGAAAACGAGGGAAACGCGGCCAGGTTTGCCGCGTGATACGCACGGCCTGCGTCAGGTCAGCATTGGTTTAGGTAGATAGAAAAACAAACAAAGGAGGAACCCTTGGAGGGTCCCGAAATCAAGGCCGTAGAGGCTGTTATCGATAATGGTTCATTCGGCAAGCGCACGTTGCGTTTCGAGACGGGTCGTCTCGCCCAGCAGGCGGATGGGGCTGTAGCCGCTTATCTTGATGATGATTCGATGGTGCTGTCCACCACCACGGCCGGTTCCAGCCCGAAGGAGAACTACGACTTCTTCCCGCTGACCGTTGATGTGGAAGAGAAGATGTATGCCGCGGGTAAGATCCCGGGCTCGTTCTTCCGCCGTGAGGGCCGTCCGAGCTCCGAGGCGATTCTCGCCTGCCGTATCATCGACCGTCCGCTGCGCCCGCTGTTCCCGCACACGCTGCGCAACGAGGTGCAGGTCGTGGAGACCGTGCTCGCCGTCAACCCTGACGACGCCTACGATGTGCTCGCGCTGAACGCCGCGTCCGCGTCCACCATGATTTCCGGCCTGCCGTTTGAAGGCCCGGTTTCCGGCGTGCGTCTGGCCCTGATTGACGGCCAGTGGGTCGCCTTCCCGCGCTGGAGCGAGCGTGAGCGCGCGGTCTTCGAGATCGTCGTCGCCGGCCGCGTGGTTGAGAACGGTGATGTCGCCATCGCCATGATCGAGGCCGGTGCCGGCAAGAACGCCTGGCATCTCATCTATGATGAGGGCCAGACCAAGCCGGATGAGGAAGTTGTCGCCGGCGGTCTTGAGGCGGCCAAGCCGTTCATCAAGACGATTTGCGAAGCACAGAACGAACTCAAGGCTAAGGCTCCGAAGCCGGCTAAGGAGTTCCAGCTGTTCCCGGAGTACACCGAAGACCTGTACAACCGCATTGATGAAATCTCCCACGCCGAGCTTGACGAAGCCCTGTCCATCGCGGAAAAGCTGCCTCGTCAGGAGCGTATCCACGAAATCAAGGAGCAGGTGCGCGAGCAGCTGGCCAACGAGTTCACCGACATGGATGACGCCGAGAAGGAGAAGGAACTCGGCAACGCGTTCAAGGAGCTGCAGCGCCAGATTGTGCGCCGCCGCATCCTGACGCAGGATTATCGTATCGACGGCCGCGGCCTGCGCGATATCCGCACCCTGTCCGCCGAGGTGGACATTGTGCCGCGCGTGCACGGTTCCGCCCTCTTCCAGCGCGGCGAAACCCAGATCCTGGGCGTCACCACGCTCGGCATGCTCAAGATGGAGCAGCAGATTGACGCGTTGAGCGGCCCGCAGTTCAAGCGTTACATGCACAACTATGAGATGCCGCCGTATTCGACCGGTGAGACCGGCCGCGTCGGTTCCCCGAAGCGCCGCGAAATCGGCCATGGTGCCCTCGCCGAGAAGGCCCTCGTGCCGGTGCTGCCGAGTCGCGAGGAGTTCCCGTACGCCATCCGTCAGGTTTCCGAGGCCATTGGTTCCAACGGTTCCACTTCCATGGGTTCCGTGTGCGCCTCCACCCTGTCGCTGCTGTCCGCCGGTGTGCCGCTGAAGGCTCCGGTCGCGGGTATCGCAATGGGTCTGGTCTCCGGCGATGTCGACGGCCAGCACATCTACAAGACGCTGACCGACATCCTGGGCGCTGAGGACGCGTTCGGCGATATGGACTTCAAGGTGGCCGGCACCTCCGAGTTCATCACCGCGTTGCAGCTGGACACCAAGCTCGACGGCATTCCGGCCGACGTGCTCGCCGCCGCGCTGCAGCAGGCGAAGGAAGCCCGCGCCACGATCCTCGACCTGATCAACGAGTGCATCGACGGCCCGGCTGAGATGAGCCCGTTCGCTCCGCGTATCATCACCACCAAGGTGCCGGTCGAGAAGATCGGTGAGGTGATTGGCCCGAAGGGCAAGATGATCAACCAGATCCAGGAGGAAACCGGCGCCGAGATTACCATCGAGGACGACGGCACCGTCTACATCTCCTCCGAGGGTGGCGAAGCGGCCGAGAAGGCGAAGGGCATCATCGATTCCATCGCCAACCCGCATGTCCCTGAACCGGGCGAAGTGTACAACGGCAAGGTCGTCAAGACCACCAGCTTCGGTGCGTTCGTGAACCTGACCCCGGGCACCGACGGCCTGCTGCACATCTCCCAGGTGCGTAACCTCGCCAACGGCGAGCGTATCGACGCCGTCGAGGACGTGCTCAAGGAAGGCGACACCGTTGAGGTCGTCGTGCAGGGTGTTGATGACCGCGGCAAGATCTCCCTGGCCATCCCGGGCTTTGAAGATCAGGAGTCTTCGGCTCCGCGTTCCGCCGGCCGTGGCCGTGACGAGCGTCGCGGCGGTGGCCGTGGCCGTCGTGACGACGGTGACGATCGCGGCTATCGTGGTGGCCGTCGTTCCCGTGACGATCGCGATGAGCGTGATGATGAGTATGATGATCGTCCGCGTCGTGGTCGTCGTGCTGAGCGTGACGATCGTGACGACCGGTATGATGACGACCGCCGTCCGTCCCGCCGCAGCCGTGACGACCGCTATGACGACGATGACCGTCCGGCTCGCCGTAGCCGTGACGATCGTGATGATGAGTATGATGATCGTCCGCGTCGTGGTCGTCGTGCTGAGCGTTCCGACCGTGAGGATCGTGGCGGCCGCGGCTATCGTGGCGGCCGTCGCGATGACCGCAACCCGCGCTATGCGGCGGATGACCACTATGACGAGTATCGCGCCGACCGCGAGGAGCGTCATGAGCGTCCGCGCCGCCGTGTACGCCGCGATTTCGATCCGTTCGAGGAGAACTGATCGCCTGTCGGACGTGTCACCGGTAATAGGGTGAGCGTCCGGCTGGATTGAAGCTGATTGGGCCGTCGGGAGTGTTCCCGGCGGCCCTTTCGCATATCTGTCTGCGTTGTCGCCGCATGTGCGCGGAAAGCTTACATACTGCGGTTTTCATGATGGTACAAGCCTTCTGAGATACTGGATATGCGGGACAGTCCTGCCGGGATCATGACGATTCTCGGGATTTCGAAGGAGAGAACGATGGCGTGGATCATCATTGCCGTCATTGTGCTGCTGATTGTCGTGTGGATGATCAGCGCCTACAACAATCTGGTCACCTTGCGCAACCGGGTGAAGAACGGCTGGGCGCAGATTGACGTTCAGCTCAAGCAGCGTGCCGATCTGGTGCCGAATCTGGTGGAAACCGTCAAGGGGTACGCCACCCATGAGTCCCAGGTGTTCACGCAGGTCACCGAGGCCCGTGCGAAAGCCGTGGCCGTGGCTTCCGACAAGCAGGCGAGCACGGCGGACCGTATCGCCGCGGAAAACAGCCTGACTCGCGCCCTGTTCAACTTGCAAGCGACCGCCGAAGCGTATCCGCAGCTTCAGGCGAACCAGAACTTCATGGATCTGCAACGCCAGTTGCAGGAACTCGAGCAGAAGATCGCGTATGCACGCCAGTTCTACAACGATGTCGTGCTCAAGCTCAACAACGCGATCGAGACCTTCCCGAGCAATATCGTGGCCGGCCTGTTCCACTTCGAACAGGCGGAATACTTCCAGGTGGACGACGCCTCGAGGCAGGCTCCGCAAGTGAAGTTCTGAGCTGGTACTGTCCGTGCTGTTCGTCGTAGGGGAGTGAACCGTGAAGCATCAGACTGCCATATGGGTAAAGGCGATCATCGCAGGGATCGCCGCGACCTTGGTGTGTGCGTTCGCCATCGTCATGTTGTCATCGCAGGGCGATTCCCCGGACCTGTCGTATCGCAGCGCGGACTACCGGGTCAAGGTGCTCGCCAACGGTGATTTGAAGATCACCGAGCATATCGATGTCAAACTCAACGATCGTGACAAGCCGTGGCGTCAGCTGTATCAGCGCTACAAGCTCGATCCATCTCAGCTCACCGCCATCACTGATATCAGCGTACGGAACACGACCAGCGGCGTCACATACACCCAGGCCGATCCGGTTATTCCCGGCTCAAACACCAACGGCATGTGGGATTCCACGTATGCGAACCACTGGTATATTGCGCGTGTCGATGGTGATGATTTGGAATCCTATGACGCGTCCGAGATGCCGTCAAACGGTACGGTCGAGCTCGGCTGGAATATTCCGGCCATCAGTGAAGCCGACAGCCTTGGTTTCGACATCTCCATGACCTTCCAAGGGGTCAGCACCGCCTACGATGACGTGGCCGCGTTCCAATGGGAGCCGGTCGGCACCACCAATCAGGTGCCGATCGGCAAACTCACCGGCACGGTCACCTTCCCCAAGGGGGTCACCGCGAAGAACTCGTGGGCGTGGTTGCACTATGAAGGCACGTCAACCACGTCACGTGACGCTGACGGCTCGCTCAAGTTCACCGCATACAACGTGAAATCCGGTGATTATCTCGATCTGGTGTCCATGTTCGACGTGGCGAAAACCTCAGGCGTCACACGCCATGAGACCGGCGAGTATAAAGACATCCTCATGGCGCATGAGAACAAGCTGGAACAAGCGTGGAAGGAAAGCCAAAGCGTCAAGGCGAAAACGCTGGTGGCCAAAGTGACGATTGCCATACTGATTGCCATCGCCTTGGTCGCATGGCTGATCATCTCCACGGTGTTCAGCAGACGCAAGGCAGCCTGCCCCAAGGATGTCGTCTATCGGCATGATCCGCCGGATATGAGCCCGAATAACGCCGCGCAACTCAACGGCGTACTTGACGACGCGGACGAGCAGACAAACGCGCGCGCCCTGTCCGCAACCATGCTGTCTCTGGCGTCGAAACACGCAATCCGTATTCTGCCAGGCAGCAGTGAAGCGTACAACGGTGTCAACGTCGCCAACGCTGACCCTCACGCGCTGTCCGCTGCGATTGCCGCATCCCCGGTTGTGCAAGGTATGGCGTCCGGTACGAGTGACGACGTGACCATCGTCATCGAACCGGCAAGCGACCATCCTGGCACACGTGCACAGCTGAACCTGTGCGATTCTGAGGATGCACTGCTTGATTTCCTGCAAACCGTGGGGCACCATCTCAACAGCCGGGTGTTCGACATGAGCCGGCTGCGTGAATCCATCGGCGACTGGAAGTCGGGCGCCCGCAAACAGGAATCGATGATTGACCGGTTCGACGGCGAATTCGCCGCGCTCGGCGCCACCACGTCCAACGGCGGCAGCACGATCGCCGCGGCCATATGCTCGGTGATATTCGGGTTGGGTTGCTTGATACTGTTCACCGACAATCTGGCCATGCAGCTCGCGTTGATCCTGCCAGTGGCGTTCTGCATGATTGTATGCCTGAATCTGAAGCGCAGTGTTGGATTGAGTGACACTGGCAGGGCACTGGCCATGCAAGTGGAGGGTTTGAAGCAGTATCTCAACGATTTCAGCGATTTCAAGGATCGCGGCGTGCTGGATTTGGCCCTGTGGGATCGGTATCTCGTGTATGCCGCGGCGTTCGGCATGTCCGAACAGGTGATGCGCCAGCTCGCCGAAGCGGTCCCCGAACTGTCCGACCCTGCGTGGCTTGACAGCAACGCCTCCGATTCGCTGCTGTACTGGATGTACCGTCCGATGTACTGGAACACGGGCTTTGGTACGACGAGTGCGGCGGCGGTGAGTGGCGCGGTCGCCGGAACATCGTTCGCCCCGTCGTCATTCGCTGATTTGGGCACGCAATTGGGTGCTGGCTTCGCGCAAGTCCAGGATGCGGTGGAAACGGTGTTGCACCCTGTGAATTCGTCCGGTGGCGGCCTGTCAGGCGGCAGTTTCTCCGGTGGCGGCGGCTTCGGCGGCGGTGGCGGCGGAGCCGGCGGCGGGAGTTTCGGCGGCCGGTAATCCGCCGGTGGGGCGTTTATCGGTAGCGTGCGCGTGTTCGTGGAGTGAAATCCACGTCCGCCCGTAGGCTGGAGCTGATTGCATCAACCGGCAGCAGGCGAATCGTCGCCGAGGCCGGTCCGATTGTTGAAACGTTGTACGGCACAAACCGCCTGCCATGAGGGTGTGCGGTGTCCGTGAAGGAGGATTCATGACGTTGTATCGCGACCTGGGGCCGTTCCACACCACTGCCATCGGGCATGGCGAAATGCCGCTGACCATCGAGAACAACCGCGGGCATGCGGTCGGCATCGAGACGCTGCACGCCTCCTTGGATGCCGGCTGCCGTCATATCGACACCGCGTGGGCGTATTACACTCCCGGCGAGGAGGAGCAGACCGGCGAGAAGCTGGTGCGTGAGGCGCTTGATACATGGAACGGCCCACGTGACGAGGTGCTGGTCGCCACCAAGGTGGGGTTGCGTCGTGCATGGGATGGCGACAAACCGATCTGGCCGCGTGACGGCAAACCCGAGCATCTCATCGAATACGGCAAACAGTCGGCGAAGGCGCTCGGCGTGGACGCGATCGACCTGCTGTACCTGCACCGCCATGACCCTGAAGTCCCGTACGAGGAGTCCTGCGAAGGCATCAAGGCGCTGCTCGACCAGGGTGTGGCCAAATGGGCGGGCGTGTCGAACGTCACCATCGAACAGCTGGATATCGCCCGGCGTGTGTTGGGCGACAAACTGGTCGCCGTTCAGAACCAGTATTCCCCGATTCATCTGGAAACGCAGGACACGCTTGATTACTGCGCGAAACTCGGTCTTGCATTCGTGTGCTGGAGTCCGCTCGGCGGGTATCGTCACCCCTACGACGAGCATCTGTTCGACCCGTTCCGTAAGGTCGCCGCGAAGCACGGTGTCAGCTACCAGCGGGTGGTGCTCGCATGGGAGCTTGCCAAGGGCGACCACATGTTCGTGATTCCGGGGGCGCATCGACCCGAGACCATCCTTGACTCGCTCAAGGCCGATGAGCTCGAACTCAGCCCTGACGAACTCGCCTATCTCGGCTGAGCCGGTTTCCTGCCACCTGCCGTCTTTCACAAACTGGTTACGCTGAGAGGCTGCTCAGCGTAACCAGTTTGAGTATGAGCACGCTCAAGCACGTGTCATCGCTGCAGGATTGTTATGCTATGCGGTGATGAATGAACAGATGACGACCATACAGACCGATTCGACCCCAATCGCAGACACAGCACCCTCCCGCCATACCCGCCGACGCCCCGAAGTGCTGGCGCCGGCCGGCAACCTGCGCAGCCTGAAAACCGCAGTCGATTTCGGCGCGGACGCCGTATACTGCGGCGGCAAGGCCTTCGGCATGCGTTCGGCGCCGAAGAATTTCACGCTCGAGGATTTTGAGGAAGGCGCGCGATACGCCCACGAGCATAGCGCTCGCGTGTACGTGACCTGCAACATCCTGCCGCATAACGACGAGGTCGCGGCCATGCGCGAGTATCTGGGCCAGCTCGCCGAAGTCGGGGTCGACGCGCTGATCGTCACCGATATCGGCATCATGATGGAAGCCCGCCATATCGCCCCGAATCTCGAATTGCATGTGTCCACGCAGGCAGGCGTCACCAACTACGGTGCCGCGAACGCGCTGTACGAACTGGGCGCGAAGCGTGTGGTGCTCGCCCGCGAGCTTGACTTGGACGCGGTCCGTGACATCCGCGCGAACACGCCGGACGATCTTGATATCGAATGCTTCGTGCACGGCTCGATGTGCATGGCCTTCTCCGGGCGCTGCCTGCTGTCGAATTATCTGACCGGACGCAGCGGCAACCACGGCGATTGCGCGCAGCCCTGCCGCTGGAAATACCATGTGGTCGAGGAGAAGCGTCCCGGCCGGTTCTTCCCGGTCGAGGAGAACGGCGAGGGAACGTTCCTGTTCAATTCGCAGGATATGAACATGCTCGGCCATCTTGACGACCTAATCGACGCGGGGGCGACAAGCCTGAAAATCGAGGGTCGTGCGAAAAGCGCGTACTATGTGGCCGCGGTTACGAACGCCTATAAGACGGCGGTCGACGCGTACATGGTCCAGCGTGGGTTCGAAGACGCGGAAGGCCATACGCTGCGGCCGTTCGCCGACCGGGTCCGCCGAACGCCGGCAGGACAGCCCGCATTGCTGGGCGATGCCGCGCGCATGCCCGGTGACGCGCCGCATGTCCGCCTGCCGCAATGGGTGCTGGACGAGCCGTATAAGGTTTCGCACCGCGAATACAGCACGGGCTTCTACTATCCTGAACATCCGGTCGGGCAAAATACAGACCGCGGCGGGTATTTCCGCGATTGGATTGTCGTGGGCGAAGTGATGTCGTATGACGCTTCAACGCGGAGGGTCACGCTGATGAGTCGCAACAAGATCGAAGCCGGGCAGGAGGTCGAGTTCCTGATGCCCGGTCGCGAACCGTTGCGTATGACCGTGCCGGCGGGTGGGTTCCTTGACGCGGACGGCCATTGGGTCGAATCCGTGAACAATCCCGCCCACGTGTTCTCCATGCCGTGCCCCGAACCGGTCACCGTGAACGCCGCCATCCGTTCCCGCGCCCGCAATCGCACGCTGAAAGCCGAATAGCCGAGGCTGGCGGTCCCGGCAAGACCGGCGAGTGGCGATAGCGCGGCATGCCGCTAGGATAGGCCGTATGAACGAACCTGCGAACATCGTGGACAGTAACGCCATCTCGCCAATCGACGAATCCGGCAATCCAATTCCCGTCACCATTCCCGTCATCCTCGCGCCCGGTATCACCGTGACGTACACGACCCGGTTGGGCGGGGTCAGCCAAGGTGATTACGCGGCGTGCAATCTGGGCGGCAAATCCGGCGACGATCCCGAGCGTGTGCTGGCCAACCGGATGGCGTTGCGTGCGGCGGTCGGGGCGGACCTATCGCTGATCAGCCAGGTGCATTCCGGGGATGCGGTGGATGTCGATGGTTCCTTCACTATCAACACGCCCTTCGGATTCGATGTATCCGGTACTGTGCGGGGCGATGGCACGGCGGCTGACGCTACGGACACGGGTGATGGCGCGAACGAGAAGACGCGCGTGGTCGCCGCCGACGGTCAGGTGACTTCGCGTCCCGGCATCGCACTCGGTATTTTTGCGGCGGATTGTCTGCCTGTTCTCATGGCTGATCCGGTTTCCGGCATTATCGCGGGCGCGCATTGCGGCCGGCGCGGATTGGAGCGCGGCATCATCGCCCACACCATCGACCTGATGTGTGCCAAGGGAGCCGAACGCTCCCGCATTGTCGCCACGCTCGGCCCGTGCATCTGCGGCGACTGCTATGAGGTGGGCGGTGATATCGCCGACGCGTTCGACGCGCAATTCCCCGGCACCTACACGCTCACCCGCTTCGGCGGCCCCGGCATTGATATTGCCGCCGCTGCCCGTCAATGCTTGGACAAGGCTGGTGTCAGCGCCGACCGCATCATTGATTCTCGGCCCCGCGTCGCTGCCGCAACGCAATATCTTGCGCAGGATCAGGAATTACGCGACTTGTGCCGTATCGACAACGAGGGCGATCCGGAGCTTGACGAACGGGTCGGGGCCATCAAGCACAGCTTGTGCACGGTGGAGAACCCGCTGTGGTATTCGCATCGTCGCGCCACGCTCGCCAAGAAAACCCATGAGGGCCGCATGCTCGCCCTGATCTCGCGTCAGGCCTGACCGTCTGGTGTCCAAACCAGCCTGATCGGGCACCGAAATCCATCGTATGGAAAGGATACCGACCATACAGAAGAGCCGGCTCAAACACGATGGCGGCCAGAACCGCATAATTCCAACGTTCTGTCCCGTCCGTCCCCGTCTTCTGACCGTCTGATTCTTCGGTATCCTTTCCGCACGGTGCATTTCACCCGCCGATATCTTCGCCGTGGAGCTCCGCGCACCTTTGCCCGCGCACCTCTGCACCCCCGCCCGCTACTGAGTAAAAATCCGCCGATTCGGTGCAGAAACCCGCCCGCATCATGACATCCGGGCATGGTTGCGTTTACGGTGGGGCGTATGTGTGAAGAGAGCCAAGAATCCCGGTACGCTCAGGAGCCTGTCCAGCAGACCCAAGCCCCCGCTGCCCAGACTGAATCCCACGCCGTCCGTCCCGCCCCGGTCCCCGTGGTTGCGGTTGTGCTCGCCGCGGGTTTCGGCACCCGTTTCGATGTGCGTAACCCCAAGCAACTGGTCGCCGTCGCCAATAAGCCGGTGGTGTGCTGGAGTATTGAGGCGTTCGAATACAATCCTCGGATTACGGATATCATTGTGGTGACGAACCCGCAGGTGCGTGGCGAGGTTGAGCGTCTTGTAGATGAGGCCGGGTATGAGAAGGTTCGCACCATCATTGACGGTGGTGCCGAGCGAGTGGACAGCACGGAAAGCGCGTTGCAGATGCTCGCCGATTTCGGTATCCCGCAGGATGCGAAAGTGTTGATTCACGATTCGGTGCGTCCGTTCGTCGAGCGTTCCTCCATTGACGGTTGTATTGACGCGTTGGATGAGTTCGATGCGGCCACAGTGGCGATTCCCTCTACGGACACGATTGTGGTCACTGAGGATTTGGGCGACCGCAAGGTGGTGCACGCGGTTCCCGACCGCAGCAATATGTTTCGTGCGCAAACCCCGCAGGCGTTCCGTTTTGCGACGATTCGTCACGCCTATGAGCTGGCGTCGCAGGATCCTGATTTCCATCCGACCGATGACACGCGCGTGGTTGTGGATTATCTGCCGGATACGCGGGTTGCGATTGTCGCCGGCAGTGAGAGCAATATGAAGATCACGACGCATGATGATCTGGATATGATCAAGCGGTTCGCGTTTGAGGCTACGCGTCAGCGTGCGGCCGATCGCGTCCACGGCATGACGTCCGCACCCTCGGAGGCGCCTGACACGTCCGAATCGGGATTGGACTGAGCATCACTGTGGTGCGCCGTGATATGCGGCTAGACTGGGTGGTATGAAGCAGATCAACGTGGTCATGTCCGGGTTCGCACCCTACGAGGGGATTGATATCAACCCGTGTCTTGAGGTGTTGCGTGCGTTGGAACGAGATGGGATTGACGCACTGTCCGAGCATGACGAGAGCTTCGCCGATGTGCAGGTGCAGATTCACACGGTGATGCTGCCGGTGAGCTTCGCCAAAGCGTGGCCGATGCTGTTGGAAACCATCGACCGCACGCACCCGGATATCGTGATCGCCACTGGTCTCAAACGCGCGGCGCGTGGCATGCAGTTGGAGCGTTGTGCTACGAATCTGATGGATGCGGCGAAGCCTGATGCCGATAATCGTCGTCCGCGGCGTATGCCGATTGATCCGCAGGGGCCGGCGGCCTATTGGACGCGTCTGCCGTTGCGCTCGATTTTGAAAGCGTTCGCCGGGCATGGGATTGCCGCGACGTTGAGTTCGGATGCCGGCACGTATGTGTGTAATTCGCTGTTCTATAACCTGCTGAATTGGGCGGTGACCAGGGATCATGTCATCGGCGGGTTTTTGAATTTTCCGACGGTCAATGAGCAACCGCACCCTCAGCATGGGCTTCCGCTCGCTCAACAGATTGCGGCGGCGCGTGATGTTGTTCATGAGACGGTTCGGTATTATCTTCAGCCGTCGTCGGGGGAGATGCTGCTCGGCTGAGTGGTGTCGTGGCACTGCCGCTGACCTCGCCGGAACACTTCCGAAACGGCTGGTGGAACGGGTGATTCGGCAACTGCCCGACACAACTGTGAGAATTGGGTGACAGCTCCGTGTGCCGTCCATTTTTTGCGATAAAGTTCAATCGGTTGTGTGTTGCGGCGCGTGCGCGCCGTGGGCGAAAGGAAAAGACATGGTGGATCGGTTCCCAATCGTGTTGCGCGGGTACGACAAAGAGAAAGTCGATGAGGCTATCGAAGCGTCGCAGGAGTCGTTGAAGCGTCTTCGCGAGCAGGTCAAGTCGAGCGATGACACGATTTTGCAGCTGCAAGCCCAGTTGCAGGAAGAGAAAAACAACGTCAAGAAGGCGTCGAAGGGCAATTCCTTCGCATCGCTTGGCGCAAACGCCCAGCAGATGCTCGCTTCCGCCGAGCAGACCAGCCAGGAGTTGCTGAACCGTGCCAAGCAGGATGCCGCGTCGACTCGCGCGTCCGCCCAAGCTCAGGCTGAAACCCTGCTGAATAACGCGAAACTTGACGCCAAGCACATCACGGAGGAAGCGAAGGCGAAGGCGAAGGCCACGCTGGATAAAGCGAATTCCGATGCGACCACCATCACTACGAACGCGAAAGAGGAAGCCGCCCAGCTGCGTGCTGAAACCGCGAAGGCGGTCACTGAGCAGCGTGACACGGTCAAGCTTGAGCTGACGAACGCCCGTGAAGAGCATAAGAAGCGTATGGCTTCCGATTTGGCCAAGCAGAACCGTGAGATTTCCGACATGAAGGCCGACGCCACGCAGAAGATCGCCGAGCAGCGTAAAGCCGCGAATGAGGAGATCACGCATTTGAAGAGCGAGGCGAACGACCAGATTGAGAAGGCGCTCGCCGAAGCGAATAAGAAGCTTGCCGACGTGCGTGAGCAGGCGTCCCGCACGATGACTGAGGCGCAGCGCAAGGCCGGTGAAATCACGGATGCCGCCAAGGCGAAGGCGCAGGAGATTTCCGATCAGGCTGAGGTGCATCGCACACAGACGATGAGCCAAGTTGATGCGGAGGCCGAGCAGATTCGCGCGGATATCGCCGCCCAGCAGGATGATGCGACCAAGAAGGTCAATGAGCTGCTGGATAATCTTGAGGAGCGTCGTACTGCCGCCAAGCAGGAGGCGAGTGAGCTGATTGGCAAGGCCAAGAAGACTCGCGAGGAAGCTGACGTGTACGCTGATCAGAAGCGGAAGGAAGCTGATGAGCAGGCTGCGCAGATTCTGAAGAAGGCTACTGAGGACGCTGAGAAGCAGATTGAGGAGCGTCGTCAGGCGGCGAAGAGCGAGCTGGATGGCTTGCAGAAGCATATTGCTGAGCTTCAGCAGCGTGAATCCAATATCACGCAGCGTGTGACCGAGTTGCGTTCGATGTTTGCCAACGCGTTCTCCGGATTCAATTTCGGTGGTACGCCGCAGGCTGAAAACGCTGACGTGTCGGTGACCGGTGTGGTGGCTGATGGTGAGAATTCGCAGCAGGCGGCTCAAGGCCAGCAGCTGTCCGGGAACGCGCAGCAGGCGCAATTGCCGGCTTCTGCGGGCGATGCCGAGGATGGCAAGGCAAACAACTGATTGCTGAACCTGATATGATGCCTTCGGAAGATCCGTTGGCATCGCCGATTGCGGCGCGTAGATGACGGGCCGCAAGACGCGACACTTGGGGAGGGGCGTCGGGATTCCGGCGCCCCTCCCGTCGTATGTGCGGCACCGCCGTGGCGCGTATAGCCGCCGCGGGGCGCACGACGCATCAGGTCACGCCAGGATTCAGCGACAGCCTGTATGGCAGGCGACTACGAGATAAGGGATTGGTATGGAACAGATCACACCGTTGAGCGGTGAAGTGTTGGATAATCTGCGTCATGAATTCGATGCGAGCGCGCAGAATCGTCTCGCGATGAACGCGGTCACTGCGGCCGGCATTCAGGATGTCGCACGCAACTATGATCGTGCGCGTCGTCTGCAGCGCCGTTTTTCCACGACCGTGGACAATGGGACGGTCACGCATCAGGATCGTTCGGGCCGCTGCTGGCTGTTCAGCTCGCTGAATGTCGCCCGCTTCATCGCCAAGAAGAATCTGGGGCTCAAGGAGTTTGAGTTCTCTCAGAATTACGCCATGTATTACGACAAGCTTGAGCGTGTCAATTACTTCCTGAAGGATGTGGCGGCGCTGGTACGTGCCGGCGAACCGTCGGATTCCCGTCTTATGCAGCATCTGTTGAACGATGTGATGGGCGATGGCGGTCAGTGGACCATGGCGATGAACGTGTACAAGAAGTATGGTGCTGTTCCTAAGGATCTGTTCCCGGAGACCGCGTCTTCGAAGAACACGGGTGAGATGAACACGCAGCTGCGCGCGCTCCTGCATACCGCGGTCGCGCACATGTATGCGAATAAGGCACAGATTGATGAGATTATTGCGCGAACGACGGCTGCCGGCCATCGTATGCTGACGATTCATCTTGGCGAGCCGCCGGAGAGCTTCGATTGGGAGTGGACCGACGAGGAGGGCAACTTCCATCGTGATGGTGAGATCACGCCGGTTGATTTCTGGAAGAAGTACATGGATGCCGGCTTGGAGGATTACGTGTGCCTGGTGGACGATCCGCGTGTCGAGCACCCGAAGGGCCGCAAGATCGGTATCGAGCATTTGGGTAATGTGGCCGGCGGCGATCCGACTGAGTATCTCAACGTGCCGAACGAGTTCATGAAGGATTGCGTGCGTCGGATTCTGACCGAGCAGGGCATCCCGGTGTGGTTCGGCGCGGACTGCCATCCGATGATGGACCGCGAGTCGGGCGCTTGGGCGACTGACTTGTTCGAGTATGGCCGCGTGTACAACGTGGATTTCGACATGAATAAGCAAGATCGCGTGCGGTTCGCTGATTCCGCGATGAATCATGCGATGGCGTTTGTCGGCGTGGATGTTGCCGATGACGGCACGACGACCCGTCGTTGGCGTGTCGAGAACTCGTGGGGCGACAAGATCGCCGATAAGGGCTATTTCACGATGAGCGACGACTGGTTCACCGAGTACGTGTATGAGGTGGCCGTGCCGCGTACGATGCTGCCGGCCGAATACCAGGCCGCGCTGGACGAGCCCGCCATCATGCTTCCCGCCTGGGATCCGATGGGCGCCCTCGCCGACTGACGACATCAGCCGCTCACGTTTCCGCCTGCCGACGCTGAACCACCAGTAACGTCGGCAGGCGGTTTCCGTTTCAGCATGCAAGCATGGCGTAAAATCGCTCCGCGCCTTGCGATAGGGTGAATAGTCCATGTCCCGAATGTCGAAAGGAGAGATGATGGCTGGTCTTCGTGGTCCTGATAGTGCTGAGGATGAGCGCCGATTTGGCGATGCCGCCGTACTCCCCGAGACTGTGGATGTCAATATTCGTCAGCTTGACCCGATTCCCGCCCCGCGCGCGTTTTTGCGCGAGCTGCCGCTGACTGACGATGCGCGCGACCTGGTGTTGCGTTCGCGTCAGGAAATCCGCGATATCATGCATGGTCGTGACGACCGGCTGCTCGTACTCGTCGGCCCCTGTTCGATTCACGACCCCAAAGCCGCGCATGAGTATGCGACCAAACTCGCCGCTGTCAACCGCGAGCTGAACGATCGTCTGCTGATTGTCATGCGCGTGTATTTTGAGAAGCCTCGTACAACGATCGGTTGGAAAGGCCTGATTAACGATCCTGATTTGGATGGCCAGTTCAATATCCGTAAGGGCATGTGGCTGGCGCGCAAGGTGCTGACCGACGTGCTGAGCCTTGGCCTGCCTGCGGCTACCGAATGGCTTGATCCGATTACCCCGCAGTATTTGTGTGATTTGATCAGCTGGGGTGCGATCGGCGCTCGCAATACGGAAAGCCAAGTGCATCGCGAGCTGGCGAGCGGCCTGTCCATGCCGATCGGCTTCAAGAATTCCACGGACGGTTCCATCAAGGCTGCCGCGGATTCCTGTTATACCGCGGGATTTGAGCATCATTTCCTGTCGATCAATCTTGACGGCCGTGTGATTTCGGCTGAAACGAAGGGCAATCCGGACTGCCATGTGGTGTTGCGCGGCTCGAGCCACGGTCCGAATTATGATCCGCAGTCGGTTGCCGCAGCGCTTGAAGCGCTGAAAGCTTCGAAGGCGACTGGTGTCAGCGAGGCCGGCGTGGTCATTGATGCCGCTCACGGTAATTGCGGCAAGGACGAGGTCCGTGAAGCCGAGGTGATTGAGAATATCGCCGGACGTATCGCGCAAGGTGAGCCGGGTATTTTCGGCGTCATGATGGAAAGCTTCCTTAAGGGCGGCCATCAGAAGCCGGCGCCGCTCGACCAGCTGGTATACGGCCAGTCCGTCACGGATGCTTGCGTGCCGTGGGATCGTACTGAACAGTTGCTGTATATGCTTGCTGACGCGGTTACCGCGCGTCGTGCTGTGAACCGGTAGAGGTATACGGGCCGGTCGATGCCCGGCGTCGGATGCCGTCTTGCCTTGCCTTGCGCCCGATGGCGTTATGCTTGAGTCAGTATGGACGAAAGGGCATGATGAACGAGCAGAAGAAGGATGCGGCGCTGCCGGCGGCATCAGGGCGGTTGCCGGAACAGTCAGCAAACCGGCGTCAGGCGTCGCAGCAAGCGGCGTACCCGTTGCATATCGGTCAGCAGCCGTTGAATTCGCCTGAAGATCTTCGCGCGATTCATGAGGCGATCAGTGAGGGCAAGAACCCGCTGGAAGCCACGGATGTGCCGCGCTGGGAGGACCAGGTCGGCGTCAACCGTATCATCAACCGGCGGGTGCTTGAGCTCGAACCGCTGCCCACGCCGGCGCAAGTGTTGTCGTCGTTGCCGTTGTCGCAGCAGGCGGAGAACACGGTCGCCTACTCGCGTGACGAGATCCGCGCCTGTCTGTACGGGCAGGACGACCGTCTGCTGGTCATCGTCGGCCCCTGTTCGGTGCATGACCCGAAGGCCGCGCTTGATTACGCGCGTCGCCTGTCCAAACTGAAGGATGAGCTGGACGACCAGCTGCTGATCGTCATGCGCGTGTATTTTGAAAAGCCGCGTACGACCATCGGTTGGAAAGGCCTGATCAACGACCCTGACATCGACGGCAGCCATCAGATCCGCAAGGGCCTGCTGCTCGCCCGCCGCGTGCTGCTCAGTGTGCTGGACACCGGGCTCGCCGCCGCGACCGAATTCCTTGAACCGACATCGCCGCAGTATATTTCCGACGCAATCAGCTGGGGCGCGATCGGCGCGCGCAATACGGAAAGCCAGATTCACCGGCAGCTGGCGAGTGGCCTGTCCATGCCGGTCGGCTTCAAAAACGCCACGGACGGATCCGTCAAGGCTGCGGTGAACGGGTGTTACGCGGCCGCCCAGCAGCATACGTTCTTCGGTATCGACCATTTGGGCCGTGCGAGCGCCGTCGAAACGCTCGGCAACCCCGACTGCCATGTGGTGTTGCGCGGTTCAAGCCATGGGCCGAATTATGATACGCAATCCGTCACACAAGCGATGACGGATATCCGTGCGATGCTTCCCGCTGATTCCGCGGCCGCCCACGGGCTGATCATCGACTGTTCGCACGGCAATTCCGGCAAGGATGAGCATCGTCAGGCGCAGGTCGTACGCAATATCGCTTCGCGGATCGCCCAAGGTGAGCGGGGTATCACCGGCGTGATGATGGAAAGCTTCCTTGAGGGCGGCAACCAAAAGCCCGCCCCGCTTGATCGGCTGGTGTACGGCCGATCCATCACCGACCGTTGCCTGTCATGGCCTGACACGGAGCAGCTGCTACGCGAACTGGCGGACGCCGTCTCACAACGCCGCTGGAACGAGTAACCCCGGCGTTTTCGCATCCCTGCCAGCATCCCTGCCAGCATTCCGGCCGCGCCGCCGGCCACAATGACGAATCGAATACCCATACGCAACACAAAGGAGCAATATGACTGCAACTATCGCCATCATCGGCGCATTGGACGAGGAAGTCGCGCTGATCGCGGCTTCATTGGACCGTGTGGAGCATCGCCGCGAAGCAAGCCTTGATGTCGCGCACGGCACATTGACCACGAACGCGGGCGAGCAGGTTGAGGTCGCCGCAACGGTCGGCGGCATGGGCTTGGTCAACGCGGCCGCTACCACGCAGTATCTGGTGGACACCTACCATCCGCAGGCCGTGATCTTCTCCGGCATCGCCGGCAATCTCAACCGCGACCTGCATATCAACGATGTTGTGCTCGGCGGCACGCTGCGCTATCTGGACACGGATATGCGTCTGGTCGGCCAGTGGAAGCCGAAAACCGAGGAATTCCATTCCGACACCCACCTGTTGGATGTCGCTTCGGCGGCGCTTGACGCGGCCGGCATCAAGCATATGGTCGGCACGATCGCTTCCGGCAACTATTTCGTTGATTCGCCTGAGAAAGTCAAGCAGGTGCGCGAGGATACCGGTGCTGACGCGGTCGAAATGGAGGGTGCCGCGGTCGCGCATGTCGCCGCCCGCAACGATGTCCCCGCCCTGGTTATCCGCGCGTTGAGCGACAACGCCGACACCGACTACGAGGTGTTCAAGGAGTTCGACATCTCCGAATACGCAGATACCGCCGCCCGTCTCGCCATCGATATCGTGCGCCGGCTGTAACCGTTGCGTGCAGTTCATGCCGGCCCGCATGTCGCGGGAGTGTCCCCTCGAAGGTTAACAACAAGCGAACTTCAATCAAACTCGGGTACGCCAACGCGTCCGCGAGGTTACGCTTGATGCGGAGCCGCCGCGGATTGCGGCACAGGGAGGAACGATGGACGCACATCAGTGGACGATTACCGTGATCGTCGTGGTTGTTGCGATGCTGGTACTGGCGCTCGCCGTCCTGCTTGGGTACCGTTGGGGACGCCGCACGGGTGCCGGGAAGCATGGGGACACCGGCAATGGCGATGCTCTCGCAGCACGTTCTGCTGTGCCTCGTGCGAACGGTGACCATGCCGATTCCCGTGACGGCTTGCGCGGGGCGTCGAGCGTGTTCGGCGAGGGCACGGTTCGTGCGGCTGAAGAACAGTTCATCAACGTGATGCCGGACATGCTTGTCATTGTGGACGACGGCGACCGCATTCGATACGTCAGCCCGGCCGCCCGTAATCTCGCGCTCGTCGGCGATGCCGGCTTGATCAATGACGATCTCGCGCAGGTTGTCGCCATGGTTGCGGTTGACGGGCAGACGCGTGACCGGGAAATCACAGTGGATAGCCATGGGCGCCAGAGTGGGGACCATCCCGGGCGTGGCGTCAAGGCAGGTACGGTGAATCCGGCGCGACAGCGTCATCTGCTTATCCACGCCGGTGCGATTGATGAGAACCGTGTGGCCGTGTTCATCCGCGATATCACCGAACGCCGCCGCTTCGAGATGATGCGTCGTGATTTTGTGACGAACGTGTCGCATGAGTTGAAAACCCCCGCCGGAGCTATTGCTTTGCTTGCGGAAACCATTACTGATGCCGCCGACGATCCGGATGCCGTACGGTATTTCTCGGGCCGGATTTCCAAAGAATCCGAGCGTCTGACCAATCTGGTGCAACGGCTTATCGAATTGCAGCGCGTGGAAAGCACGTCGGGGGTCGCGTCAGCGCAGCAGGTGGACGCGTTGGATGTGGTCAAGGATGCTGCCCAGCAGAACGCCGTGCAGGCGGAACACAAGCATATCGACATCCGGGTGACGCATTCGGGCGGGCCTGCTGTGGTGCGTGTGGATCGTCGCGCGCTCACCACGGCGGTGAAGAACCTGATTGAGAACGCAATCCACTATTCACCTTCGGACACGACGGTAACAGCTGATATCGCGCGTCATGACGCCGAAGGCACGGTGACGGTCCGCGTGATCGATCAGGGGATCGGCATTCCTGAACAGTCGTTGGACCGCATTTTCGAACGGTTCTACCGTGTCGACCCCGCTCGGTCGCGCGACACCGGCGGAACCGGGCTCGGGTTGGCAATCACGAAACATTGCGTCGAGGAGTGCGGCGGCACGATTTCAGCGTGGTCGCATGAGGGGAGCGGCTCGACGTTCACGATTGAGCTTCCATTGGACGGTGATGCCGGCGAAGCTGATGCAAGTGACGGTGCGGGGGCGAGTGCCGGTAATGCGGGTGCGGGTGCTGCCGACGCTGCGCTCGCGGGCGATCATGCGCAGCCGCTTGAGCAGGCGAATAAGGCTGAACAGCTTGGAACAGTGGAATAGACAGGAGCAGGAACAGTAGTATGACACGCATTCTGATTGTCGAGGATGAGGAATCCTACCGTGAGCCGCTGGTCTATCAGCTCACCCGTGAGGGGTACGACGTGGAGGCGGCCGAGACCGGCGAGGAAGGCCTGGAACTGTTCACGCGCGGCGGTGCCGACCTGGTGCTACTCGATCTGATGCTTCCCGGCATCGACGGGATCGCGCTGTGCCGGCGCATCCGCGAGCAGAGCCGCGTGCCGATTATCATGTTGACCGCGAAAAGCGCGGAAATCGACAAGGTCGTAGGCCTTGAGGTCGGCGCGGACGACTACGTGACCAAGCCGTATTCGTTCCGCGAGCTGTTGGCGCGTATCCGTGCGGTGTTGCGCCGCAACCAGTCGGCGGCGCAGACGCCGGGCGCCCAGGATGATGATGTTGCGCTGGTGTGCGGCGATATCACCATGCACGTGGGCGAGCATCAGGTCACCGTGCGCGGGCAGGACGTGTTCTTCCCGCTCAAGGAGTTCGAGCTGCTGGAATACCTCATGCAGAACAAGGGCCGCGTGATGACCCGCCATCAGCTGATCGACCGCATCTGGGGGTCGAACTATGTCGGCGATACCAAGACGCTTGACGTGCATGTCAAGCGTGTGCGTTCCAAGATCGAGGCCGACCCCTCCCACCCGCAGTACCTGACGACCGTGCGCGGCCTAGGCTACAAGATCGACGCCCCCGCCAAGTGATCCGGCGGACCCGCATCTTCCCGCGGATCGCGATGCCAGGCCACCTGTGCATCCTGTGAAATCGACAAGAGTTCATCTTCCGTTCACCTGATTTGGTCCGCCACCCTCGTAATCTCCCATACGCTTGAATTGTCATGAACGGAAAGGTGCCATGTTTATGATGCGGGGCTGCGGCCCCGAGGCACAGGGCGGGATTCCCGCCTGATGCGATTTCAGAGGGATTTGAAGACATGCGAAAGAATTTGCTTGTACGTTCCATCGCTGCTGTTTCCGGTGTCGCCATGCTTGCGGCACTTGGCGCCTGCGGAAACAATGAGCCTGTGTCCGGTAGCTCCAGCGCTGCCGGCAAGTCCACATCGTCCGCCGAGAAGATCTCAGGCGAGTTCCAGGGTGCCGGCGCCTCCTCGCAGCAGTCCGCCGTTGAGGCGTGGATCGCCAGCTACCAGGCGCAGAACCCGGATGCGAAGATCTCCTACAATCCGAGCGGTTCCGGCGCCGGCGTGAGCACCTTCCTCACCGGTGCCACCGCGTGGGCCGGCTCCGACGCCTCGCTGAGCGATGACGAGGTCTCCCAGTCGAAGAGCGTGTGCGCTTCCGGCACCGCGTTCGACGTCCCGGTGTACATTTCCCCGATCGCCATCGTGTTCAACTTGAAGGGCATCTCCGGCAAGGACAAGCACCTCAACCTCGACGGCGAGACCATCGCCAAGATCTTCGACGGCAAGATCACCAAGTGGAATGATGACGCGATCAAGCAGCAGAACCCGAAGGTCGACCTGCCTGACACCGCGATCACCGTGGTCCACCGTTCCGACAAGTCCGGCACCACCAAGAACTTCCTAGGCTATGTCAAGGATGTCGCCCCGGACAACTGGAGCTACGACCTGAGCGAGAACTGGCCGAACGAGGTTGGCCAGGGCGCCAAGGGCACCGATGGCGTGATCAACACGGTCAGCCAGGCCGACGGCACCATCGGCTACGCTGATGCCTCCAAGGCCGGCGACCTGGGTACGGTCGCCGTGAAGGTCGGCGAGAAGTACGTCCCGTATTCGGCTGAAGCCGCCGCCAAGGTCGTGGACGCTTCCCCGCTCGACGATTCCGCCAAGGGCGACAACCGAGTGGTCGTCAAGCTCGACCACACCACCACCACGGATGGCGCCTACCCGGTCGTGCTGATCTCCTACGACGTCGTGTGCCCGGCCTACAAGGACGTCAACACCGCGAAGTTCGTGAAGTCCTGGCTCACCTACGTGATCAGCGAGGACGGCCAGCAGGTCGCCGCCGACAACGCCGGCTCCGCCCCGATGAGCGACACGCTGCGCGCCAAGGTCACCAAGTCGATCGACGCGATCGAAACCAAGTGAACCTTCACATAACCTGTCAAGCGCGGCGGTCCGAATAGGTTTCGTCCGGTTCGGACAGTCGCACGCCTGACAGACGGTAGTATCGAACATGGAATGATGAAACGATTTCAGGCCGCGTCCTGGCTGACTCAGCGGGAGCGGCCTGAAACCGGTTCCACCATGTGCCCGGTTTCGGGTGTCAGCCCATAAGGAGAACCTGTGAGTTCCGAGAAATCCACCCTCGACCAGCCGGTCGGCGGCAAATCAGCGGACAAGATATTCAAATGGGTCGCATTCGCATGCGGCGCGCTGATTCTTGTTGTCCTGGCCGCGGTCTTTCTCTTCCTCTTCTTCCGCGCCTGGCCGCTGATTGGCGGCGACCAGAACGCCAACAAGGCGACCATCGAGTCGTTCACCGGCGGTAAGGCGCATAATTTCTGGCAGTATGTCGGCCCGCTCGCGTTCGGTACCATCCTGGTCGCGGCGCTCGCCCTGCTCATCGCCTTCTTCGTGTCCGTCGGCATCGCGCTGTTCATCTCGCAGTACGCCCCCAAGGGATTGGCGACCGCGCTGAGCACGATTGTCGACTTGCTGGCCGCTATCCCGTCGGTGATTTACGGCTTGTGGGGCGGCATCGTGCTGGTGCCTGCCATCTACCCGTTCTGGAATTGGGTGGCCAAGTATCTCGGCTGGATCCCGTTGTTCAAGGGCCCGGCCGCGAACCCGGCGCGTACGGTCGCTACTGTGGCCGTGGTGCTCGCCGTCATGATCCTGCCGATCATCACGTCCATGGCGCGTGACGTCTACCTGCAGACTCCGCGTCTGCAGCAGGAGGCAGCGCTTGCGCTTGGCGCCACCAAGTGGGAGATGATTAAAATCGCGGTGCTGCCGTTCGGCAAGTCGGGCGTGGTGTCCGCGTCGATGCTCGGCTTGGGCCGTGCCCTCGGCGAGACGATGGCCGTGCTCATGATCCTGTCGCCGGGCCTGCACTACTCGTTCAGGATTTTGCAGGCGTCGCAGAATCAGACGATTGCTGCGAATATTGCCGCCCAGTATCCGGAGGCGAATTCGTTGGGCGTGTCCACGCTGATCGCGACCGGCCTGGTGCTGTTCCTGATCACGTTCATCGTCAATTTCATCGCCCGTAAGATCACGCAGAAAGTGAGTGCATGATGACTGCTTCGCTAGAGTATGCGCAAGCCGCCGGCGAGTCGCTGATGAAGGACGCTCCGGTCATTGACTTCGACAAGTTCCAGCCCACGCGCTCGATGATCGCCCGGCGCAAGCGCAAGGACGTGGCGATGGGGGCGCTGATCTCGGTCGCGTTCATTGTCGCGTTGATCCCGCTGTTCTCCGTGCTGTGGACGACGATCGCCAACGGTGTCAAGCGCCTGAACCTGAACTTCCTGTCGTACAACATGTCCGGCGTGATCGGCGGCCAGCCGACCGCGTCCGGCGGGTACGGCGGCATCCAGCACGCGATTATCGGCACGTTGGAGATCACGCTCGGCGCGTTGGTCATTTCGGTGCCGATCGGCATCATGTGCTCGGTGTTCCTCATCGAATACTCGCGTGGTGGCAAATTCGCCAAGTCCATCGGCCTGCTAATTGACGTGATGAGCGGCGTGCCTTCGATCGTGGCCGGCCTGTTCGCGTTCTCCATGTTCACGATCCTGGTGGGCCCGGGCACGTTCAACGGTTTCGAAGGCTCGGTCGCATTGTCGCTGCTCATGATCCCGACAGTCGTTAAATCCAGTGAGGAAATGCTCAAGATCGTGCCGAACGATCTGCGCGAAGCCTCATACGCGCTGGGTGTGACCAAGCAGCGGACAATCACCAAGATCGTGCTGCGTACGGCATTGCCGGGCATCGTGTCGGGCGTGATTCTCGCAATCGCGCGCGTGGTCGGCGAAACGGCCCCCCTGCTCATGACGGCCGGCTACATCTCCACGACGAACGTGAACCTGTTCAGCGGCCAGATGACCACGCTGCCGGTCTATGTATACCAGGAGTACAGCAAGCTCAAGGTCGCGTGCCCCGCGTCCGCGAGCGCTTCGTGCGTCACCGACATCCCGATGCAGCGTGCGTGGGCTGCGGCTTTGATGCTCATCGTGATCGTGCTGATTTTGAACCTCATCGGTCGTCTGGTCGCCCGCGTGTTCGCGGTGAAGGCTGAACGCTGACGTGGACGCTTCGGCGTATCCGTGTTCTGGAATTGTCGGAACTATTGAAGGAAAACAATGGGACAACGTATTGATGTCAAGAACCTGAACATCTACTACGGCGATTTTCTGGCCGTGGAGGATGTGAACATCAACATCGAGCCGAACAAGGTGACGGCATTCATTGGGCCGTCCGGCTGCGGCAAGTCGACGGTGCTGCGCACGCTTGACCGCATGCATGAGATTATCCCCGGCGCTCACGTGAAGGGCGAGGTGCTGCTGGAGGGCCGCAACCTGTATGACAAGGATGTGGACCCGGTGGCTGTCCGCCGTGATGTCGGCATGGTGTTCCAGCGCCCGAACCCGTTCCCGACCATGTCGATCCGCGAGAACGTGTTGGCTGGCGTGAAGCTCAACAACAAGCATCTCAATAAGTCGGACGCCGATGATCTGGTCGAGTGGGCGCTGCGTGGCGCGAACCTGTGGAATGAGGTCAAGGATCGTCTGGATAATCCGGGTATCGGCTTGTCTGGCGGCCAGCAGCAGCGCTTGTGCATTGCGCGCGCTGTGGCTGTTCACCCTCAGGTGCTGCTGATGGATGAGCCGTGCTCGGCGCTCGACCCGATTTCGACGCTCGCCGTGGAGGATCTGATCAACGAGCTCAAGCATGATTACACGATTGTGATTGTGACCCACAACATGCAGCAGGCGGCGCGTATCGCCGATTTCACCGCCTTCTTCAATCTGAAGGCCGTCGGCCAGCCTGGTCATCTCGAGTATTTCGCCGACACGACCACGATGTTCAACAACCCCCAAAACGAAGAAGCCGAACGGTATGTATCGGGACGATTTGGCTGATCCATCAGCCAAATCGTAGCGTCGGCCCAGTGGGCCGACGCAAGCCGGCTTCAGCCGGCCAGAAAGTGTTGCCCTGCGCGTGAGCGCGGGGCTCAACAATTGCACGTGAGGCTGATCCATCAGCCGAATCGTAGCGGCACCCAGGTGGAATCTTCATAACTCGTTGTTCGCATGCATCAGCTTAAGTTGTTGAGACTTTTTCCTCAATAACTCCTTTCACGCTCAACAACTGGAGACTTATTGGGATTCCATGGCGACTGCCTGTTCAAGCAAACCGCATCATTCCGCCATGTTTCATCGATTGGCAGCCGCCGTTTGCCCTTCCGCCTCTCGATTTCTCCGTAGCATGGCATCAAATCGAGAGATATTGGGACTTTTTTCTCAACTTCTCTCAATCTTGGGCATCGATGGGAAGATATGGAGATGCTCCTATTCGCGTGTTCTTGTCAGGCTGGCATCGTCATGATGCCCTTGGTGATGAACGGTGCATTACCATGGCCGTGCTACCGGCGTGAATCGCGTTGGCGTGCCTCTCAGCTCCAGTGCTCTCGCAACTGAGAAGGCGAAGTTTGCTCGCGCTTCATCTGTGGCAAGGGCGGCGGCGTCGATGACGAATACTTTCCAATCATTGTTTTGAAGAAGATTGCGTTTTTGATGATCATTCATCCATTGCGCGCGTTGGGTCCGGTGATGATCTCCGTCATATTCGATGGCTATTTTCGCGGTTCGCCATGCCAAGTCCACGGTCACGGGTGCGCCGGATGTGAAATGCAGGTCTCTGATGGTGATATTGCATTCAGGTTCGGGTAGGCCGTGCCGTGTCAGGGCCAGTCTGGTTCTTGTTTCTTGCGGCGAGAGGGCGGTTCCTGTGATATGCCGGTATGCTTTGTGGCATTGGCTTTTTCCGCGGTATCGTTCTGGGCGTTTGATGAATTCTCCGAGTGCTGTACGTACTACGGATTGTGCGCTGGTGGGGTTGGATGCCATGCTGTGCTGCGCGTGCTGTAACCGCCCGGCGAGTTCTTCGCTTAATTGGACGGTGATGTTCGATCCTCTGGCATGTATAGGGGTTCCGGAGTCCGGGATTCCTGCGGTGATGGCGTCTGCGAGTAATTGGACGATGGCATCTCCCATGATGATGAGCTGTTCGAATGTGCTTGTGGTGGCCATTTGCGCCCATGCGTGAAACAGGTCGAACGCGTAAAGCTTGGGCAGAATGGGGACGAGTGATTCCGCGCTGCCGATGATCCATTGGTGTGGAGTGATTCCTGCTTTCCATAGTTTGGCCATGCCTGGTACGTCGACGGTTTGGATCGCGGATTTTTTGCGGCATTGTGCTGGTGTGGGGATGTATTGGAGGATGAGGGCGGTGTGGTATCCGACGATGAGTGGTTTGTCTGTCCGCTGGGTGGCTTGTTCACATGATTGTTTGATGATGGTGTGGTGTGCGTGCAACTGGCTATGCAGGGTGGGGGTGTTGTGCTGTGTATTGGTGCTTTGCATGATGTGCCCTTTCTGTACTGTTGTTTGCGCTACGTTAGGTGATGTGGAATCCGTGAGGCCACCGTGCCCGCCTGATGTGGTCGGAAGACGCCCCGCCGTCTTCATGACTTCTCCACATGGTATGGTGAACGCGTCTGCCGGACCGGGTGCGTGGCGCGCTTTCGTGGCGTCCGCCCGCCACCCGTCGCCTGGCAGCCAAGCAATCAAAGCAATCAAGGAGAGAGCAGAACCCATGGAGAAGTTCTTCCATCTCAAGGAGAACGGTACGACGGTATCCACCGAGATCACCGCAGGCCTGACCACGTTCTTCGCGATGTCGTACATCATCGTCGTCAACCCGCAGATCCTGAGCCAGACGGGTATGCCGTGGGGCGGCGTGTTCCTTGCCACCATCATCGCCGCGATCATCGGCACGCTGGTCATGGGCCTGTTTGCGAATGTCCCGTACGCGCAGGCTGCGGGCATGGGCTTGAACGCGTTCTTCACGTATACGGTGTGCTTCGGTCTGAAGTTCACGTGGCAGGAGACCTTGTGCATGGTGTTCCTGTGCGGCCTGATCAACATCATCATCACAGTCACCAAGATCCGCAAGATGATCATCCAGGCGATTCCTGAGGTGTTGCAGCACGCGATCGGCGGCGGCATCGGCCTGTTCGTCGCATATGTCGGCATGCTCAATGTCGGCTTCATCACCTTCACCCCGAAGGATACGAAGTCCGCCGGCAAGGGTCTGGCAACCGCCGCGACCCCGGGCCTGGCCACGCTGAACAACCCGACGCTGTGGCTGTTCCTCATCGGCTTGCTGCTGGCCATCGTGTTCACGGTGACCAAGGTGAAGGCCGGCCTGCTGCTGACCATCATCATCACCACGATCATCGGCATCCCGATGGGCCTGACCACGATGTCGAATTCCGTGTCGATCGGCCAGACCTTCTCCCAGCTGCCGACCACCTTCTGCGCGATCTTCAGCGCCAAGGGCTTCCCGGCCCTGTTCTCCGACCCGGCGCGTATCCCGCTGGTGCTGGTGACGATTTTCGCGTTCTCGATGTCCGATACCTTCGACACGCTGGGCACCTTCATCGGTACGGGACGCCGCAGCGGCATCTTCTCCGACGAGGATGAGAAGGCTCTGGAGAACGGTTCCGGCTTCAGCTCGAAGATGGATCGTGCGCTGTTCGCCGATTCCATCGCCACGTCGATCGGCGCGATTTTCGGCACCTCGAACACGACGACTTATGTGGAGTCTGCGGCTGGTATCGGCGCCGGCGGCCGCACGGGCCTGACGTCGGTTGTGGTGGCGATCTGCTTTGCCCTGTCCGCATTCCTGTCCCCGGTGATTTCCGCTGTCCCGTCCGCCGCGACGGCCGGCGTGCTGGTGATTGTCGGCTGCATGATGGCCGCAAGCCTCAAGGAAATCGCGTGGGACAATATCGATGACGCGATTCCGGCGCTGTTTGCCGCCGTGTTCATGGCGTTCTCCTATTCGATCTCGTACGGCATCGCCGGCGGTTTCATCACGTACTGCATTGTGAAGACCTGCAAGGGCAAGGCGAAGGAGGTTCATCCGGTGATCTGGGTGGTCTCTGCGCTGTTCATCCTTGATTTCGTCTGCATGGCGGTGCTGTGACCGTAGGGCGGTGAATTGCCGGCGGGTGTCTGCCGGGGTGTTGCGGGGCTGTCGCGTTGCGGCGGCCCCGCTCGCTATGCCGCGGGGATGGTGTACCGCGGGGAGGATTCGCTGTGGGAGATACGACGGGAATCTGGGTAGTGCCGGCGTGTCGTTTTTTTCTGAACGCTGTAACGGTGTGGTAAGGCCGCCAGATGATTGAAGCCAAACGTCCGACGAAAATCATTTGGCGGGGCTTCGACGCAAGGAGGTGGAGCGGGTATCCGGGCCATGCCGTATTGCGACTGGTGGGACTTGGTATACTGGGAAATAGTGCGGCAAGCCCCAAGGGGCCATCCTCGGGGCTTCCCGGGCGGCGGTTGGCCCGGTGCCGCGCGTGAGATGTATCCGTCTGGCGGGGGACTTCCGGTAGGCGAATGAGGAAGGTGACACATGGTGAACCCGTGGAAGGCGAGGGCCCCAAAGCACAGGGGCGGCGGGGCGGCCCGGTATGCGCACGGCAATGGGGTGGCGTTGCGCGCATCCGCGCGTCGTCTGTCTGTCATTGCCACAGCGGTGTGCGCAGCGTCGGCCATGATGCTGTCGTATGTGGTGGCGTTCACCGCGAAGGGTGATTCCACGCTCACAGGAGGCGCTTGGGATTCCTCGATCAAGGATGCCGGCGCCATATCCCCGCCGCAGACCTTGTCGCTCGGCGACAATGTTACGACGACGAACAACCCGGATACCGGCGTCGCCACCTATGTGGGCGGCAACATGTATATCGGCGAGAAAATCGACTCGAATGGCAAAACGGTGCAGGACAATCTCAACGGTGAAACCGGTATCACCGGATCCTATGCGGCAGAGGCCGAGGGTCTGACCTTGGTCGATGGGCGTCTTGCCATGCGTCAGGTCAAGAAGAGCTGGGGCGGCCAGGGCTTCCGCTTCGGTGTGGTAGGCTTCGGCTCCCAGTTCCGCCCTGCTGAAACATATAAGGATGATGAGGGTATTGATCGAGATGCCAGCGTGCTGGCTGTGCGCGGTTTGGACAAATCGGGCATCACTACGTTGATGGGCGACAAAGACATTAACAAAGACATTGATGTCGCGGCATGGGGAACCGAGCAGGCCAACAACTACGGCGGTGGCTGGGTTGGTTACCCTAGTGATAGTCGAAAATTCAGATACATGGCGACGGTACCGTCTAATTCATCAGTTTCCCGTGAATGGGGCAATTCTAATTTGCCCAAATACACCTCTTTGGCGAGGGTGTTAGACGGCACTCGATATGAAGGTGGCTGGGATACGCTTAAGGACCCCTCCAAATCCTTCAAGATCAACGGTGTCGAATACGCCAACTTCGGCACCGATACCCTGCAAAAAGAATCAAAGGACCTTACCCGCCTCACCGCCAATGGCACCTACACCACGGTCATCAGTGCGCCGTACGCGAATGGTTTGACGCGGTACAAGTATGATTACTTCAAGCATGAGGTCTACAACACCCAGACCATCGATAGTTACAAATTCAAATTCACCGGCGGTGTGAACGAGAAGCTCATCACCCTAACCGGCGACGGTGAGTCTGCCCTGCAGGTCTTCAATGTCAAGGCTTCGGACTTGTCGACTGACGGTGACAAGTACTCAGGTGTTGATTTCTGGTTCCGCAGCATCCCGGACAGCGCTTCGGTGGTCGTGAACGTGATCAACGATGACGGATCGACAACGAAGACGAACACCCTGGACTTCCACAACGGCTGGCGCATGTGGTGGGGCGGCAATGCAACCTCCCAGATTACCGATTCCGATGTGACGGAAATCGGAGGGTACTACTCCTACACCAAGTCGGGCAGTGATAATGAGCCTGCAATGTATGCCAAGCGTGCCCAGCAGGTGCTCTGGAACTTCCCGTACACCACGCAGCTGACCATCCGCGGCGGCCAAGGCACCGGCAACCAGACGGTGATATCAAAGGACGGTGCCACCAAGACCGAGAAGCAGATGACCACGAGCGACGACCCTGCGGCGGCATGGATCGGCAGTATTTATGTGCCGAACGGCGGTTTCCAGTCGCATGTGTCCACCAACGGCCGCGTGTATGTGGGCGGGGACTTCGAGGTAGATAACCCCACGCCGGTGACGTACACCGACGGCACCCCGTTCACCAATTTCGAAGGCGGCAACTCCGCGTCCGTCATCGACATGGACCAGGAACGCCATAACCTGCCGTGGAACGCGTACTACACGCAGGACAGCTCCGCCATAGGCTGGAGCAAAGTCGACAACTCGGACGGCAAGACGACTCTTTCCGGAGCCTCGTGGAGTGTATACGGCTCAATCGATGACGCGAAGAGCGGCAACAACGCCATCATCTCGGTGACTGACAACGGCAGTAACGATTGGTCCAACAAGGAAGGCAAGGTAGTTGTCAAAGGGCTCAAGCCGAATGCGAACTATTTCATCAAAGAGACGAAGGCGCCGGAAGGTTACCGGCTCAACACCAACATCTATACCGTTCAGACCAAGCAGAAAGGGGATGCCAACGTTAATTTCCTGACGTCGTTGGTGTACGACAAGAACGGTACACAAGTCACTACTTCCGATGACCAGATGATGCACTCCTTCACGGCTGCTGACGGCCGTACCGCTTACGCGATCGGCGACAAGAAGAAGAGCAGCGTCAGCTGGACGAAATACGCCGAGGGCGACAGCTCGAAGACCGGACTCGCCGGATCAAGCTGGACCCTCACGAAAACCGATGCCAGTACACCCACCAGTTGGACAGTGAATGACAACACCACTGCCGCCACCGGCATTACCCTGACCCAGGGCGACACCCCGGTCAGTGGCGGCAGTGTGCAGGTCGAGGCGTACAAGACCATCACCCTGAAAGCTTCCGTGGCCCCAGCTGAGGCGAGCCAGCAAGTGACATGGAAATCGTCCAACACCAACGTCGCTGTGGTGACCGACGGCGTGGTCACCGGCGTCGCGGCTGGAGGATCCACCATTACGGCCTGCTCGGTCACGAACAGTGGCATCTGCTCGAGCGTGAATGTCACGGTCAACGCCGTCAATGTCAATTCGTTGACGGTGACAAGCGACGGTTCCACCGTGGCCAAAGCCTCAGGCGACGCTGGCAAGACGGTGAGCGCCGAGGCGGACGTCAAAATGTTCGTCAACAAGACGCAACTGTTCCAAGCGACTGTCGACCCGAACACCGTGGCAACCAGCTGGTCCGCGTTGGATCCTGACATCGTCTCGGTGAGCGGCTCTGGCCTGGTGACAGCCAAGAAAACCGGAAGCACCACGGTGGTCGCCACCGCAGGCAACAAGTCGGTCCGGCTCCATGTCACTGTCATCAATGTCGACAGCTCAAAGATGGTGGTCTACTTCCATCACACGGAGTCCGGCTGGACGGGTGACGTCTACCTCAAGTACCAGAAGAATGATGGCTCGTGGCTGACTGAAGGCAACTACGTCAAGATGAAGCAGGCCTCCTGCAGCAGTGATTACGTGTACGCCATCATCGACAAGGCGACTTCCGGCAAGCAATTCCTGTTCTCGAACAGCAACACGAACGACAACACGGCGAACTGGTACAAGGCCACCGGCAACACGAACTTCTCGTTCACCGGCGGCTCCGCCATCACCGTGGGCATCGGCAAGGCGACGGATGGCGCCCCGAGCGGGACCAGCTGCCCGACCGAAGTGACTTCAGACCTGGTCGATTCCCAAGCCACTATGGCCGCGGCGAAGACCTCGGGGACCGTTATCAATGCGACAGACAAAACCTTGTCAACCGGCACCGGCATGTCGCATGCCTCGGATGCCGTTGTGAGAACCACGACGGACAGTGTCAAGCCGTCCCTGCGTCTGGCCGCTGACACCGACACGTTGGAAGATACGGACAGCGGCGTCGGCAAGTTCACCGTGAAGGATCTGGACGACGGCACGTACACGCTGAAAGAGGCGACCGCTCCGGTGGGGTATACGCTCAACGCCACGTCGTATTCCTTTACGGTCAAGGACGGCAAAGTGAACTGGACAGGCGACGCCCCAAGCCTCGTGAACGCCGACGGCGTGCTTCAGGTGCCCGATACCCCGACCGTGGTGACGTGGTACAAGGTCGACGGCAGCAACGCGAACGATCCCAGCCATTCAGGCAAGCTTGCCGGCTCACAATGGAAGATCACTGATGCGTCGGGTGAAGTGTTCTGCCTCGCGGACAACAACGCGCAGATCGATGCCTCGCGCTGCGTCGGCGACACGACCACATACCAGGATGCGGATGGCACGGCTGGCGTCATCAGCATCAAGGGCCTGCCTGTCGGCACGTACAAGCTGAAAGAGACCGTGGCCCCGACCCTGTACCAGCTGGCGGACACCGAATACACGTTCACAGTGACCACTGATGCCTCCAAAGCGGTCGAGATCGGCGGCTCTTTCGCCGATATCAAAGGGAATGGCAACAAGATTCTCAACATGGGGATGACAGGTTCGGTCACGTGGAAGAAAACCGACGAGAGTGGTGAGAATCTGTTGCCAGGGTCTGAGTGGCAGTTGATCTTGTACCCCGACTATGCGCCCAACACCCCGAAGTACAAAAAGACCGTCACTGATTGGACCCACACCACGTCGGCAACCCATACATGCGCAGAGTGGTACTGCGATACCAACCCCGGCAAGGGTGAAATCACGCTGAAGAACCTTCCGTGGGGCAAGTACGAGCTCAAGGAGACGAAGGCGCCTGCCCACCACCAGCTGTCGGACAAAACCTACACGTTCACCATCGTGCGCGCTTCGCAGTCCGATCCGATGGATCGTACCCTGTTGAATATCGACCTGGGTTCCATCGAGAATGAGACTTCCATCACATCTCTACCATTGACGGGAGGTGAGTGGACTCCACGAAATGTGGTGATAGTGGGCCTGATCGTGCTCGGCGTGGCGGCGGTGTCGTATGGCATCGCACGGCGTCGCAGGCGCAAGTGACCGCGTCCGGGGGGCATGCCGGGACGCCGGCAATCAGCGGATTGCAGGTGTTTCAATTGCCTCCCCTGCCGGGACGGGGTATAGCATGGTGTATAGCCACGTCGAAGTCGGCAAACGATAACATAAAGAATTTTTTCCCAGTCTCGTGTGTGAACACGCGTCGGGAAGGGGCAGAAGGACAACCTTCTGCACGCAAATACAATGAAGGAGAAAGATCATGAAGACTTCTTTGAAGAGGTTCTTCGCGGGTGTGGCCGCTGCGGCCATGGCCGTTGGCGGTCTGGCGCTTGGCGCCGGTGCCGCGCAGGCCGCGGGCACTGCCTCGACAAACGAGGGCACGTTGACCATCAAAGCGGAGCATGACACCACTGATCATACGCTGACGGCCTACAAGATCGCAGCCTATAACAGCGGCTATGAAAAGGACAAAGACGGCAACCTGAACCTCGATACATTCAAGTATGTTGTCGAAGATCCCACGGATGAAGCCAAAATTGTGGATGCTTTGAAGAACGCCCACGTGACCGCCACTGGGTCTGCCACTGAGTCTGCCGCTGAGGAAGGTCTCAAGCAGGTGGTCGGTCATTCTGAGACCTCGTCGTGGGGTTACAAAGATAACGCCACTGAACGCCAGTTCGCCGATGAGCTCGCCAAGCTCATCGCAGGCGGTTGGAAGCCCAGCTTCTCGAAAGAAAACGTGAATGCGAGCGCTGCCGGCGCGAGCAACCAGCTCCCTGAGGGCCTGTACCTGATCATCGATAAGTACGCGCCTGCTGCAGGTTCCAACAAGAGCACGCAGTCGGTGCCGATGCTCGTGGGCACCACGTTTGCGTCTCTGGCGCAAGCAGCTAACGACTCTCTCGATGTGGGCAAAATTACCATGAAGAACACCGAGGTCCCGGTGACCAAGCAGGTCGTGCAGAACGACGACCCGACGAAGCCGTATACGACGCCGTCGTATTCGCTGGGCGACGAGGTCACCTTCGAGCTGTCGACCACAATCCCGGATTACGCCGGATACACGAAGAACGCCGCTGACCTGTCGGCCGGTGACGCCCGCAAGCTGGTGCTGACGGATACCTTCGAGCAGAACGCCAACAAGAAAATCCCGTTCAGCAATCCGACAGTTGCCGTTGACGGTGTCAAGCTGTACCGTAACGACGGCACTGAGGTCACTAACGGCGTTCTGACAAAGGACGCCGATTACACGGCTGATGTGACCAAGGCTTCCGATGGCATCACGGTCACCGGCATGAAGTTTGACTTCGGCAAGCTGGTCAACGGCGATGGCAACACCGCAAAGAGCATCGCATGGCAGACCGGTGATGTCATCAAGGTCGTGCTGAAGGCGACTCTCAACGAGAACGCGTTCGTCACCGACAAGGCGAGCAGCACGGACCTGGTGTCGGGCGTGGACCCGAACGGCAACGCGAACAGCGTGAAGGTCGACTTCTCCGACCACACCACCACCGGGCACCATGAGGTGAACGGCCCGACGGTGAACGTGTACTCGTTCAAGTTCAGCCTCGTCAAGCAGTACGTGAAGAATCCCGACACGAAGCTGGCGAACGCCCAGTTCACCATCAAGGATCTCGACGGCCAGTACTTGAAGCGCGTCGACGGCAAGTGGAGCACCGCTGGCACTGACGAGCCGACCGCGTCCGCCGCATACGACACAGCCGACAAGACCGTTGATGCCGCGAAGCTAGCCGGGACCGGCATTTTCGTGACCGGTTCCGACGGCCAGATTGCCTTCGATGGTCTCAAGGCCGGCACATACACGGTCCACGAGATCAAGGCGCCGAAGGGCTACTACCAGGGTGCGCTGCCTTCGTTCGGTGTCACGATCGGCGCGGGATGGAACGATGACACGTCCAACGATGCCGCCGGCGATGCAACTTCCGGTGACCAGTCGCTGAAGAACGTGACGTACCAGTATGATACGAAGAACGCGAATGGTCTGGTGACTGCGATTGATGACACCTCGACCGTCACCGTGAACAACGTGACCTCCATCACGCAGCTGCCGAAGACCGGTGCCGCGGGCATCGCGTTCTTCAGCGTCATCGGCGTGGCGATTGTCGCGCTGGCCGCCCTGTTCGCGGTTCGCGCCCGCAAGGCCTCCCGTCTGGCCTGAGCGTATGACGTGGTAGCGGCGCGCCCGGCGCCCATGTAGCGCCCCCGCGCCATACCGCGCCCCCTGGAGCCCTGTGGCCCCGGATACGGAACCCCCGCATCCCCCGGCCACAGGGCTCCACGCATTCTCCGTAGTTTGCCATTCTCCGTAGTTTGCCGTCACCCCATATTGGCGCGATCCTGGCGCAGCCAGATGGTGGAGGCTTGTTTGCATATGGCGCATAAAGTCTCGCGCGTGATGAGCCTCGCCGCCACCATACGGTAAGGTTGTAGCGGAAGGAGCGGCAATGCGACACAACCAACACCGCGGGCACACCACGGATCAGCAAGACGCCAGCAGCGTCAGCCGCCCAGACACACCATCCACCGCAGGCGACACGCCAACCGAGACCACGCCATCCGGCACGGCATCACCCGGTGCCACGGCATTCGTCCCCAACCCGGGCACCATGCCCGAACTGTTCGCGCCCGACCACGCCGAACGCATGCGCCAGGCCCGCTCGGCACGCCTGCAGGCGCGCATATTCACCGCCATCGCCATCATCTGCGCCATCGTCGGCGTCTCCATCATCGGCTACCCGTATGCGCTGCAATTCATCGACCACCAGCATCAGGCCCAGCTCGCCGCGCAAGTCGACAAGAACGTGAATGGCTGGCCATACCCGCAAGCCAAGGAAGCGCTTGCCGCGGCTCGTGCTTACAACAGGAAGCTCGCCGCCGAGGGCCAGCCGACCATCGGCGAGGCGCAGGATCCGTTCACCACCGACTCCGGCCGCTCCACCACCAACGACGACAACGATTCCATGTCAGCGCAGGACGCCACGTACATGAGCCTGCTCAACGCGTCCAACGACGGCATCATGGGCTCGATCGTCATCCCGAAAATCTCCGTGAACCTGCCCATCTACCATGGCACGAGCGCGAACTCCCTGAACCGCGGGTCCGGCCACCTATACGGTACGTCGCTGCCGGTCGGCGGCAAGAACACGCATGCCGTGCTCACCGGACATCGCGGCATGGTCAGCGCCCTCATGTTCACCCGCATCGACGAACTCAAACAAGGCGACGACTTCTACATCAAGGTCATGGGGGAGACGCTCGCCTACCAGGTGGACTCAATCACCGTGATCCTGCCGACCGAAGGCGACCGGTATCTGCGCATCCGGCCCGGCGAGGACCGGGTTACGCTCATGACCTGCACACCGTACGGCGTCAACACGCATCGTCTGCTGGTGTCGGGCCACCGCGTGCGCATGCCCGTGCCAGCCCCCTACCCGCAGGACGCCCGCGGTGACTCCCGCCTGCTCGGCGTCATCATCACCGCCGCCGCTGTCGCCATCACCCTCATCGGCTGGACGGTACTGCACCGCAACAACCGCTGGATGCCCATCCAACACACCACCAACCGTCACGGCTACTGACCCGACACGCCGGCGTCCCATCGGACGCCGGTTGGGCGCGGAGGCGGTTCATAGTAGCATTATCCATAACACCGGCCTTTCCCGTTCGAGTGGTATGCCAGCACGTTGTGTTCAGGTAATGCCGGCGGCATACGGTTCGGACCATGAGGCGACGCAAGACCTCGGTATCTGTCACAAGGAGATGGCATGCTAAGCTCGCTTGAACTACAGAACTTTCGGTCCTTCGAAGATGCCCACATCGCTTTTGACCCCAGCATGACCGTACTCATCGGCAATAACGGTGCAGGCAAATCGGCGATTCTCGACGCCGCGGCCATCGCTCTCGGGGCGTTCCTCATCAGGTTGCCGGACTCCAAAGGTAAGAACCATTCACGCAAGTTCAACAAGGACACCGATGTCCGCAGAGTATCTTTCCTGCAAGGCGATCAGGTCCAGACTGAGCGGCAATATCCCGTCCGCGTCACTGCCTATGGCTATCGTGACGACTTGCCGCACGGCGGGGCGCCCGAGATGATGTGGGCGAGGCAAATCCTTTCAACAGGGCACGCAGGCAAAGGCGATTGCAAGGAAATCAACGCGTATGCGGATGAATGCCAGCAACGCGTCCAATCGCATGATGAGAGCCTGATTCTGCCGATGCTCGGATATTACGGGACCGGGCGCGTCTGGACGCACAAGAAAACCAGCGCGTACGTGTACGACCGTGATTTCAGTGGCGGCGTATCAAGACTGAACGGGTATATCGACTGCCTGGACGCATACACGAATGACAACCTCATGAGGTACTGGTTCATGCGTATGGCGTTGCAAAGTGCGGCCCGCAAAAAGGAAAGTCCGCTGTATATTGCGGTCCGTAAGGCGATGGCAAGCTGTGTCGCCCACTTGCAGGACGAAGACGCGGAAGCGATCGATGTCGAGTATTCGGTTGACCTAGGGCAGATCATCGTGACCTACCGTCATAATGACGGTGTCACCGAGTTGCCGATCGGCATGTTGAGCGATGGCTACCGTAGTGTCATGAGCATGGTCGGCGATATCGCCTTCCGCATGGCGATGCTGAATCCGGCGTTGGGTGAGCAAGTGGTGTCCCGCACCCCCGGTGTCGTGCTCATCGACGAGGTCGATCTTCACCTGCACCCGAAATGGCAAGAACACATTCTTGAAGTGCTGACGGAAACCTTCCCGAAAGTACAGTTCATAGTCACGAGCCATGCGCCTCTGGTACTTTCCTCGGTGAAGGACTCATCCTGCCTGCGTATCATCGACGAGACAGGTGGGCGGCCATATCAGGGGCATGTGGCAGGCAGCAGCTCGAACGACGTCCTCACCCATGTCATGGGCGCCCACGACCGTCCCGGCGAGGTCAGGAACATGTTCAAGCGGTTGGAGCAAGCGCTTGACGATTCGGCATATGGTCAGGCCAAGACGCTGTTGGATGAACTTGAATCCCTGATTGGCCCGGATGACGCTGAACTGGCTCGGGAACGTGCCGCGTATGACTTCATGACACTGGGCGGCGAATGATTATGCTGTATGTGGATAAAACGGGCGGGGCGCCAAACGCATACGTGGAGGCCGTCGGAATAATGAAGGTGACGCCTGACACTCCGCAGGACTATGACCACTTGCCGCCTGAAATCAAGCCGCCTCTACTTGAGGATTTGACCGAGAAACAGCACAGGTTGTGCGTATATTGCGAGCGTAGAATCCACTCCAGGGGAAGCGGAAGCGGCTCCCGGGCGCATATCGAGCATTGGCATCCTCGCCATAGCGAACGGGGAAAACATGATCCGCAGGCTGCCAAGGAAGATGACAGGCTGTCGATTGATTACCGCAATATGTTCGCATGCTGTGACGGTGCTACCGGTGATGGCGAGCAATGTTGCGACAAGAAGCGGAAGAATATCGAGTTGCACGTCGACCCGGCGGAAGAAGAATGCAGGCGGAGGATTTCCTATCGTCAAGCGTCTGGGTATATGTGTGGTGCCGATGGCGATGATGATGCCGAGGCGGATATCGCGGTGTTGAATCTGAATGAGCGGCGGCTCGTCGCCAACAGGAAGAGCTACATCAGTGAGTATTTGCAAAGGCTTCTCGCTCGGTGCCATGGCGGATCGGCAAAGACCCGGAACGAGCTCGAAAAGGAGAAACAGCGTATTCTGATGTCGCCTCAGTGGCCGGAATACGGGGGCATCATCCTTGCGATTCTTGACAAGAAGCTTAGACAATATGGCCGGTAGTCGAGCGTGAAGCGGGAAGTGGGTTATGCCGGTTTTCCTGGGTCCAAGACGGCACGACACGCCGGTAGCCAGCAAGTCCGCGTCGTCGCGTATGCTATCCGCTTGTAAACCACAGACCGTTGGTGTGGCCGCAAGGCCGCCGAAATTGGTTCGCCAAGCCATCGCAGGTTGAACAGAAAGCCGCTTCGGCGACGTGTGTGCTCTGCCTGCGTGCAGGGTTTTTTTTATTGCCCGGTTTGGTGGGCTGGTTCCGAACGTCAACGGTTGACTTAGGAAGGAACGCCATGAAGAGGCCCGAAAAGGAAGCGGTGGTCGCCGAGCTTACGGACAAGTTCCGTAACGCCGACGCGATTTACCTGACCGAGTACCGCGGGCTTACCGTTCCGCAGATCTCTGAGCTGCGCGAAAAGCTAGGCCGCGATACTTCCTACGCTGTGGCTAAGAACACGCTGGCTCGCATCGCCGCAAAGGAAGCCGGTATCGAGGGGCTCGATGAGCTGCTCGCCGGCCCGACCGCCATCACCTTCGTGAATGGCGACGCCATTGCCGGTGCGAAGATCCTCCGTGACTTCGCCAAGAAGAACAAGGCCCTTATCGTCAAGGGCGGTTTCTACGACGGAACCGTGTACGACGCCGAGGGCGCAAAGCAGCTGGCAGACCTCAAGTCTCGTCCGGAACTGCTTTCCGAGATGGCCGGCGCAATCAAGGGCACCATGTCCAAGGCTGCGTACCTGTTCACCGCACTGCCGACCAAGGCCGTGCGCACCATCGACGCTCTGCGCGAGAAGCAGGAAAAGGCTGCCTGATCTCGCGCGGGTCCGCCCGTCACGATATCGGTATCTCACCAATAAGAAAAGATGTAGGCTACGGGACACCAACCCAAAACCAACCCGTTGCATGATTGAAAGGAAGCCATTATGGCTAAGCTCAGCAATGAAGAGCTCCTGGATGCGTTCAAGGAAATGACCCTCGTCGAGCTCTCCGAGTTCGTGAAGGCCTTCGAGGATGAGTTCGACGTCAAGGCTGCCGCTCCGGCCGCCGCCGTCGTTGCCGCCGCTCCGGCTGCTGGCGATTCCGCTGAGGAAGAGAAGACCGAGTTCGACGTCGTCCTGACCTCCGCCGGCGACAAGAAGATCCAGGTCATCAAGGCTGTCAAGGCCATCACCAACCTCGGCCTGGCTGACGCCAAGAAGCTCGTGGACGAGGCTCCGAAGCCGGTTCTCGAGAAGGCCAAGAAGGAAGACGCCGAGAAGGCCAAGAAGCAGCTCGAAGAGGCTGGCGCCACCGTCGAGCTCAAGTAATGACCGCGGCTTGAGCCGCACCATTTCGCTTGAGTTTTTTTTAAGCGTAACGACCCCGATTGTCCCCGCGTGGGCGGTCGGGGTCGTTTGTTTTCTCACCAGTCATCCCGCCACATCATTGAACGACCATCATTCTGTTTCTGCCGACGCTGAGATGAGCGTGAGTGTCGTTATTCTGCTTCTGCCGCCGCTGGCGGCGGCTGGCCTCACCGGCGCGTTGCGTGTTCGCCTATTGCGTGGGACTTGTCAATACATGCGGGGAATTGAGCGAAAATAGTGGAGGCATGGCACAATGGCAGATAGTGTGCACATGCGCGTATAAGGCGAAAGGAAGGCCGCAAGGTGACGGAGCAGCGATCCGGGCAGCAGTGGATCATCAAGGTCAATGGCGCCGAGCAGATGGATATCAAGCCGGGAGAAAGCCTGGAAATCGGGCGCAAACCCCTTCGCCCGCTCGCCGATGATGGTCATCGTCGTTTTGAAATCGTTGATGAAGGGCGTTCCATGTCGAAGCGCCACGCCCTGCTTACCGTACACGATGACGGCACGGCCGACATTCGCGACCTCAATTCCACGAACGGCTCATATATGGTTCACGAGAACGGCGAGTTGACGCGTCTGCAAGCCGAAGTCGATTTTCAGCTCCCGTATTCGCCGATTCGTCTGCAATTCGGCGACGTACCCGTTGATTTCATTCGCGTTGAAGCGCTGGAGCATACCGAACCGGAAGTGACCGACCTGTTCGCGTACGCGCGTGATGGTGCCAAGCAGGAGCCTGATCCGGCTGACATGTCCGTTGACGATATTCTGAACTTGCGTGCGGGCGAGCCGACGGCAATGTTCAGCTCGCAGAATGTGGCTGATCGTCTTCGCCAGCTGCGTGATGCGTCCTTGCAGGTACCGCGGCTCGCGGGAACGGAACCGGCGGCGGACGAGCCGCAGCCGGCCGGTGAGGGATCCCAGCCTGATCAGCAAGCCCAGCCGTCAGATACGCATACTCGTACTCCAGCGGAACCGCAGGATACTGTCCCTGTAGCCCAGCATACGACTACGCAGCCGGCGAGCGCTCAGCCTACGCAGCCGGCGACACCGATGCAGCCGGTCGTTCAGCAAGCCGCGTCAGCCCAGCCTACCCAGACTGTCGAGCCTGCCCAACCAACTGCGACTGTTGAACCCGCCGTTGAGATGCGGCCGCAACCGTTTGCTGCGGCCGTGCTGCCTGATGCCGTGGTGACGGCAACCCAGCAGCGTCAATTCGCCCAAGAGCATCCGATTCAGGAGCTTCCGCTGGTTGTCCAGCCGGGGACGCCGGTTGAGACCGGTCCACGTGACTTGTTCGCCGATGCCGAAGAGCACAGCAAGGAGCTGGAACAGTTGCGTGAGCAGCAGCTCAAGCGTGAGCAGGAGGCCGAGCTCCAGCGTCAGGAGCGCGCCCAGCGTGAGGAAACCGAGCGTCAGGAGCAGTTGCGCGCCAGGAATGCCCAGCCGGTCCAGTCGGCTGCGGACGCTCAGCCTGTCCAGCCCGAGCAGCCTGTCCAACCAGCACGGCCTGTCCAACCAGCACAGTCTGTCCAACCGGCACAGCCTGTGCAGCCAACCCAGCCCGCACAGGCTGCTGAACCGGCTCAATCACCGCAGCCCGTGCTGCCGGTGCAGCACCCTGCACCATCCGCTGATTCCGCGCCATCCGATGCGTCGGCAGAGCCCGTCACCCCCCGTCAAGCCGAGCGAACCCGCACACCGCGACGATTCCGTCGTGTCGGTTCACGACTTGTTCGGTGCCATGCCGCAATCCGGCCGCACTGCCCAGCCGGCCCAGCCGGTGCAGCCTGCCCCACAATCCAATCCCGTCATCGTTCAGCCTGATCAGTTGCCAAATGGCCAGGATTACAGCCGTTTCGCCCGCCCGGTGAGCTCCGATCCGGCCTCGGCGACCCAGACGGCAGCCGCCGGCTCAACCCCCGCCGTTCAGGCTCGGACGCCCAGCAATCCCTGCAATCCCAGCAATCCGCCCAACCCCAGCAGACCCCGTTCAAGCCGGTGTTCGAACCCGGCTCGGTGTTCGACCGTGTTTCCCGCGGCGATTTCGACCATAAAGAACCACAGATCGAAGTCGGCGGTTTCACTGCGGCGCAAGCGAAAACCACCACCGACTACACTGATCAGTTCCAGATTGCGCGACACGCCCAACTGTTGCCGTTCCTTGCGATGAACCCCACGCTGTACGATGACCTGTACGCATGGCTTGCCGCACAGGGGAATGCTGATGTCGATGCGGCGCTCGCGCACAATCAGGGCTATCAGGAATACCGCAAAGCGGTAGGAAAGTGAGTCGAGGATGAGCGAATTCACCCAATCCGATCAGGCGCTGCGCCAGATGCGGCGTTGGCGGGACGACTACCGTAATTCGCTGGCACCGTCTCCGCTTGAAGATATCAGCCAGTTGTCCGCCCAACTTGACTTGACCCATGCCCACCCGTCGGGTATCGCCCAGCTGTTCGCCAGCGGCAAAGCGCCGCTCGATTCCCTGTTCCGCGACACTGGCATGTTGCGTGCCGCCGGGCGTCGCCTGGAACGCGTGTACGAGGATCAGACCGCGAAAAGCCGGATCAGTGGCGTCGCGGAACTGTCCATGGTTGTCGGCGTGGCCACGTGGTCCGGCAAATCCGTGCCTGTCCTGCTGTACCCGGTGGACGTGACCCGTAAGCCGGGCGGCGGTGAAACCGACGCCACGATCAAATTCACCGGACGTGGCAGACTCAACCCCGCGTTTGTGACCGAATTGCATGATCAGGGCGTCAATCTTGATGAAGACGAGCTGTTTGACGGTTCGAACTACGACAATGGCACGCCGGAAACATCCGCCGTGTTCGCGGCGATTGAGAAGCAGGCACGCCGGGCGTTCGCCGATTTCGATATTGACCGGTACATCATCGTCGGCTGTTTCATGGATCCGAGCGCGCAGATTCTGCTGGAAAGCCAGCGGATTATCGACGCGTTGCGCAAGGGGCCGACCGGTAACACCATGCTTGATGCGCTCGCCGGCGATGCCCAGGCGATTCACGATATCGAATCCGACAAGATTCCCGAATACAGTCCCTTCGATGGCGACCCGCATGCCGAATACGAGGTTGGCGATGTGGACAACACCGTGCGGTATGCCGCGAATGTTGTTGCCGCAGGGCATTCCATCGTGTTGGATAGTGAAGTCGGCAACGGCAGTGCGGCGCAGGCTGCGGCCATCGCCTCGCGTTGCATCATGAACGGTCGTTCGGTGCTGTATGTGCCGTGCGTGGCCGAGCAGAAGCGCCGGTTTACCAAAATCATGGGCAGTAATGTCATTGGTGATTTGGTGCTTGATATTGCCGATGAGCAGGGCAATCTTGCGATTGACAAGCAGCTGATCGCCGCGGTCGGCTATCGGGCGGGCAATGCGTCAAGCCGCTTCGATCAGTTGTCTGACGAACTGGTCGGCGTGCGTTCACGCCTGACCCGCTATTTGGGCGATTTGCACGGTATCAACGAGCGTTGGGGCGTGTCCGCGTACCAGACCATCCAGAATCTCGCCAGTATCGCGACCTTGCCTACCCATCCCGCCACTCACGTGCGATTGAGCGACACCGCGGCCCGCACGTTGAACGGGCATATGGATGAGTGGGCGAACAAGCTGCGTGCCGCAGGCGAGCTCGGTGAATACACCGTCGGCCCGGATGATACCGCGTGGTATCAGGCGTCGCTGACCACTGAAGAGCAGGCTGTCAACGCGTACCAGCGTGTGGTCGATTTGATGCAGAAGCTGCTGCCTGCAACCCGCGAGCAGGTTGCGACCACCGTGCAGACTTGCGGGTTCCCGGTCCCCACCACCGCTCAGGAGTGGGGTCGGCAGGTCACCGTGCTCAAGAATCTGCGCCGCGTGCTTGACGTGTTCCAGCCGGAGATTTTCGAACGCGACATCGATTCGATGATCGAGGCCAGCAAGTCGAAGCAGCAACGCAAGTCAGAAGGCTCCGATCTGGGGTTCTGGGAGCGTCGCCGGCTGGTCAAAGAAGCCAAGGGCCTGCTTCGCGTGGGCGCACAAGTCGAGAATCTGCATGATGCGCTGGTTGTAGTCGCCAAGCAGTCCGAGCAGTGGCATCTGTTCGTGCCTCACGGCGGATGGCCTGTCCTGCCGCCGAAACTGGACACGATTCTCGAAACGCAGGACGCCCTGATGCGTAATATCACGTCCTTGGACGCGGTGCTTGCCACGACACCCAAGGGCGGCAATCTTGAATCCCTCGATTTCAACACGCTGGAAGAGCGTCTCAAAGCCCTGTATAACGACCATATGGCGTTGGACACGCTGCCTGGACGATGCGTGCTTGAACAGGAATTCAAGTCGGTCGGTTTGGATGAGCTGGTTGATGATCTGCGTGCCCGCCACGTGTCGGTTGAAGCGGTGGAGGGTGAACTCCAGCTGTCGTGGTGGACGACCGTATTCGAGGATATCGTCAAACAGTCCGCAATCATCTCGAACCAGGATGGTTCCGCCTTGCAAACGGCTGCGGACCGGTTCAGCCAGGTCGATACCGAGCATGTGCGTTCAATCGGCCCGATGATTCATCAAGAGTCGCTGCGCAAACTGTGCGACTTGCTGTTTTCCAAGACACAGGAAGCGAACCAACTGCATACGGTGCTCGCCGGCGGCCCGAACACGCCGTTGGGACGCGTATTGCGCGACCACCCGCAAATCATGGCTTTGGCCAAGCCGGTACTTATGGCGACCCCGTCCACGCTCGCCGCGCTGACTGACCCCACGCCGCTGGCGGATGTGGCGATTATCGACGCTGCCGCCCACATGCCGGCCATTGAACTGCTGTCCATCATCTGCCGCGCCCGGCAGATCGTCATTATCGCGCATGATGCGACTGTGACCTCGCCGAGTGTGAAAACGCTGATCGGCTTGCTGCCGCATGTCGAGGCCCGACCGCGGTTGACCCGCCGCTCGCCGCGCTTGTCCGCGTTCCTCCAGGAAGCCGGTTACGGGCCGGTTCGCCGTGCCGTCCCGACTGAGGGGATGCAAGGCATGGTGCGTCTGCATCGGATCGAGGCGACCGGCGTGCCGGTCATTTCCTCAGGGCTGGTGGAAAGCAGCCAGCAGGAAATCGAAACCGTGACCAAACTGATTTGTGATCGGGCGAAATCCTTCACTGTGGTCCCCGTATCCTACGTGCTCACCGTGGTCACGATGACTGAAGTGTTCCGCACCCGCTTAGGCGCTGAACTCAAGTCGCTCGCCTCCAAAGACAAGACCATGGGGCGTTTCCTGCGCCACGTGCGGCTTATCGGCCTTGATGAGGTCGCCGGTGCGCAAGCGACGGATGTCATCGTTTCCATGTGTTACGCGAAAACCACGCACGGGCGTCTGATTCAGCAGTTCGGTCCGCTGGAAGGCGACGGCGGCAAGGGGATGCTGCTTGACGCGTTGGCGCTCGCCGACCGTAATCTTGATATTGTCGCCTCCTTCGGCCCTGAAGACATGGATGATGAGCGGTTGCACCAGTCCGGTCCGCGTCTGCTCAAGCAGCTGCTGTCGTGGGCTTCGACGCTTGACGCGACGGCTGTCCGTCCGACACCGGTTCAGGTTGCTGACAATGTGCTGTTCAATGATCTCGCCCAGCGTGTCAAGGCGCGCGGGCTGGAGGTTGCAGTGGATTACGGGTTCAGCGACGGTGTGCGTATTCCGCTGGTGGTCGGCGCGAAGGGCAAGCCGTTTGCGCTTGCCGTGCTTACGGATGACGCGCAGTTCATGAGTATGCAGTCCACGCGTGAACGTCACCGTCTGCTCCCGCAGGAGCTCGCCCGGCTTGGCTGGTCGGCGATGACGGTGTGGAGCGTCGCCGCGTTCGTGAACCCTGATAAGGAAGTGGACCGTATGGTCGCCCGTATCGGCACGTTGTATGGGGAGGCGTGATGGCGCCCGCGTATGATTCGCATCGTCGTACCCCGCGTCGCCACCACCGGGTGACGTTGCAGGGTACGGAGCGTTTTGATGCGGATGGTGTCAAACTTGAACCGTCCGACACCTTGACCGCCGAACAGCGTGCCGCCGATGACGATCAGCGGATTTTGGGCGAACTGCCGCCTCATTGGGCGGTGTTCAGCGAGCGCGGGCACTGACGTGTCGTGCTGATGCGCTGCGCCGACCCGCTGGCTTGCCGTTTGGCGGCGTCGTGTCTTACCGTCGCGTGGCGATGACCGGCAGGCTGTCGGGCAGACTCATGATGGTGAGTGCTTCTTCGGGGCGCATGGCGATGGATGCGCTGTCTGCGGTGGTGCCGTCTGTGCGCTGGCTGAAGGCGATGAGTGTCGCTTGCGTGGCGATGGTGCATTGACGGCTCGGTGTTGTTGGTGCGGTATCTTGCGCATGCTGCCCGTCCGGTGTTTCGGATGATTCCGGTGTTTCCGGCGTTTCCGACGCGTCGGACGTATCGGGCATGATGCTGGCGCACGCCTGTCCGATCATCAGGTCGATTTCGTCGCCGGCGTCAACACCTTCCGGCCTGCTTGCCAGTCGTGTTTCGATGACGGTGGTGCCTTCCGGGGCGACTGGTGTTCCGCGGATGTGCGACGGCAGGACCAGTGTGCCGGCCGGCATGTCCACGAGGGCGATGCGGGATTCGATGTGTTTGGGTTCGGTTGGCGCGTTGGCGAATGACGTGTGCGCCGGCACGGTGATGACGGTCACGTCGTTGGCGGTCAGCCGTTGCCCGCGTGTGATATTGCCGGTGGTGCTCAACATGGGTTGGGTGGCGACGGTGGCGGTGACGCATTGCAGGATACTGAACACGGCGATGGCGATGAGTAGGGTGCGTGCCACGCGTCGCATGATTGCGATGCGGCGGCGTTGCGCCAAACCAAGATGTGGGCGGTGTGACGGTGAGGATGATTCGTGTTGTCTCATGCGCCCATCATGGCTGGTGGTGTCCGGCGGCGCCACCTGTGCGGGTGATTGTGGTCAGAAGATGGCAAAGCCCCCGTGCCTTGAGGCTCCGGGGGGCGTGAATGACGGATGCTGGTTACTTCGAGCTGCCGCGATCCGTACGGTAGAAGCCGCTGCCTTTGAATTCGATGGAAGGCGCTGCGTAGACCTTGTGCACCTGCTCTTGGCCGCACTGCGGGCATACGGTGATCGGTTCGTCGCTGAATGACTGCTGCTCGGTGAAATCATAGCCACAGTTCTTGCAACGGTAATGATAGGTTGGCACGATGGTCCCTCCACGAAATCGACAGGTCGGTGTGTTACGTAATCTGTTCACATCCTAGTCGAATCGGTGACAGCGATGATGTTCTCGGTCCGCGAACCGGAATCATGCGCCCAGCGGGCGAATCATGCGTAGCCCTGCCGGGGTGAGGACACCGTGAACAGGTACGTCATGGCCGACGTGGGGGACGGGCGTATCCGTCAACTCCCACGGCCAGCATACGCCGACGATGCGTGCTGACGGTGAGGCGTGCGTGAGGGCGCGATCATACCATCCGGCGCCACGGCCGAGCCTGATCCCGTGCGTATCGATGGCGAAGGCGGGCACCAGGATGAGCGCCGCCTCGTTGAGCGCTTCCGCCGCCAAGACTCGGGTGCCGGGCTCTCGCGGCCGCAAACCGCCTGTCCCGCTGCGGGGCATATCGTGCAGTGACGCAAGACCATCCAGCTCACTCCACGCCGGAGCGTCATCCGCCCCCGGTCCCAGTCGCGGCACCAGGACGCGCATACCGGCGTCAAGCAGGTCGGCCAACACGTCATCCATCGGTGGTTCGGTCCCCATGGACGCGTACGCGGCCACCGTGGCATGTTCGGGCAGCGCGCGGCACAGGAGCCCAGCATACCGGCCCAGCGCGTGCCGTGCCTGCGTGAATTCTGTGGCGGTGACGGTCTTGCGTCGTGCCAGCGCGGCATGTCGGGCGGCACGTTTGGCAGCAGCGATTGCCGCGTTGCCGCCGCTCATGGCCGGCTCAACGGAAGCGGGGGAAGCGTCGGTGATGCTCATGCCCCCACAGATACCACGACCGTCGGAAGGCGCGGCCGTGCATGATACGTTTTCGGACACGCGCGGGATTGCCGCAACCGTCCGCACAACCCGTGGCACAATGAAAACGATGTCAGTGTTTCAATCATTGCGCGGCAGAATCCATGGTCGGCGGCCGCGCGAATTCATCATGCCTCAGGCGTTGCACGCCCCCCGAAGGCACGCTGCCGCTCACGCTGCGACCATGCACGCTTGGCGACGAAGACGAATTGCAATCCCTGCGCTGGCGCAACCGTGACTGGCTCAAACCATGGCAGTCCGATGATCCGCTCGGCGGCCCTGGACTGTCATTCAACGAGTGGATTCACGCCCAACGCGAGTACGAGCGTGACGGTACCGCAGCGTTGTTCCTCATCACCGATGGCACGCGCATCGTCGGGCAGGTCTCGCTCGGCGCCATCGCCTACGGTGCAATACGTACCGGGCTGGTCGGCTATTGGGTGGACCGCGAGATGGCCGGTCATGGTATCGCCCCGCTCGCCGTGGCCGTGCTCGCCGACTGGGCGTTCGACGCTGCGGACGGGCCGAAACTGCATCGCATCGAAATCGCGATTCTTCCACAGAACCGGCGTTCACGGCGCGTGCCGCAGAAACTCGGCGCGATTGATGAGGGTTTGCGTCGCCGCTACATGTATGTCAACGGGCAATGGCGAGACCATGAATCCTACGCGCTATTTGCCGAAGACCGTCCGCAAGGCGGCTTGGCGCAAGCGCTCGCCGACGGGAGACTGCCTGCCGCATGACGCATTGCCGATATGCCGTTAGCGAACGCGACACGCCCATAAGCTCAGCAAGCTGTTTTTTCAGATAGGTCTTCTATTCTTATAAATTATGGATTACGAGGACATCAGTACGATTGTCGTACTTGCCGTACTGGTGGTCTTCATCATTGGATGGCTGCCCACGAGGACAGCCGACAGCATGAAGCGGGTGATCAGACGCCGTCAGGACCGGTTTTCCCCATCGCTGCATCTGATTGATGAGCACAGCGGGACCAGGTTTTCCGATGAGCATCCGCCGGTGACGAAAGGGGCTGCGATGCCAGCACAGGCACAGGTTCGAGTATCCCACGAGCATATCGCCGAGGTACGTCGCTTGCGCCGTGCGTCGATTCGTCATCGTCGTATCGTTGTCGCGGTACTCGCGCTTGCCGTTGTCATCGTCGCGGTTGCGGCGTACCTGCTGCATTTCCCGATGGCGTTCGCACTGATTCCGTTCGCACTGATGCTGCTGACACTGGCCTTAGGTGTGCGGGCAAGCCGTCACGCCCGCCAGTGGGAGCACAAAGTGGCCCAAGCGCTGCGGCAGGAACGTCAGACGCACGCCGTTATGGCACGCAAGCAAGCTGCCGTGCCCGGCAAGTCAGCCACGGCGGATGCCGCGTCTTCGCAGGCCGGGGCCCCGGCTGGTGCCGACACCGTGGAAACCGGCATTATGGAGCAGCGTGAAATCCATCAGGCGGTTGAACAGACCTTGGCGGAACGCGATCGGGCGCTCGCCCGTAAGGCGGCGCAAGCGCAGCAGCGGCAGCAGACGCAAGCGGTGCAGGACGCCCAGCCGGTCGATGCGCAAGTGGTTGACGTGCAGGAAGCGCGACACGAGTATGAAGCGGTTGAATCGCCCGAAGCGTCGCGGGAATCTCAGACGACGGCACGTGACGACCATCGTGCGCCGAACGCCCAGGCCGCTCCTGCCGAACCCAAGGATGTGACCGTGGAGCTCAGCCGCGTCAGCCCGGCGACAACACTCGACGTGTTTGACATGGCCGCTGAACGCCATCAGGATCTCATCTCCTTCTCGTGGGGTGCGCCGCGCAACCACGCCGATGAGCCGGCAACAACGGCGGTGCCCGAGAGCTTGGAGATCAAGTCGACCAAGCAGGTCGCCAAAGCCGTGCCGGTGGATGCCAAGGATATCGACGCCGGTGAGACTGCCAAGAAGGCCGGCAACGGCGGCCAATCCACTGGTCACGCCCAAGCGCATGATGTGCCGATGAACAACGCCGATACCTTCCACCGTGCCGAAGAGCATGCCCGGGTGGATGTGCCTGAAGCGACTTCGGATTCGCTTGGACAGAACCTGCGTGCCGCGCTGAAGCGTCGCGTATCGTGACCGGTAAACGCCGGTTTTCCGCGGTTTTCACTCTCAGCGTTAGCACTCGAGTTGGCAGAGTGCTAACAACGCGCTACGATGAGAGATAGCGCAAAGGGACGGCGCCGATAGTGATCGTCAGCCTCTTGAAAGCGATGTCCTGGCGCGGGAAGTATCGATTTCTCTTAGAAAGAGGAGGTCCACAGTGTCGATCTCACTCACACCGTTGGAAGACAAGATCATTGTCAAGCAGGCGGAAGCCGAAACCAAGACCGCTTCGGGCCTGTACATCCCGGACAACGCCAAGGAGAAGCCGCAGCAGGGTGAAGTGCTGGCTGTCGGCCCCGGCCGTCGCGACGACAAGGGCGAGCGCATCCCGATGGACGTCAAGGTCGGCGACAAGGTGCTGTACTCCAAGTACGGCGGCACCGAAGTGCACTATCAGGGCGAGGATTATCTGATCGTCTCCGCCCGTGACGTGCTCGCAATCCTGAACTGACGTTCTGTCATCGTTCAAGCCCCGGCTGTTCAGCCGGGGCTTTTGTTGTCCCCAGGTGTTGTGTGACATTTCGCAGCGATACCATGGTGGGTATCGTGCATTCCGGCACGCGATGTACAAGGTGGGGGAGAGCGTCATGGTCACAGTGATGGACCCGAAGCGGGCGCAGGATGCGACGCATCAGGTGGTTGATGCGTTGGCGAGTACGCTCGCTTGCCCGCGACAGGTGGTTGAAGCGACAGTGCTGACGCTCGTGGCAGGCGGCCATGTGCTGCTGGAGGACGTGCCCGGAGTGGGGAAAACCACGCTCGCACGTGGGCTTGCGACGGCTGTCGGCGGCTCGGTGCGGCGCATCCAGTTCACGCCTGACCTGCTGCCGGGGGATTTACTGGGCATGAACGTGTATTCGCGTGCGACGGAATCGTTCGTGTTTCATCCCGGCCCGATTTTCGCGAATGTCGTTATCGCTGACGAAATCAACCGTGCGGACCCGAAAGTGCAGTCCGCCCTGCTTGAGGCGATGGGGGAGGGGCAGGTCAGCGTGGATGGGCAGACCCATCATCTTGACCAGCCGTTCATGGTTATCGCCACGCAGAATCCGATTGAGCTTGAAGGCACGTATCCGCTGCCTGAAGCGCAGCTTGACCGGTTCATGACCTGCATGCGCTTCGGTTATCCGCAAGCGCAAACCGAGGAACGGATGGTGATGTCCGATCACGCGTTTCGCCCGTTGCAAGGCTTGCATCGGGTTGCGGATATCGAACGCATTCAAGCGATACGCGAATTGTGTACGCGTGTGCGGCTTTCGCAGCCGGTCGCGCACTACCTGGTGGCGCTCACGTCGGGGACACGGCATACGGACGGTGTGTCGTACGGCGTGTCGCCGCGTGGCAGCTTGCAACTTGCGGCTATGTCCCGTGCGAAAGCCTTATATGAGAACCGTGATTTCGTGCTTCCTGACGATGTGCGTTGGGCCGCCCCGCTGGTGTTGCCTCATCGACTGGTGTTGGAGGATGCCGGTTACGGCTCATCCGCCACCGATCGTGCCCGCGACGTGGTTGAAACGCTGATCGCACGTACCCCGGTGCCGCATGCCGGTGACAGGTAATACGATGACGGGCGTTCGGCGGGCTACAACCGCGGTCAGGGAGCATCGCAAGGGTGACAACCGTCCGATTGCGTCGCAGGCTGCGCTCCGCCGGGCCGGCGTGCCGTGGTCGCTCCGCCGCGGCATGATTCGTCCCACGATTGCCGGTTGGCTGACAATGCTTACGGCCTTGATGCTGTGGCTGGCGGCATTCACGTTTGATGCGCGGGTGTTGGTTGCGGCGGCGATCGCATGGACGGGCGTGTGCCTGTTATCCGCTTGTGCCGCTGGACTGCAGTACATGCTATGGCCGGTTGGTACGGCTGCGTCGCAGGGTTTGGTTTCAATGCACGGTTCTTCCCGTAACCGTTGGCAACGGGTGTTGGCCACGGTGGCGGGTCCGCGTGATGTCGCGACATCCGCGGCGTATATCCGCCTCAATCCGGACCGGTATGCGGGTATGGCTCCGACCGGGCGAGGATGGTATCGGCGGGTCACCATCGTATCCTCATGGCATGAGCCGCTTGGCTTGTTTGCGGTCCGTTCAATCACCCGGGACGCGTCCGAACTGGTTGTGGTTCCGGAACCCGGACCGGTTGCCGTGACCCGCGGCGACACCGCCTCCGGGGCTCGTGGCGGCGGACGGTCGGCTTTCGGCTTCGCAGGGTTGCGCGCATACGAGCCGGGTGATCCAGTGCGTCATATCGCGTGGAAGCGCAGCGCCAGCGCCGGGCATCTCGTTGTCAAACGGGTACCGCGTAGTACGGTCCACGCGGTGCTGCTGGTATGCGATATGGCTTCCTGCACGGAAGACAGGCAAGCTGACGCCATCGCCTACGAGGCGATGAGCCGGTACGTTCTGCTCGCCGCCGGACTGGAACATGCCGGCGGCAAACTCATCATCACCGACGGTCATGCAGTGGCCACAGGGTCAAGCCAAGCATTGCGGCTGATCGCATCCATACGCCAGCAAGATGATGGCGGCATGGCACGCGACGATCCGGCACGAGGCGGCGAAGACGCCGCCGCCACGGTATGCCATGCGGCCGCCGCCCAACACATGCCCGTCAGTGTAGTGGTAATCACGGCACAACCCACGGCAAACAAGCTGATTGCGCGACTGCACACCGCCGGACAGACGGATGTGCGCGTGGTCTGCGTATCCGCGAACCAGGATTACCGGCTGCAACGGCACGACCTCGATGACAGTGCGGAACATGAGCCAGAACCCCACGTACGCCACATCACCATCGGGAATCAACGACACGGCAACCGGCGTCGTCACCACCACGACAGCACGCGTGCTTCCATACCGCCGTCACCACTCACCGCCGTCACCGGTCTCGTTGTACGTGCCGCGACCGTCATGATCGCCCTTGAGCTGGCCGTCCAATGGCTGACGCTGCTCGTCCACAGCGAGCGCATGTGGTGGCCGCGAGTCGCACGTGTTACAGTTGCCGTACTCGCCGTTGTCTCGTGCATCCCGACCCCGAACCGTTGCACGCGCCGACGTTTGGCCGCAACGGTACGCGGCATCGCTTTCGCAGTCGTCACCGTGATTGGCGGCATCATCATCACAGGATTGCGGTTGCGTGACACCATGGGATTCCTGCCGTGGTATCCCGTCATCGACCAGACCGCAACCGGCGGACGGTATGAAACCGTTCGCATTCCGGTCGTCCAAGCGTGGCGGCAGTTCGGCGACACCGTGGTTTCAGGCGTGCGGCAGATGCTCGTCCAGCTGCCACCGCTGTCCCTGACCCCGGTCTGTGACGCTGCCATGATCGCCGCTATCGCCGTATTCCTGCTGGTCATACGCATGATCCTGTGCATACCCGCGCTCCCATGGATCGGACTGATACCCATCATCGTGGGCGCGGCCGCCTATGCGACCATTCTGCACGACGTCCCGTGGGCTGGCGTGCTCGCCATGGCCGGCATCCTGGCGCTCGCCTGCTGGGCCGTTCATCCGCGTGCAGCAAGCGTCGCCACGCCCGCTCTCGCTTCCGCCCTCACCGTGGCACTGGTTGCCGGATGCACCGCGCCCGGCTTGCGTCTCGCCCAATCCGTGCACCTGAGGTTCGAAACGGGCGGCACATTCAGCTCCGCAACCATCAACCCGATGATCGACCTCAAACGTTCCCTGACCTCAGGCTCATCGGCGACAGCATTGACCTACCAGTCCAACCGGGCGCGCTACCTGCGTATGGCGACCCTCGACGACTTCAGCGCCGGCACGTGGAGCTTCGGCGCGTCGCTTTCCAACAGTGCGAACCTGTACGGCCGTGATACGAAATCGGCGACACCGGCATCCAAGAAGGTGTCCCAAGCCGCCGGACAGCTCATGGACCTGTCAGGCGGCGATTGCGAAGCCGCAGAACCGCTCGCCACCTACCTGGCCTACGATGGCGGCACACTGGACGCCCACCTGTCCAGCGACAACTGGCTAGGCAAACACGTCGCCAACACCGCCATTACCGTCGACCGGCTCTCCACGCGCCTCCTGCCCGCCGCCGGCCTGCCGTTGGAATACTCCGGCATGAGCGGCGACTGGCATATCGACGCATCATGCAGCATTTACTCGCATACCGAAACCACCAAACAAGGCGACACATACACCACCTCCGGCATCTACCTTGACCCCATCACCTCGCCGCTCGGATTCCAATCCATAGAAACCATCAACCGCTCGGTATCCGATTTGCGTGATGCCAGCCACCTCACCGTGCCGGACGCGGCAGCCGCAAACGCGGCACGTGCCGAACTGGTCTCCTCGGGCGCTGCACAACGCAGCGGAAACTGGCTGCTCATCCCCATCATCTCAACCGACGGCATCCTCACCGCCGCCCACTCGGGCTCATTCCCCGGCGCGCTCGCCTACGCATGGTCCGCATACGGGGGCTACACCGACAGCACCGCCACGCCGGGCACAGCCTTCACGTACACGATAAGCACGTCTTTCGCCAACGCCATCGGATACAACCCCGACAAGGACACTATGGCGCTCGCCTCCTCCTCGGATTGGTCCACCCAAATCCTGGTCATGCCGGCGACCGTGGGCGCGGTCGACGCTTCGGACGCGCAAGCGGTCCAACAGGCGCTCGCCACAGCGGGGATCGCGGTATCCGCTGTGACCTCCGTCGTGTTGGACAGCAGTCTTGTCGATGGAACCGACCCGTTCACGCGGGTTGATGCGCTCGACCGGGCGGTTCTCGCCCGATACCGTGCCCTGCCGTCGAAACTGCCGGGCAGCGTCAACGCCGTTGTCACCCAAGCGAAAGCGGCAGGCGTGCCGTCCACGGGGTCGTCGTTTACCCAGCAGGAGCAGGCGCTGCAATACTTGGTCCGGTATTTCTCATCGAACGGGTTCACCTATTCGCTGGATGTTCCAGGTTCCGCCGACGGTGATGACAGCGATCTTGCGATGGTCGGCGCTTTCCTCACGCGCAAAAGCGGCTACTGTGCGCATTACGCGAGCGCGTTCGCCGTGCTTGCCCGAGCGCTCGGCGTTCCCACCCGCATGGTGCTGGGCTACAGTACCAGCGGCGTGGTTGACGAAAACGGGTCGTACAGTGTCAGCGCGAAGCAGCTGCACGCGTGGGATGAAGCATACTTGTCGGGGGTCGGCTGGGTGCCGTTCGATGTGACGCCGGCGGCAAGCCGACAATCCGCGGATGCCCCGCAGGGCCTCGCCGCCGCAACGCCACAGGCAAACCCGTCCGCTTCGTCAGCGTCTTCGGCGTCCCCGTCATCGTCTTCGTCGTCTACCGCACACCGACGGAGCGCATCCGGTGCGTCGGACACGCCTGCCGGTTCGCCCGTTTGGATGGAACGTTCCGGCGTGTCGTGGGCGCACCAGTGGCTGGACGCCATGATGACGGTCGCCGCCATCGGCGTGGTCGCATGCCTGCCGATGGGTGTCCGCGCAGAGCGTCGCCGCCGCCGATGGCGTACGTTTGACCGTGCGGTTGAAGACGGTAACGGTTCAGACGACGCGGATATGAGGCGCGCCGCCTGGCTCGGCGCATGGCTTGAGTTGCAGGACACCGCGTGGGATGATGGCGCCCGCTGGCCGGATACCGCCACAGACCGGGATATCGCCGCGATTGTCAATCGCACACTGGTATGCGATATCGCCGGGCATGTCGCCGATCAGGCGTCGACAGCGGTCTTCGGGGCGGTTGACGTGCCGGCGCTCACGCCGCAGGATGTCGCAGCGGTTCATGCCGCCACAGCCGGGCATCGCCATATCCTGCCGTGGTCGCTGTTGCGCAGGCGATGATTCGGCCGCTTGTCCGCATGGTGACCGTTCAACCGGTTCGTAACACGGTTGATGGCGCTACCGCGTATAGGATTGAGTCATGGCATACCTACATCGTGCAATCATCGATACCATTCCCAGCTACAAGCAAGGCAAGCCCGCCCCGAAGACGCCGGGCCTGACCGCGTACAAGATCTCCAGCAACGAGAACCCGTTCGAGCCGCTGCCGAGTGTCAAACAGGCGATTGTCGACAAGGCCGTGGGCCGTATGAACCGGTATCCGGATATGCGTGGAACGGCGGTTGTGGAGCGTTTGGCCGACCAGTTCGGCGTCAAACCGGAGAATGTCGTCCTGGGCTGCGGATCCACCGAGGTCATCACCCAGCTGGTCAATCTGGTTGCAGGCCCCGGCGATGAGGTCATCTACCCGTGGCGCAGCTTCGAAGCGTACCCGATCATCGTGGCGAACGCGGGCGCAACCAGCGTGAAAGTGCCGAACCGTCCTGACGGCAGCCACGACATCGACGCGATGATCGCCGCCATCAACGAGCACACGCGTCTGGTCATCGTCAACAACCCGAACAACCCGACATCTACGTCACTGTCTGATGCGGACGCGCGTAAGCTCATGGCCGCCGTGCCCAAGGACGTGCTGGTGCTGTTCGATGAGGCGTACATCCAGTTCAACACGGATGCTGACACGAATGTCGCCATGGATTTGTTCCGTGAATACCCGAATATCGTGGTCGCCCAAACCTTCTCCAAGGCGTATGGCTTGGCGGGCTTGCGCATCGGTTACGGTATCGCCCCGGCGGATGTGATCGACGGCATGCGCAAGGTCGCCATCCCGTTCGGTGTCACTGAAATCGCGCAAACCGCGGCGCTCGCCTCGATGGATGCGTATGACGAGCTTGACAAGCGTGTCAAGGCGTTGATCGACGAGCGTACGCGCGTGGTCGCCGCGCTGCGCGAACAGGGCTGGCAGTTCCCTGAACCGTACGCGAACTTCTTCTGGCTGCCGATCGGTGAGCGGACCGATGAGGCTGCGGAACATTTTGTGAAGGCTGCACTGTCGGTGCGCGTGTTCAGCGGCGAGGGCATCCGCATTTCCATCGGGGAGCAGGAAGCCAACGACCGGGTGATCAGCGTGTGCGCCGAACTCAAGGCGCTCGGCATCTGAGCTGACCGGCGTATGCCGTGACCGCGTTTCCGACACGCGCGCGGTCACGGCGTGTCGCTTGGAATTTCGCGGGTTTGCGGCGAAATTATCGGCAGTGCGACACGCCTGATTTGCATTTGTCGCGCAAAAATGCCATGATAGCCAAGTTGCCGGTTGCGGCTAGGTCGCTTGCGGCAAGGGCTGGTTTCCCAAGCGGTCAAAGGGACCTGACTGTAAATCAGGCGCTTCGTGCTTCAATGGTTCGAATCCATTACCAGCCACGCCTCGATAGCTCAGTGGTAGAGCACTTCCTTGGTAAGGAAGAGGTCGTGAGTCCAATTCTCACTCGAGGCTCTCATGGCGGGGTAGCTCAGCTGGCTAGAGCGTACGACTCATAATCGTAAGGTCAAGAGTTCGAGTCTCTTCCTCGCTACAAAGGCCGGCGACACCGCCGGTACGTAATCGATCACAGAGGTGAACCAACATGGCAAGCAAGAGCGCCGACATCCGTCCGGGTATCACGCTGGCATGCACGGAGTGCAAGGAGCGTAACTACATCACGACCAAGAATCGTCGTAACACTCCTGACCGCCTGGAGCTGAAGAAGTTCTGCCCGCGTTGCGGCAAGCAGACGGTTCACCGCGAAACCCGCTGAATCTGTTCGAACGTTTCCACGTTCATCGGAAAGCCTGACTTCGGTCAGGCTTTTTTGTTATCCGGCAAGCATGTGGTTGGACTATGCCTCGGCAAGCCTGCGGCTAGTATGGCGGTATGACTACAGCGCACAGCAGTACCACGTTCGCCGACCTGACCACCATCGGTGTCGGCGGGCCGATCCGCACATTCCTTACCCCCCATACGCGTGACGAGGTGATCGCCGCGGTACGCGAAGCCGATGATGCCGGCGTGCCGTTGAGCGTGATCGGTGGCGGCTCGAATCTTCTGGTCAGCGATGACCCGTTTGACGGTGTTGTCGTGCGCGACGCCCGCCAGGAAATCCGTTTCGGTGACTCCCAAGCCGACGGTACAGTATCCGTGAGCGCGGATGCCGGTTGCAATTGGGATGATTTCGTCGCCGTCACCGTATCCCACGGATTGGAAGGCGTCGAAGGCTTGTCCGGTATTCCCGGCACGGTCGGAGCGTCTGTCGTGCAGAATATCGGCGCATACGGTCAGGAGGTCGCTTCCAGCGTCACACAGGTCGACGCGTGGGACCGCCAGCATGCGCGCATCGTCACGTTGGACGCGGAACACCTGGATTTCGGCTACCGCACTTCCGCGTTGAAAACCAGTATGTATGACGCTCCGGCACGCCCCTCCAGCCGTTTCTTCCCGACACCGCGGTTCGTGGTCCTGTCGGTCACGTTCCGTCTACGCAACAGCGACGAAGGTACGGTCGGCTACGGTCAGCTCGCCAAAGCGCTTGGCGTTGAGGTCGGCGACCGTATGGCCGTCACCGCGATCCGTGACGCGGTACTCGCCGTGCGTGCCGCCAAAGGCATGCTGGAGGATGCGCATCGTTACCGTATCCCCGCCATGGCCGGCGCCAAACGTGACGATACCATCGCCGCGGCGTTGCACGCCCAGCGTGAGACGACCGGCACGGACAGCCCGGATTTCAACCGGCATAGCTGCGGCAGCTTCTTCACCAACCCGATTCTTGATGCGGCGCAAGCGGTCGCACTGCCTGATGATGCGCCACGATTCCCGGCGACACTGCCGTCCGGTGAGCCGGGAACCAAAACTTCTGCGGCATGGCTGATCGACCACGCCGGCTTCCACAAGGGCTACGCGATTGCCGATAACGCTCCGGCGAGTCTGTCCACACTGCACACGCTCGCCCTGACCAATCGCGGCTCCGCCCGAGCTGAGGATATCGCCGTGCTCGCCCGCACGGTCCGTGACGGTGTCGAACACGCGTACGGTATCCGTTTGATTCCTGAACCGGTGATTGTCGGACTTGAACTGTAACACCATCAGCGATCGCGGCACATCAGCCGTATCACGGTTGGCGTACGCACATCCATCCGTATCGGACACCAGGCACACGCCGGTTCGGACACGTATCCGGACATGGCGCATGAACATTCATGAGAGGATTTGACTACCGTATGCATCTTTTCCGAACCAAATCAGTCGAGCAGACGCTCGCCGAAACCGGGGACAGCGAACGCAAACTGGTTCGCACGCTAGGCGTGTGGGACTTGGCGATGATGGGCGTCGCCGTGGCTGTCGGCGCGGGTATTTTCTCCGTGGGCGCCCAGGCGATCGCCTACCATGCCGGTCCGGCGGCGATTGTGAGCTTCCTGATCGCGGGTATCGTGTGCGGTGCCGCGGTCATGTGCTACGCGGAATTCGCGTCGATGATCCCGGTCGCAGGGTCGGCGTACACGTTCACATACACGACGATGGGGGAGCTGGTCGCTTGGGTGATCGGCTGGGATCTGATCCTCGAAATGCTCATGGCCGGCTCGGTCATCGCAAAATATTGGGGCGTGTATCTCAACGATTTTCTGCATCTGATCGGCTGGAACACCACCACGCAAGTGCATGTCGGCAGCCTGTCGGTTGATGTGGCGCCGCTGATGATTGTGGGGCTGTTCACGGTGCTGCTAGTATTCGGCACCAGACTATCCACGCGTGTCGATAGCGCGTTGACGGTCCTGAAAATCGGTATCGTCCTTTTTGTTGTTATCGTAGGGTTCTTCTACATCAAGGCGAGTAATTTCACGCCGTTCATCCCGCCGGAACAGCCGGCGTCAAGCGTGCGTGGGGCTTCGGCGAGCGGGGCGATGATGCAACCGTTGTGGCAGTGGATGACTGGCATGCAACCGACCGTCTACGGTGTGCCGGGCATCCTGTCCGGTGCGGCGCTCGTGTTTTTCGCGTTCCTCGGCTTTGACGTAGTGGCGACAGCCTCTGAGGAGACGAAAGATCCGGGTCGCAATGTTCCGCTCGGTATCGGTTTGGGGATGACGATGGTTACGGTCCTGTACATGCTGGTCGCCATCGTCACGACCGGCATGGTGTCGTACAAGCAGCTTGCGAAAGTGGACAGCCCGTCCTTGGCGACCGGTTTCGAGCTGGCCGGCGCCACATGGGCGGCGAAAATCATCTCCCTTGGTATCGTCATCGGCTTGACCACCGTGGTGATGGTGCTGCTGCTCGGGTTGACGCGCGTGATTTTCGCCATGAGCCGTGACGGCCTGCTGCCTCGCAGCCTGTCGAAGGTCGGCAAGCATGGTACGCCGGCACGCCTGCAGATTATGGTAGGCGTGGTGGTCGCGTTGGTGGCTTGCCTCCTGAACGTTGATATTCTCGCGGATATGGTCAATATCGGTACATTGTCCGCGTTCACGCTGGTGGCGCTCGGCATCCCGATCATGCGGCGTAAGCGTCCCGATCTGCCGCGCGCGTTCCGCATGCCGGGCAACCCGTGGGTGCCGATACTCATCGCGCTCGCGAACTTCTGGCTGATGCTCAACCTCAGCGTGCTCACTTGGTTGCGATTCCTGGTCTGGCTGATTGTCGGTTTCCTGATATACTTCGGATACTCGTACCGGCATTCGCTGCTCGGCACCGGCGGTTTGACCGATCACGCGTCGCAAGCAGGAAAGCCGGCCGAACCTGCCACGTCCCCGACCGTGGGTAGTGTGGAACGCGAATGAGGAGGTAGCCATGGCCTATGTTATTGCCCAGCCGTGCGTTGACGTCAAAGACAAAGCCTGCGTCGACGAATGCCCGGTGGATTGCATCTACGAAGGTTCACGTTCGCTGTACATCAACCCGAATGAATGTGTGGATTGCGGCGCTTGCGAACCGGTATGCCCGACTGAAGCCATCTTCTACGAGGATGATCTTCCTGACGAGTGGGCTTGGTATAAGGATGCCGCGGTAAGCTTCTTCGACGAGGTCGGCGATTTGGGCGGCGCTTCCGCTGCCGGCCCGATCGGCAAGGATCCTGACCAGGTGGCTGCCCTGCCCCCGCAGAATCAGGAGTCCTGAGCTTCACGTTCAGGCGTGTTGGACGGCTGCCGCACGTGTCGTGTGACGGCCGTCCTCGCATATCCGCCCCCGTCAAAGACGCGGAGGCCCCGCGCCAGCGGGAAGCATCAACCAGCACAGTAGCGTACAGGAGTGTAAGACATGGGATTCGCGGCATTCGATAACACGTACGACTGGTCGAAACTCGCCACTTACCGGCGTGTGGCCGCCGCCACGTCGAACGGGCAGATCGACCTGTCTGTCGGCTCGCCGGTCGACCCGGTTCCGCAATCAGTGCAACGCGCGCTGGCTGCCGCTGCCAACGAGCGTAACGCGTTCGGATACCCTAAAACCGTCGGCACTGACGACCTGCGTGGCGCCATCGCCCATTGGATGCGCGTATGCCGCGGCGTTGATATGGACGCTATCGGTGCTGGCGTGGTCCCTACCGTCGGTTCCAAGGAGGCGGTCGCCCTCATGGCGTCCCTGCTCGGGTTCGGGCCGGGGGATGTCATCATCCAACCCAAAGTGTCTTACCCGACGTACGAAATCGGCACGCAGATCGCCGGCGCAACCGTACACAAAGTCGATGATGTCGCCGATACCGACTCATGGCGGGATATTCCAGGGGTTAAAGCCGTCTGGGTCAACTCCCCGTCAAACCCGACCGGAGCCGTATTATCCGCCGACCAGCTTGCCGGTATTGTCGCCGCCGCCCGCGAAATCGGCGCGATGGTCCTGTCTGATGAATGCTACGCGATGATGGATTGGCGTACCGCCGCCGCCCATGAGGATTCCAATGAAGCCCGGGGTGCGAACTCATTCTCCTTATCGTCCACCCCATCCGCGTTATCGCCTGCCGTGTGCGCAGGGTCCGCCGACGGCATCCTCATGCTGTATTCACTGAGCAAACAGTCGAATATGGCCGGCTACCGTACTGCTTTCATCGCCGGTGACGCCGCGGTCATCGCCCGCATGTCCACGTACCGTAAGCAACTCGGCCTGATCATCCCTGGTCCGGTCCAAGCGGCCATGGCGGCCGGATTGCGTGACGTCGAATCCGTACACACCCAATGGAAACGCTACCATTACCGGCTTGACAGCCTCGTCACCGCGCTGCGTGACTACGGGTATGACGCACATATGCCGCAGGGGGGACTCTACGTGTGGGTCAAAGCGATGAACGGTGACTGCTGGCAGGATATGGCCGCGCTCGCCGAACTGGGTATTGTGCCCAGTCCGGGTGAATTCTATGGTGCCGCGGATTCCTTGCGATTCTCGTCCACCGCGGACGATGAGACCATTGAACTGGCGTGCTCGGCGTTGCGCCGCGCAGGACGCCGGTAGGGGGCATGCAGGCGGGCCGATACGGTCGCGGGTGTAACGGTGTCTGCCGCTACATGGTGTCCGGAGCGGTACGCGAGTTGGATACGTCGCGATGCCGCGTACCGGATTCGCCGTTGACACCGAGGCTGACGGCGTTTACCCCGTATCGTTGGCGTACGGCATCCATCGCCTGTTCGGCATCTCGCAGACGGGTGGATTTGGATTCGCCGCTGGTGGAGTCATGCTCCTGAAGCATATCCTCCAATGTCGGCTGGATCACCGCCTGGTGTGCGGCGACCAGGCCGCTGGCACTGATGCCGGCGAGTCGTATTTCTTTCGGTAATGCCACGGTTTCCGGCGTGTCCGGGGCGAGGCCGAGCGTCGTGTTGAGCAGTTCCACCGCTTGAGGGTACAGGGCGCTGGCCGTATCAACCGGTTGGTCCATGGTTTTGGTGCGTGTCGTATACGACAGATCCGCGTAGCGCAGTTTCACGGTCAGGGTGCGGGCCATCAGTTCGCGTTTGCGCAGTGATCGGGCGACCTCATCGCAGCAGCGTCGCAGTAGGCTGCGCACTTGGTGGGCATCGTAGGTGTCCTCATCGAATGTGCTTTCCGAGCCGATGGATTTTTCGGGGGTGTGCGGCGTGACTTCGCAATCATCCAACCCCCATGCCGCCATATGCAGGATGTGTGCGGTGATGGCGGAGCCGCAAGCTTGGGCGAGTGTGGTTTCGCTGGCGGTCGCAAGATCGGCGACCGTGTTGATCCCCCACGTGTTGAGTTTGCGTTCCAATGAGGGTCCGATGCCGGGAATGCCGCGTAGCGGCATCATCTGTACGAATTGTGCTTGACGTTCGACCGGGATGAGCAGCATGCCGTCGGGTTTGGCGTTCGTGGACGCCATTTTCGCAACCAGCTTGTTCGAAGCGATGCCAACGGAGCAGGTGATGTGGTAGCGTTGGGCGACTTGCTGCCTGATCCATGCGCCGATACGGCTCGGTGCGCCCCACTGTCGGAGTGCGGCGGATACGTCCATGTAGCCTTCGTCCACGGACACTTGTTCGAACCGGTCGGTGATGCGGCTGAATACGTCTTCGAAAATGCGCCGGGACATCATCCGGTAGTAGCGCATGTCAACGGGCAAGAATACGCCGTTGGGGCACAGCTGCCGGGCGCGTGCGGTCGCCATGGCGGAGTTGACGCCGTAAGTGCGAGCCTCGTAGCTTGCCGCGGACACTACGGATCGTATGCCGGTGCCGATAATAACCGGTTTGCCTTTGAGTTGCGGATTGCGTGCGACTTCCAACGATGCGTAGAAGGCGTCCATGTCGATATGCAGCACCGTGCAACCGGTTTCGTCATGCCCCCAGTCTCGTTTGGCGGCTTGAAGTCGTGGTGCGGTGCTCATGCATCCATCCTATGCCGTGGCAGGCTGCCAAGCGGTAGCGCCGGGGTTGGGCGTGGCGCGATGTGCGTTCGTCTGCGAAAGGTGCTATGGTATGGTGATGTTGCCTGCAACGGTACGCATGGAGTCATGCCTGAGTGGCCGATAGGGGCACCCTGCTAAGGTGTTAGTCGCGTTTCGCGGCTCGAGGGTTCGAATCCCTCTGACTCCGCCCATGGGCTTCCGGACAATCCTGGAAGCCCTTTTTTCATGCCTGAATAACCGGCGTATAGGGAAAACGTGGGCTGTGGACTTCGTTGTCGGCCATCCGACATGCCCTTGGCGGATGCGGAATCCTGTCTCGACGGCGGGGCCGTCCCTGTCGTATTACTGGATGCCGTTGTCGTAGTCGTTCCCGGTCTCGGGTTCATCCTGCCTGGCTGTCGCATCCGTTCCGTGTTCCCCTCCGGTGTCCGGTATGAGCGCGTGCGGGTCGGGGGGATCCGCTCTTCATGCAGCAGGCCCATTCGGCGGCCCTTCTCATGTGTTCCTCGAACCCGTCCAGTTACGCCGCGCGTCTGGGATCATCTCGCCGGGCGGTGGCCCCCCATGCCGCAGACCACGTTTTTTCCTATACGCCGGAATTTGTCGGGAACCGGATTGCATTCAGTATGGGACAGCGTGTCACACAAGCGGCACGACATCGTACCGCGATGAGCTTGACTCCGGCGTCTCCGCAACGTTTGGCGGAGTCGGAGGTACGCCTTTGTCCGCCGCCTCCGTGATTCCCATAATACCGCCATTTTGCCGGGTTTTCTCCTGATGTGCCCGTCGGCCGAGGACGTCAAACGTTTGCAATCCATGGCGCCGAAACGCGATTTTTCCGCGCGATTATTCCGGTTTTGCGTTACCATCGTTAATCAATGACAGAATGTCCGCATTTCGCGCTCCGACGGCGTGTCGCGCCAGCTTGACGGTGCGCTATGGTGGAGATGCTATGGCTGAATCATCCACACTGCTCAATACCGCGGACCACCCCGCACAGGATTCGCTGGTTGACAGGAAATCCGAGTTCATCGGCGACGCCTGTCACGCGGATACGTTGGCGGAGGCGTTGGCGTTTGTGGATACCATCCGTGAACGTCACCCGAAAGCACGGCATGTCGCGTACGCCGCGATTTGCGGGGGACAGGGGCAAATGACCGAGCGGATGAGCGATGACGGTGAGCCGTCCGGCACTGCGGGCAAACCGATTCTTGATGTGTTGCGTGCGAACGGTCTGACCGATTGCGTGGTGACGGTCACCCGGTATTTCGGAGGTATTCTGCTTGGCTCGGGCGGTCTGACCCGCGCCTATTCCTCAGCGGCCTCACTGGCGATCAAAGCGGCTGAGCAGGCGCGTATCGTGCCGTGTGTCAGATTCCGCTTGACCGTGCAATACCCGCAACTGGACAAGCTCAGCCATCTGATCGTCCAATCCGGCGGCTCCCAATCGAACGAACGGTACACTGATGTCGTCACGTTGGACGCTCTGATTGCGCAAGAGCAGGAGGACGCGTTCGTCTCGCGTGTCGTCGAAGCATTCAGGGGTTCGGTGCATGCCGAGAAGATCGGCGTGGAACACCGGGCGATACAGTGAACGTATGAGTGACACGGCAACAGCGCAGCACAACGAGGAACCGACCATGGCTGACGGGCAGCAGGCACAGCCGCAGGATACGCCATCGCAGGTCGCTTCACAGGAAGCGCCGGAGGAATCCGGCCAGTCCGGCGATTCCGCCGATTCCGGGGAATCCAACGCGTCAAGCACGGCAACTTTCGAGCCGCTGACCGTCACCTATGAGCGTCTGCGGCACACTGACGATATCGCCGAACTTCACGAGTTCGCGCGTCGGTCGTTACCCGATCGTGCGCAACAGGCGGCGTTTTCCCGTGCCACCGCACTGCTTGAAGCCGTTGCCGGTAATCAACATACGCCGCTTGACGATCGCGTGTTTCTCGCCTCCGACATGCCCTTCCCGAATATCCTGGTCAAGCTGTCGGAAGATCCCGAGCCGCAAGTGCGTCAGGCGGTCGCCGCAAATCAGGATGACAAGAACTGGCTGGTCGGCAGGCTTACCAAGGATCCTGATCCACGCGTGCGTGACGCGGCATTGCGTAACCCTCGTACCTCATGGAAGATGCGCTTGGAGGGTGCGCAGAATCCTGAACTGGATTCCGACACGCTTGATTTCCTGTCCACGCTTGGCGTGTCGTGCGAACCGAATGCGCCTATGGTTCTGGCGCAGATGGTCCGTCGCGCTGTGGCCTTGAATCCGCATGTTTCCGCCGAGACGTTGCAACGGTTGAGCGCTGATCCGGCGCCGGCCGTGGCTGCCGCGGCGCGGCGCTCGCCGGCCGCATCGCAGGAAAACAGCTGACCGATAGGCGGAAAATACGAGAAAATGGCGTTCAGTGGTCGATTTCAGGGCTTACACTTGGACGTATGACAGAGAAGACCGAAAACGATGAGCGCCTTGCTCGTCCTCTGATCCGTCTCGCCAAGCTCGTCGGCATCGGCACCAGTTATGTCGGCCAGAGCAACGACTACCACGAGATCGAGGATGACGTCCTCGTGGCGGTGCTCGCGGCCCTTGGCGTGGACGCTTCAAATGATGAAGCCATCGAACGCTCGATTCATACGATTCTTGACGAACGGCATGCCCGTCTGGTTGCTCCGACCGTGTTGCATACGGTCGGCAAGGAAGATTCCGTGCTGGTGAATACCGGTATTTTGGAGATTCCGAGCGCAACCATCACCTTGGAGAACGGCGAGCCGTATAAGGGAGAGATTGTCGCCGGCGCCGGCGATGGGTCGCAGGCGTATTCGCTTGACGGCAAGTTTGTTGCGACCGCGTCGCTGACGTTGCCGAAGGATCTGCCGATTGGCTACCACACCTTGCACGTCCAGGTGGGCGATCGCAAGCAGGACGCTACACTGATTAGCGCTCCCGAGAAGATCGATCTGATCGACCCGATGAAGCACGGCCAGCTGTGGGGCTGGATGGCTCAGCTGTATTCGATTCGTTCGCAGGGCTCTTGGGGTGTCGGCGATTTCGAGGATTTGAAGACGCTGCTGGTCGAAGCCAAGCGCAAGACCGGCGCTGATTTCATGCTGATCAACCCGGTGCACGGCAGTGAGCCGGTCGCTCCGCTCACGCCGTCGCCGTATCTGCCGATCAGCCGTCGTTTCGTGAACTTCACGTATATCCGTCCGGAAGCCATCGCAGAGTATCAGCTGCTTGATGATGCCGCACGCAAGCAGGTCGAGGAGCTGCACGCCCAGGTTGAGCCGCTTAACGGCGACGCTCAGCTGATTGACCGTGATACGATGTGGCGGATGAAGATGCGCGCTCTGTGGCTCGTGTTCAAGGCGGGACGCCCGGCAGGCCGTCAGGCGCAGTTTGACGTGTTCAAGAAGCAGCAGGGTGCTGAGCTTGAATCGTATGCCACGTGGTGCCTGTGCTACGACAAGTGGGGCAAGCCTGAGGACACTCCGGATAACTGGGAGCGCAAGTACACCAAGCAGTCGCCGGAAGTCGCCGCGTTGCGCAACCAGTTCCCGGATACGCTTGAGTTCTATCGTTGGCTTGAATGGATTGCCGGCGAGCAGCTGGAAGCCGCACAGCAGGCCGCCAAGGACGCTGGCATGAAGATCGGTCTGATGGCTGATATGGCTGTCGGCGTTCACCCGGCGGGTTCTGACGTGTGGTGGAATCCGGAGCGTTTCGCCAAGGGCGCCACGGTTGGTGCCCCGCCGGATTACTTCAACCAGCAGGGCCAGGACTGGAGCCAGCCGCCGCTGAACCCGATTCAGCTGGAGAATACCGGCTACCAGGTGTATCGCGAGATGGTGCACGGCATGTTCGCCCGTGCCGGTGCCGTCCGTATCGATCATATTCTCGGCCTGTTCCGCCTGTGGTGGATTCCGGAAGGCAAGGGCGCCAAGCATGGCGCTTATGTCTACTACGATTCGGAAATCATGCTCGGTATTCTCGCGATTGAAGCGGCTCGCGCCGAAGGCGTGGTCGTCGGCGAGGATCTCGGCGTGGTGCCGGACTTCGTCACCAAGTCCCTTGGCCGTCATGGCGTGCTCGGGTGCGCTGTTGAATGGTTCGAGCAGATGGAAGGCGAGTTCAAGGCTCCGAAGACGTGGCGCGAGTACGCGTTGGCTTCGGTCAATACGCATGATATGCCGCCGTCATACGGCTATCTTGAGTATGAGCAGGTGAAGATCCGTGAACGTCTCGGCCTGCTGGACAGCCCGGTTGAGGAGTTCCAGGCTTCGGCGACCAAGGAGCATAACGCGATGCTGAGGATGCTCGTGGACAACGGCTATCTGGACGCCGATTTGCTCAAGGATGAGAAGTCCAATGAGCAGCAGATCGTCGAGGCGCTGTATCGCGGACTCAAGGATGCGCCGAGCAAGCTGATCGCGGCGTCGATTACCGACGCGGTCGGCGAGAAGCGCGCGCAGAATCAGCCGGGCACGAATAACGAGTACCCGAATTGGCGTATTCCGCTGGCTGATTATGACGGTAATGTTGTTCCGCTGGAGCAGCTGTTCGATAACGAGCGTCTTCAGTCGTTGACCAAGATCATGAACGCCTGAATCCGCTCAACGGTATATCTCTGATGATGGCCTGTCGGCTTGGTGCCGGCAGGCCATCATCGTTTCCGGATCGATGCCGTGTCGTGTTGCGTTTGGATAGGGGTGCCGATATACTTATCGACTGTTGTGTTCCCAAGGGGTCCTTCAAAGCGCTTTCCCACTCGCCATCGAGGACTTTCAGGGAGCCCACGATAAGAAAACCGGGCTGTTCCGCGCTTGCGGACGGTTTGGTTTGGAACACAATATGAGAAAAGGTATAACTGTGAAGACTTTCACACCGAAGCCAGATGATCTGACTCATGAGTGGTACGTCGTCGACGCCACCGACGTGGTGCTTGGCCGTCTCGCGACGCAGGTTGCTACCTTGCTGCGCGGCAAGAACAAGCCGACGTACGCGCCGCACGCCGATTCCGGTAACCACGTCATCGTGATCAACGCCTCGAAGATCGCGCTGACCGGCAACAAGCTGGGCAAGGAACTGTATTCGCACTCCGGTCGTCCTGGCGGCCTGCGTCGCGACAAGTACGCCGACCTGCTCGAGCGCAAGCCGGAGCGCATCATCACCGCTGCTGTCCGTGGCATGCTGCCGAAGAACCGTCTTGCGAAGGTGCAGCTTAACCGTCTGCACGTCTTCGCTGGCGAAGAGCATCCGCACACCCCGCAGAAGCCGCAGGTCTTCGAGATCACGCAGGTTTCTCAGCAGGCCAAGTGAACCGAAGGGAGATAAAGAAACATGGCTGAAAACACCAACGACTCCGCGGTTCTCGAGACCGAAGAGGAGCTCACCTCGTACACCACCGAAACCAACGCTGGTGCTGGCACCGGTACGTCCCAGATCGCTCCCTGCTACGGCACTGGCCGTCGCAAGGAGGCCGTCGCCCGTGTCCGTTTGGTTCCGGGCACTGGCAAGTGGACCATCAACGGCCGTCCTCTCGAGGAGTATTTCCCGTCGAAGCTGCTGCAGCGTGAGGTGAATTCCCCGATCGTGCTGCTCAAGCTTGAGGGCAAGTTCGACGCTATCGTCCTCGTGGACGGTGGCGGCACCACTGGTCAGGCTGGCGCAATCCGCCTCGGTGTTGCCCGCGCGCTCAACGCTGTTGACCGCGATGCGAACCGTATCGCGCTGAAGAGGGCTGGCTTCCTGACTCGCGACTCCCGTGTCGTCGAGCGCAAGAAGGCTGGTCTGCACAAGGCTCGTCGCGCTCCGCAGTTCTCCAAGCGTTAAGTTTGCTTGTGCGCGCTATTGCGCGTTGCAGATGCCGGTATCCCGAAAGGGTGCCGGCATTTGTCGTATCACCGCTGTGCTGGCGTGGATGGTGGGGGAATTGCGCAGCCTAGTGGTGCCTCGCCTCCCCGGTGTGACTTGCGGTAATCGCTTCCGGCAACGCTTGACGGGTGCATGACCACATGAATCTCAATATCTCGAGCAGATGGCCTGATTGCGCGAGAAATTGCGAAATACATCCAAATATCTCTTGATGTCGGCGCGATTGCGCGAGACATTTGGATTCCGCGATCCACCTGCCCCGATGCGTGACCCGAGAAAATCGCAGAATATCAACGATGTGCTGTAAGTCAACATGACCCTCACCGACGGCAATATCTCAATATCTCGTGTCTGTCAGCGATTTGAGGGAGATATTGAGACATTTTCCTGAATATCTCGGCGATTTTGCCAATATCCAGAGAAATTGAGAATTCCTTGACACAAGGGATTACTTCGAAGGGGTGTTGCTCCCGAAGGGGGTGCTCCGGCGGCGCAGAAGCCATCTATGCTGCGCCGCCGTTCCCCCAGCCGGTTCGATCAGTCTGCCTGATTTTTCGGCTTGATCTGCCGCATGAGCGTGATGCTGTACTCTGGCACCATCCACGACTCCTGCTCTGGCTTAGCGGCGTCATGATTGTCATGATGCTGCGTCGCGACTTGGCGGTATTGCGCGAGCTTGTGCCCGGTGCCGTATTCCCGGTTGCATCGGCACTGGTTCCAGCCATTGCGCCTGTCTGTGCGTTTGTGCCGGCAGGAACGCCTTGATGCGGGGCGCGGAGCTGTTCGGCTGCGTCGGCTTGCGCAATGACGCCGCTCAGCGGGTGCCGCGTCAGGCGCATCGCCATCCAATTCATGTCAGGCGAGTGCTGGGCCACACTGACTTTGGTGCCTGGGGCGGGCTCGATGCCTTCGGCTTGGGCCGAACTCCACACAGTCTGCCATGAGCTGTCGGCTGGCAGGCGGAAGCCACAATCGCCGGCATCACCGTTGATGATGATGAGCAAATCTGCAGAATTGTGGGCGATCAAACGCATAGTGAACCGGCGTACCGTTGGGTTTGACCAGTCACTGTCCACGGGTGTGGTGCCGTCGGGCAGGAACCATTGCACGCGGCTGGACTGTTTGAACAGCCCGATTTGTGTCAGACGCGTGTAGAAATCTTCGGTATGGAACAGCGAGAGGGATTTGCGTGCGGAAATCAGCCGCGACACAGATTCAAAAATCCGCAGCTGACTGTTCTTGCCGGTCGAGTCCATCCAATCCCATTGCAGCCACGTGATGTCGTTGTCCTGGCAGTAGGCGTTGTTGTTGCCTTGCTGGCTGTTACCGAACTCGTCACCGGCTTGGAGCATCGGCGTGCCCAGCGACAGCAGCAACGTGCCGAGAAGATTGAGCGTGGCCCGTTCGCGGTGCTGGTTGATGGCGGGGTCGTCGGACGGTCCTTCGTGCCCGAAGTTGACTGAATAGTTCACATTCGACCCGTCGTTGTTGTCTTCGCCGTTGTCCTCGTTGTGTTTGCGGGCGTAAGTGGTCAGGTCCGCGGTGGTGAAGCCGTCATGGCAGGAAATGAAGTTGATCGACGACGGAGCGCCGCGTCCTGGCTCGGTGGCGAAGAGGTCGGCGGAACCGCACAACCGGGTGGCCATCTCCTGCATGCCGGTTTCCCCGTTGCCCGGCCGGTCGACCGGATCAGTCAACCAGAATTGCCTGACCGAGTTGCGGAAGGTGTCGTTCCACTCGCCGAAGGGCATACCGAACTGGCCGGTGCGCCACCCTTGATAGCCGACATCCCAAGGCTCCATGATGAGTTTCAGGTTGCCCAGCAGCATGTCGCTGCGCAAGGCGTACAGGAAGGGGTGATGCTTGGTGAAGTTGCCGTCGAGACGTGCAAGCGAGGCGGCCAGGTCGAAGCGGAAGCCGTCGACGCCGATCCGTTTGGCCCAGTACCGCAGGCTGTCGATGGCGAAGGTCACGACATGCGTGTTGGAAAAGTCAAGCGTGTTGCCGCAGCCGGTGGTGTCTTCCAACCGACTGGGATTGTTGCGCTGGTGCCGGTAGTAGGACAGCTCGTCCAGCCCTCGCCAGCATACGGTCGGCCCGTCGGTACCGCCTTCGCATGTGTGGTTGTAGACCACGTCCATAATGACTTCGAATCCGGCTTCGTGAAGGGCTCGGACCATGTCGATGACTTCCTGGCGAACCGCGCGCGGGCCTGAACGTTGTGCGGCCTGCGTGGCGTAGGACGGCTCCGGCGCGAAGTATCCGAGCGTCGAATACCCCCAATAGTTGTGCCGGCCGCGTTGCTGAAGAAACAGCTCATCCTGTTTGGCTTGGATTGGCAGCAGCTCAATCGAGGTGACGCCGAGCGTCTGCAAGTAGGACAGGGTAGCGGGGTGGGCGAGCCCTGCATATGTCCCGCGCAATTCCGGAGGCAGCCACGGCGCGTTCGCTGTGAAGCCTTTGACATGCAGCTCGTAGATGACGGTTTTGCTCCACGGCACGTGGGGGTGGGAGGGCTCGCCTTCGTGCTTGGTGGTGTCTCGGTCGTCGATGGCGACGGATACCGGCATGCTGCCGAGGGAGTCAAGTGTGCTCATGTTGCCGTCGGGGGATCCGTGGACGACCCCGTTGTCGATGGTGCACTCGTAGGAGAATGCGGAGGCGTCGAGTTTCATGGTCCCGTCGATGCCCTTGCCGTAAGGGTCGAGCAGGATTTTGTGCGGGTTGAAACGCACGTCATGTTTGGGATTCCATTGCCCGTCCACGCGATAGGCGTAGCGCATGCCGTCCCAGGCTTTGGGCAGGTGGACGTACCACAGGCCGTAGTTCGGGCCGTTCATCGCGAACAGGGTTTCGCGCACGTACATGGATTCGATGATACGTGAGCAGACGGGGAACAGTCGTACTTCTTGGGTCCATGGGACCGGTGAGCCTTTGAACAGGCGGACGGCTTCGTTGTAGAACGCTGACGGCCGGTCGATGGGTTCGTAGACGCATAGCCAGATGTGATCGGCTGTTTCGGATCGTACGACGGCGTCCGCCCCTCCATCGTCGGTGAAGTAGAGACCTGGCCGGGTGGCGTAACGGTGTAGTGGCGGATTCTTCATGGTGCCATTGTACGGTTTGCTGACGTTGTTTGCGTGAACATTATCTGTAGATGGTCACATGGTACGGTATGTGCCTAATTCTCGAGAAAAACTCACAGAATGAAACAATAAGTGTTCAAATGCACACACAAGATGCTCGGCGATTCTCATGAAACGCTCAACACCACGCAAGTGGGACAACGTACCGGATATCCGCTACATTGTGATGCAGGTCACAAATACTCAGTGACAAGCCGCCGACCGGCGGCGACCCCTTTTGCATAACAGGCTCGAGGAGGACCAATTGGCAGAAGCAAAGAAAACAGAGGCAACCAAGCCAAGCCCCGAAGAGAAGCTGATCGCGGCTCAGGCCGAGGTCGATGAGCTGGTCAAGAAGGCCCAGGTCGCCCTGAAGGAGTTCGAGAAGCTCGATCAGGAGCAGGTCGATCATATCGTCGCGAAGGCATCGGTCGCCGCGCTGAACAAGCATCTGCAGCTGGCAAAGATGGCTGTGGACGAGACCGGCCGTGGTCTTGTCGAAGACAAGGCGACCAAGAACATTTTCGCCTGCGAGCATGTGACCCATTACCTGGCGGGGCAGAAGACCGTCGGTATCATCCGTTCTGACGACGTTCTCGGTATCGACGAAATCGCCGAGCCGGTCGGCGTGGTCGCCGGTGTCACCCCGGTCACCAACCCGACCTCAACCGCGATTTTCAAGTCCCTGATCGCGCTCAAGACCCGTTGCCCGATTGTGTTCGGTTTCCACCCGTTCGCCCAGAAGTGCTCGGTTGCAGCCGCCAAGATCGTGCGCGATGCCGCCATTGCCGCAGGCGCCCCTGAGAACTGTATCCAGTGGATTGAGCATCCGTCCATCGAAGCGACCGGTGCGCTCATGCGCCACGATGGCGTCGCCACGATTCTCGCCACCGGCGGCCCCGGCATGGTCAAGGCCGCATACACCTCCGGCAAGCCGGCCCTCGGCGTGGGCCCGGGCAATGCCCCGGCATACGTCGACACGGATGTCGATATCGAGCGTGCAGCCAACGACCTCATCCTTTCCAAGCATTTCGATTACGGCATGATCTGCGCCACCGAGCAGGCCATCATCGCCCACAAGGACATCTACGATCCGCTGGTCAAGGAGCTCAAGCGTCGCAAGGCCTACTTCGTGAACCCCGACGAGAAGGCCAAGCTCGAACAGTACATGTTCGGCTGCACCGCCTACTCAGGCGGCTCCCCGAAGCTCAACTCCATCGTGCCGGGCAAGTCCCCGCAGTACATCGCGCATGAGGCGGGCTTCGAAGTCCCCGCCGACGTGACCATCCTCGCCGCCGAATGCAAGGAAGTCGGCGAGATGGAGCCGCTCACCCTCGAAAAGCTTTGCCCGGTGCAGGCCGTACTCAAGGCCGACAACAAAGAGCAGGCCTTCGAGATGTGCGAGCAGATGCTCAAGCATGGCGCCGGACACACCGCCGCCATCCACACCAACAACCAGGATCTGGCCCGTGAATTCGGCCTGCGCATGCATGCCTGCCGCATCATCTGGAACTCTCCGAGCTCCCTCGGCGGCATCGGCGATATCTACAACTCCATCGCCCCGTCCCTGACCTTGGGCTGCGGCTCTTACGGCGGCAACTCGGTGTCCGGCAACGTCCAGGCCGTCAACCTCATCAACATCAAGCGCATTGCACGGAGGAACAACAACATGCAGTGGTTCAAGGTGCCGCCGAAGACCTATTTCGAGCCGAACGCGATCCGGTATCTGCGCGACATGTACAACCTCAACCGCGCGGTCATCGTGTGCGACAAGGTCATGGAGCAGCTCGGCGTGGTCGACAAGATCATCGACCAGCTGCGCGCCCGTCAGAACCGCGTCACCTTCCGCATCATCGATTACGTCGAGCCGGAACCGTCGGTTGAGACCGTCGAGCGTGGCGCATCCATGATGCGTGACGAGTTCAAGCCGGACACCATCATCGCCGTCGGCGGTGGCTCCGCAATGGACGCCGCGAAGGTCATGTGGCTCATGTACGAACACCCGGAGATCGCTTTCTCCGATGTGCGCGAGAAGTTCTTCGATATCCGCAAGCGCGCGTTCAAGATCCCGCCGCTCGGCGAGAAGGCCAAGCTCGTGTGCATCCCGACCTCTTCCGGCACCGGTTCGGAAGTCACTCCGTATGCCGTCATCACCGACCACAAGACCGGCTACAAGTACCCGATCACCGATTACGCGCTGACCCCGTCCGTGGCCATCGTCGACCCGGTGCTCGCACGCACCCAGCCGCGTCGTCTGGCCTGCGACTCCGGCATGGACGCCTTGACCCACGCCATCGAGGCATACGTGTCCGTGTACTCCAACGATTTCACCGACGCGATGGCGCTGCATGCCATCAAGATCATCTGGGACAACCTGTCCGAGTCCGTCAACGGTGAAGCCGGCCTGGAGAAGACCGCCGCGCAGGAGCATATGCACAACGCCGCCACCATGGCCGGCATGGCCTTCGGCTCCGGCTTCCTGGGCATGTGCCACAGCATGGCGCACACCATCGGCGCGCTGTGCCATGTGGTGCACGGCCACACGAACGCCATCCTGCTGCCGTATGTCATCCGCTACAACGGCCAGGTTCCGTCCGAGCCGACCAGCTGGCCGAAGTACAACAAGTACGTGGCCCCGCAGCGCTACCAGGAGATCGCCCGCCTCATCGGCGTCGATCCGGGCAAGACCCCGGAAGAGGGCGTGGAGAACCTCGCCCGCGCCATCGAGGATTACCGCGACAACAAGCTCGGTATGGACGCCAGCTTCAAGGCTTGCGGCGTTGACGAGGACACCTACTGGTCGCTGATCGATCGCATCGGCATGCGCGCCTACGAAGACCAGTGCACGCCGGCGAACCCGCGTATCCCGCTGATCGAGGACATGGAGGACATCGCCATCGCCGCGTACTACGGTGTCTCCCAGGCCGAAGGCCACAAGCTGCGCGTCGAACGTCTCGGCGTCGCCGCCACAGAGGAAGCCTCCGAGCGCGTGAAGTGACGCTTCCCGGCCCCGCTTGCGGGTGGGGTCGGAACCGCGCACTTTGACCGTGCTTGATTTGTGCCGCCACATCGTAAGGTGTGGCGGCACATTGTATGTTGCGCCACCATCGATTTCCTGTGCTGAATAGCGGGATGCGCAGCGGTGTGGCGAGCAGCTGCGTCGATATCGGCATGTTACGATACCTCGGTATGACGTCTCAACAGTCCCGGTCCCAATCCTCTCATCGTGCAAAACGCGGCAATTACGCCCCCAGTCTCGCGAGAAAAGAGGCGATTTCGGCGGCGGTGCTCGACATCGTCGACGCATCGGGGTATGACGCGGTGACCATCGGGCAGGTATCGAAAGCCACGGGCATTCCGCAATCTAGCGTGCTGTATCATTTCCCGACCAGAGATCATCTGCTGGTCGGGGCGATGGAATCCGCGGCGCAGGCCATCGCTGCGGATGAGCTGGACAAGCATGGCTTGCCGGCTGATCCCATCATATGGGCGCGTGATATGTTCCGCGCCGTACTGGGCAATCGCAACAGGCTGCTGCTTGAAGTGTATTTGCGCGGTCTTGCGAGCCAGCCGGATAATCCGGCGCACGGGTATCTGCTTCGCCGCGGCAGGGAAGCTGTTGATTGGTGGACGCAACTGTGCCAACAGTTGCAAGATGCCCGCCAGATGCATGCCGGCCTTGACCCGCATACGACCGCGGTCCAGATTGTCTCGCTCATCTACGGGTTGATGGCAGCCAGCGCATATTCCGACGGTTCTAACGACGAACAGATTTGCGATGACCTGGTCAGCGGCATCAGATGCCTGACCTGCCGTGGGTGGCAGGAATTCCTCGCCTATGCCAATAATCCGGCATCGGGCAGATAGCCGTATGGTTCGCAGTCAGTTCAGCAGCCGATACGAGAACGCGTGAATCTGTTTGAACACCGTTTCGCTTTCCGGAATCCACGACATGCACACGCTGTACACGTGGCCCAACGGTGCGCCGGGGTGGGTTTTCGTGTCATGCAGCTCGAAATCGACATGCCGCCGCGACAGGCACGTGGCCAACGCGAGGCTTTCCGATTCGATGAAATCGTCGCTGCTGGTGACCAGATACATCGGCGGAACAGTCGTATTGCGCACAATGGCATCGCTGAACCGATACGATGGGTCGATATGGGCAAGCCGTTTGAAGAACTGTGGCCCGATCGCGGCTACCACGTTGCCGGGAGCCGCTGATATGGCGCGGGTTCCGCCCTGATTGTCAGGCGTGTACGGTGACAGGTCGAACAGTCCGGAAACTGTGGCGAGACCGGTGATATGCAATCCTGACGGCGTTACGCCATAGGCGTTCGCCATCGCCGAATCGCTTTGGATCGCCGTCTGGTAGAAGGCGAGGGCGCCGCCTGCGGAATCCCCGGTGAGAAACACGTGATTGAGATCAATGGGATATGCTCGGCCATGTTCGCCGATCCAGGCGAGCGCCGCGGCGATGTCGTGCAGCTGTCCGATGAAATCCGTCTGCGGTGCGGGCCGATAGTTCAAGGAGAACACTGCGAAACCGTGTCGGGCGAGCGTCATATTGAAATTGCGGTTGAGCTCTTTGTACCCGTACACGAACGCGCCGCCATGAATATCGATATAGACCGGATATCCCGTGCCTGCGCGGATCACGGCATCGTGAGGCAAATACAAGTCAAGCAGGTGGCCGCGTATTCCATCGTCAAGATAGGGGATGTCGGTGATGCTGTCGACGTCGTCAGGCGTGGTCCAGCATGCTGAACGAGGCATGTCGCTGCGCGCGAACGCGAGACGGGTATCTCTGATGATGCGTACGACGTTGGCGTCGTACCCGCAGTTGTCAAGATCGCCTTCAAACTCCGACCAATTCGCCGAGCGTGGATTGCCGAAATCAAGTTGTGGGGTTGCTCCGAGCGCGGGTTCATAGCGTACGTGTGCCATAATGCCTCGATTCTCCAGCGTCATCGTCTGGCGGCTTCCTAACCGTGATTCCCAGTGTAGTCTGTGTGGCGGCACGTCGGCGGTTCGGTTTCGCCGCGCCGGTTCGCGTTCGGCTCTGCTTTGCCCTATACTCGACAAGGCTTCATGCCGTGGATTGGATTGATGCAGCGTACACGCTCGAGGACAACCTTCCGACAGTGCGACACGCCGCGGAAATCTTATACATGGCACGTGGTTAAATAATCAAGTTGCCTGTTTTGGGCTCGCAAATTGGAATCAAAAAAGCGAGCGCGGCGTCGACGGCTCCGAGTGGGTCGTTGTCTGGCTGCGCACTGATGTGGTTACGACCGGGGTAGTATGCCTTGGGTCGGGCTCGCCGGTGCCCTGCGACAGGTTGGTAAACAGTAAACGAATCGCTAGAAAGGGCGGACGGCAATGGCGGGACAGAAAATCCGCATCAGGCTTAAGTCCTATGACCATGAGGTCATCGACCAATCGGCGAAGAAAATCGTCGAGACGGTGACGAACGCGGGTGCCACTGTGGTGGGCCCGGTTCCTCTGCCGACCGAGAAGAACGTGTTCTGTGTTATTCGTTCTCCTCACAAGTACAAGGATTCTCGCGAGCATTTCGAGATGCGTACTCATAAGCGTCTCATCGACATCGTGGACCCGACCCCGAAGGCCGTGGACTCCCTGATGCATATTGATCTGCCTGCGGATGTCAACATCGAGATCAAGCTGTAAGGGAGGAGGGAACCGCTATGTCACAGAATAAGAATCGCACTGCGCTGCTCGGCCGCAAGCTCGGCATGTCGCAGGTCTGGGATGAGAACGGCTTCTTCGTTCCCGTCACGCTGGTCGATGTGTCCACGAACGTGGTCACCGCGGTCAAGACCGAGGAAACCGACGGCTACAAGGCCGTGCAGCTCGGCTATGGCCAGATCGATCCGACGAAGGTGACCAAGCCGCTCGCTGGTCATTTCGCCAAGGCCGGCGTCACTCCGCGCCGTCACCTCGCTGAGGTGCGCACGGACAACGCCGAGGAGTACACCCCGGGTCAGGAACTGACCGCTGAGCTGTTCTCCGAAGGTGCGCTGGTGGATGTCACCGGCACCACCAAGGGCAAGGGCTTCGCCGGTACCATCAAGCGCTGGGGCTTCAAGTCCTATCGTCGTACTCACGGCTCTCACAAGAACGAACGTCGCCCCGGTTCCGTCGGCGCATGCGCGACTCCGAGCCGTATCCTCAAGGGCAAGCGCATGGCTGGTCGCATGGGTCATGAGACCAACACCGTGCTGAGCCTCACTATCGTCTCCTCCGATGTCGAGAACGGCATCCTCGCCATCAAGGGCGCCATTCCTGGGCCCAAGGGCGGTATCGTTCTCGTCCGTTCGGCAGTGAAGGGAGCCTGAAACCATGGCAAACATTACTCTGAACGTCACTGACGTCAAGGGACAGGCTGCTGGCACCGTCGAGGCGCCGGCTGAGATCTTCGGCATCTCTGCCGAGGATGTCCACGCTCATATCCCGCTGATCCACCAGGTGGTTATCGCGCAGCTCGCTGCTGCCCGTCAGGGCACCCACGCGGTGAAGAACCGCGCCAAGGTTTCCGGCGGCGGCAAGAAGCCGTGGAAGCAGAAGGGCACCGGTCGTGCACGCCAGGGCTCCATCCGCGCTCCGCAGTGGTATCACGGTGGCGTCGTCCACGGACCGGTTCCGCGTGACTACAGCCAGCGCACCCCGAAGAAGATGAAGGCCGCGGCTCTGCGTTACGTGCTTTCCGACCGCGCCAACGCCGGGCATATCGGTGTCATCGACTTCGGCGGCATCGAGACCCCGTCCACGAAGACCGCTGTTACCGCGCTGAACGCCGTGAGCTCCAACCAGTTCACCACCGTGGTGTTCTCCCGCGACAACATCAACGAGTGGCTGTCGGTGCGTAACATCCCGACCGTGCACCCGATCTTCGCCGATCAGCTCAACACGTACGATGTGGTCACCGCTCAGTATGTCGTCTTCTCCAAGGAAGGCCTCGAAGCCTTCGTTGCCGCGAAGACCGCGACGGCCGCTAAGGAGGCCTGATCCAAATGGTCGCTATTCACAAGCCAGCATACGACATCATCCTCAAGCCTGTCGTCTCTGAGAAGAGCTACGCCGAGTCCGATCGTGGCCGTTACACCTTCGTGGTGGCCCCGAATGCGAACAAGGTGCAGATCAAGCAGGCTATCGAAGAGATCTTCAATGTCAAGGTGACGAACGTCAACACCCTCAACCGCGCCGGCAAGCGCAAGCGCACCCGCACTGGCTTCGGCCAGCGTGTGAACCAGAAGCGCGCGATTGTGACTGTGGCTGAAGGCCAGACGATCGACATCTTCGGTAACTGAAGGTTAGCCGACAAAGTCAAAGGAAGAACTACATTATGGCTATCCGCGTTTATAAGCCGACGACAGCAGGCCGCCGCAACGCGTCCGTGTCGGATTTCTCCGACCTTACGCGCTCCACGCCTGAAAAGTCGCTGGTTCGCAAGCTCAGCAAGACCGGCGGTCGCAACTCTTACGGCCGTATGACCTCCCGCCATCGCGGCGGCGGCCACAAGCGTCAGTACCGTCTCATCGACTTCAAGCGTTGGGACAAGGACGGCGTGCCGGCAAAGGTCGCTCACATCGAGTACGACCCGAACCGTTCCGCCCGTATCGCACTGTTGCACTATGCCGACGGTGAGAAGCGTTACATCATCGCTCCGGAAGGCGTCAAGCAGGGCGACCTCATTGAGACCGGCGAACAGGCCGATATCAAGCCGGGCAACAACCTGCCGCTGCGCAACATCCCGACCGGTACCATCGTGCACGCCATCGAGCTTCGCCCGCTGGGCGGCGCCAAGATCGCGCGTTCCGCTGGCGCCGCTGTCCAGCTCGTCGCCAAGGACGGCGCTTACGCCCAGCTGCGTATGCCGTCTGGCGAAATCCGCAACGTCGACGCCCGCTGCCGTGCGACCGTCGGTGAGGTCGGCAATGCCGATCATGCCAACATCCAGCTCGGTAAGGCCGGTCGTGCTCGTTGGATGGGCAAGCGCCCGATCACCCGTGGTGAATCCATGAACCCGGTCGACCACCCGCACGGCGGTCGTACTCGCGGCGGTAAGCCGCCAGTGTCTCCGTGGGGCAAGGGCGAAGTTCGTACTCGCCGTCCGAAGAAGGCTTCGAACAAGATGATTGTTCGTCGTCGTCCGAATGGCAAGAACCGCAAGTAAGGGAGTGTCGAGTAGATGACTCGTAGCATCAAGAAGGGCCCATTCGTCGACGCCCACTTGCAGAAGAAAGTCGACGAGCAGAACGAGAAGGGCACGCACAACGTCATCAAGACGTGGTCGCGCCGTTCGATGATCACCCCGGACTTCATCGGTCACACCTTCGCCGTCCATGACGGTCGCAAGCATGTGCCGGTGTTCGTCACCGAGGCAATGGTTGGCCACAAGCTCGGCGAGTTCGCCCCGACCAAGACCTTCAAGGGTCATGTGAAGGACGACAAGAAGGCACGCCGCTAAAGAGGAGACAAGACACATGGAAGCTAAAGCAATCGCTCGTCACGTCCGCGTGACGCCGCGCAAGGCTCGCCGCATGGTCGACCTCATCCGAGGCAAGCGTGCGACCGACGCCATCACCATTCTCAAGTTCGCTCCTCAGTCTGCCGCACTTCCGGTGCGTAAGACTCTGGAGAGCGCTATCGCCAACGCCCGCGTGAAGGCCGATAAGGCCGGCGAGCCGTTCCGCGAGAACGACCTGTTCATCAAGGAGACCTATGTGGACGAAGGCGTGACGCTCAAGCGTTTCCGCGCTCGTGCCCAGGGCCGTGCCGCTCGTATCAACAAGCGCACCAGCCACATCACGGTCGTTGTCGCTAGCAAGGAAGGAGCCCGCTAAAGATGGGTCAGAAGATCAATCCCTTTGGCTATCGCCTGGGCATCACTGAGAACCATCGTTCAAAGTGGTTCTCCGATTCCAACAAGGTTGGCGAGCGTTACCGCGACTTCGTGCTTGAGGACGACAAGATCCGCAAGACGCTGAGCAAGGACCTCGAGCGTGCAGGCGTGTCCCGCATCGTTATCGAGCGTACCCGTGACCGTGTGCGTGTGGATATCCACACCGCTCGCCCGGGCATCGTGATCGGCCGTCGCGGCGCTGAAGCCGAGCGCGTTCGCGCCAAGCTTGAGAAGCTCACCGGCAAGCAGGTCCAGCTCAACATCTTCGAAGTGAAGAATGCCGCCCTGGACGCCCAGCTCGTCGCTCAGAGCATCGCCGAGCAGCTGACCAACCGCGTCACCTTCCGTCGTGCCATGCGTAAGGCAGAGCAGGACGCGATGCGTGCCGGCGCCAAGGGTATCCGCATCAAGCTCTCCGGCCGCCTTGGCGGTGCGGAAATGAGCCGTTCCGAGTTCTATCGCGAGGGTCGCGTTCCGCTGCAGACTCTCCGTGCCCTCATCGATTACGGCTTCTTCGAAGCTCGTACCACCTACGGCCGTATCGGCGTGAAGGTGTGGATCTACAAGGGCGATATGACCGAGACTCAGTTCGAAGAGCAGCAGGCTCAGCAGAACAACAGCCGTCCTGGCCGTCGTGGCGATCGCCGCGGCCGCCGTGGTGGCCAGCGCTCCGCCGCCCAGTCCAAGCCCGCTACCGAAGCCGCTCAGGCGGCCCCGGCTGCAGCTGAAGCTGAGGCTCCTGCCGCAACGGAAACGAAGGAGTGAGCTGGAATGCTTATCCCAAAGAGAGTTAAATATCGCAAGCAGCATCGTCCTGATCGCCATGGCATGTCCAAGGGCGGCAACGAGATCGCTTTCGGCGATTACGGTATCCAGGCACTGGCTCCGGCCTATGTGACGAACCGTCAGATCGAAGCCGCGCGTATCGCCATGACCCGCTACATCAAGCGTGGTGGCCGCGTGTGGATCACCATCTTCCCGGATCGTCCGCTGACCAAGCACCCGCTTGGCGCCCGAATGGGTTCCGGTAAAGGCGCTCCTGAGTTCTGGATCGCCGATATCCATCCCGGTCGCGTCATGTTCGAGATCGGTGGTGTTTCGGAGGACGTCGCTCACGAGGCTCTGCGCCGCGCCATCGACAAACTCCCCATGAAGTGCCGTATTATCGCGCGTGAAGGCGGTGACATCTGATGCCAGTCGGAACTGCAGACTATTCCATCAAGAATCTCAACGAGAAGACCAATGCGGAGATTGAGGGCTTCCTCAAGAAGTCCAAGGAAGAGCTGTTCAACCTGCGCTTCCAGCACGCAACCGGTCAGCTCGAAAACACCGCACGCCTCAAGGCTGTCAAGCGTGACATTGCCAGGATGTACACTGTCCTGCGTGAACGCGAGCTGGGCATCACCAAGGAGCCCGAAGCTGCGGATACGAAAGCTGAGGAGAAGTAAGCATGGCTGAAAAGCAAGAGCGCAACTTCCGCAAGGTTCGTCGCGGTTACGTCGTGTCCGAAGCCATGGACAAGACGATTACCGTCGAGCTCGAGCAGCGTTCGACCCACCCCCTGTACGGCAAGGTCGTGCGCTCCACCCGTAAGGTCAAGGCCCATGATGAACACAACGAAGCCCACGTTGGCGACCTCGTGAGTATTATGGAGACTCGGCCTCTGAGCAAGACCAAGCGTTGGCGTCTCGATAGCATTATCGAGCGCGCCAAGTAACAAGTTCGGCAAGGCTCCGCGATCACCTGCAAGGGTGCTCGGGGAGAACCAGCTCGGCTAAGGAGAATCAATGATTCAGCAGGAAACGCGGCTTCATGTCGCCGACAACACGGGTGCCAAGGAAATCTTGGCCATCCGAGTGCTCGGCGGATCGAAGCGACGCTATGCCGGCATCGGCGACATCATCGTCGCCACCGTCAAGGACGCCATTCCTGGCGGGTCGGTCAAGAAGGGCGACGTGGTCAAGGCCGTTGTCGTCCGCACCGTCAAGGAGCACCGTCGCGCTGACGGCTCCTACATCAAGTTCGACGAGAACGCCGCTGTGCTCCTCGGCTCCGGCCGTGAGCCCAAGGGCACTCGTATCTTCGGACCGGTCGGTCGTGAACTGCGAGACAAGCACTTCATGAAGATCGTGTCCCTCGCTCCGGAGGTGATCTGAGTGGTAGCCAAGATCAAGACCGGCGACCAGGTCAAGGTCATCCGTGGCAAGGACCGCGGCAAGGAAGGTAAGGTCGTGCGTGTACTGCCTAACGATCGTCTGATCGTCGAAGGCGTGCAGATTGTCAAGAAGCACGTCCGCGCCACCCAGCAGGGCCAGCAGGCAGGCATCGTGGCCACCGAGGCGCCGATCCATCGCTCCAACGTGATGGTGATCGACCCGGAGACCAAGCAGCCGACCCGCGTTGGTGTGATCGTAAAACAGGAGGCCCGTGACGGCAAGGTGAAGACCGTGCGCGTGCGTGTCGCCAAGAAGTCCGGAAAGGAGCTGGCATGACCGATACCACTGTCGAAGCGCCGGCAACTCCGCGCTTGAAGCAGAAGTACCTCGACCAGATTGTGCCCGAGCTCGAGAAGGAATTCGCATATTCCAACCCGATGCAGGTTGCTCGTCTGCAGAAGGTCGTCGTCTCCATGGGCGTTGGCGCCGCGGCTCGCGACTCCAAGCTCATCGAAGGCGCTGTGAAGGACCTGACGGCCATTACCGGCCAGAAGCCGAAGATCACTCATGCGAAGAAGTCCGTCGCGCAGTTCCATCTGCGTGAAGGCCAGGCCATCGGCGCGTATGTCACGCTGCGTGGCGACCGCATGTGGGAGTTCCTCGACCGCCTTCTGACGACTGCGCTGCCGCGCATCCGCGATTTCCGCGGTATCAACGGCGACCAGTTCGACGGCCAGGGCAACTACAACTTCGGTCTCACTGAGCAGTCCATGTTCCATGAGATCGATCCGGATTCCATCGACCACGTCCGTGGCATGGATATCACCGTGGTGACAAGCACCAAGGACGACAAGGAAGCCCGCGTGCTGCTCAAGCACCTCGGTTTCCCCTTCAAGGAGAACTGAAATGGCAAAAACCGCTCTGAAGAACAAGGCGGCCGCCAAGCCGAAGTTCAAGGTGCGCGCCTACACGCGTTGCCAGGTTTGTGGTCGTCCCCACTCCGTGTACCGCAAGTTCGGCCTGTGCCGCATCTGCCTTCGTGAGAAGGCTCACCGTGGCGAGTTGCCCGGAGTTACGAAGTCCAGTTGGTAAACATCGACGCTGAAGGTCCGCGGCCCGACCGGGTGCTCACAGGCACCCGGGAGGGCGGCGGAAACCACGGCGAGAAAGGGCGTTAGCCCACATGACAATGACAGATCCGATCGCAGACATGCTTACGCGTCTGCGTAATGCGAGCGCGGCAAAGCACGAGACCGTGGATATGCCGTACTCCAAGTTCAAGGCGAACATCGCTGAGATCCTCAAGCGCGAAGGCTACATCGCCGATTTCACGGCGAAGGAAGCCAAGGTCGGCCAGACCCTCGAAATCACGCTGAAGTATGGACCTCACGGCGAGCGTTCCATCCAGGGCATCAAGCGTATTTCGAAGCCGGGCATGCGTCGCTACGCGAAGTCCGACTCCCTGCCGATGCCGCTCGGTGGCCTCGGTGTCGCCATCATCTCGACGAGCTCGGGATTGCTGACCCAGAAGGAATGCCTCGACCGGGGCATCGGCGGCGAAATCGTCGCTTACGTTTGGTGAGAAAGGAGAGCTGAAACATGGCATCACATATTGGTAAGCTCCCCGTCACCATTCCGGCTGGCGTGGAAGTGAAGATCGAAGGTCAGAACTTCTCCGCGAAGGGCCCGAAGGGCTCTGACTCCTTCGTCATTCCTGAAGGCATCACCGGCAAGGTCGAAGGCAATGAGATCGTGCTGGTCCCGGCTGATGACCTGCGTCCGACCCGTGCAAAGCACGGTCTGGCTCGCGCCATCATCGCTTCGATGGTCAAGGGCGTGCACGAGGGCTACACCAAGACCCTCGACATCGTCGGCACTGGTTACCGTGCGCAGCTCAAGGGCAAGAGCATCGAGTTCTCCCTCGGCTATTCGCACACCATCACCGTCGACCCGCCGGAAGGCATCGAGTTCGAACTGCCGAACGCCAACCAGGTGATCGTCAAGGGCACCGACAAGCAGGCCGTTGGCCAGGCTGCCGCGAACATCCGCAAGCTTCGTGCACCGGAACCCTACAAGGGCAAGGGCATCAAGTACAGCGACGAGCACATCCTGCGCAAGGCTGGAAAGGCTGGTAAGTGATATGAGCGTCAAGATTTTCGGCAAGGGCAAGAAGGTCTCCCGTCTTCGTCGTCACGCCCGCCTGCGCAAGCGCATTTCCGGTACCCCGGAGCGTCCGCGCCTGGTGGTCACCCGTTCCAACCGCCACATGGTTGCCCAGATCGTGGACGACACCAAGGGCATCACCCTGGTGAGCGCTTCCACCATCACCCACGATTTCGATGGGTTCAAGGGCACCAAGACCGAAGCGGCCAAGAAGGTCGGTGAGCTTGTCGCCCAGCGCGCCAAGGACGCCGGTATCACCCAGGTCGTCTTCGACCGCGGTGGTTACAAGTACCATGGTCGCGTCGCAGCTGTCGCTGAAGGCGCCCGCGAGGGAGGTCTGGCACTGTGAGCGATAACGAGAAGGAAACCCAAGTGGCTGAAGAAACTCAGAACACTCAGGCTGCTGCAGAGAACAACGACGAGCGCAAGTCCCGTCGTGGCCAGCGTGGTGAAGGCCGTCGCGGCGAGCGTCGCAACCGTCGTGAAGAGAATCACGGCGACGAGCTCCTCGATCGCGTGGTCACCATCAACCGTGTCTCCAAGACCCACAAGGGCGGTCGTACGTTCAGCTTCGCCGCTCTCGTGGTTGTCGGCGACGGCAACGGCACCGTCGGTGTCGGCTATGGCAAGTCCCGCGAAGTCCCGGCCGCTATCGCCAAGGGCCAGCTGGATGCCAAGAAGCACATGTTCACTGTTCCGCGCGTCAAGGGCACCATCACCCACCCGGTGATCGGTCATGATGCTGCCGGCACTGTGCTGCTTCGCCCCGCCGCCCCTGGTACCGGTGTTATCGCCGGTGGCGCTGTCCGCGCCGTAATGGAGTGCGCTGGCATTTCCGACATCCTCACCAAGTCCATGGGCTCCGCAACCGCGGTGAACGTGGTCCGTGCTACCGTCGCTGCCCTCAAGCAGCTCGAAGAGCCGGAAGAGATTGCCGCCCGTCGTGGCTTGACCTTGGAAGAGGTCGCCCCGGACGCACTGCTCCGTGCTCGCGCCGAAGGCATCGCCGAAGCCCGCAAGGCTCGTGAAGAAGCCCAGGCGAAGGCCGCCGCTGATAACAAGGATGGTGAGTGATGGCTAACCTCAAGATCACCCTGATCCACGGTGTGGTGAACACCACCCCTCGCCAGCGTGCCACCGTGCAGACCCTCGGCCTGCATAAGATCGGCCAGAGCGTTGTGCGTGAGGACACTCCCGCCAACCTTGGCCTGGTCAACGCTGTGCGCCACCTGGTCACCGTCGAGGAGGCTGACTGATTATGGCAAACGAAGAACCACAGATCCTGCAAATGCATGATCTGCACCCGGCTCCGGGCGCCAAGAAGAACCGTATCCGCGTCGGCCGCGGTGAAGGTTCCAAGGGCAAGACCGCTGGTCGTGGTGCCAAGGGTACGAAGAAGCGCTATCAGGTGCGTCCTGGCTTCGAAGGCGGACAGCTCCCGCTGTACATGCGCCTGCCGAAGCTGCGCGGCTTCAAGAGCCCGTTCAAGCAGGAATACCAGGTCGTCAACATCGCTGCGCTCAACGAGCTGTTCCCCAAGGGCGGCGAGATCAGCGTGGAAGATCTGGTCAAGAAGGGTGCCGTCCGTCGCGGCTACCCGGTCAAGATCCTTGGCGATGGCGACACCCAGCTGGCGTTCACCATCAAGGGCGTGAAGGCTTCTGCCTCCGCCAAGGCCAAGATCGAGGCCGCAGGCGGTTCCATCTCCGAGTGAGCTCGGTGAGGACAACCTGAATACCTTGTGACCCTCTCCCTCAAGCAGGGGGAGGGGTCACATGTTTTTTCGCAGTGTCGCCTATCGGCCGGATACGGTGTCGCGCACGGGAGCGCGTCAGGTAGACGGCATAAGCTACACTGTTATTCTTAGAGTGTGTAATTTGCATGGTTGCGTGGTTTCCTCGCGCATGACACAAGGGAAGGAACCCCAGGTGAGGACGTTAATCCAGGCCTTCAAGACCAAGGAGTTGAGGAACAAAATCCTCTTCGTGCTTGGTATGATCATCATCTACCGTATCGGTTCGTTCATCCCAACGCCGGGTGTGGACGTCAAGGTCGTTCAGCAGTGCGTCGGCAAGATGAGCACGGTTTCGGAGAACTTCATCGGCCTGGTCAACCTCTTCTCGGGTGGCGCCATGTTGCAGTTGTCCATCTTCGCACTGGGCGTTATGCCGTACATCACGGCTTCCATCGTCATCCAGCTGCTGCGCGTGGTCATTCCCCGCTTCGAAGCGTTGCATAAGGAAGGCCAGTCCGGCGAAGCGAAACTGACCCAGTACACTCGTTACCTCACCATCGGTCTGGCTGTACTGCAGTCCACCACCATTTTGGTGACCGCCCGTTCCGGCGCGCTGTTCAACTACCAGTGCTCGCAGGTTATCCCGAACGATTCCGTGTGGAATCTCGTGGTCATGGTCCTGATCATGACCGGCGGCACCGGCTTCATCATGTGGATGGCTGAGCTCATCACCGATAAGGGCATCGGTCAGGGCATGTCCATCCTTATCTTCATGTCCATCTGCTCCGGCTTCCTGCCGCAACTGTGGGAGATTGGCTGGGGCACCAACGGCAAGAACGGTGACTGGACCAAATTCGGCATCGTCGTCGGCGTGCTGCTCGTCATCATGATTTTCGTGGTGTACGTGGAGCTTGCCCAGCGTCGGATCCCCGTCCAGTACACGCGTCGAATGATCGGCCGCAAGATGTACGGCGGTTCCTCCACCTACCTGCCGTTGAAGATCAATATGAGCGGTGTCATCCCGCCCATCTTCGCATCCTCCATCCTGTCCATCCCCACGCTGATCGCGCAGTTCGGTAACAGCAACCAAAGCTGGGTCAAGTGGATCAACACCAATCTGGGCAGCACCACAACCGTGTGGTACATCGTGCTGTACGCCATCCAGATCGTGTTCTTCACCTTCTTCTACACGTCCATCACCTTCGACCCGGATGAGGTCGCGGATAACATGAAAGACTACGGCGGTTTCATTCCGGGCGTGCGCGCCGGCAGCGCAACCAGCCGGTACCTGTCCTATGTGATGAACAGGCTGAACACGGTCGGTGCGATTTACCTGCTGTTTGTCGCCCTGATTCCTACCGTCCTCATCATGGCCATGCAACTCAATAACCGTCTGCCCTTCGGCGGCACCACGATTCTGATCATCGCCGGTGTCGGCCTCGACACTCTTCGCCAGGCGAAGGCGCAGACCGAACAGTTCCAGTACACTGGCTTCCTGTTCGAAAACACTACGCACGTCGAAGGCAAGTGACGTTTTCGGGTGGCAGCCAATACGGATTGGCCGCCACCCGAAAACGTATCATCCGACCTATTAACCATCACCACATCACCATCATCGGCTTGCCGCAAGGCGGCCATTGAAGAAAGGAACACTATGCGTCTGCTGATCATGGGACCGCAGGGCGTTGGCAAGGGAACCCAGGCCGCGCTGCTGAGCAAGCACTATGACATTCCCGCGATTTCCACCGGGGATATTTTCCGCTACAACCTGAAGAACCAGACCGAGCTCGGCAAGCAGGCACAAGCCTACATCGACAAGGGTGAACTGGTGCCCGATGAGCTGACCAACTCGATCGTCAAAGACCGCCTCGCGAAGGACGATACCAAGAACGGTTGGATTCTTGACGGCTATCCCCGTAATGCCGCTCAGGTCGAAGCGCTCGACAAGATGCTCGAAGAGCTCGGCACCCCACTCGACTACGCGGTGGCACTCGATGCCGCGCAGGATATCCTTCTGGAGCGTATGAAGAAGCGCGCCGCCGAAGAGGGCCGTTCCGACGATACGCCTGAAGCCATCGCCAAGCGGCTGGAAACCTATGCGAAGGAGACCGCCCCGCTGCTCGATATCTATCGCAGCCGCGGCAAACTGGTCAGTGTCAACGGTGTCGGCGAGATTGAAACCATCAATAAGGAGATCATCGCCAAGCTTGGCTGAGACCAAACATTCTCACCATCAGCATCATCAGCGGATATTCCAACACGCCGAGTGTCGGAATATCCGCTGTTCCTGTATTATTGCAATTTGGTGTGTCTTCGGACACCCATAGTAATTCGTCTGAGGAATGGAACGAGGCTCATGGCTAAAGACGGTGTGATTGAAGTCGAAGGCAAGGTGGTGGAAGCACTGCCGAACGCGATGTTTCGCGTGGAACTTGAGAACAAGCACATCGTGCTGGCGACGATTTCGGGAAAGATGCGCAAGAACTACATTCGTATTCTTCCGCAGGACCGTGTCGTGCTGGAGATGAGCCCCTACGATCTTAACCGCGGACGTATTACGTACCGTTACAAGTAAGGTACAAGCAAAGGAAAACCATGAAGGTCAGCCCTAGTGTGAAGAGGATCTGCGAAAACTGCCGCGTGATCCGTCGTCACGGCCGCGTCATGGTGATCTGCACGAACCCGCGCCACAAGCAGCGTCAGGGCTGAAAGCAGATTTCCAGCGGCACAATCAACAGGCACTGAATCACAGCGCAAGCTGAACCCCGGGGACGCAGGCCCGGGCCGGGACAACCGGACGATTCGGTGTAAGACCTGCGCGAAGTGAAGGAATCGCAATGGCACGTCTTGCCGGAGTCGACATCCCAAATGAGAAGCGCATCGAGATCGCGCTCACCTACATCTTCGGTGTAGGCCGCACTCGTGCGAAGGAAACGCTTGCCGCGACCGGAATCAATCCGGATACCCGCGTCAAGGATCTTACGGATGAGCAGCTGATCACGCTGCGCGACTATCTTGAAGCCAACTACAAGATCGAAGGCGATCTGCGTCGTGAAATCGATGCGGACATCCGTCGTAAGATCCAGATCAACTGCTACCAAGGCCAGCGTCACCGTAGGGGACTTCCTGTGCGCGGTCAGCGCACCAAGACCAACGCCCGCACCCGCAAGGGCCCGAAGCGTACGGTCGCCGGAAAGAAGAAGGCCACCAAGTAAGGTGGCGGGACCCGGGCCACGAGTCGGACTAACTCATCGTCCGGGCATTCAAGTTCGTTACTAGGAAACGAGGGTCAATGGCAGCTAACAAGCAAGCCGCGCGCAAGCCGCGTCGCCGGGACCGCAAGTCGGTGCCGGTCGGGCAGGCGCACATCAAGTCCACTTTCAATAACACCATTATTTCGATCACCGATCCGTCCGGGGCTGTTGTGTCCTGGGCTTCCGGTGGCGATGTCGGCTTCAAGGGCTCCCGTAAGTCCACGCCGTACGCCGCTGGTATGGCTGCCGAGTCCGCCGCCCGCAAGGCGATGGAGCACGGCGTCAAGAAGGTCGACGTGTTCGTCAAGGGCCCAGGTTCCGGCCGTGAAACCGCTATCCGCTCCCTGCAGTCCGCCGGACTCGAGGTCGGTTCCATCACCGACGTCACCCCACAAGCGCATAACGGCGTTCGTCCTCCGAAGCGTCGTCGCGTCTGAGCACTTTTACAATCCACCCATCCAACCCGCTTATGGCCGGTGAGTGCACCACCGATCAGAAGCTGAAAGGATAACCACAGTGCTTATCGCACAGCGTCCGACACTTACCGAGGAATCTCTCAATCCACAGCGCTCGCGCTTCGTCATCGAGCCGCTCGAGCCAGGCTTCGGCTATACGCTCGGCAACTCCCTGCGCCGTACGCTGCTCAGCTCTATCCCGGGTGCCGCGGTGACTTCGGTCCGCATTTCCGGCGCGCTGCATGAGTTCACCACTCTGCCTGGCGTCGTCGAAGATGTCACCGAAATCCTGCTCAACATCAAGGGCATCGTGCTGACCAGCGAGTATGACGAGCCCGTGGTCATGTATCTGCGCAAAAGCGGTAAGGGCGAGGCGACGGCGGGAGACATCACGCCGCCGGCCGGCGTCACCATCGCTAATCCGGATCTGCACATCGCCACTCTCGAAGACGATGGCGAACTCGAAATCGAGTTCACTGTCGAACGCGGCCGTGGCTATGTGCCCGCTCAGATGAACAAGCAGGAGAATGATGAAATCGGCCGTATCCCGGTTGACTCCATCTACTCCCCGGTCCTCAAGGTGAGCTACAAGGTCGAGGCAACGCGCGTTGAACAGCGCACCGACTTCGACAAGCTCATTCTGGACGTGGAGACCAAGCCCGCCATCAGTCCCCGTGATGCGGTGGCGTCAGCTGGCTCGACGCTGGTTGAGCTTTTCGGCTTGTGCCGTGAACTCAATACTCAGGCTGAGGGCGTCGAGGTTGGCCCGGCACCGGTTGCCGAGGAAACCAACCCGGAGATGTCCATCCCGATCGAGGATCTCAACCTTACGCAGCGCAGCTACAACTGCTTGAAGCGTGAGGGCATCCACACCATCGGCGAGCTGGTGTCCCACACTGAGCAGGATCTGCTCGACATCCGCAATTTCGGTATGAAGTCCATTGACGAGGTCAAGGAGAAGCTGGAAGGCCTCGGCCTGTCGCTGAAGCCGTCCCCGCTCGGTGGCTTTGATACCAATAACCTCGAAGGCGGTACGTTCTTCTCGCCGGAAGACGAGTGAACCCCACTTCGACCAACCGCCCTTGGCTGGATGCTCGGGCATTTGCCCACCTGGCCGGGGACAATAAGGAGTAAACATGCCAACACCGAAGAAAGGCCCGCGTCTGGCGTCAAGCCCGGCACATGAGCGCCTGATGCTCGCGAACATGGCGACCAGCCTGTTCCGCAACGGCAGCATCAAGACCACCCTGCCGAAGGCCAAGCGTCTGCGCCCGCTGGCTGAGCGTCTGATCACCTTCGCCAAGCGCGGTGATCTGCACTCCCGCCGTCGCGTGATGCGCGTCATCCGCGACAAGTCCATCGTGCACAAGCTCTTCACCGAGATTGCTGAGCAGATGGAACAGCGTGAGGGCGGCTACACCCGTATCATCAAGATCGCTCCGCGTCGTGGTGATTCTGCGCCTCAGGCCATTATCGAGCTCGTCACCGAGCCGGTTGCCAAGAAGGCTGTCGTGAAGGAAGCCGAAGCCGCCGCGAAGACCGCAGCGAAGGAAGACGGCGAAGCTGTCGCCGCTGCCGCTGACGCTGCTATCGCCGATGGTGCCGCCAAGGATGCCGTCGACCAGGCTGTCGCCGCGAACGAGGCTGGTAACGACGTGGCTGCTGCCGATGCCGCTGCCGTCGATCTCGACAAGACCGCTGATGCGGCCGATGCCGAGGCCGCCGAGCAGGCTGAGGAAGCCGATGTCGCCGACGAGGCCAAGAAGGCTGCTGACGAAGCCAAGTGAGTCGTGCAGCCTGCATGACGTGTGACGCCTGCAGGCTGACAAACTGACTGAACGGGGTCGAATCCACATGGGTTCGGCCCCGTTTCGTATTGTCCGAGCTCGTGCGCGCTGCGCGGCATTCGGTGGTGCACGTCGTGGTGTGTGCCGCTGGGGATCGGGTTTCCCATGTTGCCGCTGATGGCGCGTGCAGCGACCAGCACCCGTGTTTATGTGAGCCGATCCTCACACGCCGTGGACCACACAGGGAAGTGCGGCTTTGTCGCCAATCCGCGGATTGTCACGCTGCATACATGGCCAAACATGTCAACGGGTGGGCACGCCGTCGGTATGGGCGATTGCGGGATGTGGATGGCGCCTCCTGCGCATACCGCGATACGCAGAAGGCACCCGTTGCGTTCGGTTACCGACCGGGGCACAGTCCATGCCAGCCATACGCCTTGTCGAATGCGTCGGCCATGTCGACAATCGGTAGCGTTGATACGCACAATCGAGAGGAACGCGCGCTGCTGGCAATCCTCGGTCGTATACTTGAGGCGATGAGACTGAGAATCGACCTGTCCTATGATGGTGGCGCCTTCCACGGTTGGGCGCGACAGCCCGGATTACGCACAGTCCAAGGTGTGCTGGAAGACACGCTGGCAATGTTGCTGAGATTGCCTGCAGGTGACACGCCGCGCGTGACGGTCGCAGGCCGTACGGATACCGGTGTTCACGCGCTCGGACAAGTATGCCATGTTGATATCGCCCAGGAGATTCTCGATTCCTGTATCGGCCATATGAACGTCAACGGGGTACAGGCCTTGCACCGCCGTCTGATGCATGTGCTGCCCGACGATATCGCCATCCAATCGGTGAGTATCGCCCCGGAAGGTTTCGACGCCCGATTTTCAGCGCTTGATCGCACGTACGTGTATCGGATCAGCGATGCCGGACGTCCTGTAGACCCACGTATGCGAGGATTTGTCCTCGCTGTGTCCGACACGCTTGACTGCGATCTGATGAATCAGGCCGCAGCCATGACTATCGGATTGCATGATTTCGGTTCCTTTGCTACGCCGAACCCGGGCGGGACGACGATTCGCGAAGTCAAACGCGCACACTGGGATCGTATCGGCGTGAGCGCGTTGGCACCTTCAACGAGTGATGATGCGGGGTGGAAGGTGCCGACTGTCGAGTCGGGACTGGTTTGCTTCACGATTGTCGCGGATGCTTTCGCCCACAATATGGTGCGCTCGCTGGTGAACGCATGCGTCCAAGTGGGGCGGGGAAGGAAAACCCTCGACTGGTTCAACCATAAGATGGACGAGCCGATCCGTGAGGGGTCTACAGGACCGATCGCCGCATGCGGGTTGACACTCGAACACGTCGAATACCCGCAAGACGACCAGCTTGCCGTGCGGGCCGCAGCGATCAGGGCGAAACGGACCCTAGAGTAGTCCCTCGGCACCCGCGATTACGACACGCGGCATGCCATGAGGTGAAAATGTCCTATAATAATGAGGTTGCTTGTTCTCTGCGCGAAGCGTAGGGGATGCGACTGGATGAGTGTCCGAGCGGTCGAAGGAGCACGCCTCGAAAGCGTGTGAGGGCGAACCCCTCCGCGAGTTCGAATCTCGCCTCATCCGCAGTACCCCGTGGGTTCCACCCGCGGGGTTTCTTGTTATCAAGCCGAAAACCGCATGGTTCCAACGGTTTCACGGCGTGTCTCGCCACTGTTCCATGTGGGTTTATCGAGGGTCTTGAGGGGTTATAATGCTTTTCTAAAGCGGTATTTAAGGCGGTACGAAAATGGCCGAAAACAATCTACCGCTTAAGGGCAGGAACGAGGCACAGGACCATGGCTAGGCAACGTCGGCATAGAAGGAAGTTCGGCAAGGTCGAGGCACGCCGGTACAAGGACGGCACCAAGTACTATGACGCGTCGTATCCCACCCCGTCGTGGGCGTTCAGCAAGTGGCCCGAACTCGACTTACCCACGCGACAGCACATGCCCGGCTTCGCCACCGACACCACACGGGCCGACGGTTGGCTTGCCGACGAATACGAGAAGGTGAAGGCAGGCCCCGACGGCGGGTGGAAACCGGTACAGCTCAGGAAATTGGAAGCAAGGAAACGTGACGCACGCGACGGCGTGACATTCGCGGTCTATGTGCAGACATGGCTCGACACGCGACGCAAAGCCAACGGGGAGCCAATCAAGGAATCAAGCAAGACCAAGCACCGGGAGAAGCTCAGGAATCACCTCATACCGTTCTTCGGGAACATGCGAATGGTGGACATAACCCCGAAGGTAGTCCAGGAATGGTGGGACACCTACGACACGCAACACGACCCGCACGCGGCAGGCGCACGGAACGCGGCATACGAGACCTTGAAGGCCATCATGCACAGCGCGGAAAACGAGACCTACCCCGGCATCGACGGAACACTCATCATCAAGTCACCATGCCGTATCAAGGCGGCAAGACCGGCGAAACGGCACAAGACCGTGAACGCCTCGACACAACAGCTCATAGCGCTCGCCGACGCGATGGACGCATTGCGCCCCGGCATCGGGCTTACCGCGTGGATTATGGGCCGTCTCGGCTTGCGTATCGGCGAGACGCTCGCCTTGCAACGCGGGGACATTGACGTGGAACACGGGGTGTTGTATGTACGCCGGACACTCACACAGGTGTACGACGACAAGACAGACAAGACCATTACCACGGTAGGAACGCCCAAGACCAAGGACAGTGCCGCCCCCGTACAGTTCGGGGAGAACATGGCGAAACTGTTCGAGGCACATCTGCGCGACCACGTGGCACCCGAACCGGAAGCATGGCTGTTCCCCACCAACCGTGGTACGACCATGACCGAGGCGAACTACCGTGACCGGTATTTCAACCCGGCGAAGAAGACCGTTCCCGGCCTCGAGGACTATTGGCCCCACGACGGGCGGCATACGGCAGGTACGTACACCATGGAGAACGGTGCAAGCCCGAACATGGTGAAACAGCAACTCAGACACAGCGACGTGAGGATGACGAACAAGTACCTCGACACGACAAGCGAACAGCACAGGCGTGCAATCATCACGAGGGTGGATGACGAACTCGCCGGGTATGCGGACCGCAAGCAGGGCGACGACACGCCCGACACGCCGGATGCACAGGACATGCCCGACACGCCGCAGGCGGCACCCTCACCCACAACCATGTCGGCGAGCGCAGGCACGCCCGTACCGGTATCCGCTCCCGCGACCGGCATGGATGGGGAATCGGGTGGCAGGCTCGGGATGGTGGTGGCTCAATTGCGTTCACTGTCCGAGGACGTGCAGGTAAGTGTGTTGGTTGGCATGGATGATGACCGGCGTGTGCGCGTGTTGCCGTCGTTGTCTAAGGACGTGCAGGCGAGGGTCATGGCCGAGCTAATCAGGAAGGCGGTATGAGCGATGGTGGAGTTGAGCCATAAGCAGAACAAGGCGTTACGCAAGTTCTTCGGTATCGGCGTGAAAAAAATATCTGAGCGATATCGATATGTGGGATATACAGTTGGATGCATTGCTTGCCCGCGGGGCTATCGCGCCGGATGATGCAGAAGATGGAATGTCCTTTGACAGGTACGACATATACCGTGAAGCCTATCTCGATGCCGTGCATGATACGTTGGACGTATTGTGGAAAGACGACCATGAGCGCGGCGGGTGGAAACGCCCGGAGGATGCCAAGATACATGACGTGATAGGGAAAGCGGTTGCCCGGCTTCTCGAACGTTCCACGTTCAAGCTCGGACAGGGGAAAGACGGCAAGGCCACCGTGTTCCATTTCGCCGTGCCCGTTTTCGTTTCGGATATTCTCAACCATGACGGTGGGCCGGGACTGAAAGATGGCGACGACTACCGCGGGTTCCTCGAAGCCAAGAAAACGGCATACGCGCCGTACATGTCCAACAACCTCGAGGAATGCAGTCAGGCGCTCGCCGACACCATGATTGGGTTCTTGCGTCAGGCCGACGACGGTAACACGGAGTTTGCGCGGTGTGTGATGGATTGGGCGCTTGCGGCGTTCGCCATGTGGCACGCCGGGCAATACGAGTATTCACGGGGGAAATGGGTGGCGGCACGGCTCGCTGGGCAACAGCGTGATGCCACGATTGATATGGTGAGCGAAGCGGCAGGCGAGATATTCATCAATGGGTACGCCGTTTTCCCTGTTGGATTGCTGTCAGGGCCGGATACGGTGTCGGCGGCATTGGACCGGTTCATGGCCGCGTACAGTACGGGGGAGTTTCCGTTCGATACCCCCGGCAAGGGGCATGTGCCGCATGGTGTTCTCCCGGAGGAAATGCGCGGTTGCCTCGAGAGGGGGGCGCGTTCCTCGCGTGCATGGCAACCGGCGTTCGCCGCCGTTGGCGACAGGTGGATGGCCGAACATACGGGATGAAAGGGGGTTATTTTACTTCGTCACATACCGTTATGCTTGCGGCGTAATCCCATAATACCGGCGTGTCGCCCCCCCGTGCGGACCGGCGCACGCCGGTACGGAAATACCGAGACAGGGGGTCAACAGGGGGTCAACAGGGGGTTCAGGACGGTGAACGGCGGTGATTATACCACGGCGGTGAAGCACGGGAAGATTACCGTCCTGACGTGTTCAATCGCGATAGTGCCCGGACGATGAGGTTCGGCGGTGGTATATTGATTCCTGTCGGCGGGGTTGGCAACCCGCGGATGCCGCTAGGCCGGCAGGCCGTCACCGGGAACGGTGGCGAGAAAAAAACCCGGCTATTGCTCCAGCCCACGTAGCGCCGTCACGGGGTAAACAATCAATCAACGTTATTTAGGCGGGATTAGTGTACCTGACCCCGCAGGAAGGGCACACGACAATGTGTGTTTCATTGCTAACCAACAACATGACCGCGGCCACTACCGACACGATGACGGTGAAGGATGCACCGGCGAGCGCCGCTACTACGACCGTGGGCGAGCGCCGCAACCGGCGGGCGAACACTACTCATTTCAAGCCGCTTATGGTGTCCACGCAAGAGGCGTGTGAGCTACTCGGATTGAAGGACGGGGGGGACCATCCGCGACCTTATCAGTCATGGGAAGCTCGAGGGCGTGAAGCAGGGCAATAAGTGGCTGATAACTGTTCGTTCCATCGAGCGGTTCGCGTTCGGCGACTTCGATAAGTGAGGCCCGCCGAAAATGGAATATATAGAGATGGCCCCCATGATTGGTGGGGGCCGGGAAGGCTATACCCTCTATTCTACCGTGTGCCATGGATATGGTTACGGTAGCGTAACCACGTGGGGGGGTGGTCGCATGAGCGGCATGTCACCGGCGATGGGCCACGTGGTTGTCAAACTCGAACAGCAAGGCTACACGGTGACCGGCATCAACCGCAACAAGACGGTCACATGCCCGTGCGGCGAGGGAGGCGGGCACTCCATCTCCCTGACCTACGACAAGCGGCAGGGTGCCGTATACCCCGCGTCGGACGGCGACATGTGCCGGTACAGGGACGACACCACCGCTTTGCTCAAGGCATGGGACTTCACACCCGACGACCTGTGGAACGACGGCGCATGGAACAAGGGCGGCACGCCACGCCATGACCTACCCGACAAGCCCGGAACGGTACGGAAGGCCGAGGACAGGGAACACCACGCGGCGGCGCTCGCCGACACGGGGGGATGCCGCCGCCCTCTCACCGGCCACGCCCGTATCCGACGGTTGGCGGGATACGCCGGGAACGGATGATGCCCGCCCGGATACGCGCACGACGGATGGGACACAGGACACGCCGGACCCCAAACCCCTGTATGTGGGGGTAATCCCCCTGTGCGGGTTCACGCTCGTGTATGGGGAGGGCGGCACGTTCAAGAGTGCATGGACACGATGGGATGCGGCGAAGGTGACCGCCGGCATGTTGCCGGGCGAATACAACGGCACCCCGGCGGAGGCGGTCATCGTGCATTCTTGCGAGGACACCACCAAGCAGATACGGCTACAGGTCGAACGGATGGGCGGTGACGGGCGCAGGCTGAAGGTGTTCGACACTGACCAGTACGACGACCCGCTCAAAGTCGCCAAGCAGTATGTGGAACGCCACGCGGCGAGTGTCGCGTTGATGATACTCGACCCGGTCACGTATTTCGCCGGCGACGTGAATGATGCCAAGAAGGTGGAGGCGTTCGTTTCAGACCTGAACGGTTTCGCCGGACGGTATGGCATCGCGGTCATAGGCATCTCACATATGAACAAGGTCACGGATAACCCGCGGAAGGCGTTCACCGGTTCGGCCAAGTGGGAGGCGACGGCACGGAGCGTGGTGTGCATCGCCAAGGACCCGCTCGCCGAGACGGGCGCGATGGTGTCCTATGCGAAGGTCACCAAATGCAACGGGTGGCGACCCGGAACGAAGTTCGCCATCCACGCGGGCATGTTCACACCCGAGGGCGACGAATACAGGCTCGACCCGATGAAGTACCGGAGTACCCCCGAGGCCCCCGCTGTTGGTGGATGTGGGCGAGCGGCAGGAGTTCCCCTACGTGGAAGTCGAGCCGACAGACGTTGACGTTGAATCGTTCGACCGGAACAGGCAGGTGAGCGACTACGAGAGAACGGAGGCCAAGGAACAGGCGGACATGGTGGTGGCGTGGATTGACGCGCAACCGGACCATGAAGCCTACCGGACCGCCATTGACCAGCAATTCACGAAGGGCGAGGACCATATCAGCAAAAGCAAATTGGACCGGTTGCTTAGACATGACGACCGTGTGGACCACAGGAAGGAAAAAGGCAAGGAACGCGGCAAGACCGTGTGGTTTGTCAAACACGGCACGCCCGTACAGGGTGCCGAGTATGCCGAGTGTGCCGAGTATGAACAATCCCAAGGGTTCCCGGACACCATGCCGGGTGCCGAGTATGCCGAGTATGCCGAGTATGAGAAGCATGGAACCGTTCCTAACTCGGCAAACTATTCAAACTCGGCAACAGGCGGGAGCGTGGGAACCGTTGGAAATACTCTAACTCGGCAAACTCGGCAAACTCGGCAGGCAATACCGGCACCCGCCGAGACAGCCGACATGCCATCCGACAGCGCCGGATACGTTTACGTGAGCGAATACCCATGGAGCGACGCGACCGTTGGACAGCTCGAACGTATCAGGGATACCGACACGCGGCAGGCGTTCAAGGCACGTGCGGCTGACGAACTCAACCGGCGGCGGCGGGGGTGACGGCATGACCATTACCCGGTGAACCATCCCGGCGAGCGCACGACGGGCCGATGGAAGGGACAGGGGCACAGCCCCGGATTATCCCCGCCACCGGCCCGTTGTCATACCCATATACATAGAAGGTGATGCAGATGGTGGTGACGGTATCCGGCGCGTGGGCGACAGGCATCTACAGGTTCAACCACACGTAATGGCATGTGGGCCATGTGGACCGGTCCACACGCCCATAAGAGGAACGGCAGGGGGAAGTCCAGGAATCGGCGGGCGCACGACGACGGGCTGATGGGAGCGGCGCTAGGGTGTCATCCCGGCGTTGCTTGCACCGGCCCGTGACCATGCCATGACGCGAACAGGGCGGATACCATGCACGCCGACACCTTGACACCTTATATATATCGGGGTGGTTGTATGCCATGTGCCACGACACCATATATATAGGTATGGTGGTGGGCGCTCGCCGACATGGGTGCCACACGTGTCGTAATGCGGTGGTGGAGGGTGTCACGTTTCGTTACCCCGTTGCCGCCATCGTCCGAGAGAATATGCGGGCGGGAGTGTCGGGGCTACCCGGATTATGGGTATCCTACATGCCGGGGCGAGCGGCTAAGTATTGCTTAGGCGGTCTCAGGCACCGGTGTGGTAGGCGGGGGATACCGTCGGGAATGGCGACGGTATGGCATACTCTCTCTATGCCCCGTGGCGGCTGTCTGTGCCGTCGATGTGTCTAATTGTCTAATCCCTTACGGCAGTAGGGTTGACGGTGTCTAATTGCGTGTCTAACCGGTGTCTAATTGTCTATATCGTCTATGCCATACGGCAGGGCCGAGGGGGCGTGTGGGGCGGGCCGGTCGAAACCCTGATAGTGTTGTGGTTACCCGGATGCCACAGCGCGGGCGGGGTGAATACTCTCCCTAATTGGGAGGGTAAGGGAATGGCGCTTACGGGCCTGTGGCATTGATGCCAAGGTACAGGGAACCGGGTGCCACGGCAGGCGGTACGAGGGGGCGTGAATGGGAAACCTGAACGGCATGAATCGTTGGTGTTTCAGGCGTGTCGGGGTGTTGTCACGCTATGCTCAAAATAGTCCACGATTACATTCACTGTCAGCACGGGAACCGCTTGCGGCCATGCGCGGAACTCGGGGGGAGGCTCCCCACCCCGGTCACATCACCGGCCTGTCCCTTGTTCGTATCCATGTTCCTGTTCCTGTTTGTCGTGTCTGTATACCGTAACTATCGGTGACGGTATGCCCGGCCTGTATGGCAGGGGAGTGGATAGGGAGTGCCCGGCACCGGGTACAGGGTATCCAAATTGTGGATGCCCTCGGGGTGCATGATGGTACTCAGATTGTGCGTACCCTTGTGGCATCCATGCCGTTCGCTTGCCCTTGCCTACTATGCCCTTACTCTTACCTACTGTTACCTACTATGCCCTCGCCCTTGCCTGTCCTTGCGTATCGTCGTGGTGGTCTTGCCTGTGGTGTCTGTCTTGTCTATGGGCCGGTCCACATGGTCCACATGGTCCACATCGGCGAGCGCCACCGGCGGCAAGGGGTGAACGAAACGGTCACCGCCCGGCATGTGAAGCAGGACGGCGGGCCTAGCCTACCGGCATGGGTATCCGCCAATTTGGCAGGTTGGCGTGCAGGCGGGCGGTATGTGAGGGTGTATGCGGCCCGTCCATATCTCACATCCGCGGATGGCGGCGACGACGGGCAGGTGTATGACGATTACATGAAGCAGGACGTGCAGGCCTAGGAAGGGAACACACCATGTGCGGGGAATACGTCAGGGAGAACGACACGGTGGAACCCGGCACCACCGTTGTCGGGAGGATTACATGCGATGTGCTGGGGCTGTCTTGCGAGATATTCCGGGACGACCTCGAGGGGTACATATGCGGGTCTTACGTGGCGGAAGGTGACGGGGAGATGACCGCCGCGTCCATCGCCGCGATACCCGAACACGCCCGACAGTTCGCGGCGGCTTGCGACCATTGGATACGCCGGGCGCTCGCCGAAGCCGGTCCCGGCTACCGGTGGCATGAGATTACGCCGGGCGGCGCGATAGAACGCTGATAGGGCGCATAGACGGCACCGGCACGGCACACACCTACACGCGAATATACCCGGTAGGGGTATAATGGGTGGTACGGCACAGGGCGGGCGGTAGCCACAAGACAAGTGCCGGGATGCCATGCCGACGCATTCGATAATGCCCGTTCCAGCTCGGGCATGGCACCGGACGTGCAACCCTATGGTGCATGTCAAGCGGACGGGGATGGGTGCATGGGAACCGCCGAAGGCACCCGCCCCGCCCGTACTTTTACCCACACACCACACACCACACGCAGGCGCTCGCCGACACCCCGCGGATACGACTATCATGGGAGTACAGGAACGTGGCATACGCCATCCGGTGAACATGCATAATCATTGCATAAGCGGTATTTGGGGCGGTACGGGAAAATGGCGTATCTCGAAACGTCAATGATTCCAAGGGTTCCCGGCATATTGGAGTTCGAATCTCGCCTCATCCGCAGTACCCCGTGGGTTCCACCCGCGGGGTTTCTTGTTATCAAGCCGAAAACCGTTGTGATTATTGGGGTTTGCGGGTGAGGTCCGGGCAATTGGCAGTGTTCCGGCTGATGTGAGCAACAGGTACATTGGGACCTGTAACGAGGTATTTCGCGGGGTATTCAACAGGGTAAATGCCAGGATACAGCGGTATTTGGGGGGCGGTATGGGGGGATCATGGCAGTATCGTCTGATGGACGGTGTTCTCCCGCTTACTGCGCGGGAGTTTGTTGGGATTCCGTGTCATAGCAGATAATCTCCCGGCGGGAACGTTGGAATTCCGCGGCTGTTGAATATCGGTCTTGAATCCGTGTATGGGAGAACACCGCCGTTTCCGCATATGCCCGATGAACTCCCGCTACAATGTGGGAGTTTGCATGCCATACGGCGTATCGGTGAAGAACTCCCGCAAGGGCCGCCGCTGATGACATACCAGTCTGATTCGGCTCGATCGGTTCGACCGGTTCAGTCAGCCGGCCGGTATCGTAGCGCCGTACCATCACCGATGTCGCTGCAGCCGCACCATTACTGTTTGCTGGTGCTTGCGAACACTGCGAAGTCGCCGCTCGGATATCCGTTGGCGAACGCCTGGTAGCAGTGCCCGGTAACCAGTCGAATCACTGTGAGCATCTGCTGTGTGCGTGTTGCGGCATCACCGGTGGTGGGGGGCTTGGCCTGCTGAAGAGAGCGCGGCGAGTTCTTCGAGTGTGCAGTCCATTTCGACGATGGCGGCGCTCGCTGCGGTGAGTCCGGTGTTGTGATCGGTTGCCGTTGACGGGTTGGCGATCAGCGCCGACACGTCATACTCTTTCTGCCGCAAATCGCCGTTGTTGCCTGCCAAGGTCATGAGCTGCGATCCGGCGGCATGATGATTGTCGCTCAACGTGAGTGTGGCGCCTGGAGCGGTTTTCGCGGCAAGCAGTTGCATGGCTGATCCGGCTCGGTCTTCGGCCAAGGCGAGATGACGCAGGGTGGTGTTGTCAAGCGGCAGTGAGGTGACACCGTCGAGTCGTTGCCGTCGTAGTGCGTTGCCGTCAGCGGTGCTGGCTGTGTAGGTTGTAGATAGTGAGGTGGCGATATTCTGCGCGTTCCATTGGGCTTGTGCGCTGCGGATGATGCCTTCGGACAGTCGTTGCGGGCAGATGGCGGCTACGGTTTGCCATGCTTGCGCCGATGATGATGCGGCAAGATACCGTTCGAGCAATGGGGTGGTACGGGCGCGTTCGTCGCCGGCGGTGGCGGAACGGTACGCGATCTCGCATTCGCTGACTTGATGTTCTGATTCGGCGCGCCCGGCGATGCGCGGTGATGTGCAGGCGCCGATGGTGGGGAGCATCATTGCTGCGACGACACACGCAGCCAAGATACGGATGGCGGTGCGCGCGTGGCGAAGAGAAGTGATGCGTGTCTGCATAATCCATTAAAATAGTACGTAACTGTGACCAATTGGGCAAAGCGCTCGGTATAGATAACTTCACATAGGAGGTCTTGCAGGATGGAACTGGACCTGGCAGGTATTCACCAGCTGGCAGCTGGTCAGGGAATTGACGCCGAGACGCTGGATGATGCACTTTCCGAAGCATTGCGGCTGGCATATCTCAAAACACCCCACGCGGCGAAGCATGTCCGTGTGGAGCTTGATGAGCGTGCAGGCACGTTCACGATTTGGGCTCAAGATGAGATTCCAGTCGAACCGACTGAGGACAACCCGCATCCGGCGCCGCAACTGGGGGAGGAGTACGACGACACTCCGCGCGATTTCGGCCGTTTGGCCGCGGCAACCGCGCGACAGGTCATCAGCCAGCTGTTCCGTAAGGCTGAAGATGACCGAGTGCTCGGCGCTTTTGCCGGGCAGAAAGGCAAACTGATCACCGGTGTGGTGCAGCAGGATGCCAAAGATCCCACGAACGTGCATATTGCAGTCGGCGATGTCGAAGCGTTGCTGCCTCGCCGTGAACAGGTGCCCGGCGAGCGCTACCGTCATGGTGAGCGTCTGCGCGTGTACGTTGTCAACGTGTCCCGCGGCTTGCGCGGTCCGGAGATCATCGTCTCCCGCTCTCACCCGGAGCTTGTCCGCCGCCTGTTTGAGCGTGAAGTGCCGGAACTGGTTTCTGGTGCGGTGTCCATCATGGCTATCGCCCGCGAGGCGGGCGCACGTACGAAGATTGCGGTCAAGGCGAATACTGAAGGTGTCAACCCCAAGGGTGCGCTGATCGGCCCTGCCGGCTCGCGTGTGCGCGCGGTGATGGAGAATCTCGGCAACGAGAAAATCGATATCGTCGACTGGTCCGCTGATCCGGCGAAGTTCGTCGCCGCTGCGCTTTCGCCTGCGGTTGCCACGGACGTGCAGGTCATCAGCGAGAAAAACAAGACCGCTATCGCGTTCATCCATGACGACCAGCTGTCGCTCGCCATCGGCAAGGAAGGCCAGAATGCCCGTCTCGCCGCGAAGCTGACCGGTTGGAAGATCGGTATTGAATCCGCCGAACAGCATAAGGCGAAGATGGCCGCGGAACGTGACGCGTCGTCCGGCGAAGCCGAGTAGACACGAGTTGCGCCGCAATCCAGCGTCTCAGGTATGCTGGGTTGCGGCAATCCGGGCCCGGGTGTATTGCATCCAAGCTGTGACACGGAGACGAGGTAACAGATCATGGTCGCACGATGAGACAAGGTAAGCTCGCCATCATCGAAGTGTGACTGCGCATATGCGCGCAGTCACGGAATAGGAGAAAACTGAGTGGCAAAACAGCGCGTATATGAACTGGCCAAGGAACTTGGCGTTGACAGCAAAACCGTCCTTGAGAAGCTCAAGGACATGGGGGAGTTCGTCAAGTCCGCATCCTCTACGGTGGAGGCGCCGGTCGTTCGCCGTTTGAAAGCATCCTTCCCGAAAGCGGATGCGCAGAATAAGCCGAGTGAGAAGAAGCAGGGCGCAGCCAAGGCGGCTCCGCGTCCGGGACAGCATACTGAGCATTCCCAGGAATCGCAGGCTAAGCATGCCGAACATCGGACTTCCGTGAAGCCCGGTCCCGCTCATATGCAGGTGCCGAAGCCGGGGGCTCCGCATCCGGGGCCTCATGCCGCACAGCGCTCCCAGCAAGGGGGCAGGCCGGATCGTCCGCAGCGTCGTGATGACCGTCGTGATGGTCGCAACGCGCGTTCCGAGCGTGGCGAGCAGCCGCGTCCGGGGCAGCATACCAACACCCGTCGCAGCAATGCGCCGCGTCCGGGGGCAGGCAATACCCCGCACGCTCCGCGTAATGCGCAGGGCGCCCCGCAACAAGGCCGTACCGGCGCTCCGCATGCGGCAACGCCGGGGCCTCGTCCGGGCAATAATCCGTTCAGCCGCAAGCAGGGCATGCACGTGCCCACGCCGGGCGATATTCCTCGTCCGCATCCTATGGCTCGTCCGACTGTCGAAGGCGGTCGTGGCGGTCGTGGCCGTGGCGGTCGTAACGGGTTCGGCAATGGTCGTGCCGGGGCGAAGCCGGGGCAGTGGGGACAGCATCGTCCCGGCCAGAATGGTGGCAATCGTTCAGCTGGCGCCGGTAATCATTTCGGCGGTGGCTTCCAGAACGGTGGCGGCAATGCCGGCCCGTCGCGTCCAGGTGGTCGCGGTCGTGGCGGCGCCGCGGGTGCGTTCGGCCGTCAGGGCGGCAAGTCCTCGAAGGCTCGTAAGAACCGTCTTGCGAAGCGTCATGAATATCAGGAGATGAAGGCCCCGGTTATTGCTGGTGTGCGCATCCCCGCAGGCAATGGTCAGACGGTGCGTTTGCGTCAGGGTGCTTCCCTTGCCGACCTTGCTGAGAAAATCAATGTGAATCCGGCAGCTTTGGTTACCGTGCTGTTCCATCTCGGTGAGATGGCCACGGCGACCCAGTCGCTCGATGAGGCGACCTTCCAGATTCTCGGTGAGGAAATCGGCTGGAACATCAAGATCGTTTCCGCTGAGGAGGAAGACAAGGAGCTGCTCCAGCAGTTCGACATCGATCTTGATGGCGAAGAGCTGCAGGATGATGAGAACCTCAAGCCGCGTCCGCCGGTGGTCACGGTTATGGGCCACGTCGATCACGGTAAGACCCGACTGCTTGACACCATCCGTAAAACCAACGTGGTGGCTCGTGAGGCCGGCGGTATCACGCAGCGCATCGGCGCATACCAGGTGACGGTCAAGCTTGACGGCGAATCACGCAAAATCACCTTCCTTGATACTCCTGGCCACGAAGCCTTCACGGCTATGCGTGCCCGTGGTGCCGAACTCACTGATGTCGCGATTCTCGTGGTTGCGGCGGATGACGGTGTGATGCCGCAGACGGTTGAGGCCATCAACCATGCGCAGGCGGCGAACGTGCCGATTGTGGTCGCGGTCAACAAGATCGATAAGCCGGGCGCCAACCCGGAGCGTGTGCGCGGACAGCTCACCGAATTCGGCCTCGTGCCCGAGGAGTACGGCGGCAACACCATGTTCGTCGATATCTCCGCCAAGCAGGGCACGAATGTCGACAAGCTGCTCGAAGCGGTGCTGCTCACCGCCGACGCGGAGCTTGATCTGCGGGCCAACCCCGATATGGACGCCCGAGGTGCCACCGTTGAAGCCCGACTCGACAAGGGTCGCGGCGCTGTGGCGACTGTGCTCGTGCAGTCCGGCACCCTCCATGTGGGTGACGCTATCGTGGCCGGTACCTCGTATGGCCGCGTGCGTGCCATGCTCGACGAGAACGGCAATCATATGAAGGCCGCCGGCCCGTCCACGCCTGTCCAGGTGCTCGGTCTGACCTCCGTGCCGACCGCAGGCGACCTGTTCCTGGTCGCCCCCGATGATCGCGCCGCCCGCCAGATTGCCGAGAAGCGTCAGGCCACCGAGCGCGCGGCCCAGCTGGCCAAGCGCCGCAAGGTGGTTTCGCTCGAAAGCCTCAAGGAGCAGTTCGCCAAGTCCGAGGTGGATATGCTCAATATCGTCATCAAGGGCGATTCCTCCGGCTCTGTCGAAGCGCTCGAGGATTCTCTCATGAAGATCGACGTGTCCGAGGAAGTCGGCATCCAGGTCATCCACCGCGGTGTCGGTGCCATCACGCAGAACGATGTCAACCTGGCGAGCGTCGACAAGGCCGTTATCATCGGCTTCAACGTGCGCCCGAACCGTCAGGTCGCCGATCTGGCGGAACGCGAAGGCGTGGAGATCAAGTACTACTCGATCATCTACAAGGCCATCGAAGATGTCGAAGCCTCCTTGAAGGGCATGCTCAAGCCCGAATACGAGGAGGTCGTCACCTCGCACTCCGAGATCCGCGAAATCTTCCGCTCCTCCAAGTTCGGCAACATCGCCGGCGTCATGGTTCAGGACGGCGAAGTCAAGCGGGGCACCAAGTGCCGCATCCTGCGCAACGGGGTCGCCACGGTCAACGATCTGGAGATCTCTTCGCTGCGCCGCTTCAAGGACGACGTCCAGTCGGTCAAGGAAGGCTACGAGGCAGGTATCAACCTCGGCACCTTCAACGACATCGAGATCGGCGACATCATCGAGACCTTCGAGATGCGTGAGATCGAACGCAAGTAGTCGCATCAGGCGGCCCATGCCGCCCGCGGCAATCCGGTAACCCGGTCGCAACAGGCCAGTGCACTCCCAACGGCGCACTGGCCTGTTGCACAAACGGACTGCACGCCTACCGGCTGCGTAATCCGAGCAGAGTCCGAACCACAGCCTGTTACGCTTTCAGCCAGCGGATGCCGCATCCCGGCAGGGCTGTGGGAATATCGAATCAGCAAGCGTATAGGGCGCCATCGGCAATAAGGGCCGGCGCCAATCCAGGAAAGGAACACCATTGGCAGGGACGAATCCACGGGCGGCGCGCATCGCGGCGCTTATCCAGCGTGTGATCGCTTCGGCGTTGGAGCGCCAGCTTCACGACGAGCGGCTCCACAGCGTGACCATTACTGATGTGCGGGTCACCAATGATTTGCAAATCGCCACCATCTACTGGACCCAGCTCGGTCATGACGGCAAAGAGCAGGGTGAACGCAAACGTGCCCAACAAGCGTTGAATCAAGCGAAAGGCCGCCTGCGCACACTAGTAGGACACAAGGCCGGTTTGCGGTTGACGCCGGAACTCAAATTCAAATTCGACGAGGTGCCGGGAGAAGCGACCGAAATCGAGGATATTCTCGTCACCGCTCGCCGCCGTGACGAAGAGCTCGCGAAAACCCGCGAAAACGCCAAGTACGCCGGCGAAGCGGACCCGTATAAGCATCCCGAAGAACGTGAAAACCGTTGGGCTGACGACGACGAGTATGACGAGTATGACGATGACGATGACGATACTGACGATACTATCGATGATGATGCCGACGATACTGCCGGTTCCGGCGCCGATACGGTGACAGGCGGACAGGATGCCTGACGGCCTCATTGTCATCGACAAGCCGCAAGGCGTCACCAGTCATGATGTTGTCGCCGCGGTTCGTTCCGTGCTCCACGTGAAACGTGTCGGACACGCCGGCACGCTCGATCCGATGGCTACCGGCGTGCTCGTCGTCGGCTTCGGGCACGCCACACGACTGCTCAACTACATCGTCGACCATCATAAAACCTACGAGGCGACCATCAGGCTCGGACAACGCACTACGACCGAGGATGCCGAAGGTGAAATCGTCGTGTGGCCGGCAGGGGAGCGTGAACATGTGCGCGCACAGGTCGTAGCGCTCTCCCGGGAAACAATCGAACAGACGATCAACGCCCACCTGCTGGGTGAGATCAGCCAGATTCCCAGCGCGTATTCCGCGGTGAAAATCAACGGCAAACACGCGTATGACCTTGCCCGCGAAGGCAGGGATGTGGTTCTCGAGCCTCGCCGGGTGACCATCGACAGCTTCGACGTGCTTGCCGTCCATGAACCGGATGCGGCGCGGGGCACACGGGATGTCGATGTACGTGTCACCTGCTCGGCGGGAACGTATATTCGTGCGCTTGCCCGCGATCTTGGCGACATGCTCGGGGTCGGGGGATACCTCACCCGGTTGCGGCGCACCCGCGTCGGCGCGTTCAGCGTCGAAGGGCCGCATGTCCTGACCGCACGCAGCGAGGAACACAGTTTCACCACGCGCGACGGACGGCATGAAACCCGTATGAGAGCCCGGCTCGGTGTCACCAAAGAACAGTTGTTGGCTGCGTCCCTGACGATGGGGCAAGCGGCACGCATGACCATGCCGGTCGTGGATATCACGGACGGTCAGGCGCAGGATTTGCGCTACGGTCGCAGTATCGACGTGACCGTACCTGACGCCACCGCGGCCATCGCCCATCCGGCCGGCCGGGAAGAAGACATAGTCGCCATTATCATCCCCGACACCAAGACGCCGTCACAATCCCACCCGACAGTAGTATTTCCGGCACTATTCCCAGACGCCTGAACTTTTGCTAGAGTGGACGCGGCATAACGAAGAAATTCAAGAATTTCGGGACAATCACAAGAGGAACAGCATGAACATCACCAACCTGGTTCCCGACAGCAGCGGCCTGGTCACTTGGCCGACCTTAAGCGTCAACCGCAAATCCGTCGTCACGGTCGGATCATTCGACGGCATGCACAACGGGCATCGCGCGGTGATCGGAAGAACCGTCGAACTCGCCAATGACAACGACGCCTTCTCCGTCGTCATCCTGTTCACCCCCCGGCCGGGCGCCATCCACCAGTACGCGAAAACCCATCATGGTGAACAAGCGCCAGCGGATATCACCGATCCCGAACAGCTCATGGGCATCGACCAGCGTTTGCGCGTCATGGCTGAACTCGGCGTAGACCACGTGCTGCTCGTACAGTACACGCTCGCGTTCGCCGCGAAATCCTTCCGTTTCTTCCTTGGTCAGCTGGTCGGCAAGCTCGGCATGCGAACCCTGGTGTTGGGACAGGATGCGCACATGGGAGCAGGGCGAACCGGCGATGTGAAAGCAATCGAAAATCTTGCGCTCGCCACTGGCGTGTTCGAACTGGATATCGTCGACGATCGCGGACCCGGCTACACGCGTATCCCGCAGGATATCTCGTATGCCGCCCCGCAGGAGCCGGGTGAGCCGAAAGACCCGACCGACGGCATGACCAAAGCCCAGCTACGCGCATGGAGCAAAAGCCATCAAGCCAAGCAGGCGCGAGTATGGAGTTCGTCGAACGTCCGCTACTTGCTATCCCAAGGACGCATCAAGGATGCGAACGCCATCCTCGGTGCGCCGCACGGCATCGAAGGCACCGTCATCCACGGTGAGCAGCGTGGCCGCAACATCGGCTTCCCAACAGCGAATCTTGACACAGCCATCGACGGATATCTGCCGGTGGACGGCGTGTACGCCGGCTGGCTGGTCGACCTTGGCGAACCGGACAACGATACCGCGAACGCCGCAAGCGCTGCGAAGGCCACCACAGAAGTAGGCGGCATCACGCCGGCTGCGAGCATCCCGCAGCCGTTGGATCTTACTTCGGTTCGCTCTCGACTCGCCCCCCACTCGCCGTACCGCTGGCCGGCTGCCATCTCCATTGGCACCAAGCCGACGTTTGAAACCGGACACGGCGAACCGGAGCGTGTCGTCGAAGCCTACGCGGTGACCGACGATTGGCTTGACTTGTATGGGCATCGTGTCCGCGTCGAATTCACCGGATTCCTGCGCCCGCAAATCAAATTCGATTCCGTGGACGCTCTGAAAGCCGAACTCGCCGTCAACGCGAAACAAGCCGAAGAAGCCGCACAAGACGCCCAATAAGCATGGATAAAACCGGGTGCAAACCGTGCCGCGGGACATGCACCCGGATCGCCCTTCCGCGCGCAGGTTCATCGACTGTTGCGAAGTCCCAGCGCATCCAACGCGTCGCGCAACGACGTCACCTCAACCAAGTCAATACCTTTGGGAGTGGAACCGGCGTGCCGCTTACCGGAACGGGTCGCCGGCACAACGGCACGCGTGAACCCGAGCCGTGCGGCCTCAGCCAGCCGGTGAGCCAGCTGGGGAACAGGACGCACCTGACCGGTCAGTGAAATCTCCCCGATCGCACAGGTCGTGCGTGCGATCGGCGTGCCGGTCGCAGCGCTCGCCAACGCCGCCACAATCGCCAGATCACATGCCGGCTCCTTGGCGGATGCCCCCGCAATCGTCGAAACATACACGTCGTTGGCAAGCAGATTCACCTTGCCGTGACGGTACAGGACGGCGGTCAGCATCGCCAGGCGGTTCCCGTCCACACCATTGACCGCACGACGCGGCGTCGGCAGCACGGATTTGGTGACAAGCGCCTGCAACTCGATCGGCAGGCTACGATGCCCATCCAACGTGAACGTGACGCATGTACCATCCACCGGTTCCTGTGAAGCGGACAGGAACAAGCCGGACGGGTCGGCGACCTCCTCGATGCCTTCGCCGCTCATATCGAAGCATCCGACCTCATCGGTCGGACCGAACCGGTTCTTCACCGCGTGCAGCATGCGCAGCGCGGTCTGCGTATCGCCTTCGAACTGACAGACCACGTCGACCAGATGCTCCAATGTGCGCGGCCCTGCAATAGAACCGTCCTTGGTGACATGACCGACCAGAACAATAGGAATATCAAGGGTTTTTGCGGTATCAATGAGTGCGCTCGCGACTTCACGCACCTGCGTGGATCCGCCCGAGATACCATCGACATCCTGCGAAACGATGGTTTGCGCGGAATCGACGATGGCGAGCCGCGGATGTTCCTGCGCGATCAGACCGAGTACCGTGGCTAGATCAGTGGTTGAAGCGAGCAGGAGGTTATTCTGGACCGCGTCGATGCGGGACGCACGCATCCGCACCTGCGCTTGAGATTCCTCGCCAGACAAGTACAGTACGGTGCCGTCCGGGTTGGCGCGCGCCACATTCCCTGCTGTTTCCAACAGAAGCGTGGACTTGCCGATACCCGGCTCACCGGCGACCAGCACCACGGATCCGGGGACGATGCCGCCGCCCAATACGCGGTCGAATTCGCCGAAACCCGTAGGGATACGGGTGACGCTTTCCGTGCCGACCTCGCTGATCGGTTTGACCGTACCCTCACCCACCACGGTTTGCACTTGCGTGCGCGAAGTCCGTCCCGGCGCTGCAGTACGCGATTTGGCGGCGGGCCGCGCCTCATGGAACTCTTCGACCGTCCCCCACTGGCCGCATTCAGGGCAGCGGCCGTACCATTTGGGCCCGTTCCAACCGCATTCGGTGCACACAAACTGCGTCGTAGTCTTTGCCATAGTGCCGAAGCTAGCGAACTTTCACGACATTGCGCCACCCGCAAGGCATCGGGCGTGCGTCATGCCGCTGTGCGAGAATGAACCCTATGGCGAACACTGAACAATCCTCATCCCATGGCAAGCTCACCGCAGTGATTGCAGTGGCGGCGGTGGTCATCGTGCTGGCACTGCTGTCAGCATTCATCTGGCCAGGCTGGGCGCTCAACAAGGCGACAACGCCGGCGGTCACGCCGACAACCAGTTCCACGGCGAGCGGCACCAAAAAATCCGCCGCACCGAAAACGCCATCAACCCCAACGATTTCAGCGAAAGCACTGCCCGCTGACGCGACGAGTCTACTGAAAGCCATGCCGGACAGCGTGGTCAATTATGCGCGTACCGACGCCAACCCGAGCGCGAACTGGACATCGTCGTCACCGTTGGAAGAATACACGATGACGTATTCCACCGGGGATGATACGAAGAATATCGCGCTGATCACCGCGCAATGGTCCAGTGCGGATGATGCGAAGAAACAATATACGGCACTGACCGCATCGCTCAGCGGTGACGAAATCGCATCCGGCAATGTGAAAGTCAGCGGCAAGAACACCGGCAGCTATATCATCCGCAAGGATGCTTCCGACAGCAAGAAAGCGGTCGCCGTGTGGCTGAACGACACTGTAGTGTTCCAAGCGAACGGACCGAGCGACGCCGTAACGACATTCTGCCAAAAATTCCCGCTGTAACAGGATCCGGCAGTATTTTCCGCGCGCCAACGGAATGTCGTTATCCAAAGTCGCCGAATACGTGTAGTATTAGGCGAGTTGCAAACTTTCGGTAATAGGATTGGAGGCTTCAGATGGGTTCTGTCATCAAGAAGCGCCGCAAGCGGATGAGCAAGAAGAAGCACCGCAAACTGCTGCGTAAGACTCGTCACCAGCGCAAGTAGTCTTGCCCGGTGAAGCCTCGCGCAGATTTGCGAGTAGCTCACAGCTCAGGCCCCTCTTCGGAGGGGCTTTTTTTCATTGCCTTGCCGGAGCGGCTGCTTTGAACTGGTGACATCCGGACACGGATTCGGCGTAACCGGTTGGCAAGAGGACGCATAGGCATGTTGCGAATGTCCGGGCATGCGCAACCTGATTTGGTGGTCGCACGCCGGAAAAGAAAACCGCGAACGGGCGGGATCACCATCCGTTCGCGGTTCGGCTATTCACGTTATTACTGCGCAGAAAACCGTGCGCACGGGCGCTCAGAGCACCGCGTCCATAGCCTGCTTCAAGTCGGCGATGATATCGTCGGCGCTTTCAAGACCACAGCTCAGGCGCACGAGGTCGATGCCGACACCCGCTTCCTTGAGCTGCTCCTCGGTGAGCTGACGGTGCGTCGTACCTGCCGGGTACAGGATGCAGGAGCGTGAGTCCGCCACATGGGTGGCGATGGACACGAGCTTCAGGTGGTCGAGCAGCGCCGAGACTTTTTCACGGCCGCCGGGCACACCGAAGGCGATGACGCCGCACGTGCCGTTCGGCATGTATTTCTTCGCAAGCCCGTAGTACTTGTCGGTTTCGAGACCGGGGTGGTTCACCCACGAGATGCGCGGGTCCTCGTCGAGGAACTTCGCCACCTTGTAGCCGTTCTCGCAGTGGCGCTGCATACGCAATCCCAGATCCTCAAGGTTCTGGCCGAGAATCCACGCGTTGAACGGCGAGGGGATGGAACCGAAGTCGCGCATGAGCTGCGCCACGCACTTGGTGATGAACGCGCCGCCGTTGCCGAATTCCTTGGCGTAGGTCACGCCGTGGTAGGAATCGTCGGGCGTGGTCAGGCCCGGGAACTTGTCGGCGTGGGCCATCCAGTCGAAATTGCCGGAATCCACGATGGCGCCGCCCACGCATGAGCCGTGGCCGTCCATGTACTTGGTGGTCGAATGCGTCACGATATCAACGCCGTATTCGAACGGGCGGCAGTTGACAGGCGTGGGGAAGGTGTTGTCGACGATCAGCGGCACGCCGTGCTGGTGCGCTGCTGCGGCGAACTTGTCGAAGTCCAGCACCATGAGGGAAGGGTTGGCGATGGATTCGCCGAACACGGCTTTCGTATTGGGTTGGAATGCGGCTTCGAGCTCTTCGGGCGTGCAATCCGGGTGTACGAAGGTGCAGTCGATGCCCATGCGGCGCATGGTCACGTTGATGAGGTTGTAGGTGCCGCCGTAGATGGCGTTCGAGGCGACGATATGGTCGCCGGCGGAGCAGATGTTGAACAGGGCGAAGAAGTTCGCCGCCTGGCCGGAGCTCGTGAGGATGGCCGCGGTGCCGCCTTCGAGTTCGCAGATTTTCTTGGCGACGACATCGTTCGTCGGGTTGGACAGGCGGGTGTAGAAGTAGCCGGACTCCGACAGGTCGAATAGACGGGACATCTGCTCGCTGCTCGTGTATTTGAAGGTGGTGGACTGGACGATCGGGGGGCGTGCGGGGCTCGCCGTTCTTCGGCTGCCAGCCGCCCTGCACACAGATGGTGTCAATGGATTGGGATTCGTCTGCCATATTGGCCATGGGATTTGCCTTTCTGCGATGGGCATGGTGTCATGTGCACGTCATCACAAGCGGGACAAGCCATTGTCTGCAAGGCGATGCGTTGGCACACCATACCCAGTGTATCCCCAGCCACTTCTCAATGGTCAGATGTGCGGCGGATTCGTGCTGCGGATGCGCACATAAGGTAAAAGAAACCCCCCGTGGGTTGCCGCGGGGGGTTTGAAGGTTTACGCAATCACTTGTTCGGGTTGGTGAGCACGCGCGGGCCGGCCGGATCGCCGACGATGACTTGGTCGACCATGTTGAGGAACAGGCCATGCTCTACCACGCCCACGGTGTGGATGAGATCCTCGGCCAGCTCCTGCGGGTGGTCGATGCGCTCGAGGTGCAGGTCCACCACATAGTCGTTCTCATCGGTCAGCACCGGCTTGCCCTCGGCATCGAGACGCAGCGTCGGCTTGTAGCCCTTCGCCTCGAACTTGCGGATCACCTGGCCGTTGCCGAAGGGGATGACCTCCACCGGAAGCGGGAACTTGCCGATCGTGTCGACCACCTTGGACTGGTCCACGATCCACACCACCTTGTTGGAGTTGATCGCCACGATCTTCTCCCACAGCAGCGCTGCGCCGCCGCCCTTGATGCCGTTGAAGTTCTTGTCCACCTCGTCGGCGCCGTCGATGGTGATGTCGATGTGGTCCACGTCATCGATGTTCACGATCTTGATGCCGTAGCCCTCGGCCTGCTCCTGCGTGCGGCGGGAGGTGGTGACGCCGGTGAACTTGAGACCTTCCTCCTGCACACGACGGCCGAGCTCGTCCACCAGGAAGCGCACGGTCGAACCGGTGCCGAGACCGGCGATCATACCGTCCTGGATGAGCTTCGCGGCCTCGATGCCGGCAGCCTTCTTCAATGCGTCTTGCTGTGCCTTGTCCATAATGCTCCTTTGAGCTCGCTGTATGACAAACGCCGTGACAGACGGCATACGGGAGCGCCCGCATCAGCCTGCCACGATGTCGCTTCGCCTCGCATATGCGCCGAAGCCTGCTTCTATAGTATCGATGCGGCGGTATTTCCGTGGGGTTGGTGCGGAACGAAGAATCCGCGGATCGCTGTAAGCCGACTGGAAATGGACACGCGGGGCGTCGAACATATAAACCGAAAATCGGCGACATCGTGGCGCAATATTACCGGCGCGTGACCATGGGTGATTTACGCTGTGTACACGCGGCAGACGCGACGGATTTCGCTGCGGATCGCATCAGCGGCTGCGGATATCGCGGCCCTCGCCGGTGGTATGTCACGGCGAAACGCCGAGGCATGCCGCCTGAATTCACCCGCAGGAAACGAAAGTCACCGCCGGGAAACGAATTTCACATTTCACCGACACTCATGCTTCTTAGGGTACGGGACTATCAACCATCACACAGGAAGGACCACCACATTGAGTTCCCCATTCTTGCCACTGGTCGTGCACTACGGGCATGTCCCACACGCTGCCGGGGCTTCATCCCACCGTCTGGGCTCGCAAGTGACTGCCGCACGGCCGGGATTCCTGCCGCCGGTCATGAGTTCTCGAAGAGAAAGGCGATACCATGTCAGCATACTTTAACTGGTCACTGGTAGGAAAAGACTTCCCTCGTCTTGTCGCGGTGCTCCCCGTGACGCTCATGATCGTTCTCGTCGCGACGATTGTCGGATTGCTGCTCGGCAGTCTCATCGCTTTCCTGAGAGTCGAACGGATTCCCGTCCTCAATCAGCTTGCCGCCGTATTCGTCTCGTTTGTCCGCGGCACCCCGATTCTTGTGCAGCTGTACATCGTGTATTACGGTGTTCCGATCCTGCTGCAATCCGCCGTCCATATCGATATTTCCGGCTGGAACAAAGTGATGTTCGTCTACATCGCGTATGGGCTCAATACGGCGGCTTTCCAGTCGGAAACCATCAGGGCTTCCATCCAAAGCATCCCGCAAACGCAAACCGACGCGTGCATCGCCTGCGGACTGACCAAACGCCAGACGTATATGAAAGTGATTTTCCCGCAGATGATCCGCGTGGCCATGCCCTCTTTCGGTACCACCACTATTGCGCTGCTGCAAGATACGTCGCTCGCCTTCACCATCGGCGTCGTCGACGTGGTCGGCAGGGCGAGGGCTTTGGGTGCCGCCACTTTCCACACGATGGAAGCGTACGCTGGTGCGGCCGTCATTTTCGTGGTACTCAGCTTCATTCTGGAGCGTGTCTTCGCGGCGATTGAGCGTCGCATGAGCTTCACCGCTCACGCCCCGCATCTTGCTGTGCGATTGAAAATGCCGAGTCTGCTGCTGGCCCATCGGGCACGTATCGCGGCTCCTGCGTCATCGTCTGGCCTGCAAGTGGTCGCCCAGAACGCGATCAGCGTCTGACCGGCGATACTCCCGCATTTTTCCAACGCCAATCCCCGTACCTTGGCGCAAGCCATGCCTGCTTGCGGTTCCGGCCAGCTGCCGGATACAAGATTTCCCCATCAATCAAGTGAAGAGAAAGAGATTATCATGTTCGGTTCCAAGAAGCTCACCACCATCGGCGCGGTCCTGCTCACCTCCGTATTCGCCCTCGGGTCGCTTGCCGCGTGCGGCGGCTCGTCCAGCGGTTCGAGCGCCTCCGGCGTCCAGGAGATCAAGGTCGCCACCGGCAACGACGGCAAGCCGTTCTGCTACATGAACGAGGACGGCGACCTGGACGGCTACGATGTTGCCATCATGAAAGCCGTCGGCGACAAGCTCTCGAAATACTACAAGTTCACGTTCGAGACCAGCGATTTCCCGACCACCCTGTCGAACCTGTCCAGCGGCAAGGCGCAGATCGCCGCCTACGAGTACGAGATCAACGCCGAACGCAAGGCCAAGTTCACCTACGGTACGGTCGGCATGACCAAGTGGGACACGCTGATCATCTCCGACCCGAACAACGGCAAGGTCTACCAGACTTTCGACGAGCTCAAGGGCAAGAAGGTCTACGTGACCACCGCCACCAACCAGGCGGCGATGGCGGAAGCCTATCTGAAGAAAAACCCGAACGCGTTCACCTTGGTCTACGGCACGTACACGAACGAGCAGATTGTCCAAGGCCTGACTTCAGGCGCCTATGATGCCACGCTCGCCCCGCAGTATTCGCTCGACCTGTGGAACGATTCCTTCAAGAAAGGCCTGAAAGGCAGCAAGAAGGCCGTCAACAAGTCCAGTTCCTACATTCTGTTCAACAAGTCTGTGGACAAGACGCTGATGAAGCGTGTGAATAGCACGATGAAGCAGCTCAAGGATGACGGCACGTTCGAGAAGCTGTCGCAGAAGTACTACGGCGCCGACTATGTGCCTGAGGATTAAGCGAGGCGAGACCCATGGATTTCAACTTCCAAGCGATGATCCAAGCGATCATCTACTCGGTACGCTACCTCGGCACCACGCTTGAAGTATCGTTCGCAGCGCTCGTCATCGGCGTGGTGTTCGGTCTGATCATCGCACTGCTGCGCTACTACAACGTGGTCGTACTCTCCCCGGTTTTCCAAACTCTGACCACGATTTTCAAAGGCGTGCCGGTCGTGCTGATCTTCCTCGCGCTCTACCTGTTCTTCTCCACCGGGTTCGACCCGATGGCCAAGTCGATGGGCTGGTCGATTCGATTCAAGCAGATCAACCCGATTTGGATCGCCGTCATCTGCCTGGGGATTATGGCCGTGGTCAACGGCACCGAGATCTTCCGCGGCGCATTCTCCTCGGTACGTAAAGGCCAGTTGGATGCCGCGCAATCCATCGGTATGACCCGCATGCAGACCATCCGCAGAGTGTTGCTGCCGCAAGCGGTTCCTGTCGCGGTTCCGGTATTCGGCAACCTGCTCATCAACCTCATCAAGGCTTCAGCCTTGTGCTCCATGGTCGGTGTCGTCGATATCTTCTCTGCAGCGACCATCTCCGGACAGCAAAGCTACACCTTCCTCGAAGCGTATGTCGGTGTCGCTCTGATCTACTGGGCGGTGGTCGCCCTGATCGAACAAGCATCCGGCCTGCTGGAACGCGGGCTGACCGTCCACACGAGGAGGGCCGTCGCATGATGAAAATCCGTGGAATCCGCAAGGCTTTCGGCAAACAGCAGGTGCTTAACGGCGTGGATATGGATGTCGATGACGGCGAAGTCGTGGTGATTCTCGGCTCCTCCGGATCCGGCAAAACCACGTTCCTGCGCTGCCTGAACTTCCTCGAACAAGCCGATGAAGGGCACATTGATCTGGATGACAGCCATATCGACGTGAAAAGCTCTTCAAAGAAGGATGTACTCGACTATCAGCGAAAAACCGCAATGGTATTCCAAAACTACGCGCTGTTCAACAACAAGACGGCATTGGAAAACATTGCGATGCCGATGATCGCCACCGGCAAGGCCGGCAAGGCCGAAGCTGACCGGCGCGCCGAAGAACTCATCGACAAAGTCGGCCTGTCCGAACGCAAGGATTTCTACCCCAGCCAGCTGTCCGGCGGCCAGCAGCAGCGCATCGGCATCGCCCGTGCGCTCGCGCTCGACCCGAAAGTCACCCTGTTCGACGAGCCGACATCGGCGCTCGACCCGGAACTGGTCGGTCAAGTACTCGGCTTGCTTCGCGATATCGCGAACGCCGGAGCCACGATGATCCTGGTCACCCATGAGATGAAATTCGCCTACGAGATCGCCGACAAGGTGGTCTTCATGGACAAAGGCGTCGTGCTGGAACAAGGCACGCCCCAAGACATATTCGAGCACCCCAAGCATCAGCGGACGCAGGAGTTCCTGTCCCGCTTCACCAGCCAGCTGGAGCACGCGTAAGCATCATCAATCGAATACGAGACGGCGGGCGCACAGCGCAGCCGCACATCAAAGCAAAGGATTACAGACATGAGCACGACATTCACATTCGCATCCCGCATGGCACACTTGACCGGCTCGCCGCTGCGCGAGAACGCCAAGAAAGCCATGGCGGCCAAGGACACCATCTCCTTCGCCTATGGATACCCGGCGACCGAGGCGTTCCCCATGGATACGCTGCGGACGATCTCGAACAAGCTGTACACCGAATACGACCCCAACGTGTTCCTCCAGTACGCGCCCTCCGAAGGCTACGCGGTCCTGCGACGCCTCATCAAGGAGCGGCTTGCAAACAATGCGGATATCAGAAACGATGACGACGTGCTCATTGTCTCCGGCTCCACCCAGGGCATGGACCTGGTCGTCAAGGTGCTGTGCGACCCGGGCGACGTGGTATTGTGCGAGGACCAGACCTTCTCAGGAGCCGTCAAAGCCATCCAAAGCTACGGCGCCGTACCGATGCCCGTACCCATGGACCTAGACGCACAGTCGGTTGACCTTGATGCGCTCGAACACATCCTCAGCACCACCCCCAATGTGAAGATGATGTACCTGATTCCCACCTTCCAAAACCCGCTCGGCACGTCGATGCCGCTGGACAAGCGCAAGGCGGTCTACGAGCTCGCCTGCAAGTACAATGTCATCATCTTCGAGGACGACCCGTACGGCGAACTGCTGTATTTCGGCGACCCGATCGCGAAGATGAAATCCTTCGACACCGACGGCCGGGTCATCTACTCCGGCTCGTTCTCCAAAGTACTCGCCCCGAGCACCCGCCTGGGGTTCCTCATGGCCGGCGATGAGCTCATGCGCAAACTCGTGCTCGCCAAGCAGGTGGCCGACTCCCACTCGAATTACTACTGGCAGGTCATGCTCGCCGAATTCATGCTGCACTACGACTTCGAAGGCCACGTGGAATACCTCAAACGCCTCTACCGCGAGCGCGCCGAAGCGATGATGGCGGCCCTTGACAGGATCCCCAGGAGCACGCTGCGCTACATTCGCCCGACCGGCGGGTACTTCATCGGCTGTCGCATGGCGGACGACATCGATCCGGACGCGTTCTACGACATCATCGCGGACCGTCATGTCGCCGTCATCCCCGGCGACGTGATGAGTGTGACCGGACACGGCTACGAGCGTGACTTCCGCCTGAACTTCACCCGGCCGTCGCTTGAGGAGATCGACCGCGGCATCGCCATCATTGGTGAAGCCTTGGAACAAGCGAGAATCAAGGAGCCAAGCGATGATGGCCCTTGCGGCGGCTCCTGTCCGGCCGACCATGAACCCGTGCTCGCGGGCGCTCGCTGAACGGGAGGTGACGGAATGCGGTTGATCTATTTCGGGGCGAACCCTATGGCCTATCCGGCGATCCGGCAGTGGTCCCAGCGCAACGGCGTCGAGGTGACCTGCGTGCGTGAAGGGCTCAACGCCGAGAATATCGGCATGGTGGAAGGCTATGACGGCATCTGCCTGTACCTGAGCGACGCGATGCGTTCGGATGAGGGCATCTACCGGACCTTGCATGAGTACGGTATCCGTCAATTGTCGATCACGGCGACCGGTGTGGACGGGCTCAACCGGCAGTACGCTCAGCAATACGGCTTCCATGTGACGAACGTACCCGGCTACAGTCCGACATCCGTAGGCCACTTCGCGCTGATGTCCGTGCTTATGGGGTTGCGGTGCATCGCCGCGGTCGAAAAGGACGCGTTGGACAGCCGCACCATGATCGGCCGCGAACTGTCCGACGTGACCGTGGGCGTGCTCGGCACCGGGCGTATCGGCAGCGTGGTCGCCGACGGCGTGACGGTGCTCGGCGGGCATGTGATCGCCTGCAGCGCCCGGACGAACCAGCTGCTTGAAGGGCGCGTACGGTACGTCGACTTCGACCGGCTGCTCGAGCAGTCCGATGTGATTTCCATCCACGTGCCGCTGACCGAGGAGACGTACCACAAGTTCGATTTCGGCGCGTTCTCGAGAATGAAGGAAGGCTCGTGCCTGGTCAACACCGCCCGCGGGGCGATCGTCGACACGGAGGCGCTGCTCGCCGCCTTGGACGCCGGGCGCGTGGGCGGCGCGGTGCTCGACTGCGTGGAGGACGAGGAACGGTATATGGCCACCGGGTGGAAGAACAACCCGCTGGTGCGACGGCTCATCCGATACCCCAATGTGATGGTCACCCCGCACGTGGCCTACTACACGCAGCGGGCGGTCGACGAGATTGCGGTGGCGGCGTTGGACAACGCGAAGAATGTCATCGAGACGGGACGCTCCGTGGACATGGTCCTGTAGGGCGTGGGCGCCGGAACCCGGAGACGCGCGCAAGCCAAGGCAAGGCAAAGGAAAGGAATCATCATGATCGAAGCACAGATTGTCGGCCTGAAGAAGCGGTACGGCGACAACGAGATCCTCAAAGGGGTCTCGCTCAATGTGGAACGCGGCGAAGTGGTGTGCATCATCGGCCCGAGCGGCTCGGGCAAGACCACGTTCCTCAGATGTCTGAACCTGCTGGAGGAGCCGGATGAGGGCCAGTATGCGCTCGGCGGCACGGTACGGTGCGACTTCAGCCATATCGGCAGCCACGAACGGCGGGATATCGCCCGCCGGACCGCCATGGTGTTCCAGTCCTATGAGCTGTTCGCCAACATGACCGTGCTGGAGAACGTCATGGAAGGGCTGGTCACGCCCCGCAAGGTGCCGAAGGACCAGGCGAAGGCGACCGCGTTGGAGATGCTCGAGAAAGTGGGCATGCTGGAGAAGGCTGATATGTACCCGGTGCAGCTGTCCGGCGGCCAGCAGCAGCGGGTCGCCATCGCCCGCGCCATGGCGATCAAGCCTGACCTGCTGCTGTTCGACGAGCCGACATCGGCCCTCGATCCGGAACTTGTGGGCGATGTGCTTGCGGTGATGCGCCAGGTTGCCGACGAGGGGCAGACCATGATCGTGGTCACCCACGAAATGCAGTTCGCCCGCGAGGTCGCCGACCAGGTGGTGTTCATGTCCGGTGGCGTGGTGGTCGAAAGCGGTTCGCCGCAGGAGATATTCGACCATCCCCAGGAGGAGCGGACACGCGAGTTCCTGAGCAATTTCGCCATCACGCCCTTGGCGGATGAGACCATGGAGGCGAGCAGGGAACCGGCGCTCGTGTGAGTTCGTGCACTGCCGGCGGAGGTTGGTATCGCCGGCAGTGGTATTGGTAATCGGGGGGAGATGCGGGAGAAGCGGGGGAAAGGAGCAGGCCTGGTGGCAATACGGTTGGTGGCGCGGACGGCGTCGGGCGATATCACGGACGGGATTACGCAATCAGGGCGGCAGACGGCTGTCGCATCCCGCACGGGAGGCGGGCGGGAGGCTGGCGGGCAGCGCATATGGAGCAAGGATTTCATCCTCGTGATGGTGATCGCGACTCTCGCGTCCACTGCGATCACCACGCAGATGGGCACCCTGCCCTTGTATGTCGCCTCGCTTGGCGGTTCTACGGCGGTATCAGGGGCGATTGTGGGCATCCTGGGTATTTCCGCGCTGATCTTCCGTTTCCCCACAGGAGTGCTGCTTGATCGGTATGGCCGGCGCGTGCTGCTGATTGTCGGCTTGGCGATACTGCTGGTTGATTTCTCGCTGCTCAACGTGTTCCGGACCCTGCTTATGCTGTTCTGCCTGCGGTTTTTGCAAGGTATCGGCAACGGCATCCAGACCACGTCGACGTCGACACTGGCCGCGGATCTGATTCCGCCGGGCCGTTTGCAGACCGGACTCGGGTATTTCAGCCTCGCTCAAGTGGTCCCCAGTGCAATCGGACCGCTGATCGGGCTGAGCGTGGTCGAGCATTTCGGGTACCGGATGTTGTTCGTGGTCGGGGTCGTGCTCACCGCGGCCGCCTTGGCATTGAGCCTGCTGCTCACCGATCGGGGTGTGCCGGGTCGATCTGCGGCTTCGGTGCCTGAGAAAGATGAACGCCCCCGCGATGGCGGTTCCTTGGCGTTGCTGATACGCCCGGGTATTCTGCTGCCGAGCGCGGTCATGTTCGTGGTGTTCTGCGCGGCCGCCGGTGTGACGGCGTTCGTCGCGCAGTTCGCGGTGGTGGAGGGTATCGCCAATGCCGGCGTGTATTTCGTGGTCGCGTCCGCCTCGACAGTGATGGTCCGGTTGTTCGTCTCGCCGCAGCTCATTCGCTTCAGACAGTCGGTTGTGGTGCTGGTGAGTTTGACGATGGTGTGTGCCACATTCTTCTTGGTGGCAAGCGCGCAGAATCTCGGTGCGCTCCTGCTTGCGGCGGTGCTGTATGGTGCAGGGCAGGCTAATTTGCAGCCCATGATGAACACGCTGGTGCTTGAGGGCATCGAGCCTGATCAGCGTGGCCGCGTGACCGCGTTCTTCTCGGCGTCCGCGGACGTCGCGTATGGCGGCGGGGCGCTGCTGTGGGGGATTGTCGCCGGCTGGTGCGGATTCCGCAGCATGTACGTGATCTGCGGGGTGTGCGCGCTGCTCGGATTCGTCTTCTACCTGTGGCTGCTGATCGGCAGGTCACACGAGCGGTCGAATCAATGAGCTGCGGTGGCGGCTTTGCCTCCTTGTCATCCCAGCTCTTTACGCGTACGCGCCCCGCACACAATTCCTGTCGTCAGCAAACATACGAGCGTCAACACGATGAATGCCTTGGCGCTGATCGGCGGTCTGAACGACATACCCGATGATGATATGACAATCAGGGAACACCAGATCACGGCATAGACCACAGCGCTGAGTATCGCCGCGGCAATGACGTCAATGACTCCTTCAAGCGCTGATATGCCGACGATTCCTTGAGGCGTTGCGCATATCGTTTTCAGCATCCTGTCTTGTTCGAGATGCTCTCGTGCCGCCGTATCGGCTGCCTGGACAAGGAACAGGACCGCGAGCAATGCGGCGCCGCTGATGAGCAGCAATGTTCCGGACCTGCCTTTATTGCGGTATTCGATGAAATAGTCGATGAACCCTTGTTTGGTATATAGCTTGATGGTGTTGTCTGCGTGCGTTGCATTCCAGGTATCGACGACGTTGCGGCTGTGTGTTGCATTGATATAAGCCATCAACGGTTGTGCTTTCCCCTGTGAGTGCAAAGATCCCTTCAACGCGAGGTAGGAAGGCGACAATCCCGGGATGTCGTCGACAATTGCGACGATCGTCGCGGTGTGCGCGGTGTTGTCTATACCGCGGATGGTGATGGTGTCTCCGAGATGTTTCCCGTTCCCGACGGCCGCCACCTTGTTTTCGCCCAGATCCGCCAGGTCCCCTTCCAATGTTGTCATGCCGCAAGCATTGGCCGTCAAGGATCGCCGATCCGCGAAAGCAATGGAATACAGGGTGGTGTCGTCATCGTCAACGGCGAACCCTTGTGTCGTGAACACCGTGGATGAGCTGATTGTCGATTCGTGTTGAAGGAACGTTGACAATGCCGGCTCATACGCTGAATCCCCGCGTGCGACGATGGACGATGGGATTGCGCTCATTTGGGTTGATACGCTTTCGGCGGTCGCGGTATCCATGAGGGTGAGGAATGGGCACACAACCAACATCAGAATCGTGACCGGGAGGGCGATGGAGGCTGTGCGGCTTGCGTTCCTGACGCTTCTTCGGCTCGCTACGACAACTGGGGCCGATGAGGTGAACGCGGCGGTGATGCCTCGCACAATAGCAGGGAATATCCCGGGGGCAGCGATGGCGGAAGCGATGATGAACAGGAGTATTTCACAGAACACTCTTGCTTCGGGCTGGATTTGCGTCGGTGCGAATCCAATCGCCATGCCGCCGATGGCCGGTATCGCCGCCATGATCATGCGGCGGGTATGTGTTCCTGTTTTTTCGGTGACCACTTCTCGAATCGCCTCCAGCGGCGACACGTTTGTGATGCGCTTGGAAGCATAGAGGATACCTATTGCGAGTGTGCAGATCATGATTGCCAGCGAGCCGATTGCCGCGGATGGATGCACGATCACAGTGAACGATGGTGCTGCCCCGCCGGCGGACACGAGCAGCGCCGCAAGAGGGAAGCATAGAGCGCAGCCGGCAAGGCAGCCGATGACGGAACTCGCACTGCCGTATGCGCCGAGCGATCGAAGCAAAATGATGCGAATCTGTGTTGCGGTTGCGCCATTGAGATAGAGCAGAGCGTATTTTTTCCGCTGCTCTTCGACGACAAAACCGGTTGCGGAGACGATAAGCAATAATGCTGTCAGCAGTGAAAACAGCAGCATGATTCCCGTCAGCGTCTGCGAACCTGAATAGTAGGCGTTGGTCTCTATGCGCTGGATGATATTGCCCGCTGTGGCTCCGTCTTGAAGTTGGGCGGATTTCCACACGAGCGCACACGCGGTGACCAATGCCGACGTGGCAAACGTGGAGATGCACAGCGTCCGGTATGAGGAGGCGTGGCGTTTACGGAATTGTCGGGAAACCACGCTGAGTTGCGATGACATGGCACACCTTCTTACTGAGCGTCTTCGGTTGTTGACGGAGTTGAAGCGAAGTTGCCGGTACTGAAGGCCAACGCGATATCTGCAGCGGTCATGCCGCGGTGGATGCCGACAACCGAACCGTCAACAAGGAAAATGACCTGATCTGCGCATGCCGCGACATTGGGGTCGTGGGTGACCATGATCACGGTCTGTTTTCTGTCGGATGCCATGCGGAAGAGATCCATCACCTCACGTGTCGTTTTGGAATCAAGTGCTCCTGTCGGCTCGTCGGCGAATAGGATATCCGGATGAAGCGCCAGTCCTCTCGCAATGGCGACGCGTTGCCGTTGCCCGCCGGAGAGGTCTTCCGGGTAGCGGTCCGCGTACTGGTTCAAACCTACATCCGCGAGCGCACGACGAGCGTCCTGCTCAGGTAGCGCGTGTGATCCAAACATGCTGGGAAGCAGGACGTTCTGGGTGGCGGTGAGTTCCGGGAGCAGATTGTAATTTTGGAATACGAATCCGAAATGTTCGCGGCGGAACGTTGTCAGGTCATTGCCTTTGAGCGTGGTGATATCGGTGGTGCCGCAGATAACATGCCCGTGCTGGGGGCTTAGCAGCCCGCTGGCGCAATAGAGTAGTGTCGACTTGCCTGACCCGGAGGGGCCCATGATTGCGCTCCATGAACCGTTTGGAAAGTCAAGTGAGATATCGCGAAGAATGTTCGTGTTGTTTGAATATGAAAACGTGATATCACTCAGTGACAGGACGATGCTCGGGTCAGTCGCTTGCGTCGGTGCAGTCGTGACGTCGTTGACGGTGTGTGGTGTCGACATGCTCATGGCCTCCTCGATGATGTGCCATTTGGCTTCCGTATGAAGTGGCGTACCTCAGAAACCGTAACGCCAAGTATATCTCAGTGCGGAATGAGCGCTGCTTTTCGTATCGGTTCTTCCGATCGGGGCGGGGATGGCCTGTTGTGTGGTGGGGGCGTTGGAGGACGACACCTCAATTCTGGCTCGGCTTACAGCGTGACTATGATGTGATGACCTTTGATACTTCACAGCTCGGTCCGATCGTCCCGCTGACTGCCGGCCGCCCGCTTACCCGAGTATGAACCGGGCGCCGTTGAGCTCGATGGAGCCGTCGCCTTGCACGTATCCGTCGATTTCCACCAAGCCGTGAATATGGCGGGGCTCGCCGCTGAATGTCGGGCTGCTGGACGGAGGTGGGGAGAACCGCAGCGTGCCGGAGAGCGTCAAGCCGGGGACCACGCGCGGGCGATTGCCGCCGGATGATGCGGGAGCGGTCGAGGAGGCCGTCGGTACGGTTTGGTTATCGGGGGTTGAGGCGGCTGATTCGTCGTCGGTTGAACCGGCAGGTTCGGCGGTGCTGGTGTCATCATCCGCGTCCGTTGTCGCGGCTTCCGCGGTCCTGTGGTAATCCGGCAGATCATCCGGAACGCCTTCCGGTTCGGCCAGCTGCTCAGCCAGCGATTCGGCGCGCCCGCTGCCGGAAGAAGTCCGCGAATCCGGAACGCCGTCTGCGCTCTGCCCGTCGCCCGCGTCAGGCACGCCGCCGGTGTCTTCGGCGCGTCCCAGATGGTATTCGGTCGCGGAAATCTTGCCTTCCATCAGCATGTGCGCATCCTCGGGCACGACGGTGCCCTTCGCGTATTCGGAGGCGAGCAGCGACTGCCAGCCCTCAAGCGGCAGATACCCCGGTTTGACGCCGCCGCGGCAGTCGCCCGCATACCCGTGGGCAAGGTGGTCGACTTTTTCATTGCCGGGATTATTGTTATGCCCCTTGACCCACACGAATTTCACCGGTCCGGGCCGTTGCGAGATCTCACGGTCGATGGCGGCGATGAGCTCACGGTTTTTCACCGGCTTGCCCTGCGAGTTCTTCCAACCGTGCTTTTTCCAGCCGCGCACCCAGGTCGTGGAGCAGTTGATGGCATACTGCGAGTCGGATTCGATGACGAGCGGCTCAGCGCCCGGGTGGGCGCGCAAGGCTTCAAGCACCGCGCACAGCTCGCCGATCTGGTTGGTGCCGTTGGAGGCACCGCCCGCATCGCAATCGCCCTCATGCTCATGCCCGGGCGTCCCGCCCGCGTGCGGCGTATGGTCGGCCCATGCCCACCCCATCGGACCGTTCGGATTGCCTAGTGCTGATCCATCCGTCGAAACCGTGATCGTCATGCCTCCACCTTACGGAGGGGGCGGGATACGGTCTCTTGATTATCCCGGCGTGTCGCCGTTTGACTTCAAGTGAACTTGAACCTTTAGGGTTGAGGTATCACATCGCGGATATGGAAGCGTTCCGGGCAACCTGGAACGGGCGGAATCCCGGAAAACCGGCCGGAAAAAACCGGTCGGAAACCGGGACGATTCGGAATCCTAAACAAGCCGATCTGCAGGAAGGCAAGGTGACGGGCATGGCAATCAAACAGACTGCAGGACGCAACAACCTCGGCGATCTCGCCCCGGTGTTCGCGCATCTCAACGATGACGTACTGTTCGGCGAGGTGTGGAGCCGCGAGGATTCGCTGTCGCTGCACGACCGCAGTATGGTCACGTGCGCGGCGTTGATGGCGCAGGGGCTGTTCCCACAACTGGAATCCCATATTGCGCTGGCCAAGAAGAACGGCGTGACACGCGACGAGATGGTGGAGATCGTCACCCAGCTCGCGTTCTACGCAGGCTGGCCCAAGGCGTGGAGCGCGTTCGGCATCGTGCGCAAGGTCTACGGCGACGATGCCACCGAACCGGCGCCCGTGCATGGTCCCTTCGAGTTGGGTGAACCGGCGGACGGGCCGAATTTCACCGGCCATGCCTGGCTACAGATGCTTGGTGGCCTGCCGGCCGCGGGCGCGGGTAATGTGACCTTCGACCGCGGATGCTACAACCGCTGGCATACGCACCCCAAGGGGCAGATTCTGCTGGTCACCGCCGGTCACGGCTGGGAGCAGCAGGAGGGGCAGCCGCCCCACGAACTGCACGCCGGTGATGTGGTGGTCTGCCCGCCGAACGTGCGTCATTGGCACGGGGCTGCAGCGGATTCCACGCTCACTCATATCGCCATCACGCCGGCCGGCGAGGACGGGTCGGTCGTCGATTGGCAGTAGTTTCTTGACCAGACCGAGTACGACAAGCTCAACGCGTGATGTATGCCGCGTGACGCGTGAGCCGTCCGCCGGTCTGCCGCTGACCGGCACCGATACATCATCCAATCCAGTGCAATACCCCAATACAAAGGAGCAACCATGAAGTCAACCATCTATTACGGACCGCACGATGTGCGCGTCGAAGAACGCCCGATTCCTACTATCAAGAACCCAGGCGATCTGATTATCCGCGTCGTGCGCACCTGCGTGTGCGGGTCCGACCTGTGGCCATACCGCAGCCAGGATGCTAACTCCGCCGGAACGCCGATCGGTCATGAATCCATCGGCGTCGTGACCGAAATCGGCGCCGATGTGACCGTCGCCAAACCCGGCGATTTCGTCATCGTGCCGTTCCCCATCAGCTGCGGCGAATGCGCGGCGTGCAAAGCCGGCTTTGAATCCAGCTGCCTGAATGGCGGCTACTTCGGCGGTGCCGAAGGCGAAGGCTGCCAGAGCGAATACCTGCATGTCCCGCATGCCAACGGCACTGTCGTCAACGTGTCCGAGGCGCTCGCCGCTGGTGATATTCCCGGCGCGCCAGCCAGCCCTGCGGAATTCTCTGACGAGATGCTCGCCGACCTGCTGACCCTGTCCGACGTGATGGGCACCGGCTACCATGCGGCCGTCAGCGCCGAAGTCAAGCCAGGTGACACCGCCGTCGTGTTCGGTGATGGCGCGGTGGGTCTGTGTGGTGTGCTGTCCGCCAAACTGCTGGGCGCCGCCCGTATCATCGCCATGAGCCGCCACGAGGACCGTGCCGCCATCGCCCGCGAATTCGGCGCCACCGACATTGTGCCTGAGCGTGATGACGCGGCGGTTGCGCGCGTCATGGAACTCACCGGCTCCGGTGCCGATGCCGTGCTTGAATGCGTCGGTTCCGCCCAGTCGTTCAACACCGCGTTGCGTGTCGGCCGTCCGGGTGCCGTCATCGGCCGCGTGGGTTTGCCGCACGGTGTACAGATCCCGGCGGATACCACCTTCTATCGCAACATCGGCATCAAGGGCGGCCCGGCCCCCGTGCGTACCTACGCCCGCCAGCGCCTGCTGCGCGAAGTGCTCGCCGGCAACATCCACCCGGGACACGTCTTCACCAAGACGTACACCCTGGACGAGGTGCCGCAAGCCTACGCCGACATGGATGCGCGCCGCGTGATCAAGGCGTTGGTGAAGGTGTCCGAAGTCGAAGGCTGACATCGAACCGTGCCATTGCCGTTCTGCCGCTCCGGGGTTCCGTCCGGGGTGGCAGATGCGTGTACGTACTACTGGAAAGGAGCCACGGATGGTGACATACACTATCGGCCAGATGGCGAAGAAACTTGGGGTATCCACCTCGACGCTGCGCTACTACGACAGCGAAGGGCTGCTGCCGTTCGTGGGCCGGACCGGCGGCGGGGCGCGCGTGTTCAGCGATGACGACATGCCGATGATCAACATCATCGGGTGTCTGAAAGCCGGCGGTATGCCGATCAAGGACATCAAACGGTATGTCGACCTGTGCGGCGAAGGCGATGCGACCATCGAACAGCGGCTTGATATGATCCGCAGCCAGCGCGAGGCCGTGATAGATAAGATGCGCGAGCTCCAGGACAACCTCGACGCGCTGGACTACAAGTTGTGGTACTACCAGACGGCCGACCGGCTAGGGTCGTGCGAGCAGGTCGACGCGCTGCCCGATGACGAGCTGAGCCCCAAGATGCGCGCAGTGCGGCACCGGCTGAGCCACTGAATGCCGTTGAAATCATTGGGTTTGGGGTGTATTGTGCTGTGCCCGCTTGATGTGGATTCTGGCCTGTGCGCGGGTCGTAATGAACGTGGGAGATTATCCGCATGAACGCGTGATTCCCGCAAACTCCCGCACCGCGCGTGGGAGATCGGCGACCGATAGGCCGATTCACGCTAAACTCCCGTCCGCCGGCGACAGTACTGCTGCGATGAGCCCGCAGATATTGAAATGCCCTATGCCGTGGTGCGCCCATTGTATTCCCGGCTAAGCAAACCGATAGTCCATCAAGCCCAGCAATCCAACGGGTGGCGTCACGACGGACGCTCCGCGTAACGTGACCATCGGCGTGGGCGTGTGCGTGGACGGGTGTTTGGTGTGGTTCCTTGATGTCATCATCGCTCGATGTCTCGCTCGAGGGACGTGGGTATCGGGCATGTCGCGTTTTCTCAATATCTCTTTTACAGGGCCGCGAATGACGAGATGTTGGGATGTTTCTCTGAAAATCTCCGCGATGTCGGCTGTTCGGGCGAGATGTTGGGACTTTGTGTGTAGTCCGTCCGGTTGCCGGAAATGTAGGATTGGCTTGATTCCGCGTTTTTGTCGACGCCGGTGGTAGGGCGTGCCGGTCGGGGAATCTCAATATCTCGCGGGATCGCCGCCTGTCTTGGAGATATTGAGATGTTGCTCTGAACATCTCCCGCGATTCGGCGATTCCGCGAGATGTTGGGACTTGCTGAGGAGGTCGGGGGCTGCAGTGCGGTCGGTTTGGTGTCGTCGACTGCCCGTTGTGCGATTGAATCCTCGCACGCCGCCGCCCCTCGCACATGCAACCCAACCGCAGCCAACGCGAAGACCCCGCCGCGGAGCCATTCCGCAACGGGGTCTTGGACTGCTCAAACTGTCGCGATTATCGCGGCATTGCCGTCATGGCAATCACTCAGCGAGCGCCTTGTCCACGACTTCGGTCGCTTCCTCGAGTACCTTGTCGAGGGTTTCGGGGGAGTCGAAGGATTCGGCGTACACCTTGTAGATGTTTTCGGTGCCGGACGGGCGGGCGGCGAACCAGTTGTTCTTGGTCGTCACCTTGAGGCCGCCGATCGGCGCGTCGTTGCCCGGAGCCTTGGTGAGCTTCGCGGTGATTTCCTCGCCGCCCAGGGTGGTGGCGGTCACGTCGTCGCCGGTGAGCTTGGCGAACTTCTGCTTCTGCTCGAGGGTGGTCGGCGTGTCGATGCGCTTGTACCAGCTTTCGCCGAAGCGGGCGACCTGGTCCTTGTGCAGTTCGGCCGGGTTCTTGCCCATCTTGCCGGTGATTTCCGCGGCGAGCAGGTCGGGGATGAGGCCGTCCTTGTCGGTGGTCCACACGCGGCCGTCCTTGCGCAGGAAGCTCATGCCGGAGCTTTCCTCGCCGCCGAACGCGACTTCGCCGGTGAACAGCGGGTCGACGAACCACTTGAAGCCGACCGGGACCTCGACGAGCTTGGCGCCGATGGAGGCGGCCACGCGGTCGATCAAGGAGGAGGACACGAGGGTCTTGCCGATGCCGGTGCCTTCAGGCCAATCCGGGCGGTTCGGGTTGCCGTTCTTGTCCTTGCCGAACAGGTATTCGACAACGACGGCGATGTAATGGTTCGGGTTCATGACGCCCCAGTCAGGGCACACGATGCCGTGACGGTCGGCGTCCGGGTCGGTGCCGCCGACGAGATCGTACTTGTCCCAGGCGCCGTTGTTGAGGGAGTCGACGAGGCCCTTCATCGCGTACGGGGAGGACGGATCCATGCGGATCTTGCCGTCGTGGTCGATGGTCATGAAACGCCAGGTCGGGTCGACCTGCGGGCGTACGACCTCGATGGAGGTGCCGTACACTTCGTTGACCAGCGGCCAGTAATTCACGGACGCGCCGCCCAGCGGGTCGATGCCCAGGCGCACGCCGGAGGACTTGATCACGTCGAAGTCGATGACGTTGCCGAGATCCTCGACGTAGTGCTTGCGGAAGTCGAAGCGCTCGACGAGGTCGGACTTGACGGCCTGCTCGAACGGGACGCGCTTGACGTTCTTGAAGTCGGGCAGCAGTTCATTGGCGCGCTTGGCGATCGCGTTCGTCGTCTCGGCCGGGGCCGGGCCGCCGGTCGGCGGATCGTACTTGAAGCCGCCGTCGGTGGGCGGGTTGTGCGACGGGGTGACGACGATGCCGTCGGCGAGGTCGTCGCCGGAGAAGCGCTGCGTGCCGTCAGCCGCGCGGTTGTGTGTCAGGATCGCCTGGGAGACGACCGGCGTCGGGGTGAAGTCGTCGCGCGAATCGATGCGCACGCGCACACCGTTGGCGACCAGTACCTCGATGGCAGTCTTCCATGCCGGCAGGGACAGGGCGTGGGTGTCGCGGCCGAGGTACAGCGGGCCGGTGATGCCGGCGGCCTTGCGGTGCTCGGCGATGGCCTGGGAGATGGCGACGATGTGGGCCTCGTTGAACGAGGTCTTCAGGGAGGAGCCGCGGTGGCCGGACGTGCCGAAGCTCACGCGCTGCTCGGGGACGTTGACGTCGGGGACGATGTCATAGTACTTGCCGATGACTTCGTCGACGTCGATCAGATCAGCTGGGGTGGCGGGAAGACCCGCGTTTTTTTGCTACCATACGTTCAATTGTGCCACGTCGTTTGGATGTTCGCCTGAGGATGTCCCGACATATGGCAACGATCGCTGAAGTGTTGCGGACGCGAAGGAAATGAAACGTTTGCATCGGCGGAATCATGCGAATCGTAAATAATGCTATCGTTTGCACAGAGTGCGGCGGTGGCTGTGACCATGACTGCGGCTGCGAGGGATGCGTGAGACCCCGCCAGCCCCTCGTGCAAGGCCGTCCGACCTGCCGGCGAACGCTTTACCATATACCGCCACGCCGGAGCCGCGCGCGTGCAGGCAGACGGATTTTCTTGGTATTTCACGCTTCCAGCCGGATTATGAGGCGGACACCACGGCATACTTGCATGATGCGACGTGTGGCGGTATAGTGAAATCGATTCGTTTATTGCAGGGTTGCAAGTCAAACAAGACGCAAGACCTGAGACACGGTGGAACTGTCATAGCTTCCGCCATGTCTCGGGTCTTTTTGTTGTTGTCGCCTTGTGAATTCGAAGTGGAAGAACAGTTCAAGGAAGGAAAGACGATGGCTGAATCAACTGCCTCGCAGATCATCGACGCTATCGGTGGTCCTGGCAATATCAAGAGCCTGACGCATTGCGCCACCCGTCTGCGGTTCGAGCTTGTCGACGCGGGCAAGGTGGACAAGGATCGCCTCGACCATATGAAAGGCGTGCTTGGCGCCGTCCCGCAGAGCGGCAACCGGTATCAGGTCGTTATCGGTGGCGACGTTGCCTCGATGTACGACAAGATCATGCAGCTGCCGCAAATGGCGAATGTCGGCACGGTTGCCGGCGGCGAAGTCAACAATGACGGCTCCAAGAAACTGTCCAACGCCGAGGTCAAGGCCCAGGAGCGTTCCAAGGTCAAAGGCAAGCATGCGTGGGTGGACAATTTCTTCGAGTTCCTGTCCGACACGTTCCGCCCGATCATCAACGTGCTGCTTGGCGCGTCGCTGATCATCGCGATCCTCAACGTGCTCATCGCCTGCCATGTCATCACCAATGACACGGAAAGCCCGACCCTGCTGCTGTGCAAGGCCGCGTACGAGGGCGTGTTCTACTTCCTGCCGATCATGATCGCCTACAACGGCGCGAAGAAGCTCAAGGTCGACGGCTGGGTCGGCGCCACCATCATGGCGGCCCTCATGACCCCGCAGTTCATGGCATTGTCCGATCCGGCAAAATGGTCCGGCATCTTCGGCGACAAGAAGGGTCTTGCCGCAGCCAAGGGCGCGTTGAACTGCGTGACCAACTCCACGCTGGGCACCCAGTCGTGCACCACCAAGGTGTTCGGTTTGCCGTTGCAGCTCAACGATTATTCCGGTTCCGTGTTCGTGCCGCTGTTCATGGTCGCCGTGCTGGCGCTCGTGTACAAGGCGCTTGAACGGATTATTCCGGACAGCGTGCAGATGGTGTTCGTGCCGTTCCTGTCCATGGTTGTCATGATCCCGATTACCGCGTTCCTGCTCGGCCCGCTGGGCGTGTGGGTCGGCAACGGCCTCGGCGTCGGCCTGGCATGGCTGAACAACAACGCGCCGTTCATCTTCGCGATTCTTATTCCTATGCTCTACCCGTTCCTGGTGCCGCTCGGTCTGCACTGGCCGCTCAACGCCCTCATGCTGGTCAACATCAACACGCTGGGCTACGACTTCATCCAGGGCCCGATGGGCGTGTGGAACTTCGCCTGCTTCGGCGCGACCGCCGGCGTGCTGGTCATCGCGATGCGCGAGAAGAACGTCGACATGCGCCAGACCGCATTCGGCGCGCTTATGGCCGGTCTGCTCGGCGGCGTATCCGAGCCGAGCCTGTACGGCATCCACCTGCGTTACAAGCTGGTGTACAAGCGCATGCTCATCGGCTGCTTCATCGGTGGCGTGGTCATCGCAATCCTCGGTTGGATCTTCCCGTCCACGCTCGCCAACGGCCAGGTTGTGCACGGTGTGACCACCACGGCCTTCGCCTTCACCTCGTTGCTGACCATCCCCGTGTTCAGCCAGATGTGGGTCTATGCGATCGCCATTGCCGTGGCGTTCTTCGTGTCCATGTTCCTCATCATCACGCTCGACTACCGCACCCCGGAGCAGAAGGCCGCCGACCATGCGCTCGAAGCCGAACAGGCGATGGATGCGGTCGAAGCCCCGTCGGCTCCTGCCGCCGCTGACGGTGCCGCCACCGCGACTGCGACCGCTACTGCTACCAAGACGGACACGGTTGCCGCTCCGGTTTCCGGCCATGTCATTTCGCTTGACGAGGCCGGCGACCCGGTGTTCGCTTCCCGTGCGCTTGGCGAAGGCGTCGGTATCCAGCCCGCCGATTCCGTGGTTGTCGCCCCGGTCTCAGGCGTGCTGTCGACGGTCGCGGAAACCGGTCACGCGTTCGGCATCAAGACCGATGACGGCGTGGAAATCCTTGTCCATGTCGGTATCGACACGGTCAAGATGAACGGCGAAGGCTTCACCACCGCCGTCTCCACCGGCCAGCGGGTCAATGCCGGCGACAAGCTGGTGACCGTGGACTTTGATAAAGTCAAGGCTGCAGGCTTCAACACCGTCACCCTGATGACGGTACTGAATACCGCGGCGCTTGGCGGCGTGACCCCGAAGACGGGTATCGACGTCAAGGCGGGGGACACCGTCCTGGAGATCTCCCACTGACACCGTGGGCTGATCGGAAGGAACGTCGTGGATATACTCCGCGTTTTCAACAACAATGTCGTGCTTGCGCGCGACGGCGACCAGGAGGTCATTCTCACCGGCCGGGGTCTTGGATTCAAAGCCAAGCCCGGCCAGCAGGTCGATGACACCAAGGTCGTGCGAAAATTCGTTCCTTCCGACGGCCGCGATCCGGACCATGTCGCTGAACTGATCGCGGATATCCCGCCGGAAACTATTCGACTGGTCACGGAAGCGATGGCACGCGTGGGGCTGGGCAAACAAGCCGAGGAAAGCCCCACGCTTGTCATGGCGCTTGCCGATCATGTGGTCGGCGCGCTTCGTCGCGCCAAACGTGGCACGACGGTGGAATACCCGCTTGACGCGGAAGTCCGCTCCTTGTATGCGGAAGAATACGTGCAGGGGGAAGCCTTGGTTTCCGCCTTGAACGCCAAATTGAATGGCGTGTTGCCTCGCAGTGAGGCGGTGGCATTCGCCTTGCATCTGGTCAATGCCGGTTTTTCGAACGGCGACTTGTCGTACACGTATACGATGACTGGTGTGATCCAGCAGATGCTCGCCATCATTGAACACACGTACCATGTTTCGTTAGGGCAGCACAATGTCAGTGTCGGCCGGTTCATCACGCATCTGCGGTATTTGTTCGTGCGGATTTATCAAGGCAGGCAGCTGGACAGTGAGCCGGAGCCGATTGTTGAAGCGATCCGCCAATCCTACCCGGATGAGGTGCGGTGCGCGAAGAAGATCGCCGAAGTCGTGGAACTGCGTTTGGGCTCGAGCTTGACACCTGCGGAAATCGCGTATCTCGCGTTGCATGTCGCCCGTGTTGTTGCTGATGTCAACGGCCGGCCGTCAGCCGACGCGTCGCAGCACTGACCGGCAGCGACGACGCTGTCGCCCGTGTTGCCCATTGGTGTTCCGGCAGACCGGTTATGTGCGGACGGTGAACGTAACCGGCCTGCCGGAACATCGCTTAGGCTTGTGCCGGAGCCGTGGACGGGGTCGATGCCGCAACTGGAACAGCGGCACCCGGTTCCGGTTTGGCCGGATTGCCTTCCGGCGCTCGCACGGTCAGCGACTGATGGTCAACCGTAATGAGAATATGCCGGGTTTCACCGAGCGTGTCGCCATCCACTTCCGCGAGCGCCGGCTTCTCCAGTTTGATTTCCGCGCTGACACCTTGCATCTGTTCAATGGTCGAATTGGTGGACAGCGGGCTTTGCTGCGCTTTCTTGGTGATGGTCTGGTGCACGACATCGTTGAACAGGTTCGCCCATCCGAGCAGCCCGCCGGACGTGTCGATGATTTCGAAGTCAAGCAGGCCATCGTCGTATGATGCGCTGGGCATGAGCGAGAACATGGGAATTTCGCCGCAATTGCCGGCCAGGAACGTGCGGAAGACGAGATTGTCCACCTGGTGGGTGTTGCCGTGTGCGTCGGTGACGGTGATGGTGGCCTTGTATTTCGGGGCGAACAGGTTTTTCGCCCCGCTGACGAAGTAGGCGAGCCAGCTGATGTTTTTCTTGAGTTCCGGATCGGTTTCCTCGATCATCTGCGCGTCGAATCCGACGCCGCCGATGATCATGAACGCGTGCGGATGGTCCTCTTCAGGTCTGTCAAGCAAGGACAGACGTCCGACGTCGACTTTCCGCGAGCCGTGGGATGTGGCGATGGCGAGCGCCGCCTCGAAGTCGTCTACAGGAATGTTGAGATTGCGGGCGAACAGGTTGCCGGTGCCGATGGGGAGAATACCCATCGCGTGCCCGCTGCCTGACATGGCGCTTGCGACGGTGCGTACCGTACCGTCGCCGCCGACGGCGATGACGACATCGGCGCCGTGGTCCAAGGCTTCCAGCGCGCACACTCGGCCGTCCTTGTCAAGCTGGGTGTCGATGAATTCGACCTGGTTGATGCCCCTGGTTTCGCAGAATGATGCGATCTGCCTCTTGCGCTCGTCAGCTTGCGGTTTGGACGGGTTGACGATGAACGCGTAATGCACTTGATCATCTTCGCGTTGTCCGACGGCCTTGGCGATTTGATTGTGACGCAAGCGGCGCGCGAGAAGGACGATAGCGGCAATCACTGCCGCAACAACAACGATGATAGCGATAACAATGATCGCCGTAGGCACCTTGGACGACTGCATACTCCCTATTCTTACTGTTTTAGACGAAACGTCTATGGGCAAGTCGCGGGAATTTGACCGTCCCTCCACGAATCGACAGCACAACCACGCTTCGTGCGTGTCCGGATTGCCGGGCATCACGTGTCGGCTTGCCGCATTAGTCTTGAACTATGCTTGATATTCAATTCATCCGTGAACACTCGGACATCGTGAAGGAATCCCAGCGCAAGCGCGGGGAATCCGTGGAACTTGTCGACGAGGTGCTCCGCTCCGACGAAACCCGTCGCGAGTCGCTCAAGGCGTTCGAAGCCGCACGCGCCGAACAGAAGGACATGGGCAAGAAGATCGCCACCGCCGCTCCTGAGCAGAAGGCGAAGATCATCGCCCAGACCAAAGAGCTGTCCAACAAGGTCGCCGAATACAAGGACGCCGCCGACCAGGCTGCCGCCGAATACACGAACGCCATGTGGAAGCTCAGCAACATCGTCGAGCCGGAAGCCCCGGAAGGCGGCGAGGACGACTACGTGGTCGTCAAGAAGGTCGGCACCATCCGTGATTTCGCCGCGGAAGGCTTCGAACCGAAGAACCATCTTGAGCTCGGTGAAGGCGTTGCCGGCATCGACATGAAGCGTGGCGTCAAGGTCTCCGGCTCCCGCTTCTACTTCCTGCGCGGCGCGGTCGCCCGCCTGCAGATCGCCATGCTCACCATGGCCGTCGACCAGGCCGAGGAGCACGGTTTCACGCTCGCCATCACCCCGACGCTCGTACGTCCTGAAGTCATGGCCGGCACCGGCTTCCTCAACTCTCATGCGGACGAGATCTACCGTCTGCGCGAACCGGACGACCAGTACCTGGTCGGCACATCCGAAGTCGCGCTCGCAGGCATGCATGAGAACGAGATTCTCAACCTTGACAACGGCCCGCTGCGCTACTGCGGTTGGTCCAGCTGCTACCGCCGTGAGGCGGGTGCCGCCGGTAAGGACACGATGGGTATCATCCGCGTCCACCAGTTCGACAAGGTCGAGATGTTCGTCTACTGCAAGCAGGAGAACTCCCGCGCCGAGCATCAGCATCTGCTGCAGATGGAGCAGGAGATGCTGGGTAAGGTCGAAGTGCCGTACCGCATCATCGACACCGCCGCCGGCGATTTGGGTGCTTCCGCTGCTCGCAAGTTCGACTGCGAGGCCTGGGTGCCGACGCAGAACCGCTACCGCGAGCTCACGTCCACTTCGAACTGCACCGAATATCAGGCGCGCCGCCTCAACATTCGTGAGCGCACTGAGGACGGCTCCACCCGTGCGGTGTCCACGCTCAACGGCACGCTCGCCACGACCCGCTGGCTGGTTGCGATCCTCGAGAACCATCAGCAGGCTGACGGTTCCATCGAGATTCCGAAGGCCATGCGTCCGTACATGGGTGGCAAGGAGGTCATCGAGCCTCGCAAGTGGGAGGCCTGAGCCTTTCCATCACCTTACGTTTGCACGCTGGCAGCGATGAGCCGATGCGGGGGGCACACCTCGTGGTAGACTTATCGATTGTGCGTGCAAACGCATGGACAGGTGTCCGAGCGGTCTATGGAGACGGTCTTGAAAACCGTTGTGGTGCAAGCCACCGCGAGTTCGAATCTCGCTCTGTCCGCAATGCCCCGTGGGTTCCACCCGCGGGGTTTCTTGTTATCAAGCCGAAAACCGCATGGTTCCAACGATTTCACGGCGTGCCGCGCCAATTTTTCGATGTGGGGTTATCGATGGTCTTGAAGGGTGATTTTCCTGTTGCTAAGTGGTATTTGGGGTAGTACGAAAACCGCCGAAAGCATTGGCGGATAGACAATCATGCGTGTCTGATGGTGGTGTGGTGGGAGTCTGTGCCATTGTTCCGGTCTCTATGCGCATCCTGCGTATGCCATGGCATGCGCGGCTGAACAGATCTCGTCGGAAAGGTCGGAAAGTGGCAGCGCTGGGCGGTGTTCCGGGATTTGCGTGTGCCGCGACATACGCAACTCGACATTACCGCGCCTGGGCAGGTCAGAGCATCTTCCATCCGGCGCGCAACGTATGCCGGGGCATACGCGGTGCGGCACATTCGAAGCGTCAATACACCTTGCGTTGCTGTGGTTCCGCGCGAGTGTTACACACACATCCCGGTTCGTCTCGAAAACGCCGGTCAGAGGATTTCGAGACCGCGGCGCGCCCGATAGTGCAACTCCTCACATCTGATTTCGGACACACATGTTGGATCGCAGCCCGGCGCTTACAACGAGGCGGCACGGCTCGGATATTGGTCTCGATTCTCTGTGCCGGATTCTCAATATCTCCCGTTCGAGCCGTGATTTTGCAAGATGATGAGAGAAAAGTCTGAAAATCTCCCGTTCGATGACCAATTGGATGAGATTTTGGGAATCCAAGACGTGCCGAACACTATCATCAGTCCATCAAAAGATTGGAATATCAACGATTCGTGACCATTGATCACTTGTGTTGTAGGGCGCGAAATCTCAATAAATCCGCAAATCACGCTTCCGCAAAAGAGATATTACGATGTTCTTCTCAATATCTCGGTGATTTTGGCATTCTCCGCGAGATATTTGGAATTCGAATTCGGGCCGCGGCCCGGGATTTCACCGCTTGATGGCGTCGCTTGGCCGGACGATGCCGCCGCGACTGCCAAGAACACGCGACCCGGCTCGATGCCCGGCGTCACATCCTGCCTTGTCGTCCGGTGCGATTTGTGCTCACTGAGATGTGGACGGTTTCGTCACTATTTCTGGACAGTTGTGGTGTTGATGGTGAACGGTGCGGTTGTGGTTGGCGGGGAGAGAGAGCAGCGTTGGTGCAGACCGATTCGGCGCCGGTCTGCCCGGTCGAACCACCACCAGCCGGCCCGGCCGCAGCAATTGACACCGCCATGCGAGACAATATGAGTCATGAGCGAGCGTAATCACGAGAACACCGGCAGCGACAGCAATCAACAGACGCCATTCGAACCCTCACAGACCTTGATCGCCCCGCACGGCGGCCCGATCACCGATGTCATCTTCGACTATTGCGATGTCCTGCTTGATTGGCGCCCGTGGCGTGCGCTCGAGGGGCTGTATCCACAGGGCGTGATTGACATGTTCTTTGACCCCGCCGACGAGTGGGGTTTTGATTTCATCGACCGTCTGCTGGATTCCGGCGTGCCGGCACGTGAGGTGCTTGCCGCGTACGGGCGGCATCATGGCCCGGCGGTCACGTGGGTGCTGCGCATGTGGCTTGAGCATGAGGAGCGTGCCATTTTCGGCGTGCTTGACGGTATGGATCAACTGGTCGGTGACCTGCAAGAAGCCGGCGTACGGGTATGGGGGTTGACGAATTTCACAACTGAAGCGGTTGATATCGCTCACGCCAGATTCTCGGTATTCAGCCGATTGCAAGACACCATCGTCTCGTCGCAGGAGCGTCTGCTCAAGCCTGATCCCGCCCTGTATCTTCGTGCGATTGACCGGTTCGCTGTTGCACCGCGCTCCACTGTGTTCTTTGATGACAATCTACGCAATACGCGTGGGGCGAGAATCACCGGCCTGCGTGGCGTGACGTTCCGGTCCGCCGCCCAAGCGCGTGCGGTGCTTGGCTTGTCGTGACGGTACGCCGCCTACACGATCCGTCGGTCGGCCGCCCAACGCGTCAGTTCGGTCCGGTTGGACAGTTGGAGTTTGCGTAGCACCGCGCTGACGTGGGTTTCCACGGTTTTCACCGAGATGAACAGTTCGGCGGCGACTTCCTTGTATGTGTATCCGCGGGCGATCAGCCGCATGACTTCCTGCTCGCGGGCGGACAGCCTGTCGAGCTCGTCGTCGTGGATTTCGCCTTCCGGCGCGATACCGCCGTTTTGGAAGGCTGACAGTACAAATCCGGCGAGCTTGGGGGAGAATACGGCGTAGCCTTCATGTACTTGTTTGATGGAGCTGATCAGGTCGTCTCCGGTAATGGTTTTGGTCACGTATCCGCGAGCGCCGGCCCGGATCACTGAGCCGACGTCTTGTGGGGAGTCGGAGACACTTAATGCCAGGAATACGGAGGCAGGGGAGAGCGGGTGTGAGCGGGTGAGGATTTCTGTGCCGCCACCTCCGGCGCCGCCGGGGACGTGTACGTCCAGCAGGACGACATCCGGTTTGGTGGCTTCGATCATGGTGACCGCCCCGTCTACATCGCCGGCCTGGCCGACGATATCGAAGGTCGGTTGCAGGGTGGCGATGACACCTGCCCGGAACATTTCATGGTCGTCGACGACGGCGATGCGAATGTCGTGTGTGTCCGTCGTGGTGGTGTTGCCGCTGGTGCTCATTGCTCCTCGGTTCCTGTTCCTGATGGTTCGTGCTGGCTGTTTCCCGCGTTGTCCATGATATGTGTGCGCGTGCCGGCGGAATTCGCCGTGCCGCCGATGGGCATGTGCATGCGTACCTCGGTGCCCCAATGCGGTCGGGACACAATCTGCACCGTTCCGCCGCGCCGTTTGATACGCCCGACGATGGATTCGCGGATACCGAGCCGTCCTTCGGGTATGGCGTTTACATCGAAACCGTTGCCGTGGTCGCGCACATAGACGTCAACCGTGTGCGTTCCGGCTTCACAGTACACGGAAATCGGCTCTCCACCGTGCGTGACCGCGTTGACCAACGCCTGACGGGTGGCGTTCAGCAGCGCATCGGTCTGGGTGCATGGCTGCGCGTCGCCGACGGTCACCACCTCGATCGCTTTGCCTGACTCGTCTTCGACTTCGGCGGCGATGTCTGTGATGCCGGTGCTTACGGATTTGTCGGGCGGCGTGCGTTCCTGATACAACCAGTTGCGCAGTTCGCGTTCTTGCTGTCGGGCGAGCGTGAACACGGTTTGCGGCTCGGTGTTGTGCAATTGGATGAGTGCAAGCGTTTGCAATACGCCGTCATGCAGGTGCGCGGTCATGTCCGCGCGTTCCTCTTCGCGTTCTTTCAGTGCGCGTTCGGTGCTTAACGACCGTGTCAGTGACATAATCCATGGGATGACGGCGAGTGCGACGGCGATGAGCATGATGATGCCGGCGAGCATGATGGTGCTGTGTGGATGCGGGGCGTCGGGTTGCAGGAGGATCGCCACGCAGTATGCGGCGACGAGGATGGCAAGACCCAGGATGGTGGTCGGCCATTGGCTGCCCTGCTCGTTGAATCGTAGCCATGCGATGAGCACGCCGCTGACAGTCATCATGGCTGGCAGGATCATGGTGGTTTCTCCCGTACGCAGCATGATGATGCTGATGATGAGCATGATGATGCCCGCCAAAGCGATGATGGCGGGTTTGGGCGCGCGCCGGATGGCGTCCATCAGGCTTTCGCTGGATGGTTCCATATCGGGGGTTGTCGGCGTTGGTTGCGCCTGGTGTGTGAAGGCTTGGCGATGCCGCTGCGTTGTGCGGTGTTGCTGTGCCGGCATCGGTGCTTTGTCTGGACGCTGCCGGCTGGATGGCGCCGGTTTGCCCGGTTGTGTCGCCGGCGTGCGGGGCGGCGGGTTGCCTGTAGGAAGCCGGGGGCGTTGCCGGCTGCGCAGGATAGGGGGGCGTTGCCTTTCGCTAGGGGGGATTTGATTGACGGGGCGTAGCCGTTGCGCTTCGAGTACGGGATCGCCGACCGGTATGGTCAGCCATAGGAAGATGTAAGCGATGATGCCGGCGCCGAAAATGAACGAGGTGATGATGAACACGAGCCGCACCAGCCATACGGATACGCCCAGATGCAGGCTGATGCCACGGCAGACCCCGCAGAGCATCCTGCCGTATGTCGGTCTGAACAATGGCAGTTTCGCGGGGGCGAGCGGCGCGGCGACACCATACGGCCGGGTGTCTGTCGGCCGGGCTGTGGGCGGCAGTTGCGGCCCGTTCGATGCAGATGTCATGCTTCCATTGTGCGCCCCTGAAGATGGGTGATGGGGGTTCATAGCCTGTTTTCAGGGATAAATCGGGTGTTTCCCCGATACGTTCGGCGGTGGAGGATTGCTGTAATGGAAGCATGAGCAATACAGTTGATCAATCAGACAAGCCGACGCCCGGCCAGCCGTCCGGCGGTGATGCCGCGAATCGGTCGGCGCAGCAGCCCGCCGATGGGCGTGCCAACGGTGCGGGGCAAGACTATCGCCAACATCAGTATGACAATACGGCCAATGGTCAGCCGGGATGGTATTCGTCCGAGCCGGCCGAGCCGCGCAACCGGCATCAGCGTGACGGGCGTGACGTGTTTTTCGGTTGGATCAGGCGCAGTGATCTGGTTCGTACCGATGACCGGTATATCGGCGGCGTGTGCGCTGGTATCGCCCACCGGCTGGGTTGGAGTCCTGCGCTGGTCCGTGCCATCGCGATTGTGCTCGCGTTCTGCGGAGGATTCGGCATATACGCGTACGTGTTCGCATGGCTGCTGATGCCGGACAGCGCCGACGGGCATATCATCGCCGAAGATGTGCTGCACGGCGGCGACGGCTGGCAGTGGGTGTTCGCCCCGATCGCCATGCTCTGTGTCGCCAGTGTGGCGATGTCTTGGCTGATGAGTGAACGTTGGCGGTGGGATATCACCGCCATGGTGATGCTGTTCGCGTTCGCGTTGGTATTGGTGATGTTCAACGCGACGTCGTATCGTGGCCGGCGGCAACGTCCGATGGCGGCCCCCATGCCGACGCCGGGTGCCCCCATGCCGGGCAATCCTGTCCGCCCGCAGCCGGTTTCCCGGCCGGCGCAGCCGTCACCATACCCGCAATACAACGGGTACGGTGAGATGCCTTCCTCCCGTCCGATAGCGCCCGCCCAGCCCCGTGTGGTGCGTGCGAGACGCAAGCCTGCCGGACCGCTGGTCGTTCTCGCTTCATTCGGTCTGGTGTTGCTGTCCGCGGCGCTCATGGTGTTCTGGTATATGAACCGCAATCATGGTGAGCCTCAGCTGGTGAGCATGGTTGCTTCGGCGACCGGCTGGATCGGATGTGTGTGCGTTGCACTCGGCGCGCTGCTGGTCATTCTGGGTATCCGTGGGCGCAGGACAGGCGGCTTGCATCCGCTGGTGTGGCTGTCCGCGTTCATCGCGATGGTCATGATGTTCACCGCGGGAGCGACCGGTTACTGCCTGGCTGATATCAACCGGCAAGCGGAACACTATGAGCGGGTTGATGTCAATGGTTCGATGACGTTGAGCGCGGACAAGGCGACACTCAAACAGCTGACCGATGGCGTCTATTTTGTCGGCGACAGCTATTCCGACGACAAGGTGACCATCGATTTGAGCGACTACGGCAAACGGTATGGCACGCACAAGATGACTGATATTGAGCATCAGTACTTGTCGTACTGTCCGACCGGCACGTATCGGATGGTCGCGAGCAACGTGCAAGTGCAGGTGAAACTGCCGAAGTATTGCACGTATGCGTTTGAGACGATGGGAGGATTCCAGCGCTACAGCATCGGCGGGGAATACCTGCTGTACGATTCGACGTTCGCCCAGGTGGGCGCCGATGCCGGCGTGTACTTCGGCTACGATGCGTCGCTGAATCAGGAAGGCCATGTCGCCAATCCGCCCGCAAAGACAAAGGATTCCGGCAAAGTGAAAGACAATAGCGCAGATGACGACGCGGACACGGATGACGATGACGATGACGAGGATTTCGAGGATTTCGATGACTTTGATGATTCACCCACCGATATCGTGACCGGTCCGGAACTGCGCATCAAAGCGTCAACCATCCAGGCGAAAGTCAGCGTGGCATACGGCGGCAACGGTAAGGGATACGTCCGCATCTACGATGACACCACCAAGAAAGAGGCCACGAAATGAGTGAAGTCAACAATTCGGATCAGGACAAGGTCGAAACCGTAGCCATGCAACAGGTTGACGCGGCTGAACGGCCGGCGGACACGGCGGTGATGCCGCAGGCGACGCTGCGGGAACCCGTCGAGGCGACTGCTGACACGATGGTGATGCCACGGAACGCGGATACGGAAGTCATTCCACAGGCCGCTTCACAACAGGATGCACAAGCGCCGGGAGATACGACGGTCATGCCGCAGGCTGCTTCAGCTGTGGCATCGAATGCGGCGTCGTCGGACGCGCAGACTCCATCCGTCCGCCCCGCCGCCCTGCGGACTGATATTCCTCTTGATGAACTTGCCCGCCAACGGCAGGCCGCCGGCGAGGAACCACGACAGGCACATCCGCTTGGCGACAACACCGTGCCCATGTATACGGGTGCTCAGGCCGGTCCGGTCGCGGCGGCGTCTTCGGCGCCGGCGGTGATTCACACGCCGGCACCCAGCGGTGTCGCCACCAGTACGGTGGTGCTTGGTGCACTGCTGGTCGTGCTGGGCGTGGCGGCGATCATCATGGCGGGAATGGTGCCGAACTGGCCGTTTGGCGCGGTTGACCCGTGGGTTGTCGCAGCGGTGAGTATCGGTGTGGTCGGTGTGGCATTGGTTGTCATCGCCATCGTCTGGGCTATCGTCAACGCTACCGCCAGCGCTCGCCGTGACCGCGACAAGTCAGCGGACGCCACTCATTGAGTTACCTACTGTGCTGTTGCGAGCGTAGACAGTCGGCTATTTCAACCACCGACTGTCTACGCTCTCGTCATTTCCGGGCACCGTTCTCTGCCTCTGCCGACGCTGACATGCCGCTGAGCGTCGGCAGAAGCTGGGAGAGGGCCTATCTCAGGCCCCAGAACATGAACACGATGATGGACAGCACCAACGCGGCGATGGCAAGCACGGCGACGATGATATGGCCAGTACCGGTTGCGATGGATGGTTCGTTGGGGTATCGGCGGATATGATGAACCACCATCGTAACCAAGACGAACAGCAGTAGCAGACAGACTGCAGCACCGATTTGCAAGATGGTCCAGCCTGGTCGCAGCACGCCGGCACGATTGGACAATGACAACGCCGCTTTCCCGAGCGTGGCCAAATACCAGCCCAATCCGCCGGCGGTCAGCAAGGGGAGCGTGACACAGGCGGCGAGTATCGCGGCGATACCACGCCCGAACCGTGGTGCGTCGGCGGATGACCGGTTTTCGGTCGGTATCGCATCCGTCGGCGCGTTGATCGCTGCCCCGTCGGATGCATGCACGGGCGTTTGCATCCGCCTTCCACGCAGCCGTCCGCTAACCCACAGTACGATCGCCCCGACCCCGGCGGCGAGGAGGCACAGGATTTGCGCTGCCATCAAGGCCAACGCCTGCGCTACAGAGCCGATGAGACCGGACTGCGTGCCGCGAGGGGCTGTGAACCGTTGATGCGGTTGGCTTCCCGCAATCAGCGGCGTCGTCCAGTCTGCAGTGCTGGCACCCGAGGTGACCGCATTCGTCCAGTTTTCGAGATCATGCGTGTAATGTCGTTCCAACGGCAGGCCCGGCAGTGACAGGGACGAGCCGGTACGCATCTGATGGTTGGTCGGATAGTAGCGTACCGTCACGTTCGTGTTCCCGTTGCGTTTGGCCGCGTCAGCCAGCGTGCGTGCCCCCTGCTCGATCGGCATGGCCGGGTCGATCGTCCCGTAATTGATGAGCAGCGGCATGGTGAGCGCCGAGTAATACCGTGCGGCCGGGAAATCCGCGTATTTCAATCCGATCAGCGAAAAATCAAGGCTGATCAGCGTCGGCAGTTCGTCAACGACGCTTTGCGGTGCGCCCGCGATCGTTGCATACGAGGTCGCCGCCATCGCCATCTGCTCACGTCCGGGCACCACGGGCGGGGAAGTGAGGATCATGAACGCGATACGCGGCTGCTGTTTGGCCATCACGCTTGCAATCCACGTGCCTTCGGATTCCGCGTACACACCGACCTGCGACGGGTTGACATGCGTCTGTCCGGCCAACAGACGCCATGAGGCCAGATAGTCCCGTGCCATCACCTGATAGTCGCGGCTCGTCCACGAATAGTTGTCGAGCCGCTTATCCGGCACCAAGGTGACGATGCCGGCGGACGCCATCGCCGGAGCGATGTCGCCATACACTTCAGACGCTTTGCCGGTGCCGGCGCCATGCACGAACAGGCATGCCGGACGCTTGCCGGGAGCGCCGACCGGTTCGCGCAGGATCGCGTTCACGCTGACCGTATCAGTGAGTGCGATCTTCAGTTTCGTGGTTTTGACCTTGTACGTGCCCTCTTGCGCAGTGGACAGGCCTTTCGCCGCGATCGCAGTATCGGGCGAGCTGACGTTCACATGATTCGTATACGGTTGCACCCGCCAATCTGCGCCGATATGGGAACCCAGAGCAGCCAGGATGATGAGCATGATAAGTGCCACGCTTTCGACGGTCCTGATTCGGTGCCGCTGACTGTTCTGCTCTCCCGTAGCCTCCGTCGTAGCGGTACTGTCATGTTTCGCCTGTGTATGAATGCCCATAGTCAGCCTTATATCTCGCTTGTATCTCGTGGTGTGTGCCGGTGTCATGCCGACGCCACGGCCTGACGGTCCGGTATCCGCACGCGCTGTGATTCTACGCTTGCGTGCGTTGTGCTGCCTGCGCTTCGTCAAGCCCCGCATATCCGGCCAGACGCACGGTGTTGCGTACGGTCTGCTCGGTCAGGTTGCCTCCCTGCGCTGCAATCGCGTCCACCAACCGCTCATACTCGGCGAACGTGGCGTCCGAATACGTGCCCAATTCGCCGCGCAGATACGTTTCGAACGAAGTCTGCTCCGGCGTGTCCTGTGCGGTGGTGAGAACGCGCATCGCCCCGCCGAGCGCCGGCCAGCGTTCAGCGAACGTCCGCGCCCACACGACCTGCCGGGCGATCACCCGCTCCTGCCGGGCGATCCTATCCTCAGACAGGCGGGGAATATACGGTTCGATGCGCTCGCGGTAGATATCCGGGGCTGTGGAAGCCATCATCCGTGCGTATTTTTCAGTCACCAGATTGCGCCCGATGCGGTCCGCATGCCGCAGATCGCTCTCGTAGCTTGCCAATAACGCCGGGGTCCAGGTCAGGAACTGGCTTAATCGCATCTCATGGAACATCGGCCAATTGCCTTGGCATGCCGCACGCCCGCCTTCATTATCCGTGCGCTGGAACTGATTCCATTCCAGCCGGATCACTGTTTCAAGCAGCGGATCGTCGGGGCGAACCGGAACCATCGGCAACTCCTGGGGCATGAAACCTTCTTTCCTTGACGACGCGAAACATCTGCCATGATAGGCACGCCAGTCCTGCCGTATGCAGGCTGATTCGCCGCCAGCGCTATTGCGAATCCCCGCCGATGCGGTAAACCTGCCGCGGCGGCGTGATATGCGTGGTGTACAGCGGGAGGCTTTACAGACTATGCAGGCAGGCGGCATCGTCGGCGATATGCGCTTCGACGTACGGCCGTTGCCATTCGAGGAACCGTTCGTCGCTGTCTGTCAAGCCTTCGCGCTTGAGTTCGGCGACAATATCCGCGCATACGGCATCGATCAACGCGTCCATAGCCGTGGCGGCGTCACGCGCCTGCCCGCTTTCGCCGTAACAAGCGACGCCGGCAAGCCGCAGCACCTGCTCCACCTTGCCGCACACGCCGGCAAGCCGTGTCCCCATACGGGCGCTCAGATGACGCAACGCGGCAAAACGCCACTTGTAATACGGCGCATACCCGGCAGACACCGGCGTATTGATCAAAAACACCAGTGATGACACGGCATCTGCGAACATGCTGACCGACATCCATGCCGCACTGCCGTCACCGCGACGCAACATCCGCGGCAGATTGTATTGTCCCGCTTGGCTGATCATGCCCAGCCGCCGTGAAATCAACGACAACCGCACGTCGTCAGGCATCAGCTTGAAGCCTTGCCGCGTCTTGGAAAACGCTCCTAACGGGTCGGCGAACACCCGGCCGTTGGTTGCTGCGGCGAGTGTCGCCTCATCCAACATGAGCCACTCGTGCGGCCGGTCAGCCGCGGGAGCTTGCCGATACCCGGTCAGGGATTCGAAGAAATCACCGATTCGGAATACACCGACCCGCCTGCCGTCGCCCTGCGTGCGCGGCGTGGATTGGCGTGGCCCGAACCCGAGGAATCGTGTCGGCAACGCATCATAATCGGCTTGCAAACGTTCGCCGATTTGCGCGTAATCCTCGTCCGTGAGCCACAGACAGAATCCCGGACCGAAATCATGGTCGTGTGACAGGTTGTCGTCGAACCCGTAGCATTCGGAACCGTGCCCGACCAGTCCGGCGGCGATACGCCCCTGATAGTGCGGGTACCGTTCTGCGATCAGCGGTTTGCCGTATGTAAGCCACATGCGTTTGGCCAACGCCAGACCGGTGATGTCGGGGGTCAAATCATCGCCGACGGCCGATGCGTCAGGAAATGCTGTGGTTGTTGTGGTATCCGTGATATCGCTCGACGTGCCGGACTGCTTCGCCTGTTGCGCCATCGCGTCTTCGGCCGCTTGCAGATTGTCGCTGGTGGTCCGGTAATAGTCGGTGTCGGTGCCGTAGCATTCGGCGATCACATCGAGGGCTTTGCGGTACAGCATGACCGCATCCGCGAACGCTCCTCGCGTGAACTGCACTTGTGCGGCCCCAGCCAACGCCGACGCGTAATGCGCGCTATGCGTCAGATTGCCGTGGCGATAGACACTGAGCGCGTGCCGGGCATGCTCATGGGCTTGGTCAAGCAGTTCGGTTGAAGTCTGCGCTTGTCCCGTGTCGCCGCCGGCGGCTTCACGATTGCGGGCTTCATGCCACAGATCCAGTTCGACAAGCGCAAGATTGACATCGGTGGATGCGATATCGGGATCAGTGTGCGGGTCGGCTCCCGAATCGTTGAGGATGGCCATCGCCCGCGTGAGTTCGTCATGCGCTTTGTCCGGGTGGCCGGTTTCGCTGTACAGCATGGACAGATTGTTGTGCAAGGCAGCCAAACGCCGGTCATGCGGGCCGTACGTGGCGGCCGCGCTGTCGAGGGCTTGACGGTACAGGTCTGTGGCCTGGTCGTAATGGTGTGCGGCACGCATCGCGGTGGCGGCGTTGATCAGCGTCGTCGTCCACGCTTCACTGCCGGTCAGTCCCATGCGCAAGCCGAGTTCCAGTGCCCGCTGCACAATCCACTGGTTTTCCTCGTGCCGGCCTTGGGAACGGTAGAATCCCATGGTTTCGTTGAGCACGGTGAGCAGTCCGGCGTCATCGCCGGCGTTTTCGGCATCGGTCATGGCCTGCTGCAGGTAGGCGTCCGCGTCTTGGCCGGCCCGATGAGCCGTGTAGATGGCATCGAGTCCGGTGAGGAATGCGTCCGCATCGAACCGGCTGGCATGATTGCCGGTATCGTCGGCATCGCCGGTGTCATCTGTATCTTCGGCTGCCGAAGCAGCGGGTTGGCTATTGCCGAACAAGGCCATCGGATTGTTGGCCGCCATCAGCGCATCCATGAGCGTGCTTTCGGTACAAGCGCGGTTGTTGGCATCGCCGGGCATGGAAGTGGCGTCACGTCCTGGGGTCGGATTGTTGCGGTTCGTCATGGTCCTGCTTCTCCAATTCCTGATTGAGCCATCGCAGGTATGTTCTCACTGATTTCTGCAGCGTGTTGTCATCGGGCTTGGGGTCTGCCGCTCCCGATGCAACCAGAGCGGATATCGCTTCTCGCTCGGTGTCATACCGTTCTACCTCGATGCCGTGGCTGCGCATGGTGGTCACCAGCTTATCAGGTATGGCATTCAGGCTGTTGTTCAGCGCTTCCGTGTCGAGTACGCCGGTGTTGAGCGGGATTCCCGCTGACTGTACTGTCTTGCCGACGAATCCACGTCCCTTGCTGTCCGGCGCCGCGTGCCGGCCCGACGTCTGCGCGCTGTCGGCACGTTTCCACAGCATGCGGTCGACCGACGCCAGCTCGCCTTTCGCCAGACCGAGCGCGACCGCATACGCAAGGTTCCACCCGTACAGCTGGGCGTCCCGCGTGGTACCGCGTTCACCCAGGTCGCTGTAATCCTTGAGGTACTTGCCCAGCCCGAGCACATGATGGTACAGGCGCATCATCGGCAGGTCGATGCGCTTGGTGGGGGATGTCCGCGTCGATGAGCAGATACCATGTCAGCGCCATGCCCACAGGGCGAATGGGGGGACAGCGGCAGGGTGATGATGCAGTACACCACTAGGAAGATACGCAGCACGTCACGCCGGCGTGTGCCATCAGAGCCGGTATTGCGGATATGCTGCAGATTGCGGGTGTTGATGACGAGGGCAGCCGCGATGACGGCCACATACACGAGCGTCAGGAGATTCGCGATTGGTACCAGGACATTCAGCCAGGTGAAGCCTTCGTACCGGATCAGGATTTGTGTCAGGGAGGCGCAATCGCCAGCATTGAGGAACATCGCGCCGGATGAGCCGTCGCCGCGCGTGGTGAGCATGCCGAATATGCCGGAAATGAACGCGCATCCGATCAGCATGAACGCTCGCGGCGTCCCCAGGGTCCGCATGATGCACGAAGACTGCCTGCTGATCTCGGCCTCGACGCGGGACAGCGCCCGGTAGCCTTCGGTGGAAAGATGGTCGGTCAGCTCGGCGACACTCGGGTTGACCCGCGTTCCGGGGACATCAGGCGTTCCGGCAAGGTCAGGGCGCTCACGGTAGAAATCCTGGAATGCGACGACAAGAAAGTCCAAGAGCTGGTGTTCCGCCGGCGTCAGCGGCTGGGTGGGGGCGCTCTGCAGATATACGTGCCCTTGCTGGTCGACGCCGAGGGCGCCCTTGTCGATCAGCGAGGCGATGCCTGAGCCGATAAAAGTCCGTTCGCCGAACGCCCATGCAGCCACCATCGGCTCGATTTCCGGGCGATTGCGCCAATACAGCACTTTTGACGGGTGGCGCCCGCGCATGCCGACCGCCCGGCAGATCGGGACGGCGATGAGGATATTGATGATGCCGACGATGAAGAACAGGTAGTCAATGCCGTTGACGTCGACTTCCGGGTCGTCGGCCGAGTAGACCTCCTGGAAGCTTCGCCCGCGGAACAGCATGAGCATGCCGAAGTAATACGCGAGGTACAGGATGTAGGCGGCGGCTAGGGCGATCACGATGACCAGAAGGATGCGAGCGAAGCACAACCAGTCGAACCGCTTATGGTAGTTGGGATTGGTGTAGTTGTCATCCGGCGCTTTCTCCCAGTAGCGTGCGGCGGCGCGGCCATTGCGGCGGCGGAAGGGGGGTACGGCGGCGTGGGTGTGGATACTCGGGGGCTGTTCGGGTCGTCGTATTCCATGGTGTATGTGCTCCTTCGTCGCAAGCGGTTTGTGCTGCACAGCTTTGCAACCGAAACCAGTGAAACATCCGTGCCGGTCTGCTGCGATGTCGCTGGCAACGTTTGCATCCGTTGCCATTATCGTAGCGCCTGAAGGCATCCGGCGGGCTGATGGATATCGTGGCGGAGGCCGGCAACGGACACAATTCTTTATGTGTTTACCGGCCATGCATCTTGCTGGAGGTGTTGTACTGGCTCGTCCGGTGATTCCCGGAACTCGATGGAGGCGTCGTCGTTATCAAAGAATCGAGGGAAAGCCTGGGCATGAGGCAGTCAATCAGGATGGGGGGATTCGGCGCTGCGCAGGTCGATGTTCGGGCGGACTGCCGACGTTGACATGGGAGAAATCGCGCAGACCGCCCGTCGACGGACAAATCCCCGGGTTTTCGCGGGAGTTTATCGCGGAACCAGGGATTCGGCGGTAACCTCCCATATCTGGCTTCAGGGGTGATATTTAAGAACCGCGGATTTCCAACGTTCCCGCTGGGAGATTATCCATGAGGACGCCGGATTCCCATAACCTCCCGCGTCCCGTGCGGGAGAACATGCGTCAGCTGCCCAATCCGTCGAGTTCTCCCAAGACGATCTCGTTCGGTGAATCGGTTTCGCGTTGGAAAAGAAAAACCGGATTACTCAGTGAGTAATCCGGTATTGCAAGTCGGGCTGGCGGGATTTGAACCCGCGGCCTCTTCGTCCCGAACGAAGCGCGCTACCAAGCTGCGCTACAGCCCGTTTTGGCAACGTCCGCTATCATACAGCAATTGCAGAACAATGCCAAATCGGTGTGTCGCGTTGTGTATTGGCACTTCGATACACTGGGGTGCATGACGAACCCTGAACAATCCGCGGAAGACGCCGCGGAACAGCATACCCAGCAACCTGAAGACGCGCCGGTCATGACGACCGTCGAACATGCCGAGCTTCTGCTGGAGCAGGACAAGAAGATCCGCTCCAATATCGATGAAGGCAAAAGCCTTGACGAGGCGATCGACCCGAGCAACAAGGAATTCGGCCCGCTCGCACACCCCGAGCAGGTGCAGATGCGTGTCGCCAAGCGCGCGCTCATGCTCAAAGAGGGCGTCCAGCCGTACCCTGTCCATGTCGATGTGACCGCCACCATCGGCCAAGTGCGCGCCAAATACGACGGCAAGCTCAACGCCGGTGACGAGACGCAAGACGTGGTCGGCATCGCCGGGCGTGTGCTCTTCCTGCGCAACGGCGGCGGCCTGTGCTTCGTCAAGCTCGCCCAAGGCGACGGCACCGCCATCCAAGGCATGATCTCCAAGAAGGAGATCGGCGCGGATTCCTTGAAGCAGTTCAAACAGATGGTTGATTTGGGCGACCACCTGTTCCTCAAGGGCCGTGTCATCGCGTCGAAGACCGGTGAACTGTCCGTCTTCGCCAGCGAATGGCGTATCGCGGCGAAGGCTCTGCAGCCGTTGCCCGCCTTGCATAAGGAGCTGAGCGACGACACGCGTACCCGCAAGCCGTACATCGGCATGATCGCCGACGAGCGCATCCGCGATATGGTGCGCAAGCGTTCCGCCGTGGTTTCTTCGCTGCGCCACACCTTCGAAGGCCATGACTTCCTCGAGGTCGAAACGCCGATGCTGCAAACCGTGCATGGTGGCGCCGCGGCGCGACCGTTCACCACGCATATGAACGCCTTCGATATCGACCTGTACTTGCGCATCGCCCCGGAACTGTTCCTCAAGCGCTGCCTCGTGGGCGGTATCGACCGCGTGTTCGAAATCAACCGCGATTTCCGCAACGAAGGCGTCGACGCCACGCACGCCCCCGAGTTCACCATGCTCGAGGCCTATCAGGCGTACGGCAACTACGATACGATCGCCGCGCTGGTCAAGGAGCTCATCGTCAAGTCCGCGCTTGACGCCTTCGGCAGCACGAAGGTCACGCTGCTCAACGGTGAGGAATACGATTTCGGCGGCGAATGGAAGACCATCAGCATGTACGATTCGCTCTCCGAAGCGCTCGGCGAGGAAATCATCCCGAACGGCGGGCCGGACAATCCGGGCACGTCAGTCGAGCACTTGGGCGAGATCGCCGACAAGCTGGGTGTGGAACGCGACGACGTGGAGAACCACGGCAAACTGGTCGAACACCTGTGGGAACACTTCTACGAGGACAAGCTCTACGAACCGACCTTCGTACGCGACTTCCCGGTGGAAACCAGCCCGCTGGTCAAGTCCCACCGTTCAAAGCCCGGCGTGGTGGAGAAGTGGGATCTGTACGTGCGCGGCTTCGAGCTGGCGACCGGCTACTCCGAGCTCAACGACCCCGTGGTCCAGCGTGAACGCTTCGTCGCCCAGGCCAAGGACGCGCTCGCCGGCGATGTCGAAGCCATGGATATCGACGAGGACTTCCTCGAGGCGCTCGGCGTGGGTATGCCGCCGGCCGGCGGTACCGGTATGGGTATCGACCGTCTGCTCATCGCGCTGACCGGTGCGACCATCCGTGAGACGATCACCTTCCCGCTGACCAAGCCGCTGAACCTTCAGTAGGCCGCCCGGACTTCCGGGTTTTGCAAGCATTGGTGCCGGTTTCGGGTTTCCTGCCGGCACCAATGCTGGTTATTGTTCCCCTTCGCACGCTCTCGGGGGAATGCTGCTTCGGATGCGTTCACCGTTGAAGCATCGCGATGAAATCGTCAATATCATACGTATCAGTATCTATCTTGTTCCTTGATTGGATTCTTGGGGCATGCATGCGGCATGGCGCCAAGCCGCCATGCAACCGACGCAGATCGTCTGTCGCGCCGTTGTGTGAGCTGATCCTCACACAACGGCGTCCGCGGGTATCATACGGCCGGGTTTGGGGTGCCGGACGGGTCATTGTGTGAGTTAATCCTCACAAACATCCGTATAGCCGGCCAATCATCATCCGCAGGTCTTCCATCTGCCCCGGTATGTGAGTCAATCCTCACACAACGCAGGTCCGACCTCGATCAACAGGTTCCCGGCGGTCTGGCACACCCGCGAAAGCATTGCGGCTTGTGAAACCCTTGATTTCGTCACAGTGGGGGAGTAAGGAGGAAGATATGGGAAGAACAATGACATACGCGGATTGGATTCATGGCGCTCGGCCGAAAACCTTGCCGCTGGCTGTGGCTCCAGTCATCACCGGTGCCGCCGTTGCTGGCGTGTCCGGCACCCCATGCACCCCACGGTTCCTTGTATTGACGCTGCTGTGCATGGGTGTGGCATTGTTCTTGCAAATCGCAGCGAATTTCGCGAATGATTACTCCGATGGCATCCGTGGAACCGACGAACACCGGGATGCCGCGGATACGATGAACAACGGGCAGACCGCTGCGAATACGCCCACGCATGCTCCCGCGCGTCTGGTCGCTTCAGGTGTCGCCCCACATGCGGTGTTGCAAGCCGCCGGCGTCAACGCGGCGCTCGCCAGTTTGTCCGGCCTTGCCGTGTGCGCGTTAACCGGTTACTGGTGGTTTCTTGCCGTAGGTGTGGCTTCACTCCTGGCTGGCTGGTTCTACGTGGGTGGACAGCACCCGTACGGCTACCATTATTTGGGCGAAGTGTTCGTTTTCGTGTTTTTCGGGCTGGTAGCCACATGCGGTACAACAATCGCGTTGTCGGGCTGCGCCACGATTGGTGCTCTGTGCGCGGGAAGCGCGAACGGCTTGGTCGCGGTCGTGGTGTTGTGTGTCAATAATCTGCGTGATATTGAATCTGATGCGAAGCATGGCAAGCATACGTGGATGACTGCGCTGGGTCGCACATGGGGGACTGTGCTGGCGGATGTGTTGCTGGTGTGTGCGTCGGTGTTGACGATTGGCATGGTTGTCGCGTGGCGTGCTGCGAGTACGGGAGTCATCGCGGTCTGCGTGTTGATGGGCGCGGTTCAGGTTGCGGCGTGTGACGCGTTGACGCGTGCCGATTATCGTCGTGCCCTGCCGTTGTGTACGCTCGGTTCGCTGTCAGTGTCCGTGGTCTTTGCGGCGATGGCTGTGCTTGCATGAACCATGGCGGAGCGTACGCCGCAGCGTTCTGGATGATGCGTTGTCCGCGATGTCGGCCGATGGCTCGATTTTGGGAGGCCGGGGCGCTAAACTACACAGTATGACCTACAAACTGGTACTGCTCCGTCATGGACAGAGCGCATGGAATAAAACGAATCAGTTCACCGGCTGGGTGGACGTCCCGCTGACCGAGCAGGGCGTTGAGGAAGCCAAGCGCGGTGGCCAGCTGCTCAAGGAGAAGAATGTCCTTCCGGACATCGTGTTCACCTCCCTGCTGCGTCGCGCCATCAACACCGCGAATTACGCGCTTGATGAGGCTGACCGCCTGTGGATTCCTGTCCAGCGTAGCTGGCGCTTGAACGAGCGTCACTATGGTGCGCTGCAGGGCAAGAACAAGAAGGCCATCCGCGAGGAGTACGGCGACGAGAAGTTCATGCTGTGGCGCCGCTCCTACGCCACTCCGCCGCCAGACATCGACCCGGATGACCAGTATGCGCAGAATCATGATCCGCGCTACACCGGCGATCCGGTGCCGGAAGCCGAGTGCCTGGCTGATGTCGTCAAGCGTGTCGAGCCGTACTTCAAGTCCGCTATTGAGCCTGAGCTCAAGGCTGGCAAGACGGTGCTCATCGCCGCTCACGGCAACTCTCTGCGTGCTATCGTGAAGATGCTTGACGGCCTGTCGGAGGAAGAGATCGCCAAGGTCAACATCCCGACCGCCATCCCGCTGCTGTACGAGCTGGACGAGAACTTCAAGCCGATTAAGCCGCGTGGCGAGTATCTCGATCCTGAGGCCGCCGCCGCCGGTGCCGCCGCTGTCGCCAACCAAGGCAAGTGAGCTGCAAGGCTGTACCACCTGAGACGTGATAACGTAAGCGCCTCCCCGCTGACCAATGGCGGGGAGGGCGCTTACGTATGCGGGTGTTTATGGGAGAACCGGCAAACACCCGTCCGTCTGCTGTCACAAGTCAGCTACCGGCGTGTCTTCGTCACGGCCGGGATCCTTGCTCGGGTCGAAACCGGAGACGATGTATACGACGCGGCGTGCGGCGGAAACCGCATGGTCGCCGAGGCGTTCGAGGAAACGTCCGATGAGTACCACGTCAATGAGCTGCTGCCGGGTGCCGGTCCACGTGTCGCCGAGCGCGATGTCGAAGGTCTTGTGATGCAGCTGGTCGAGCTTGTCGTCGTCAATGATGACGGTTTCCGCGATTTTCGTATCACGGTCGGCGAGCATTTCCACCAGACGGTCAGCGGTTACGCGCAGGAATGCGACCATCTGAGCGAATGTTTCGCGGGTCTCCTCAGGCAGGGCGTGCTGCGGGTATTCCCGTCGTGCGGTTTCCGCGATATGGCGGGCCAGATCGCCCATGCGTTCGAAGGTTGCCGCCAGACGCAGCGTGGAGACCACTACGCGCAAGTCGGTTGCCACGGGGTTCTGCTTGGCGAGCAGGTGAACGCACTGGTCGATCACGCTCGACTCCAGCGCATCAATTTCGATATCGCCGTCGATTACCGCCTGCGCCTTGTCGATATCCGCATTCAACAGCGCATCGCCGGCGCCGTTAATCGCCTTGCGGACGTCTTGTGCCATACGATCAAGGTCGTCTGCGACGGCTTTCATCTCCTCATTGAAAATAACGCGCATTGCTCTGCCTTTCTGGGATTGCTCCGTCTTGCTGGAGAAGTTCTGGCGCACTGCTTCCTGTGCATTGCGGATGCGGTGCGGTCGCTACTGTCCCCAGTCTATTAGCGACACGCCCGCGACGCCACCATGGTGACGGCGGATTGCTCAGCGTTTGTGCAAAATTCACCATGGTGTTCATCATGGTTCATGTTTGGGCGCGGCGAACCGGCGTTGGCATGGGCAAACTGTGGGACAATGGCGGCATGGGCTTTTCTTCTGCTGATTGGCATACCGTCCCGATGATGATACTTGTCATGGCGGGTATCGTGGTTGCCGTGGCGTCGGTTGTGGCATGCGTGCGCAACGGTGGCGTGGCGCGGCTTCTGGAGCAGGACCGGGAGCGCGGCTTTTTCGGGTTTTCCCGCCGTCGCGCTGATGATGATGGCGATGCGGAAGACGATCTTGACGATTCCACTCAAGCACTGCTGGCGATGCTTCCTACGGCTTCAGCGGTTGTTGACGCCCATGACAGCGTCATCAGGGCGAGTTCCGCAGCGTACACGCTTGGCGTGGTGCGTGACGAGTTGATATGCAATGATGAGATTCTTGCCGCGGTCCATGAGGTGCGGCGTACGGGGGTCCGCAAGCAGCTTGATGTCACTACGCAAACCGCGGAACAGCGGATTGTCGGCCCGCAAGCGGATACGCGCGGTGCGGATGCCGGGTTGCAGAATATCCGGGTCATTCACGGCGTGTCGCGTCCGAATTGGCTGAAGGTGACGGTCGGGAACATCAACGACCGGTTCATTGTAGTGATGCTTGATGATGTCAGTGAAGCCATCAGGTTCGCCCAGGTTCGCGAATCGTTCATCCAGAACGTGTCCGAACAGTTGATTGAACCGTCGCATGCGTTGGAGCAGTTGGCGGATTCTTTGGAACATGATGATCTTGACCGCGATGAGGTCCGGCGTGATGCCGTCGAGGTCCGCACCGCGTGCCGGCATATGGAGCACATGGTTTCCGATTTGCTGTTGCTGATCAAAGCGCAAGAGCCGATTGTCGCCTCCGGACATAACCGGATGAATGTGATGGAGCAGTTGCGAGACGTGGTCGACTCCCATCACGAGATGGCGAGTACGGACGGCGTATCGTTGGAATTGTCAGGTGACGAATCGTTGACGATTCACGGCGAGCCTGATCAGTTCAAGGCCGCGGTGTCCAAGCTGGTGGAGAATGCGGTCGGATATTCCCCTCAAGGCGCGGTTGTCGCGATTTCAGCGAAACGTTCCGATGATGGCAATGATGCCGCGGTCAGCGTCATCGACCGGGGCTGTGGTATTGCGAAAACCGAGCAAAACCGCATTTTTGAACGGTTCTACCGTGGGTCGCATCAGACTGAACGCACACGGCATGGTATCGGCTTGGGATTGGCGATTGTCAAGCATGTCGCGCTGACCCATCATGGGAACGTGAGCGTGTGGAGTGTACCGGGACAGGGCAGTACTTTCACCATGACGATTCCGCTGGCCGCGCAATCACAGAGTACGGCTTCCTGACAGTAAGCGCAGTAGCAGCACGTAGCATGTGCAGGCGGTTGGGTGCCGCCATCGCAGGCGGATTATTTCCCCAAGCGCCGGTAATCCCACCGGTCGAAATGCTCCCAGATGAGCAGCACGATACCGACGAACACGCCTGCCGCGCACACGACGAGTTCCTGAAGAACCGGAACATGCAAGGCGAGCAGCATCGCGCAAATAATCAGCGCCGCGGTCCACAATGCAGTACCGATCAGGAACACCTTGCGCAGGTCGACGCGCACAGGCTTGGGCGACGGTTTGCGGGCCGCCGGATCGAAAATCGGAGCCAACTTCATATCTTTACCATAACGTGCGGGGTAACCTTGTTAGGTATTGTTCGCCGGAAGAAAGGGGCGTCATAGCCGTGTACGTGATACGTCCGGTCCCCAAACGCTACGCATGGGGGTCGTATACCCGCTTGCAATCCTTGTTCTCCGATGAGCCCGCCTCGGCGGTGGCAGATATGGGCGATCCGGCAACGACTCCGACCGATACGGCGAACAGTCCGCTTGCTGAAATGTGGTTCAGCGGACACCCCCAGTCGCCCTCGCAACTCATCGCGCCGGATGGGACACGCACTACGGTGCTGGATGCGATTCGTGACCGGCCTGAATACATGGTCGGTCGCCGCTGCTCCGAGCAATTCGGTCCGGAACTGCCGTTCCTGTTCAAAATCATCGCGGCGCGCATTCCGCTGTCACTGCAAGTCCACCCCGTGGATTTCGAGGCGAGAGCAGGATTCAACGCGCAAAACGCCCAAGGTATCGCGCAGGACGCTCCAGAACGGTCATTCCATGACGCCGAAGCGAAAAGCGAGATGGTTGTCGCGCTCGAACCGTTTGAAGCGAGTGTAGGATTCAGCCCGATTTCAGTGATGCTGCGCAATCTGAGTATGGTCAGCCACCCGCTCGCCGCCCGCATGGTTGACGCGTTGACTCGGCGGACACTGCGCATCGGCCAGACTCCTGAGGGCTTTGAGCACGCTGACGCGATGATGCCGATGTCATCCATGGTTTGGCCTGATTCGAGACGTCGTATTTTCCGGGCGTTCCACACGGCGATCACTGCGGGACCGGTCGAAGGGCTTGAAGCGCAACTGCGATACGCTTCGCTGCGGGTGAGCGACCCGGTTGCCCGTCGTGCGTTCCATCATGCGCTCGCTGCGGCCGCCGCGTTCCCGAATGATCCGAGTGTCTTGACGCTGCTCATGCTGAATCCGGTGTCATTGCAGGAGGGGGAATCGGTGTTCATCCCGGCGGGCACCCCGCACGCGTATATCCATGGCATGGCGGCGGAAATCATGAATAATTCCGACAACGTACTCAGGGCCGGAATGACAGTGAAACACAAGGATATTCCCCGACTGTTGCACACCTTGAATTGTCAGCCGGGTGCTCCGGTGGATCCGGCCGACGCTCGATTCGGCGATATGGCCACCCGTGACGGTGACTTGATCGTCTATACGCCTCATATTGACGAATTCATGCTCGCATACGGGCATACCGGTTCAACGACTGCCGCCTGGCCGGTGATGGATCGGGTGCTTCGACGCTACGGTGCCTTGCTACGCCAGCTAGCACGGGGACGCATCGATAAGGGGCGTCACAAGCCGCGCATCGTGCTCTGCACTGCCGGAGCAGTGCGCTGCTCCAGCGAAATGGACGCACGGGAATTGTCCGCAGGCCAAGCGGTATTCATCCCGGCAGCCGAGGGGTGGGTGAGTGTGGAATCCTGTGAAGGCGGCTCATCGGACGGCGGATCGTTCCTGATGGCAACCACCCAGGTGTGACCCCTGCATGAGCAATCGTGAGAAGCTCTACAACAACAAACCGGTTACGCTTGCGGCGAGGCAAGCGTAACCGGTCCAAGAAGATGGCGGCGTCTGGCTACATATGTTCGACGACGTAATCGACGCACTTCGTCAGCGCCACGATATCCGCAGGCTCAACCGATGGGAACACGCCGATACGCAGCTGATTGCGCCCAAGCTTGCGATAACCGCCGGTATCCACGATGCCGTTGTCCCGCAACATCTGGATGACCTGCTTCGCGTTGACGGACTCATCGAGATCGATGGTCACCGTCGCAGTGGAGCGCGCATTCGGATCCTCGACGAACGGCTTGGCATACGTGCTGCGTTCCGCCCACTGGTAGAGCAGGGAAGCAGACTTCGCGCACCTCGCGTTCGCCCAGGCCAAACCGCCGTTATCGTTGAGCCAGCGAATCTGGTTCTCCAGCATGATGAGCGTAGCCACGGCAGGGGTGTTCAGCGTCTGATCCTTGCGTGAATTCTCAATCGCGGACTTCAATGACAGGAACGACGGAATCCAACGGCGCGCGCCTTCCAGCTTCGTGCTTGCTTCAAGCGCATACGCGCGTTCGATGGCCGCAGGGGAGAGAATGGCGATCCACAGACCGCCGTCGGAGCCGAAGGCTTTCTGCGGGGAGAAGTAGTAGGCGTCGGTCTGCGCGATATCAACCGGCAGTACGCCGGCGCCGCTGGTCGCGTCCACCAGCATGATGGCACCCTGCTCGGCGCTGCCGGCGATACGCTTGACCGGCGTGGCAACACCGGTGGACGTCTCATTATGAGCCCAGCAGTAAGTGTCAACATATTCGGTCAGTTCCGGCAAACGGTATGTGCCGGGGTCGGAACGGAACATTTCCGGTTGCTCAAGGAACGGGGTGCGTTCGGCTTCGATGGCGAATTTCTCGCTGAACGAGCCGTATACGCCAAAAGCGGCCTTTCGGGTGATCAATGAAGCGCACGCCGTATCCCAGAACGCGGTGGCTCCACCATTGCCAAGCACGACTTCATATCCGTCAGGAATGCTGAAAAACTGGGCAAGCCCCTCGCGGATGGAACCGACGAGCTGCTTGATCGGCGCTTGACGGTGGGATGTACCCAGCAGTGTGGTGGCGCCAGCGTCGAGCGCCTGCACCTGCTCCGGGCGGATTTTGCTCGGGCCGGAACCGAAACGACCGTCCCGAGGCAGCAAGGATTCGGGGATTGTCACTGTATTGCTCATGCTTGCTAGGGTAGCCAACACGGTGGATTGGTGACAAGGGACGTGCGTATCGTGGTCACTTGGCGCTATGGCCGTATCGCGCTCGCTGTTGACTGCCGGGCAACACGCCGTTCCCGGATTGCGTATCGGTGGCGGCGGTGGCCGCGGAGAGGCAAGTATTCCGCGGCAGAAGCCGGATTGGCGGCTGGCTGATATTCGACGGCAATCGATTGACGTGTTGCATTCCGGATATATCGGGTTGTATCGTGGAGGGGTATCGAGCCGGTTCGGCGCTGTCTGATTGGGAACGGTGATTTGCCGATTCCACAGGCATCCGTTGCGCTGTACCGCTCATGTAATCAGTGTTGCAGCATCATTGATGCGCGGCGTTAGGGAACGACAATCGACAACAAGGAGTGCACAGGTATGGGACATGCGGCACACAAGGCGACGCGTTCACAGCATCGCTTCAGTGTCACTGACGTCTTTTCCAAGTCGTCCCACGGTGCCCATGCGGCTCATGCGATGCGTTCCGTATCCGCCGGATCCGCGGCGGCTATCGACCAGGCGCTTGCTGCAAAACTTGATGAAGTCGCACCGTTGACGCGTCGCGCGATTCGCGAGTCCGCCCGCGCTGCCCGTCGTAAAACCCGTTTTATGGCTTCCGGATCGTTCGTGGCCTTGGCCGGTGCCGCGGCGGGAGCTATCAGTCTCAGCGATATGGGGGCTGTCACCTCAGTGGCATCGGGAACTTCGACGGTCCAGCAAGCAGGTCGGACGGGTACCGGCAGCGTCGTCTCGCGTTCCCAACAGCGTACGTCATTGGGGTCGGCCGGCCAGACCAGTTCGGGAAACTGGTCTCTTGGCGCTTCCAATTCCGATCTTGATGTTTCGCAGATGTCGCAGACCACCATATCCAATCCTGTGGTGGCCAAGCTGGTTGAAAGCGACAAGAATCAGCTGCCAGCTGGTTTCGATCCGAATCATGCCACTGGCGACTCCGGCAACCAGTATTCGTTCAGCCAGTGCACGTGGTGGGCGTATGTACGTCGTCAGCAACTGGGATTGCCGGTCGGTTCGCATATGGGCGATGGTGCGCAATGGGCGGCTTCCGCGAGGAAGCTGGGCTACTGGGTGGATTCCACGCCGCGGCATGTCGGCGATGTCATCGTGTTCCAGCGTGGCCAGTATGGTTCCAGCACGGTGTATGGGCACGTCGCCATTGTTGAGCAGATCAATGATGACGGTTCGATCGCGACTTCCGAGTGCGGTGCCACCCTTCAAGGCAAAACGGTTTCCCGCACGTTCAGCGCTGATCAGGCGGCGCAATTGCAGTTTATTCATTACTGAATGATTGCTGAGTGATTTCTCAGCAATGCATGGAATGTCGCCGACAGGCGGGTTCTTGGTGTCGTGGCGTAGTGTGTTCGGCGTGTCTTCGGGGATATCGCGGATAGCCCCCGATGCCTTCAGATTCTTGTAAGTTTCACATGGTACAGTGCCGTGTTGATGATGAAATTAGGTAGATCTCTTACAGCGATGGTCGCAGTTGCAGCCGCGTGTTTGTCGTTGGCGGCGACTGCCTCATCAGCGTCCGCACAATCCTCGACGTCCGCGACGGCGATTACGTCATCGCGCTCGTTCCCCAAAACCACAACGGTGAAGAAGAATCTGCTCGCTGAATCAACGTCGACCAGCGTGGACTCCAATTCCAATTGGGGCGGCATCGAATCGTTGAATCCGCCGCAGACCAAGTCCACGGCCGAAAAGGAAGCCGAAGCGAAGGCAGCCGCTGAAAAGGCGGCGGCCGAAGCGGCGGCGCAAGCAGCAGCCCAAGCGGCAGCCCAAGCTCAGCAGCAGGCGGCGAGCCGTTCGCAGAGCCGCAGCAGCTTGAGTGCTTCGACATCAAGCCCGAGCGCCACGGTGACGGTCAACCCGCCCGACAGCGCATCGGCCAGCGCTCTGGTCGCCTACGCGGCGCAGTTCGTGGGCGTGGTTCCCTATGTCTCAGGCGGCAATACCCCCGCCGGCTGGGATTGCTCAGGCTTCGTGCAGTATGTGTTCGCGCAGATGGGCATCAGTCTGCCCCATTATTCCGGCGCCCAGGCCACGCTCGGTACGGCTGTGCCTTCTTTAGCTGAGGCGCAGCCCGGCGATATCATCGCCAATGGCGCGCATTCGGGCATCTACGTCGGCAACGGCATGGTGGTCAACGCATTGAACAAGAACGCCGGAACCGTGTACACGCCGGTCGCGTACGCGTTCAGCGGGTCCTACTCCATTCGCCGTCTGCTCTGAACCGCAGTGCTTGTCGGCCCAATCCGGCTGAATTCGTGATCGTGAAGCGTCCGAAAGGGCGCTTCACGTGTTGTTGGGCGATTTTCACGCGACACTTCCTTGGAACACGAGTCCGGGTGGAGTAAGGTAACACGTAGGGACGGCGTACTGCTGCGCCGCTCATCAATGAAGGAGGTCGTCATGATCAACGACAAGGCAATCCTCGTCGGCGTGGATGGATCCCATGCGAGTTACAAGGCCACATGGTGGGCCGCAAATTACGCGAAGCATGCAGGCCTGACCCTGCAAATCGTGTGCGCATACTCACTGCCGAGCTATGCTGCTGTATCATTCGATGCCACGTACACGGCGATGGGGGATGACAATGCCGCGCATAATGATGCGCAGGAGATTCTGTCCAAGGCCAAAGCCATCGCGGACGAGCAGGGCGTGAAAGCCGCAACACTGATTGTCACGGGTGATCCCGCATCCGTGTTTGTGGAACTGTCCCGCAACTACAATCTCATCGTGATCGGCAACCGTGGCAAGGGCGGTTTGGCCGAGCGTCTACTGGGCACCACTAGCTCCTCACTACCCGCCTACGCGTACTGCCCGATCGTCGTCGTGCCGTACACCGACGATGAGGGTAACCTCATGCACTTGAACAACCAGATTACGCGTGTCGCCGTCGGTTCGGACGAATCCAAGTGGGGGTTGAAAGCCCTCGAAATCGCCGCCGACTTCGCGGCGAGCTGGAACGCGCAGCTCGATGTCATTTCCGCTGTGCCCAACGTCAAGGGTGCTGCGGAGGACGAAGGTGTGATGGCTTCGTATCTGGAAGATCTTGACGTGCGTATCAAGCCGATTGAGGAAGCTCACCCGGATCTTGAAATCCACAAGTCGATTGTGCCGGGTAACGCGGTTGATACGCTCACCAAGGCGAGCTACGACCATGATGTCGTTGTGGTTGGTTCGCGCGGCCGTGGCGGATTCACAGGCTTGCTGCTCGGGTCGACCAGCCAGGGGCTGCTCCAGCACGCGGTCAGCCCGGTGTACGTGGTGCCGCGCAAGTATGTTGAAGCCGCGGAATCCCGTCTTGATACCGTGCCCAGCTCCCCAGCGGACGTGCCGACCAAGCCGATCGACGATATCTCCGGTGTCGAGGCCGTTCAGGTGCCCACCGCCGGCGCCGAGCAGGCCAGCGCCATCGAGTCGAAGATCGACCCGGAGCATAAGTAGGGATTTGGGCGTCCGGCAGCTTGCCTGACGCACCCTCAATACGCTGATGCCGCCATCTGCAACACCTGCGGATGGCGGCATCAGCATATATAACCGGCTGGTTACTTGCGCACCGTGACGTTCACGCGCACCGGCGTTTCCTGACGGTACGTATGGGCGACCGTGCAGCCCTTTTCGATGTGACGGGCGACACGCTCCTTGAGCTTGGCTGCATCTTCCTCGCTCAGATCGGCGGAAGTCGCATCCACGTTCACCTGCTCCTCGAACGCCGTATAGGAATCGGTTTCCGGGTCGTAGGAGCCGTCGACGAGGATCCTGGCGCCCGAGCCCTCACCCAGCGTGTTCTCGACCGGGAACTGGCTGGACAGCGCCGCACAGCCCGCCAGCGCGACCTTCATGAGGTCGCCCGGCGTGAACAGGCCTTTGCCGTGGCCGAACTTGAGGTGCGCGCCGTCCTCGCTGAACGCGTCCCATGAACCGTCCTTATTGCGTTCCACCCAGAGCCTTTTGCCCATGTTGTGCCTCCTGGAGTTGCTGGCGCGCTTCTCGCGCCGATGCTTACAGATTAGCCCAAGCACCTGCCCGATATCCGCTCACAGCGGGATTCGTGGACTCGACCGCGTCTGCAGCGATGTCACACCCGGTATCACACGCCGGTGTTTGGGCTGATACAGAGTCGTTTGCAGGATGGCTCCCGGCGTAAATCGGCGGGTCACTGCTACCATGGGGTCATGCCTTTGACCGCCGAACAGCTTGCTGATATTCGCACCCGTATCCCGGAACGTCCGCAGACGGACATTCCCATGCCCTACGAGGACTTGGTCCGCAAGATCCTCAAGGAGGGGACGCTGAAATCCGACCGCACTGGTACCGGTACGATTTCGCTGTTCGGCCAGCAGATGCGCTTCGATCTGAGCAAGTATTTCCCGCTGCTCACCACCAAGACCGTGTTCTTCCGCGGCATCGCTTACGAACTGCTGTGGTTCCTCAAGGGTTCCACCAACGTGCGTTGGCTTCAGGAGCACAACGTGCATATCTGGGATGAGTGGGCCGACGAGAACGGCGATCTCGGCCCCGTGTATGGTGCCCAGTGGCGTAGCTGGCCGGCGCCGACGCCCGAGGACCCCAACCGCACCATCGACCAGATCTCCAACGTGCTTGATCTGATCCGCAACCATCCCGATTCCCGCCGTATGGTCGTCAGCGCGTGGAATCCCGCCGAGGTCGAGCATATGGCCCTGCCGCCGTGCCACGCGCTGTTCCAGTTCTATGTGGCGGATGGCAAGCTGTCATGCCAGCTGTATCAGCGCAGCTGCGATATGTTCCTCGGCGTACCGTTCAATATCGCGTCCTATTCGCTGCTCACCATGATGATGGCGCAGCAGACCGGGCTTGAACCGGGCGAATTCGTGTGGACCGGCGGCGACTGCCATGTGTACGACAATCATATCGACCAGGTGCTCGAGCAGCTCTCCCGCACCCCGTACCCGTACCCGCAGATGGAGATCCGCAAGCGGATTCGCTGTTCGATTACACGTATGACGACTTTAAAGTGATCGGATATAAGCATCATCCGACGATTAAGGCTCCTGTTGCCGTCTGAAGCATCGTCTACACTTATCCCAGTCCATTGAGTTCAAGGAGTTTATGAAATGGGGTATGACAGTAGCCAAAGCGGCTATCACGAACGCAAGCCCGGTTTGGCCGGGCTGGAGGACACCGAGGATTGGGGTGATGATTTCCCCAAGACCTTCACGGTGAATCTGATTTGGGCACAGGCGCGCGACAATGAAGGACGCGAAGGTGCTATCGGCTTCCATGGCGGCATGCCATGGCATTTGGCTGAGGATATGAAACGGTTCAAAGAACTGACTGTTTCCCACCCGGTCATTATGGGACGCAAAACATGGGAGTCTCTTGATCCACGGTTCCGTCCGTTGCCGAACCGCGACAATATTGTCGTGTCACGCAACAGCGGGTATGTGGCCCCGGGGGCCACGGTTGTGGAAAATCTTGATGACGCGTTCGACTTGGCGCGCCAGGAGGCGATTCCCGATGACGGGCTTGACCGCAGCGAGATCTGGGTGATCGGCGGCTCGCAGATATTCAAAGAAGCCTTGCCGTTCGCCCGTCAGGCGTTCGTCACCAGGATCCGTGCCACGGTGGATGCGGATACGTACGCGCCGGATATGCGGGCGCTCACTGATTCAGGCCTGTGGAAGCTCGCCGATGTGACGCCGTGGATGCTGCCGAAACATCCGGAAAACGGTATCCGTGAATACCGGTTTGAAACCTATCGCAAAATCGACGGCGAAACTGAAGACGACGAAGCATTGTGAAGCGTAAGCCGTAAGCGCGTGCAGCACTTTCGGCTACGCGGCATAACGATACGTTTCATCCATGGAAAGGGGCTGCGGCATGGCCGCTACGCAATCATCCCAAGATCCACGATACACGGTGATGACCGTGTGCACCGGCAATATCTGCCGGTCGCCGATGGCGGAGATCATCCTGCGCGAACGGTTCAACGAGCGCGGGCTCGCCGACCGGGTACGGGTCATGTCCAGCGGTGTCAGCGACGAGGAGTATGGGCATCCAATCGACCCCCGCGCGGTCGTGGTGCTGCGTGAGCGTGGCTATGAGATTCCGGCGCATCATTTCGCGCATCGCATCACGCGGCAGGAAATCAACGACAGCGACCTGTTCCTGCCGATGACCGCCTCGCATATGCGCGCGCTGGTCCGGCTGCTGCCGCCCGCCAAGCGTGCCGAAGTGCATATGTACCGCAGTTTCGACCCGAATCTGCCGAAGCCGCCTGCCGGGCGTGAAGATCAGATTGATTTGGTTGACCCGTGGTATGGCGGTCCGGAGGATTTCAATATCGCGATCGACCAGATCGAACAGGTCGCCCCGTATATCGTTGATTGGGTGAGCGAGCGGATCGGTCAGTAATTGCGGACGGTCAGCAGCGTCGCGTATGTCTTGACACACGCGACGCTGCTGACCGTGCCCGCGTATCTGACGGGTAACACATGAATCGGCATACGCGATTCAAGGAATCGTGGTGAATACAAGCCTGATAATCCTCGATGATGCTCGGTGGCTCGAGTCGAGGGAGGATGGCCGTAAAACAAAGAACCCGCCGTTTGTGGCGGGTTCTGTATTCGTACCCCCTGAGAGAGTCGAACTCTCGTTGTCAGATTGAAAGTCTGGTGTCCTAACCGTTAGACGAAGGGGGCGTCAAACAACTTGATTATGATAAACACAACAACGCCAGAATGCAAAATCAGGGTCTTCGGCGTGTCGTTTTGTCTGATAGGCCGAAGACCCCATGCCGCTCGGCTTGATATCGGTCAGATGGCCTGGTAGGCGAAATCGTGGATGACACGACCGGCATCCAGTCCTTTCTTCTCGAAATTCGTGAGCACCCTGCCGTCGAACCGTGTCGATTCGACGAAATCCGCGTGAGGCATATCCTGCGCCAGATCGGCGTTGCCTTTGCCGACATGCCCGGTCGGCAGGCTGACGATCACATCGCCGGTATTCCTGAAGTCGGTGCGCGCATCCATGATTTCATGCACGTGCAGCGCATAATCTTCGATATCGGTGGCGATACGCCACAGGCCGCCAGGTACCAGCGCACGGTGAATGGCTTCGGCAAGTGCCGGCTGGACGATGCGACGCTTGTGATGTTTCATCTTGGGCCACGGGTCGGGGAAGAACGTCCACACTTCGCTTACGGTTGCGGTATCGGCTTTCGCGAACAGCTCCGGAGCATTGATCTGGGCGATCCGCAGGTTGCCGAGCTGCTGTTTGCCGGCGCGCAGCATGGTGTGCGCGACACCCGGATCGTACACTTCAAGCGCCAGATAATTGGTCTGCGGGTGTTGTGCGGCGGCCGCGACGATATTCTCGCCTTGCCCGGTGCCGATTTCAACAATCAGCGGGTGATCATTGCCCCATGTGGAGCGAATCCAATCATCGGTCAGACGCCAGTCGTCGCGAATATCCAGTGAGCCTTCCCCGGCGTTCAACGGCAGCAGATACGTGCCGGCATACGTGTCCCAAGCGCGCTGCAGTCTTGCGTCAAGCCTGCCCGAGCGGCGGACGAACGACAGCACCCGATGCTCGTGGCGAGGTTGTGCGGTGTCGTTTGTGGGTTGTTCCTCAAGTTCATGCATGGTTCTTTTATACCGGCCGGTGTCGGACACGCCTCTCACCAGCGTGGCACGTCCAAGTCGCCCAGACGCCAGATGCCGTATCCGGCATTCGGCAGCGTGAAGAGCGCCCCGTGGTCGCCCGGTTCCATAGTGCCTTCGCCGCACACCAGTTGCGGGTCGCAGCCGCCCAGCAGGTCACGCGTCACGCGCACATGCTGGGCGCCTCGCCGTGCGGCGACGACAAGCAGCCGGTCGTTTGCGTCCTCACGCAGGTAGGCGACCGCATCCGCCTGTACATTGACCCAACGTAGGCCACCATGGGTGAGCGCACTTGACGTGCTGCGCAGCGTGAGCAGATCGCGGTAACGGCTCATCGTCGCACAATGCGCGTCTTCGGGCGCGTCCCAATCCATGGGGGTGCGGCTTTCCTCGCCGGTGACGCCGACCGCGTCCCGCTCATCGCCGGCGAACGCCATCGGCACGCCCGGGTAGGTCATCATCATGCCGAGTGCCGCATGGGTGACATGCGGGTTTCGTGTGAGCGTGAGAATACGCGCGCTGTCATGACTATCGATGAGATTCCATTGGGATTCGGCGACTTTCCACGGGATTTGGGCGAGCAGCTCGCGCATCGTGTCGACCATCGCGGTGCCGTCACGTCTGGGGAACGTCACGTCGAAGCCGAACCGTTTGACGCCGCTGTCGGGGCTTGCAACCCACATCCACAATGGGTGGGAGAATGCGGCGTAATTCATGACGCCCTGCCAGCCGTCACCATCAAGGTCGCGGGTGGCATCCGGCATGTATTCGGCGATGAGCGCCCCATCGCCGTCGGTCAGCTCGTCGACGGTGTGTCGGATGGTGGTGGCGACCATATGGTTCTCGTCCATGGCCGCCCAACGCCCCGTCTGGTTGGCGACGTCGATACGCCAGCCGTCCAAACCGCTTTCGCCGCCCAGCCACTTGCCTGCACTGCTGGACGCTCCGCGGATCATCCGGTCAACCAGTTTAGGGGAATCCCAATTGAGTTTCGGCAGCGCTTTGATGCCCATCCACGCCACATAATCGTCTGGATACCGGTTCCACAGGTAATAGTCGCGTTCTTCGCTGTTCGGGTCGTGCAACGCCCGCTGGAACCATTCATGGCTGGAACCGGTGTGGTTGAGTGTCAAATCGCCCATGATGCGCATCCCGCGGGCGTGGCATGCGCGTGCAAGCGAGCGGAGTGCTTCATCGCCGCCAAGCAATGGGTCGATATGGTCGAATGTCGAAGCGTCATACCGGTGGACAGAGCGTGCGGGGAAGCATGGCGTGAGATACACCGTGGTGAACCCGAGGTCGTGGATGTACTCGAGATGCTCTTCAATGCCCTTGAGATCGCCGCCGTACCATTGGCGACCGGTTTCGACGCCGTAGGCAAGCGGTGTGGCGGACCATGCGGTCGGATGCGCCCAATCGGGTGCGGAGCGTTCTGCGAATTGCCGGGAGCGGGCGAAGCGGTCGGGGAAAATCTGGTACGTAGCGCCTTCACGGTTCCATGCGGGCGATGGTGCGAAAGTGGTGACGCGGAAATCGTAGACGTCGCTGACCTCACGGTCAAACACGCCGAGAGCATTCAGCCAATCAAAACCGCCATCGCGGAGCAGAGCGAAACGGTATCGGGTGACAGGATTATGGACAGGCAGCGGCGCCTCATACCAGATTTCGTCAGGGGTGCGCAGAATCGGCCGTGCGTCTTCAAGGTGCATTTCGTCATCGGCGAGCGAGTGGAGCTTCACACCGGTGTACGGGCTGGACGCGGGAATACGGACGCGTACGCGAATCGTCTCGCCGAGCCGTGGCGTGGCATTGGATACGTACAGTCTTGACCCGTCGTGGTGGGGGAGTGCCGGGATGGTTCCGTCGGTGGGCAGGTATGCTTCCTGTGCTGCTGTGGTCATCATGCGTGCCTTTCGTCTTGTGTGTCTTGCGAACGTTCGCTAGTTCGTCTTTGGCATCGTTATATGGTTTTTCCGGTTCAAGCTAGGGTGATGATACAACGACAATGATGACGTTTGCAGGGTGTGGCGAGTTAACCGGAGGTATGCCGTGTTCGGGTAGAATGCAACCATGAGTGATTATGATGATCAGGCGCAGACGCCTTCTTCCGGGGACTCTCAGCAGTCCAACCCGTCCAGCATGACTGATGCGCCGTCCGGCGTATATACACCGTATGATGCGCAACCCACGCAGGCCTTCGCGCCAACCGGTGCGTATGAGACTGCGCCGACGCAACCGATTCCGGGGGATTGGAGCCAAGATCCGCAGGGCGCGCCGTATGGCGCGACCGCCGAACAGCCGCAGTATGGGCAATCCGGCCAGCCTGAACAATACGGGCAGTATGGGCCGCAGTCGCCGGTTGGGCCCGCCGTGCCGACAGGTCGGACGGATGGCGGATATCAACAGTATCGGTATGATCAGAACACGGGGTATGGTTCAACGGCTTCGCCAGCCGGATACGCGTTCCCGCCGCAGGGCGCTTACCCGTATACGAATCCTGCTGATTCTTGGAACGTGTTGACCATCATCGGTTTCGTCTTCGCGTTCTTCAACCCCATGCTGGGCCTGATTTTCTCGATCATCGGCCTGGTGATGGTCCGCAAGTCGGGGCAGAAAAGCCGCGGACTGGCGATTGCGGGCATTGTGATCAGCGCGGTCACCGTCGTGCTGACCATCGTATTGGCGGTTTCCGCGGTTTCCGCCCTCAAATCCATGACGTCGGGCAGCACCGGTTTCTCCAGCCCGAGCGGCTCGAGCAGTCTGGGCCAGTGCACGGGGAGCGGATGCGACTACCTGCGCCAATATGGCTTGGATGGCAATGATACGGACAGCTGGAGCGATGACAGCCTGTATGGCTACGGCAGTGATTCCGGCGACGGCTACGGTGACACGGGCGATTACAGTGACCTTCAGAACAGTGACGGCGTTTCATACCTGGATGTCACAATGGCAAGGCAGCCTGTGCTGATTTGCTGAAAACCCACATATTGCATAGGTTTTGCGTTGCCCCTGTAAAAACGACACGCCGAAGCACGCGCCCGATTTGCGTGGCGGGCAGATCTGAGTAATATAAATACTCGGCTGCTCCACGGAGCAAACGCCACGGCCTCGTAGCTCAGTTGGTTAGAGCGCCGCCCTGTCACGGCGGAGGTCACCGGTTCAAGTCCGGCCGAGGTCGCGAATGGTAAAAACCCGGTTTATCCGGGTTTTTTTTAACCGTCCATGGCTCTGTAGCTCAGTTGGTAGAGCGAGCGACTGAAAATCGCTAGGTCAGCGGATCGATCCCGCTCGGAGCCACAAGAACCCCGATTCCGTATGGAATCGGGGTTTTCTCATTTCCGAGACTCTGTCGACCAACAGTGCTCAACCGTCTGCCGACGTTGAGACGGTTGTGAGTGTCGTCAGAGGCGTTTGCTGACGCTGGGGCGGTTGTCGGTGTCGGTGGAGGCAGGGGGAGGCCGGGATTCGGGCGGTGGCGTGTGGGTGATGTGGGAGAACTGTCGGGATTTCCCGGTTTGCGCCTGTTCTCACGTATCCGGCGTGGGAGTTTACGGGAATCCGACGGCCTTGCGGATTTGTCCCAGCGGGAACGTTGGAAATCCGCGGTTCGTGAAAATCGCCCCTGAAACCGCCGATGAGAGAACACCACCGAAACCGCAAATCCCCGATAAACTCCCACAAAAACCACGGGACATCACGACTAGATCGCCCATGCGCGGAAATCTCCCACACCAGCCCGGCGCCACCGCCGTCCTACAACATCCGAGCATGTGCTGCACCGCCAAGTATGATTGACCTCCGCCGAACACGGTGTTCTTCCAAGGCGGAGCCGCATGATGACCACCATGCTGTCCTTATACACCCGGCTTATACGCCCGATTCCTTGATTGTTCGCGTTTTCGATACGGGTTGCCGAAAAGCCGGGACTTGACCATATTCCGTGTGATTGGTCTGGCTTATGACTCGGCACAGCGGATTAGCCCACCTCTCGGTGTTGTATCCGCGGCGGGATTGACTACAATAGGTTGCGTCAATGACGATCCCGCACAACGGGAATTGTTCGAAGGAGAACACACATGGTATACAGAATGATCTTCAATCAGACCGCATATTTTGGCCGTGGCGCGATTCGTGAGATACCTGTCGCCGCGAAGGCGCGCGGGTTCAAGAAGGCGTTCATCGTCACCGATCCGGTGCTACTGGAAACCGGCACTGTGGCGAAAGTGACCGCGGTGCTTGACGAGGCTGGCATGCCGTATGAGATCTTCGACAATGTCAAGCCGAATCCTCCGGTTGAATGCATCCAGGACGGCGTGAAGAAATTTGCTTCCGCTGGAGCCGACTTCCTCATTGGTCTCGGTGGCGGCTCGCCGCAAGACACATGCAAGGGCATTGGCATTGTCACCGCGAACCCGCAGTTCGCCGACGTGCTGTCCTTGGAAGGCGTGGCAGACACCAAGAACCCGTCCGTCCCGATTTTCGGCGTGCCCACCACAGCAGGCACAGCGTCGGAAACGACCATCAACTATGTAATCACGGATACCGCCAACAAGCGCAAGTTCGTGGCAGTCGACCCTCATGACATCCCGGTTGTCGCCTTCGTCGACCCTGATTTGACCGACTCCATGCCTCGTGGACTGAAAGTCGCCACCGGTCTGGACGCGCTGACCCACGCGATTGAAGGCTTCATCACACCCGGCGCGTGGTCGCTGTCCGATTGCCTGTCCATGCAGACCATCCGCATGGTCGCCCAGAACCTCGCCAAGAGCGCCGACGGCGACAAGGCGGCAGGTGAGCAGATGGCATACGCTAGCTACATCACCGGCATGGCGTACTCCAACGTCGGGCTCGGTCTGGTTCACGGCATGGCACATCCGCTCGGCGGTCGGCTCGGCGTTGCCCATGGCGTGGCCAACGGTATTCTTCTCGCCCCGGTTATGGAATATAACAAAGACTATACGGGCGAAAAGTACCGTGATATCGCGCAAGCCTTCGGCGTCGCGGACGCGATGACCGGCGATCTGGAAACCGTACGCGAAGAAGCGGTCCAGGCGGTCCACCAGCTGACCGTCGACCTTGGCAATCCGACCAAGATCTCGCAGGTCGGAGCCACTGAAGCCGACCTCAAGCCGCTCGCCCACGACGCGTTCCATGACGTGTGCACGCCGGGCAACCCGCGCAAGGCGACCGAGGAGGACATCCTCGCGATTTACACGTCGCTGATGTGACGGCGTCTCGGGACCGCCCGCCTGTACACAAACTGGTTACGCTGGGACACTTCCCAGCGTAACCAGTTTGTGTACAGGGACGGTCGCGAATTCCGTTGTGTAACGGCGATTGCGGCACGCGCAGATCGCTATTGGTTCGACTCTGCCAGCGTCAGTGTGCTGCCGTCGGATTCGGGCTGGCCGTCCGTATCCGCGTCGGCTCTGTCCTGCTCGTCGCGCTTGGCCACGTCGAACTGCTCTTTGAGCCACAAGCGTTCCGCCGGATTGATGTCCATACGGTCCAGATAACGCTGGTACATCGGGTACAGGGTGTGCATCCACGGGTACAGCGCGTACAGCGTATGCTCCGGCTTGCGTTTGCGCCAATGGTCCGGATGGGCGGCGAACGTGTTGCGGAACCGGTTCATATAATTGCGGAACGATGTGAACGACGTGTCCATGCGCCGCGCGGAAATCCCGCAGATCATACGCTGACAGTACACGGTTTTCATGCCTCGGCCGAGCAGATGCAGCGACACGTCGATATCCTCATGCATGACATCTTCACGGTCACGGCACACCTCGTTCGCGATATCATGCCATGCGCTCGCCCGCAACGCCATATTCGAACCGAACAGCAACACCTGATCCCCGTCCGCCCGATACATGTGTCGGCGGACGCTATCATCACCACGCAAACCGACGCGCTTGGCGGGCATGTCGTAATACACCACCGGTCCTGTCGCGCCCATCGCTTCAGGATCCTCGGTGAAAATCCTGGAAACAACCTCAACCCAGTCGGGTTTGAGCATGCAATCGGCATCCACACGGCCCAATACGTCGCCTGTGGCATGGTTCAGACCATAATTGCGTGTCGGGATCAGCCCTTGTTCCTCATCCTGATGCAGCAGACGGACCGGAGCGTCGGGATGTTCCGCCATGAACTTCTTGACGATGTCGACGGTCGCGTCGGTGGAACGGTTATCCACCACAATCACCTCATGGGGTATTACGGTCTGACGGGTTGCGTTCGTCAGACAATCGGCGATGCGCTCCTCTTCGTTCCATGCGGGAATGACAATCGATACGGTTAGCATGTTTTCTAGGATAGGCAAGGACGTCTACACGTCGGCGTCAGCTTCACTTGGTTTCCCGCAACAATCGCAATACGCGGCCGGCAATACGACGGATACGCCACAAGCGTCTGTTTCCGCCGGCTATGTAGAATGGGGAGCCATGAATGAACAAGGTGAACCGCAAATCGATCTTGCCTCGGTATTCCCGCAGAAGGGCGACCCGCGGCGCCCTCCGGAATGGTGGGGCAGGGGATTGTTCTACGCGGTGATCGCCGTGTTCCTCGCGGTGTTCGTCTGGCGGTCGTGGGGCAAGGTCGACACGATCGTCCTTGACATCGTGGTGTCGGTGTTCATTGCGCTCGCGATTGAACCGCTCGTCCTGCGACTGATTCGTCACGGCTGGAAGCGTGGCGCGGCGTCGGCAGTCAGTCTGATTGGCGTATCGGTTATCGTGGTTGTGCTGATGGTGCTGTTTGGCAACATGTTCGTCCAGCAGGTTATATCCATGGTGCAGAGTGTTCCCGCGTATTATGACCAGATTACTGATTTCGTGGTGAAACGGTTTGATTTCGAGCTGCCGAAAATGGAGAATCTCGGCAATGAGGTGATGAAGAATATCAAAACCTCATGGATTACTGATGTTGCCGGACAAGCGTATAACACGACAGTTGGGCTGTTCGGATTCTTGTTCAATCTTATGACCGTGCTCATGGTCACGTATTACGTGTCGGCGGCCGGACCGCGTGTCCGCCGTAGTTTGTGCCAGTGGCTTGGCCCGTCCGCACAACGTCGCTTCCTGTTCACGTGGACGGTGGTGCAGGATCAGATTTCTGGCTTCCTGTTCTCCCGCACGATTCTCGCCGCTATCAACGCCACATGCACGGCGATTTTCCTTGATATCATTCATGTGCCGTACTGGCTGCCGCTCGCCTTGTTCTGCGGTTTGACATCCCAGTTCGTGCCCACGATCGGCACGTATCTGGGCGGTGCGCTGCCGGTGATTTTCGCGTGGGCGTCGCATGACATCACTTATGCGGTGATTGTGGTCGCGTTCATCGTCGTGTATCAGCAGATTGAGAATCTGATCCTGTCCCCGAAGATTTCGCAACGTACGATGGATTTGAATCCGGCGGTCGCTTTCCTGTGTGTGCTGTTTTTCGGTTCGCTGTTCGGTGCGCTCGGAGCGTTCCTCGCTTTGCCGATTACCGCCAGTTTGCAGGCGATTTTCCGTGCGTGCACGAAGCGTTACGATTTGATCGATTCCCCGCTGATGAACGATCCTGAACCGAAACGGAAGTCCAAGGTCGTTGAAAGTGCTGAAGCGTTCAACGAGCATGTCATTAAACCGGTTAGTGACCGTATTCCGCGCGTGGCGCAAAGTTCCGGTTCTCACGTGCCGATCGGTGACGAGCTGCGCGAGTTGCAGGAGCAGATTTACCATCATCCTTCAGGTGAGCGTGACGACGGTGATGATGTGCCGACGGTGGCTATCCCGAAGGGCGCGCTGCGTACGCAAGCGCAGCCGCTCAAAGGTACGGAGGAAGACGCGCATGGTGATACCCCGTCAACTGGGTCTGGGAATGATGCGAAGCCGGACGATAACAGTCGGAGCAGTACGGCTGACAATAATCCACGAAAGGGATGGCGCTGATGGTTCTGCTGTCGACTCTCGATATCCTGCTCATGATTCTTGGCGGTGCCGGACTGGTCTATCAGGCGGTATGCGTTGTCGCGTCCTTGTTCGCCAAGCAGATCACCTTCCCGGACGCTCCGATGGACAAGCGTTACGCGGTGCTGATTTCCGCCCGTAATGAGGAAGCCGTGATCGGCAATCTCATCAATTCGATCCGTTCGCAAACCTATCCGTCACACTTGGTGGATATCTGGCTGGTGGCTGACAACTGTACGGATCATACGGCGCAGTTGGTGCGCGACATGGGCTGTCACGTTGTCGAACGGTTCAACAAGGAGCAGGTTGGCAAGGGCTATGCGCTGAGTTATCTGCTGGACCATATGATCAATGAGGGCGAGACGGACAAGTATGACGCGTTCTTCGTGTTCGACGCGGACAACCGTCTCGACAAGCATTACATCGAGGAGATGAACAAGGCGTTCCATGCCGGGTTCAAGATCCTGACCAGTTATCGCAATTCCGTCAATCTTGCCGATAACTGGGTTTCTTCGGGTTCTGCCCTGTGGTTCATCCGCGAATCGCGGTTCCTCAACAACTCGCGCATGCTGTTCGGCTCGAGCTGCCATGTGGGCGGCACAGGATTCATGTTCTCCCAGGAAATCATGCGGCGTAATCGCGGGTGGAAATTCCATCTGCTCACCGAAGATCTCGAGTTCAGCATGGATTCGGTGTTGCATGGCGACCGAATCGGGTATTGCGGCACCGCGATCCTCTACGATGAGCAGCCGGTCACTTTCGGGCAGAGCTGGCGGCAACGGTTGCGGTGGAGCAAAGGTTTCCTGCAGGTGTTCCGCTATTACGGGCCTGCGCTTATCAAACGTGCGGTGCGGGAGCGTGATTTCTCCTGCATCGATTTCACGCTGGTGCTCTGCCCGTTCATGGTGCTTGGTATTGCGCGCTTCCTGCTGGGATGCTTGTTTGCGGCATGCGGGTTCGTCACGTGGCAGAGCCAGCTGAACTCGATTGGCGGATGGACGTACGGTATTGTGCTCGGCGTGCTGGGCATGATGGGACTGGCTGCGTTGACCTGTGTCGCTGAACGTGACCAGATCGGCGCTACGAACAAGGAGCTGTTCGCCTATGTGCTCAGCTTCCCGATTTATATGCTCAGTTATGTGCCGATTTCTTTCCAGGCGGTCTTCTCGAAGGCTGAATGGAAGCCGATTGAGCATCATGGCAAATGACACCAGTCACAGCGACACACCATTTCCCCGTTTCTCCGTGCCGACGCTTCCACGTGGCTTCGAAACGTTTGACGGTATCGTTCGCCGCCGGCGCTAAGCTGAAAGAACATCGCATGCCCGGAGCGCCGGCGTGCATACGTATGGTGAACAGGAGGAACGTGTCTTGGGAACACGGGTGGAGTTGCGCAAGCGGCGACGGGCCGATACCAGCCGCGTTATACGCGTCGCCGTATCATCGGCCCTGACCGCCCTGTTGGTTGTCGGCTATGCCGTCGGGGATCTGACGGACGTGTTCCCGGGCGTATTGACCTTGCGTGATGTCGCCAACCCGTCGTATGCGGCGCCTCTGTCCGCCCGTACCGCGACCGCGATCGCCGGGACAGCCAACCGGTCGAAAACCATCGATGCCGCTGCCGCCCAACAGCTTATTGACACGTTCGCCGCCGATCCCAGTGTGGGCACTGATTTTTCCATCGCGATCGCCACTGCTGACGGCACAGTCGTCGCCAGCCATGAACCTGATGCCCAGCGTGAACCGGCATCCACCATGAAAACCTTGACCGCGCTGGCCGCCGCATCCGTGCTGGATATGGGTTCCACGCTCGCCACGAGCACGTATCTGTCCCAAGCCAGCGGACAAACTCCGACCTTGTATCTCAAAGGCAGCGGCGATATGCTGCTTGGCTCGGGGGATAATGATCCGAACCATATCAACGGTCGCGCCGGATTGGGGACACTGGCGAAGACAACGGCGACATCATTGAAACAGCGTGGAATAACGTCGGTTGCCGTGCGCTACGACGACACGGTGTTCGCCGATCCGAGGTATCCGGCAACTATCGCGCAGAATAATCCAAGCAATATGTATTACACGGCCGTCTCCTCAATGGCTGTGGATGGTGGCCGCCAGTGGACGGCGGACCAGCAGCATGATCCCGACTCGTTCACCAGTTACCCGGTGCTGTCTATGGCACCGGCGGCGGATGCGGCGGTGACATTCGCCCAACGGCTGACTGAACAGGGGATCACGGTCGACGGTTCGCCGGTCGCCGCAAGCGTGCCGTCCGGTTTGCGTGCCGTTGCCACGGTGCAGTCCGCGACGCTCGCGGAAATCATGGCATTCGCTCTGCGGCACTCTGATAACACGCTCGCCGAAGAGTTCGGACGACTGCTCGCCAACGCCACCGGCAACGAGAACAGTCCGACCGGGGCGACCACCGCAGTCAAACAGGAGTTGGACAAGCTGGGTGTTTCCACCTCGGGACTCGTCATGGCTGACTGTTCGGGCCTGTCTGACGGTTCCCGCTTGACCGCCACCACCTTGGTGCAAGTCCAGGAACGCAACCTGCGGGTCGGCGGTGCGGTTGCGGCAGCTGAAGGATTGTCGGTCCCCGGCTTGGTGGGTACGGCGAAAAGCCGTCTCGCCGACCAGACAGTCGCCGGCCAGCTACGTGTGAAAACCGGCAGTCTTGAAGGCGTCACGTCCATGGCGGGTAATGTGTCCCGCACCAACGGCGGGCTCGTATCGTTCGCGGTGATTGTCAATAATCCGACCAACCTGTATTCCGCGCGTATCGCAATCAACAAGTTCATGAGCGCACTGGCGGGACTGTAGGATCGATTGAGGAGCGGCATATGGCGTACACGGCAAATCTCAGAACGGCGATCGGGGATGTTCGCGCATGCTTGGAGCGTGCAGGATTGGGGCGACAGGACCCGCGGTTCGCTTGCCACGGTGCCCACGCGCCCTTATCGGATGCTCCACTGGTTCTGGTCGCGTGTTCAGGCGGCCGCGATTCCATGGCGTTGGCTGCCGTGACGCATATTGTCTGCGGCATGCTGGGACTGCGATGCGGCGCTGTCGTCGTTGATCACCAGCTGCAAGCCGGATCGACCGATATCGCGCTCGATACGGCTGCGCGATGCTCGACACTGGGGCTTGACCCGGTAGCTGTGCGGTTCGTGCAGGTTGACCCTGCAGGGCAGGGGGAGGAGGCCGCCGCCCGCGACGCACGCTATGCGGCGCTGACTGAGGAGGCGCGAGCCTGTGGCGCGAGTGCCGTCCTGCTTGCCCACACGTGTGACGACCAAGCGGAAACCATCATCATGGGCTTGCTGCGTTCAGGCGGTGTGGACGCATTGTGCGGCATGCCCGCAAACAGTGAGCGTGACGGTGTCACGCTGTTGCGGCCATTCCTTGCGCTGACGCGAGCCCAAACCACAGGTATCTGCAGTGACCTGAGCATCACGTGGTGGGATGATCCGACCAACGGTGACGGCATTCCCTTTGGACAGCGCTTGCCGAACGGCTATCCGCTGCGTTCGCGTATCCGCCATGACGTGATGCCGGTATTGGAGGAGCTTGCCGGCAGCGATGTCGCCAAGCATCTCGCGCAGTATGCCGCGGGAGCGGTGAGCGACCGCGAGTATCTGGACGATCAGGCGTCGGCGGCATATCAGGGGAGTGTACGGATTGAAGCGGCATCGTCACACGGTGTTTCGCTTGACGCTCGAACGCTCGAAGTTCAGCCGGCGGCGATCAGGCGCCGGGTTATCGCCCGTGCGTGTGCATCGTTGGGTGTACCGGTTTCAGCACGGCATATCGAAGCCATCGAGCGGCTGATTATCGATTGGCATGGTCAGCATGCTGTGAGTCTTCCCAGCGGATACCAAGCTTTTCGCCAGAAACACGTCATTCGCGTGTGCCAAGATAGTGGGCATGAAAATCGCTGACGTTCAAGACCAGATCGACCACGAGTTGATCAGCAAAACCGATATCCACAAGAAAATCGATGAAGTTGCCGCACAGGTGAGCCAAGACTACCGTGGCAAGGACCCGCTGCTCGTGGCAGTGCTTAAGGGCGCGGTCAACACCATGGTCGCATTCTCGCAGGCGATGAGCATTCCGGTGCAGATGGATTTCATGAGCCTGTCCAGTTACGGTTCGGGGACATCAAGCAGCGGAACGATTACGGTACGCCAAGATCTGTCCACGGACGTGCGTGGGCGCAACGTGCTCATCGTCGAAGACATCGTGGATTCCGGTCGTACGCTCGCTTGGCTGGTTGAAGAACTCAAGCGTCGGGGTGCACAATCCGTGGAGGTCTTCGCGCTCTTGGAGAAGCCTTCCCGGCGCGAAGTCGACGTACAGGTAAAGTACAAGGGGTATGAGGTCCCCGACGAGTTTGTTGTCGGATTCGGCCTCGACTATGACGAACGTTTCCGCAACCTCGATTCGATCGCGGTGCTGAAGCCGGAAGTATATCAAGGAGAACAGGCATGAGCTATCCGCAGGGCCCGCAACAGCGGCCTCCAATGGGTGGGAACAACGGTAACCCATTCCGCCGCGGTGATTCCGATAACACGCCGAAAGGCGGCAACGGTAATCGTCCGTGGTGGCAGTCCCCGTGGCTGTGGGTGGTTGTGCTGGTGCTGCTCACCATCGGCGCGTTCCAGATGTTCGCGTCCAGCGGCACGCAGACCATCAACACGGAAGATGGCTTGAAGCTGCTCAACAACGGCCAGGCCACGTATGCTGAGGTTATTGACAACCGGCAGCTGGTCAAGCTTGAACTCAAGAACGATTTTTCGAAAACCGATGCGCAAGGCAAAACGCATAATTACGGCAAGAACGTGCAGTTCTACTACACCTTCGCGCAGGGCGCCGATATCATCAAGGCGGTGAAGGCCGATCAGCCCAGCAACGGTTGGACATCAAGCATGCAGCAGACCAGCACGATGTCCTACCTCATCACTTCCATCCTGCCGTTGCTGATATTCCTCGGATTGTTGTGGTTCATGATGAGCCGCATGAGCAACGGTATGCTCGGCATGGGCGGACGCAAGAACAGCGGGAAGCTGCTTGAAGGCCAGACGCCGAGTACCCGCTTCTCCGATGTCAAGGGCGAGGATGCCGCATTGCAGGAAGTCGAAGAGATCAAGGACTTCCTCAAGGACCCGTCCAAGTACAAGGCACTGGGTGCCCGCATTCCGCGTGGCGTGCTGCTGTATGGCCCTCCTGGAACCGGTAAGACGCTGCTTGCGCGCGCTATCGCAGGTGAGGCGGGCGTGCCGTTCTACGCGACGTCAGGCTCCGACTTCGTCGAGATGTTCGTCGGCCTTGGCGCCTCCCGTGTGCGTGAACTGTTCGATGAGGCGAAGAAGAACGCTCCGGCGATCATCTTCATCGACGAGATCGACGCTGTCGGCCGCAAACGTGGCTCCGGTATGAGCGGTGGGCATGATGAGCGTGAGCAGACTTTGAACCAGCTGCTCGTTGAGATGGATGGTTTCGACAATGACACGAATCTGATCATCATTGCTGCGACGAACCGTCCCGACGTGCTTGATCCGGCTCTGCTGCGTCCTGGCCGTTTCGACCGTCAGGTCGCGGTCGAAGCCCCGGATCTGGAAGGCCGTGAGGCGATTTTGAAGGTTCACGCCAAAGGCAAGCCGTTCGTGCCGGACGTCGACCTGCATATGGTCGCCGTACGTACACCCGGCTTCACAGGCGCTGATTTGGCGAACGTGCTCAACGAGGCCGCGCTGCTGTGCGCCCGTGCCGGTGCCCAGCTGATCGACAACCGTGCCATTGACGAGGCCATCGACCGTGTACAGGCGGGGCCGAAGCGCCAGTCCAAGGGTATGGCACTCAATGAGCTGCGCAACACCGCCTACCATGAGGGCGGCCACGCCTTGGTCGCCGCGTGCATGCACGACACCGACCCGGTGACCAAGGTGACGATCCTGCCGCGAGGCCGTGCCCTCGGCTACACGGCGGTCATGCCGACTTCGGACCGCTATTCCGAGTCCCGCAATCAGCTGCTCGACCAGATGGCGTACGCGATGGGTGGGCGTACCGCTGAGGAAATCGTGTTCCACGACCCGACCACCGGCGCGTCGAACGATATTGAGAAAGCCACGAAGATCGCACGCAAGATGGTCCTCGAATATGGCTTCTCCTCGAAGCTTGGCGCCATCAAGTGGGATAACGCGGACGCTCAGGACGATTACGACGGGTTGAAGCCCCGCCCGTACTCGGAACGCACCGCGCAAATCATCGACGAGGAAGTGGACAAGCTCGTCGAGAACGCGCATACCGAAGCGTGGAACGCGATCAACGACAACCGTGACATTCTTGACGAACTGGTTCGCCAGCTGCTGGTCAAGGAAACCCTCAACGAGAAGGAGCTTGCCGCAATCTTCGCGAACGTGAAGAAAGCCCCGAAGCGTGAGGTATGGCTGTCCGATGAGCGTCGTCCTGATTCCGACAAGCCTCCGGTCGAGATTCCGGATTCGCTCAAACGCGGTGTCGGCATGAAGCCGGGCGAGTGAGCGTATGGATTCGATACGTTTGACGGGGATTCGCGCCGCCGCAGGGCAGAGCGGGTCCCCGTCCGCTTGTTCTGATCACAATACCGCCCCACGCTGGCACGATTTGCGGGCTGATGTCACCGTCGAGCTTGATTTGCGCGGCGCCATCGCCGGCGATGACATTACGCAAACCGTGGATTACGCCCAGTTGGCCGATCGGGTACGGCAAGTTATGACTACGGGCGCATACGATTGCGTGCTGTTGGAAACCATCGCCGGGCGCATCGCGCAGGCGGTGTTGCTGTCCCACCGCGTCCATAGCGTTGACGTAGTGCTCCACGCCGGGCATCCTCACGGTATGGCTGTTGACGATATCGCCGTGAACGTCCACCGTCTGGCCGATGACACCGATCATGATGATGCCACGCCAGCGGCACAGGCCAGTGGATCGATGCCGAGACAAGAGGTCGGCGGACGCCGTAGTGGCAGCCAGCATGGTGCTGATACCAGACATGCTGATGGTGCGGCACAAGCGCAGCAGTCGTCCCACGCCGTTATCGCCATGCGCGGTGGTGACGACGGGGAACGCCTGATGCGTGCCGCGGTCGTCGCTTTGGACAGCATCCCCGGTAACCAGGTGACCGGCATTTCGCCGCTCTACCATGTCAGCGCCATTGACGGCCCGGATACGATGTCAGCGGTGGTGCTCGTGGACACGCGTCTTGACGCCCCAGCGTTCAGCCATCTGCTGGAATCCATCAGTGGAAAGCATCGTGACGCGCTCGCATTGCATATGGTTGTCATGCGCTCTGATGCCGAGACCGGTCGGCGTGAACAAGTCGGCTGGCAGGAAGCGAAAACCAGTGCGGCGATTCTCGCCCCGTGGATGGATATTGAGCCGGATGCCCGGCTCGACGGTGATCCTCTGCCATATCTGCTGGCGTTGGCTCCTGATGCGACGCAAGTGGGATTGCTGTCAGACAGCTGGATTCTAGGAGGCATGCAATGAACGCCGCCAATACGAGAGGAGATTGATGATCATGCGCAGAACCCCATGGTGGCAGTATGTGATCGCCGTATTGGTCGGATGCTTGTGCGGTCTCGGTGTGGTCAAACTTTCAGAAAGCCTGCAATTCGACATGCTGGGCGCCCCGATTGCCGTGTCCGTGGTCATGCTCGTTATGGGGCTGGTGGTGCTCGCTCTGGCGATCCAAGTACGCACGTACTCGCATACCGATCCGAAGAAGCGTACGCGACGGCTTGACCCGGAACGCGCGGTCAACACGCTGATCCTGTCAAAGGCGCTCGGATTGGCTGCGGCGTTTCTGCTGGGCTGGTACGGCGTGCAGCTGGTGTCCGCATTGCCACATGGTGAGGCGCCGTATTATGCGAGTGCCATCCGTGAATGCGCCATCGCCGCGGTGGTCAGTTTGATTGATATGATCATCGGCATCATCAGCGAATGGTTCTGCCAGTTGCCGCCTGATGAAGGATCGGACAACCCGAAAGTCAAGGAACGTCAGCGCGAGCAACGACAACTGGCCCGCGGTGGCGCCGCCAAAGAAATCAATCCCGGCGAGAACACCCTGCCGACTCCTCACCGTCGTCGCTGACCTCCCACCTTCTGCCGACGCTGAGAGCCATGCCAGTGTCGGCAGAAGGTTTGGAGGAGTCGGTTAGTTTGCAGAGGTGGGGCTGTCGGCGGATTGCAGCGTGTCGAGCGTTTCATTGGGAACGCGGATCATGCTTCCTGCGCCATGACGGCGACGAGCTCGCCTTCACACGAATACACTTTCGCCAGTGCCAGACCACGTCCGTGAGCGGCGGTCGGAGTGTCTTGGACATACAGATGCCACTGGTTGATATCGATATCGCGATACCACCACATTGAATGGTCGATGGACGCGTAGGAAATCCCTGGTGTCGAGATGCTCAACCCCGCCCGGCGCAGTACCGGTTCCATCATGATTTGGTCGCAGCCGAGCGCCAGCATCGCTCGATGCATCACCTGCGGTACGTCGGCGGTGCCGTCGGCTTTCATCCACACCATTTGACGGCCGCTGTCACGGTCCGCTGACTTGTGGTCGGCGCCCAGCATGATGGTCGGCGTCACATGGCGGATATCAAACGGGGATTTACTGGCGTAAAAATCAGCGAAGGGTGAACGGTCCGCATACGGTTCCATCAGCTGTTTCGCACTGGTGAGATTTTCTGGTCCGGGCACGTCCGACGGCATGGGGTCGGCGAATTCGACGCCACGTTGGCCGGTTTCCTGAAAACTTGCGATAGCGGTGAGAATCGGCCCTTGCGCTTGCGTGACGTTGACGCGACGCGACGAGAACGAATGCCCGTCACGCAAGGTTTCCACGTCGAACAGCACATCCTGATGAATATCCCCGGCGGCGATGAAATACCCGTGAATGGAGTGGGGGAGCCGGCCGTTCGGCACGGTTTTCGCCGCCGCGACAACCGATTGCGCAATCACTTGGCCGCCGTACACGCGTCCGGTGGGGAAGTACAGGCTTTCGCCATTGATATACGTGTGGTCACGATGCGGTGAGGGTGTGCCCAACTTCAGTACTTTCACCAAATGCTTCAACGGTGTCATCGGTTCGTTCTGCGTCATAATCGCTCTTTTCTGCCTGCCCGCCGGTCAGCGCGGTGAGCGTAGTTCGGTCGACGTCATGCGCCGCATGGTGTAGTCTAATCCGTTCAACGGAAGACCTTCGGATTTCGCAGAAGAACCAGCGCATAGCCACGAAATCCGCATGCTGCGCACGTGCCGTGTGTTGGCACCTAGTACAGCAGTCGTGTATTTCCGGTGCGATTCGATTCGCCCTCATATGTGTAAACGTGGTATGGCGCCGGATGAATGTTCGGTGACAGGGTGATGAACTGATGTCGGAATACGCGGAAGCCTCCCTGCCCATGATAATCGGCAGGGAGGCTTCCCGATGACTGTACGACGCAGTGATACTGCGGATCCGCGGGTTTGCGAGTACTAGCGGGTCAGCTTGCGGTGCAGGCGATGCGGGCGTGCCGCATCTTCGCCGAGGCGCGCGACCTTGTTTTCCTCATACGCTTGGAAGTTGCCTTCGAACCAGTACCAGTGCGCCGGGTTCTCGTCGGTGCCTTCCCATGCGAGGATATGCGTGGCGATGCGGTCGAGGAACCAGCGGTCGTGGGAGATGACCACAGCGCAGCCGGGGAATTCGAGCAACGCATTTTCCAGGCTTTCCAGCGTTTCGACATCAAGGTCGTTGGTCGGCTCGTCGAGCAGCAGCAGATTGCCGCCCTGCTTGAGCGTCAGCGCCAGATTCAGGCGGTTGCGCTCGCCGCCCGAGAGCATGCTCACGAGCTTCTGCTGGTCGGAGCCTTTGAACCCGAAGCTCGCCACATAGGCGCGGGTGGGCACTTCCACGCCGCCGACCTCGATGAAGTCAAGCCCACCGGAGACGGCCTCCCACAGGTTCTTGTTCGGGTCGAGGCCTGCACGGTTCTGGTCGACGTAGGAGATCTTGACGGTGTCGCCGATGGTGAGCTTGCCTGAAGTGAGCGGCTCCAGACCGACGATTGTCTTGAACAGGGTGGACTTGCCCACGCCGTTCGGGCCGATTACGCCGACGATGCCGTTGCGCGGCAGCGTGAACGAGAGATCGTCGATGAGCGCGCGGTCACCGAACGCCTTGTGAATATGCTCGGCTTCCAGCACCTGCGAGCCCAGACGCGGCCCCGGCGGGATCTGGATTTCGGAGAAGTCAAGCTTCTTGGAGTTGCGTGCCTCCTCTTCCATCTGGTCGTAACGCTCGAGACGCGCCTTGTTCTTGGCCTGACGGGCCTTCGGCGAGGAGCGCACCCAGTCAAGCTCGTTCTTCAGACGCTTGGCGAGCTTGGCGTCCTTGGCACCTTGGATTTCCATACGCTTGGCTTTCGTCTCCAGATACGTGGAGTAGTTGCCCTTGTACGGGTACAGGTGGCCGCGGTCGACTTCGCAAATCCATTCGGCCACGTTGTCCATGAAGTAGCGGTCGTGGGTGACAGCGATGACGGCGCCCTTGTACTGGTGCAGGAACTGTTCGAGCCACAGGATCGATTCGGCGTCCAGATGGTTGGTGGGCTCGTCGAGCAGCAGCAGGTCGGGGGCTTCAAGCAGCAGACGGCACAGGGCGACGCGACGGCGCTCGCCGCCGGAGCACACGCTGACCGGGGTGTCGGGGTCGGGGCACTGCAGTGCGTCCATCGCCTGTTCGAGCTGGGAGTCGAGATCCCAGCCGTTGGCGGCGTCGATTTCGGTTTGCAGTTTGCCCATTTCCTCCATGAGGGCGTCGAAATCGGCATCCGGATTGGCCATTTCTTCGCCGATCTGGTTGAACCGTTCGACTTTCTGGGCGATCGGGCCGAAAGCGAGCTTGATGTTTTCGCCTACGGTTTTGTCTTCGTCCAGCGGCGGATCCTGCTGGAGGATACCGACCGTGTAGCCGGGGGTGAGGGTCGCCTCGCCGTTCGAAACGGTGTCGAGTCCGGCCATGATGCGCAGCAGCGTGGACTTGCCCATGCCGTTGGGGCCCACCACGCCGATTTTCGCGCCTGGCAGGAAGCTCAATGTCACGTCGTCGAGGATGACTCGATCGCCGTAGGCCTTGCGCGCCTTGATCATTTGATAGATGAATTCAGCCAAAGTTGTTCCGTTCTCCTGATGTGCGCCGCGTGGACGCATATGGAATGTAATCGGTCACAATAACCCTTCCATTATGGCGTATACGGTCTACAGCGGGCGGGGTTGATGAATTTCGGCGAGCCATGTGTCCGACGCATCGCACGGCGGGCGGATACTGCCGGTTTTGCGGCAGTCCGGTGGGTATCTGGCCGCGGGTGCGACTGGTTGGTCGCACCGCAGACGATTGACACAGGTCTCGGTAGGCCTGCCGGCCGGTTTCTGCTTGTTGTGTGACCGATTGGTCTCACCGCGGGCGATTGTCCTCATCGAATGCAGGATGACTGATTGGTATCTGGCCATCGTGTGACTGACTGGTCGCACCATGGCGCGATATGGTTCCATGGCGGTGGCGTTCGAGATTGCCGCACAGATAGGCGTCTCCGCACATGTTCACGATATGGACAACAATATGGACACTTGCGTGGGGTCCTCGTAGTATCAAACGACGATATTGTGGAACGCCGGAATTGCGACGACTGAGTATGGGCAACAGGACAGGCGGCGGCACGCTGTGTCGCCGGCATCCAACGAGGCAGGGAGACACGATGATTGCAGGATATTCCATACTGACGTTGCTGTTGGTGGTGCTCGCCGGCGTGGGCGCAGGATTCGTCGGATACGCTGTGGGCGCATCATCGCTGATTTCCTACCCTGCACTGTTGGCGCTGGGCGTACCTCCCGTCCTCGCCAACGCGTCGAACACGGTCGGTGTACTGGGCACAGGATTCGGCGGCGTGCTCGGCGCGCGCAAGGAGTTGCATGGATTGCATCTCAGGGCCGCGATTTACGTGTCGATTGGCGTGGTCGGCGGCATCCTGGGCGCGTTGCTGCTGCTTGGACTTGATCCGAAGGTCTTCGAATTCGTTGTCCCGCCGCTGATCGCGCTCAGCAGTGCGGCCATCGCCCTCAATCCGCGCGGTCGTGCCGAAGCTAGGCAGGCCGCCGCGGCAGCACAGGCGCAAGTTGTCCAGCTGGGACTGAATGAGGCATCGCCGGACGGCAATACAGGGAAGCGGCGTTCCCGTCCGCTCGTCCGTACACAAACCGAGCCGCTCTCCGAAGACCCGTGGTGGGTCTGGCTTGGCGTGTCATGCTGCGCAATCTACAGTGGCTATTTCGGAGCCGGCGCGGGCACGTTGGTCCTTGCGGTGCTTGACGCCGCTGGCATCGGACCGTTCCATCAGGTCAACGCGCTGAAAACCCTGATCGGATGGGGTGCGAATATGAGCGCCTCCGTGGTGTTCATCATGCGTGGCGTCGTCGATTGGCCGCTGGCGATCGCCATGTGTCTCGGATGCTTCGCCGGTAGCTATATTGCCCCGGCAATCACCAGGAAAATCCCCGCACGTATCATGCGCGGGGCGGCTGTGATCGCCGGTGTGATTTTGACCGTCGATCTGGCCGTCAAAACATATTGACCACCACTTGCACCGCATGCCGATACCGAGCCACTGCGTCGATCCGCGCGCCGCGCGTCGAATTCGACACCTCGCGATAAACTGAAGTGTCTGAATAACGCCGCTGGAGTGCGGCTGGGCCGCTTCCGCGGCCGACTTACGATCGAAAGAACACAGTGACTGATTCCAAATCCTCTCAGCATGCCCATAAGCACGACGGCAAGCGGCATGGCGATTCCTTCAAACATCACGGCAAGGGCGGGCATAAGGGCGGTAAACGCTTCGAACGCCGTGGCGACAAGACCTCCTCCTTCAAGAACCAGAACATCGAAGAAGAACTCCACGAAAGCAAATATGTCGCCGCAGCTGAAGCCGCGGCTGCTGATTCCGCGGCGCACCGCGACGAGCCGCCGCGCACTTTCGCCGAACTCGGGGTTCCACATGAGCTGGTCGACGTGCTCGCGCGTGACGGCAAAACCACGGCATTCCCCATCCAAGCGGACACGCTGCCCGACTCCCTCGCCGGACGCGATATTCTCGGCCGCGGCCAAACCGGTTCCGGCAAGACTCTCGCCTTCTCCATCCCGCTGGTGGCGCAGCTCGCCCAAACCAGCGAATCCGATGATGCGATCCGCGACTTCCGCGCGCTGAAAAACAGCGACGACAAGGACGCACGCAAGAAAGCCATGCTGCCGCATCCGCGCGCACTCATCCTCGCCCCAACGCGAGAACTGGTCAACCAGATCGATGAGGTCGTCCGCCCACTGGCCGAAGTGTACGGCATGCGCACCGTCACCATTTACGGCGGCGTACGACAAGGCCGTCAAGTTGACGGGCTGCGTCGGGGCGCCCAAATCATCGTCGCCTGCCCGGGCCGTCTCGAGGATTTGCTCAACCAGAAGCTGCTCACCCTTGAATCCGTACGCGTCGCGGTGCTGGACGAAGCTGACGAAATGGCCGACATGGGCTTCCTGCCGTCCGTCGAGAAACTCCTCGCACAAGTCGCCCCGGACGGTCAGCGCATGCTGTTCTCCGCGACCCTCGACCACGGTGTCGACAAGCTCGTCGACGAATTCCTGCATGAGCCGAAGGTCCACGCGGTCGATGCCGCCGACGCCCAGGTCGACACGCTCACCCAGCATGTGTTCAAGGTCACCAAGGATGACAAGCCTGAGGTGATTCGCGCGCTCGCCAGCGGCAAGGATAAGCGCATCATCTTCACCCGCACGAAATACCAGGCCAAGGAACTCGCCGAGAAGCTCGTCAAGCACGGCATTCCTGCGGTCGATTTGCAGGGCAATCTGTCGCAAAAGCAGCGCGATCATCATCTCGCCGCGTTCGAGCGTGGATTCGTGCGTGTCCTGGTCGCCACGGATGTCGCCGCGCGAGGCATCGACGTCAGCGATGTCGCTTTGGTGATCCAGACCGAACCGCCTGCTGACCCGAAGTCGTTCCTGCACCGTTCCGGCCGTACCGCGCGTGCGGGCGAGCATGGTGACGTGGTCACGCTCGTGCTGCCGAACCAGCGCCGGTCCTCGCACCGCCTGTTCCGTAACGCGGGCATTGACGCGAAACCGGTCGCGGTCACACCGGATTCCCCGGAACTGCTTGAACTTGTCGGTGAGGTCGCGCCCGTCGTAGAAGGCTGGGATTTGGGCAAGATCGACTTCGGCGACAAGCACGGCAAGAAGAAGGACGGCGGTCGCAAGCGTAAGGATCGTAAGGACCGTAAAGGGCGCCGTGACCATGCCGATCGCCACGAGCACAAGGGCAAGGGTGGCAAGGCTGATGCTTCCCGCGAAGTGTTCGACCGCTTCGACCAGCCGCAATCCGCGGATTTCGCCGCGTCCGATGATTTCCCAGCATTCAAGGATGCCAAGCGTCACGGGCATAAGGATGCCAAAGGCCATAAGCACGGCAAGAAGCGTTCCGACCGTGATTTCGACCGTCAGGACCGCTTTGACCGCGGTGAACGCACCTTCGACCGTACTGACCGTTTCGACCGTGCGCAACGCTTCGATCGCTCCGGCCGTGAAGATGACATGCCGCAACGCCACACCGGACGCCGTATCTCCTCGTACGATGAGGGCCCACACAACCGCAAGCAGCGTCGTGACCGCGAGTTCGGCCACCGCGCGAACGGGTTCAAGAAAGGCGGGCATCATCGCCACGATGAGGTTCGGTTCGTCACCACTTCCGGTAAGAAAGCGAAGGCCTCAAAGAAAACCAAGACCGGGAAAAAGGCGAAATCAGGCCATCAGCATACTGGTGGCAAGAAGCGTCGCTGAGTGATGGACGGGCGGGAACGCGCAATCGTGCTCCCGCCCGTCTTGCGTTACGATGGGATACGTGCGTGATGAAGGATGGTGGTTATGGACTGGCATGCGTCGGTATATGGGGGACGAGGCAATGGCGGGTATCACAGCTACCGGGATTATGAGGAGGATTCCGGAGCATCATACGGGGCACGCAACGAAGTCGTACCGGAAAGCAAGCTGAAGCGGCGGGGCGGCGCTGCGTATTTCCGCGCGTTTGACGTGCTTTCCAGCAACAGGATGCGTGATTTCACCTGCACGTACACAGATGATGGCGAAACATTGCACGCAACCGTGCACAGTACTGAGAATTTCCTGAGCGATTACGACGTGAGCACCCATATCGACGAGAATCGTTCGGATTTCAATGATTCTTCATGCACATGCCCGGCATTCGGCAGGTTCGGCGGCATGTGCAAACACGTGCTCGCGCTCATCATCGCCTACAACGAAGACCCGTCGTCTTTCGCCGTGGACGGCGAAGAGGGGTCACATGGTGCACGCCGCCGGCGCAGCACGTCGCCGATGCTGGAACGGTTCATGTCCGACGAGGAGCAGCGTCGGGCCGACCAGGCGAGAAGCAGGCAGCTCGACCTGCTCAAACAGGTCAGCGCGGCGGAAAAGAACGGCGGGGTGCCGACCGCGGTCCAAGGCAGCCGTCATCTGCCGATCGGCAGTGTGCATCTGGAACTCGCCTTCGCGAAAAGCCTGTCCTCCGGGTGCGCGATCCGCCTGAAAATCGTGGTTCCGTCGCTCAAACTCGGTTATGTGGTCAAGAGCATACCCGGCCTGCTCCGCGCCGTGCGCGACCAGGAATACTTCCAATACGGGCAGAAGCTCGCGTTCGTCCACACCCGCGACACGTTCGATGAGCAATCGTGCAAGATGCTTGACATCCTCGACCGTGCTGAGCAGGTCAGGCAAAGCCTGGGCGACGCCATATACTATTCGTCCATCCGCCAGACGCCAGGGGACGGGTATCTTCTCGCTGACGACGAGATGGCCGAGCTTCTTGACCTGTTCGTCGGCGGCAATGAGACCGTGGGATTTGCAGGGTACAGCCAGCCGTTCGTCAACGCGCGCGACATGCGCGTGGCGGACGGGGACCCAGACTTCGGGTTGCGCATCAGCTCCGAACCGGATGGCGGGTACACTATTACCCACACTGCCCGCGTCTTGGCCATCATCGACGGGCATCCCCGCCCATACGCGGTTGTCGGGTCAGCCATGGCGCCAAACAGCGACTGGATGCCCGCGGGCGCCGCCGGCCTGCCCATGATCTTCCGCTGCTCGCGCGAACTGGCCAAACGCAAGCAGCTTGCCCTCGCCTTGTGCGGGGAGGATCGTGAAGCCGAACAGTATGTGAGCCCGCGCGACCTGAGTATGTTCAGTCGCACGGTGCTGCCACAGCTGACGGTCGGCGCGGTCGACGGGGTGCCGTCCCACGAATCGGGTGATGCTGCCGACGGCGCCGCCGGCGAGGCGCTAGGCAGGTCCGTCCAACCGGCGGAACAGGATGGGCGAGAACCGTTGCGCGGGCTGATTGCCGATATTCCCGCGAAGCTGCTGGCAACAGTCCAGCAGCCGTGCAGGATCGAACTGTATTTCGATCGCGACCGCGACGGCATCACCTGCGATGCGCAAGCACGATACGGCGACAAGCGCTTCCACATCTTCAACGGTAACGGCCTGCATGACGGCGTGGCGCGGGACACGGCGGCCGAACGGCTCGTCGTCGAGGCGCTCCTGCATTACTTCCCGCGGCCGGACGGTCCGGTCGCCCGGCTTTCCGAGGATGACGACAAGGCGATATACCGGTTGCTGACCGAAGGGCTACCCGTACTGCGTGGCCTGGGAACCGTGTTCTCCACTCCGGCGTTCGACGGATTGACTTCCATGCCGTCGCCGACCATCAAAATCGGGCTGTCCATGCGTTCGGATTTGGTTGAAATCTCGCCGATTGCCGACGAAGTCGACCCGAGCGAAGTGCCGTTGCTGTTGCAAAGCTACCATCAACGCAAGCGGTTCCATCGCTTGCGTGACGGCCGATTCGTTGACCTCGCAGCCATGGACACCAGCGAAATCGACACTGTCGCCGGCGATCTGGGTATCGACAAGGATGCGTTCGACGATGGTGCTGTTGACGTGCCCGCATTCCAGGCTTTCTACCTTGACGGACAGGCCGATGATGAAGACAAGGATGACGGTTTCCACCAGTATGTCGAGAACCTTAAGGTCATCGACCCGAACCGCTACCAAGTGCCTGACGGCCTCAACCCCGTACTTCGACCGTATCAGGCTGAAGGATTCCGTTGGTTGAACGCCGTGTGCGACAAAGGATTCGGCGGAATCCTGGCTGACGAAATGGGTTTGGGTAAAACCGTGCAAATGCTCGCGCTGCTGCTCAGCAGGCTGGATGAAACGCGTGAAACCGGCCCGAATCTGATCGTCTGCCCGGCATCGTTGGTATATAACTGGGCTGCGGAAGCGGAAAAATTCACGCCCGAACTGCATGTCGCCACGCTTGCCGGCAGTAAGGACGAGCGTGAGGCGATCCTGTCCAGCGCACGTGACTACGATTTGCTTATCACGTCGTACGATCTGCTGCGTCGTGACCTTGACGAGTACCGGGACATCCAGTTCACGTGTATGGCGCTTGATGAAGCGCAGTACGTGAAAAACCATGCGACCAAATCCTCTCAGGCTGTGCGCGCGCTGAAAGCCAAGCACCGTTTCGCATTGACCGGCACGCCGATTGAGAACCGGTTGTCTGAGTTGTGGAGCATTTTTGATTTTCTCATGCCGGGCATGCTCGGCAGTTACCGGCATTTCCGTTCACGCTTTGAAATGCCGATTCTCAGCGGCGATGATATCGTGCAACGACGGTTGCAAGTGTTCGTCGGACCGTTCATCCTGCGGCGTCTGAAGAAAGACGTGCTGGGTGACTTGCCGGACAAGATTGAGAACGTCATCACCGTCCAGCTGGAGGGCGAACAGCGCAAACTGTACGCTGCGCTGGAACAACAGTTGCGCGCTTCCATCAACAAAGATAAGGACTTCGACTCCGGGCAGCGCAAGATTGAGGTGCTTGCCCAGCTGACCCGGCTGCGGCAGATTTGTTGCGACCCGCGGTTGGTGTACGAGAATGCGGGGAAGAAATCCGCCAAGCTTGACGCGATTGAGGAGCTTGTGGAATCCTGCCGTGACGCGGGACGCAAGATGCTGATTTTCTCGCAGTTCACCAGCTATCTGCATCTGATCGGCAAGCGGCTGCGCAAGGATGACATCGATTATGATGTGATCACCGGCACGACCCCGAAGAAGAAGCGGCTTGAACTGGTCAACCAGTTCAACAATGACGACACCCCGGTGTTCCTTATTTCGCTCAAGGCCGGCAATACGGGACTGAACCTGACCGGTGCCTGCGTGGTAGTGCACGCCGACCCGTGGTGGAACGCAGCCGCGCAGAACCAGGCAACCGACCGTGCCCATCGCATCGGGCAGACGCAGGATGTGAACGTGTACCAGATTGTGGCGAAGGACACGATTGAGGAGCGCATCATCAACCTGCAGCGTACGAAGTCCGATCTTGCGGCGAAGTTTGTGGATGACGCCTCGACGACCGGTGGCAGCGCCATCAGCCGGCTTACCAAGGACGACCTGCTCGCGTTGCTTGGGTGAATCGCTACGCTGGCTGTGTGCCCAGCTTGTTGCGAGCGTATCTGCGGGTTGCTGTGGGGTCCGTGTTCCGGCGTCCGGCGGATACGCTTGTATCTGTCGGTTCCTGTGCTGCGGGTTGTTCGGGGAACTTGCGGTTGCGCCGGCTTCTGGTGCAGGGTGTTGGAATTGGCCGGCGATCTGTGGGTTCCTGTGGGGTCGGGTGCCGGCGTCCGGGAGATGGGCGTGTTTCTGCCGAGTCCTGTGTTGTGGGGCATGCGGGGACTTGCGGTTGTGTTGGTATCTTGGGCGACTTGGCTGGGTTGGCGGCGTATCTGCGTGTGGTTGCGTAGGTTGGGGCGCGGCGTCTGGCCGATACGTCTTCATCTGCCGGACGCTGGAATCACGCCGATGCGGGAGTTTGTTGTTATATGACTATCTCACGCAAGATTTCCGAGACGGCGGTGTATTCGCGCACAGTTGGCCCGAATGATGTTCAGCAGCCGTCGGTTGCGTTTGTATCCGCGGCCACCTGCCCGCGAAAAGGGCCGTCACTTGCCGCCGTGTGGGCGCGGAACGGTGTGGATTTTGCCGGTAAAACTTGTGGACACGATTTGCCAGACCGTGACGCTCATCATTTGCTGCGCGGTGAACGGCACGTGATCCATACCGGCCTGCTTGCTCATTAGGGCTTGCATGGCGGCGATTTTCTCATCCAGATCAGTAATCACCGTCGCGGTGCCCGTGCCGACGATCGAGCGGAAGGACGCCGACCAGTTGCAAGGCGTGCGGCCTTCATGCACCTGATGATCGCAGTCAAGTTCGAAAGCGACCTGAAGCGCGTTGCCTGCAGCTCGAATCGCATCGATTTTGCGTCCCTCATGCGCCGAATGCAGGAAAATCCGAAGCTCGCCGAAATCCGGCGGCAGCGGTGTCCCGTCCTCCGACAAGCTGATCGGAAGGTCGTTTTCGGGTTGGGGGAATCGCTCCAGAGTGAATTGATATCCGAAATTCATCGGCACGATGGTCAGGCCCTCGGCGTCCTGGTAGGCGATGCGCACGACTTCGCACGAGTCGAGGATATCCTTGATTTGCTGCGGGGAACGTACCTCGCGGTCGGCGCGGCGCATCGGCCGGTGTGCTCCGGGGGTCGTGGAAGCGTGCACATGCGGCGCGCGCCGCAGCGAGCCGGATGGTGGCAGCGAAACCCTTGCGACTGCGGCCGATGTGGGTGTCGGCACTCGGGCTGGCGCTTGTGCCGGCGTTGACAGCGAGGTTGGCGTGTGCTGCGGAAGTTCGGAAGCGATATCGGTCATGGTGTCCTCGGTGGTGTGGCGGAGCGTGGGCTTCGACTGGTGTGGAATATCTCAGACGAACGATTTTCTATAGTGTGATATAGAAAGCCGTTCATCTGGCGACTTTCTATACCGTACTATAGAAACTTGCAGAGCGACGCAGCGGATATCAGCTGGGTGCAGTCCGGTGAAGTGATGCCGGTTGTGTGCAACGGCGGCGGGCTTGTGCGCTTTTCGTCTGTACGGTCGTATGTCCGGGTGGCTGAGGTAGGGTGGCTGGGCAACCTAGGGGAGCTGCGGCGGGTCCGCGGCTGAGAGTGCGCGCGAGGCGCTGACCCTGTGAACCTGTCCGGGTAATACCGGCGAAGGAAAGGAACTGCCATGACGGCATCATCGTCTGCTCAATCAAATCATGGTTCTCAAGCAACCGCACCTAACATTTCTCCAACCGGCGAGTCTGGCACGTCCGCGCAATCTGTGGGACAGGACGCATCTCGTGAACCGGCGACCAAGCACGTCCCGCTCGCGCCGGCAAGCAAAAGCGGCGATTACGCGTTTCTTGGAGCGACGCCCGGCAGTGTGGCCGACGCGTTCTACATGGCTGCCGCCGAGGACTGGCGTGCGGCGATTAATTCGCGCTTCGTCAACGAACTGTTGGATGACACCCTGCCTGACAGTGTGCTGATCAGCTATCTGATCCAGGATTTCACGTTCTTCACGCAGCCGACGCTGGAACGCCTGACCGCGCAGGCGCCGACGCAGGAGATTCGTGACATGCTCAACCGGCAGGCCGAGTTCTTCGCCGACCAGGAGAAGCCATATTTCCTGCGGTTCTTTGAGGAATACGGGGTGGACGAGCAGCAGCAGGCGAGCGTGCCGCAAACCCCGGCGAACCGCGAATATTGCGCGTATCTCGACCAGATCGCCGCGACCGGCAGTTTCTCTCAGCTCTTGTGCCTGATGTGTGCGATGGAATGGCTGTATCTGGCGTGGGCCAAGCGCACGGTGGATGCGGGCGTTGTCCAGCAGGTGCCGGCGCATCGCGGCTGGGTGGAGCTGCACGAGGGCGATCTGTTCCGCCGCTGGGTGGGCAATCTCATCGAGCTGGTGAACCGGTATGCGAGCGTCGACGGCCCGGAAGCCGCCGTATTCCCCGAAGTCGCGCGACTCGAGCGCGCGTTCTTCGAGGATTCGTACGCGTATGCGGTGGGAGAGTGACAGTCCGCCGCTTGCAAAAAGATTCGGGCGGCGGACTGGCATCACTCACTGCTCCGAATCACCGGTGAGGTGGCGCAGCAGATCCGGCGGCACGGGGTGGGTCAGGTGCAGATTGGAGACCACTACGCGCTGCTGGATTTCTTCGCCGTCCTTGTTCACCCCGCGATTAGTTTCCTCGTGCGAGTCCTCGATCGAGGCGGCGCGACCGACATAGTAGTACGTCGTCTCCTTCGTTTCGACTTTCCTGCGGATGAACACCGGTACGATGTGCGATTCCTGCCAGGGTTCACCGTCGGTTTTGCGAATCCATTGGAACTCTGGCGATTGCAGGGAACGGTTGTTCTTGCTGAACCATTCGATGTCCTGGTCATCAATGAACCGGTCCTGATACTGGCTTGATTCGTACTTGATGAAAATCGGCATGGTCCCTGTACTCGCGTCGTAACGGTAGCCGCCCACATTCTGTGGGACTTGTTCGTTGCTCCAGTTGCACATCCGCATCACATCAAACAGCGAGTACTTTTCCCCCACAATGAATCCGTGATCGAACACAGCAGACAGCGGCAAGCCCTGTTTGCTTGCGGTGACGCGGGTTTCTTCATACCGTCCGACACATTGTGCCAGTCCTGCCTGCACGGTGTCCGCAAAGAACTGGCGGAATGTCGCGTTTTCTTGCAAGGAGGCTCGCAGCTGGGACGACAGACGTGCTCCACCATCCCCGGACAGTTCAACCATTGGCACGCCACCGAAACGCTCCCGGTTCGCGCTGGTGAAATACGAATAGTCGAGTACCCGCAACGCCGACTCGCATTGCGCGATATCGCCGTTGCAATCAGGGAACAGACTGGTGACCAAATGCAGCAAAGTTGGGGCATCCAAGACATTCACGCTACCGGCCTGCGAGAGTATGTCGGCATGGTCGCCAACCATATCCCGTACGGCATACGGCATTTCAATCCCGACAAGCGCTGCCAACGCCACCAGCTCGTGTGGCCGCAAGCCGCGCAGCTGCGTGTCGGTCAGCATGGTAAGCATCCCATCTTCGACCGAGGTTGTTGTTTCGAGCCGGAATCGCGTATCTGGATCATCGTTCTTGGTGTTGAGACTGCGTTCGCGTGAACGGACGAAGGCCAGATAGTTCTTCGATTTGTTGGCCATGGTGTACACAAGCGATGTGTCACGTGCCGTGATATCCATAAGCATCGGGATCCGGTTCAATTCGCGGCGCAGTTCCCGGTATTGTTCGCTGAGTTTTCTCATATCGGACAGGTCGGCATGGTCGATCGCATCAAGCACACGCTTGCGGGCGATAGGGTCGAAGCTGATCGAGCATAAGCCGGGCGCTTGGTTGTTGAGGTTCTTGCGTACGCGGTCGCGGTCGCCGCTATTGCCGTACAGGGCGATCGGGATGAGATAGTTGTTGGCGTAATTGCCGATGAAATCCACGACGACGACTGATGATTTCCCTGGGTATTTGCGTAGGCCTCGGCCGAGTTGTTGGGTGAATATGATGCTGGATTGTGTCTGTCGCAGCATCACGATCTGATTGGTTGCGGGGATATCGATGCCTTCGTTGAACAGGTCAACGGTGAAAATGTAATCAAGCTCGCCGTCTTGCAGCGCTTGTTCCACCTGCTCGCGCTCCTTCGGTTTGCTGGATCCTGTCAGACATGCGGTCCGGTAGGGGCGTTCCGCTTGTTCGTTGATGATGTGGGTGAATTTCTCTGCAAGGATCTCGGCTTCCTCGACTCGGCTGCAGAATACGATGCCTTTGACCGGTTCGCCTGCCTGCCCGTAGATACGCAGTTTGTCGATGATGTAGTTGACGCGGTTATCGGCGGTCAATTCGTTGACCCACCTGCGTAGTGCCGCTCGATCCTTGTCGTTCGTGTGCTCCATACTCACGCCGGTGTCGGGCAGTCCCTCCGCGGTCTCAGTGATGAACTCGCTGACCCCGTAGTAGTGGAACGGACAGAGCATGTCTTCTTCAAGCGCCCGCTGGAGACGGATCTCATAGGCGATGTTATTGCCGAACAGGTCGAAGATATTCCCACTGTCGTTGCGTTCCGGGGTCGCGGTCATGCCGAGCAGGAATTTCGGCGTGAAATGGTCGATGATGCGTTTGTACGTGTCGGCCGCGGCATGGTGCGCCTCATCGATGAGAATATAGTCGAACGCATCCGTCGGGAAGATGTCAAGCACGGACTGCTGGGCCATGGTCTGCACGGTGGAGAACACGTACTTTCGATCAGCGCCGGCTTTGTCGGTGCCGGTATACAGACCGACTTCGTCATCCGGACAACCCAGCACGCGCTGGTATGATTCCATCGCTTTGGTGAGGATTTCCTGGCGGTGTACCAAGTACAGCATCCGCTTGGGATGACATTGTTTCACATCAAACGCTGACAGGTAGGTCTTGCCGGTACCGGTCGCGGAGATCACAATGGCACGGGTTTCGCCCTGCGCTCGCAGATGGCGGAGGCTGGCCAGCGCTTCGCGTTGCATTGCGTTCGGTTCGACCGACTTGCCTGTTGGATCCGGCTCTGGTGATCTGCGTGAGGGCGCAAGCGGCGGGGCGTTGTGCTCGAATTCCTTCTCGTACGCTTCGATCCACGCATCGTCAAGCGGCACGGATTGTTCCCGCTGCAGTTCGATTTCCTGGCTGAGCTCTTGCGCGAACCGGCCATCCCGTAAGGAAGGGACACGAAGATTCCACTCGCGGTTGTTTCTCAAGGCGTTCTCGGTCAGGTTCGAGCTGCCGATATACACGGTGTACGCGTCTTTGCCGTTTACGGTATGGCGGAACACATAGCCTTTAGGATGGTAATTATTACGAGACGGATCGGGGTTGGGTCGTCCGCCAGTATCGGGACGTTCCCAAACGCGTACGTCGATACCTGCCGTCTGCTGTAGTTCGTTGAGCTCGCGGAATGCTTGCGGCGAATTGAAATAGTTGTAGGTCGAGGTGATGATGCTGCCGGCGTGGGCATGATTGTGATCGTGGAAATTCAGAAAATGTTGTTTGAGCATCTGGATCACCGATTGCGTGACGAAAGCGACTGACATGGAGAAGCCGTTGCTGTTGTCCAGCTCGTGGATCAGCGCATCCTCCATAGTTCTGCCGCCTTGGTTGGCGATCAGCTGGGGAACATACCGTTCGTCTGCGCGGGTGTCTGCGGTGATGAATCCCGAGCGTAGTGATCCGGCGATAAGCCTTGTGTGATATCGGCGATAATGCTGGAATCTGTGGACTCAGTGGAGAAACGGCTGTGCATATTCGGCATTGGCGTGGTAGTCATGATTGCATGGCCTCCGGGAAATCGGAGACTGCACAGACGGTAGACGGCATGCTTTCCAACAATCTGACGGCTTCCCTGTCAGCAGGCGCCCAGTCAAGCTCGTGCAGATGATTGGGAGAAAGCCAGCGAACCTCGCGATGTTCGGTCAGATGCGGTTCGCCTTCTGTGAGATGACACAGGAAGGTCGTCAGCTCGATGGTGCCGAAATCGTATGCGTATCTTGTAGTGCACAGCTCATGACCGACTGTGATCTCGCAGCGCAGCTCCTCTTCGATCTCGCGCTGGAGCGCCTGCTGCGGGGTTTCGTGTACTTCGATCTTGCCTCCGGGGAATTCCCAGTACCCGGCGAGCGATTTGGTGCTACCGCGTTGCGCGCACAACACGGTGCCATCGCGCATGATAGCTGCGCCGACGACCCGGATCAGTCGTTGCTGCTGCGGTGTTGACTGCGGTGTCCGCCGCGTTGCCGGTTCACTGGTGTGCACGCTGCGCTCCCTCCCATGATGATCACAGTCAGGGCCCAGGATACAACGGCGATCGATCAAGCGGTGCGCGTGTCGCGGCATATGCCGGGTTGTGCGCGGCACGTGCACCGATGTCGGTCAGCGCAGCTACCCCGCCTCACTCACACGGGTACCGCAGCCCCCAGCGCTCGCGGATCTGATCGAGCAGCCGCATCATCCGCAGGGTGTCGGCGTGCGGCATGTCCGGGCATTCGGGCGATCCGGCGGCGATGGCACTGGCGCAGGCGGCGACCTCGTACTCGTAGCCGGTCAGCTGCGCGGGTACGGGGATGCTGCGAGTCAGCGCGTGATCCTTGTCATACACGTCGATGCGCTCCACATTGTTCACGTTGCGGCACATGAGGTAGCCGTCCGTGCCCCAAATCGCCCCATCGCGGTCGGAAACGGCAAGCAGCGAGCAGGTGCTCACCGCCATCACGCCGTCATCGTAGAACAATGTCGTCGTGCTCTGCGCGTCCACGCCGGTTTTGTACGGGATCATCGCGGTCTCCATGCGGGCGATGCTGCGTCCGCCGCCGTCACCGCCGATCGCCATATCGATGAAATTCAACGGATACACGCCGACATCAAGCAACGCGCCGCCTGCAAGCTTCGGGTCGACGATTCGCTGCTTGTGCGTGGTCGGATAGCTCAGGTTCGCGCTGATCGCGCACACATCGCCGATGGTGCCGTCTTCGACCAGCCGGCGAATCATTGCGCGCGACGGCATGTACCGCGTCCAGATCGCCTCGGCGCACAGCCGTCCGGTCTGCCGGGACACGTCAATCACATGTTGCGCCTGCTCGGCGTTGACCGTGAATGCTTTCTCCACCAGCACATGCTTGCCGGCTTCCATGCACGCGATCGCCTGCTCGGCGTGCAGCGAATGCGGAGTCGCGATGTACACAAGGTCGACTTCTGGGTCGTCCAGCATCTGCGCGTATGACCCGTATGCCACCGGAATGCCGTACTGCTGGGCGAATTCGTCCGCGCGCGCCTGGTCGCGGGAGGCGACGGCGTATGGTTTGGCATACGCGCGGTACGTCGGGTCTTGCGCCATCAGGGTGAGGGTGGTCGCCATTTTCTGCGCGATTCGCCCGGCGCCAAGGATCGCCACGTTGATCGGACGCTCCGGCGGCGCGTATGGTGCTGTTGCCGTGCCGGCCGTGCTCGACGCGGCGGGTGCTGGTGTGGTGGTGCTTTCTGCCATAGGTACTCCTCTGATCCGGTCGTCTCCTAACACTACGAGCACCACCTGAACGAACGATGATGCCGCGCGATTGGCAGGATGGCTCGGGGTAGTGCGGATGGTTGACGAATTACGTATGCCGAGACATACGCGGACAGGTTGTCGCGACTGATTACCGGCGGCAGAAAGAGTGGTATGGGGTGTTGCGCATGTCCTGGCATACGCGCGCAGGCGGATACCGGCCCGTGTGATGTACCACTTGCGTATGTGCCGGCATACGGCGCTGCAGCGTTCCCGGCCGGAACAACACTGCATATGGGGCGCGATACGCCAGCCGGCGGTCATGGTGTGACAATCCGTTCACACGACGGCCGGTTGCCGGTACGGGCGTAGGCCGCATCGGCAGCCGATCGTGCGTTCCGCGAGTCTCCGCCGCCCGCCTCGGTCGCGGCATCTGATAGTGCGGCATAGATAACGGCGATAGCCCGCGTGGCGTTTCTGTGCGGCAATCGTGATTGCATACCAGACAGTAGGACGGCAAGCGGCACAGGCCGGGCGTCACCCGGGACAGCCGCATGAGAGGAGTGGGAACCATGACACAGGCAACAGCCGTGACGGCATCGGGTATCACCGCGAATATCGCCGACCGGGTGCGTGGCATCCCGGCGAATCCGTTTGCCGCGGCCAATGCACGGGTCGCCAAGTATCAGGCGGCAGGCCATGACATCATCGACCTGAGCCAAGGCAATCCGGACGGGCGGCCGCCGCAGTTCATGATCGATGCGGTCGTCCAGGCCGCCCGCGATCCCGCGGACTTCAAATACCCGTCATTCAACGGCAAACCGGCCTTCCTCAAGGCGGCGGCCGGCTGGTACCAGCGTGAATTCGGCGTGACCCTCGACCCGGCCACTCAGCTGCTGGCGACTGCGGGCGCGTCCGTCGGCATCAGCGCCGTGATTCAAACCCTCGTCAACGCTGGCGATCTTGTGGCGCTGGTCGGCCCGTATTACCCGCAGTACGAGGGGTCAACCGCAGTGGCGCAAGGGCGGGTGTACACGATTGCAACCAGCCCGGAGCGTGGATTCCTACCGGATCTCGATGCGGTGCCGGACGAGATCTGGGACGAGGCGAAACTGCTCATTCTCAACTATCCGAACAATCCGACCGGTGCCGTGGCGACCCGGGAACTGTTCGAAACGGCGGTGCGCATAGGCAAGGAGCATCATGTCGTTATCGTCAACGATTTCGCCTACGCCGGCATCGGTTATGACGAGCAGCCGCCGATCAGCCTGTTGAGCACTCCGGGAGCTCTTGACGTGTCGCTGGAATTGTGCTCGCTGTCAAAGATGTACATGATTGCCGGCTGGCGTGGCGGTTTCGTGGCCGGCAACGCTCAGCTCATGGCCGCGGTGAAATCCGTGCACGCACAGACCAGTCTGCTGGTGTCCTCGATTGTGCAGGACGCGGGTGCGGCGGGGCTGAACAGCGACCAGTCGACGGTCCGCGTGCTCGCCGACCGGTATCACCACCGGTATCTCGCCCTGCGTGACGGGCTTGCCGAAGCGGGACTGCACCTGACCGACTCGCATGGCGGCCTGTTCGCTTGGATGCCGGTTCCCGGCGGTGATGATCAGGCTTTCGCCCAGTGGCTTATCGATCATGCCGGCGTGGCGGTGATCGCCGGTTCCGATTTCGGCCCGACCGGCGCCGGATACGTGCGGTTCAGTCTGCTTATGCCGCAGGAGACGTTGACCCTGGCGGCACACCGTATCCGTGACGCGCGCGGCGACGCTTGGTGACGTGCTTGATGACTTTGGCCACCACGGTCCGCCGCCCGCATCCGCGCATTCGGCTCGAACCCCTGTAATTATCCGACAAACCAATCAATACAACCGACAACCCAGAGAGGAAACCAATGAAATACGCAATCATCGGCGCCGGCGGCATGGGCACGCAGTATGGCGTTCTGCTCCAGGAATTCGCCGGCAAAGACGTCGACTTCATCGATACGTGGCGTCCGAATGTCGAGAAAATCCGTGAACAAGGCGGCGTCTACTGTTCGCAGGACGAGAAGGACCGTCACCTCGTGCCGATCAGCGTCTACTACCCGGAGGAGTATCACGGTGACCCGGACGTGTGGATCGTATTCGTCAAGCAGATGCAGCTCGACGGCGTACTCAAGCGTTGCGCCCACCTGTTCAATGACCGGCAGTATGTGTTCTCCGCGATGAACGGGTACGGGCATTTCGAAAAGCTCGCCGAATACTTCCCCAAGGACCATATCATCGGCGGAACCGCGTTGATCGGGGCGGTCGTCTACGGTCCGGGCGATGTGAACTTCACGGGCGGCGCCCACGCGAAAGCGATGAACATGTGCTGCTACGACGAAAGCCAGACGACCGTCAGTCCTGAGGAACAGCAGATATTCGACGATTTCAAGGCCGCGACCCTCAACCCGACGATTGTGGACAACTTCCTAGGCATGTGCATGGCGAAAATCGTGTTCAACTCGGTGCTCAACACCCTGTGCACCATGTTCCTCATCCGTTTCGGCGAATTCGAAGGTTCGGACGTGGCCAAACGCATGACCGAAGAGCTCGTGGACGAGGCTTACAGTGCGGCCGAACACGCGGGCATTACACTGCTGGGGACCCGTGAATCGGAAGTCAAGACGATTCTGCACACCGCCGGCGTGGCCCATCCGCTGCACTTCCCGTCCATGTACCAGGACCTGACCAAGGGCAGGCCGACCGAGGTCGACTACATCAACGGCTATATCGCGCGTATCGGACGCGAGCACGGGTATGTGTGCAAGTTGCATGAGTTCGTCACCGACGAGCTGCATCTGGCGGAACGCGCATTCGCCATCCATCATCCTGATGTCATCGCCGCCGAGGAAGCGAGCCTGAAGTAACCCGCATATCGTCGGCCATGCTGATATTGTCATGCTGATATTGCCGACAACCTGACCATCCAAACCCACGGTGCGGCCGGACACCCCCGGCCGCACCGCTGTATTCCCAACGCATCGCTAACCAATCGCATGCACGGCGGCATCCATGCCGATAACGGCATCAAAGCAGAATCAATAACAGGCAAAGAAACACTGAAAACCGCGGAATATCAAGGATTTTGATGTATTGGTGTCCGCCATGGCAAGCGTCATAATCACAGCTGATAGCCACGCCGACCCGCCGCGCCCAACACGGCCGTACATTACAACCAACGCCGCTGAACCAGCCGGAAGAAGCCACTGGCCCCAGATTGCGGCGAAACCAAACAGCAAACAGTCCGGGCACCGTCCGGGCGAGCCAAGGAGAGAGCAATGTCAGTACGCACCGTGTGGAACACCAGTAGGAAACTCATCGCAGCAGCGGCCGCCGGCATCATGCTGGCCGCCGGTCTCGGCGCCTGCGGCTCGAGCAACGCCTCGACCGCCAGCCTCGACTCCACCAAGGGCAAGACCACGAAGATTGTCGTCGGCGTCTGCCCCGGCCCGTACGGCGACATGGTCAAGAACGTGTTCGCGCCGCTGCTTAAGGACGACGGCTACGAACTGACCACCAAGGAATTCACCGACTACGTGCAGCCCAACAAGGCGCTCGCCTCCGGCAGTATCCAGGCCAACCTGTTCCAGCACGGCAACTATTTGAAGAAGTTCACCGCCGACAACCACCTCGACCTCACCTCGCTCGGCCAGACCCCGACCCTCGGCCTGGGCATCTACTCGAACAAGTACAAGAAACTCAGCGAAATCCCGGACGGCGCCACGGTCGCCATCGCGAACGACGCCAGCAATCTCGCGCGTTCCCTCGGCGTGTTGGAGCAGAATAAGCTCGTCACGCTGGACGGTGAAGTCGACGCGACCAAGGCGACCATCGACGACGTGAAGAGCAACCCGAAGAATTTGAAGTTCAAGACCCTCGACGCCGCCCAGCTTGTGCGCTCCCTCGACAACGTCGATTTCGCGCTCGTTCCCGGCAACTACTCGTGGGCGGCGAACCTCAAGCCGTCCAGCGCGCTCGCCCTCGAAAAGCAGACCAGCGGCGTGATGGAGGTCTTCGTCGTGCGCACCAAGGATAAGAACAGCGATTTCGCGAAGAAAGTCAAGGCGCTGCTCACCAGCCAGGAGTACAAGGACGCCATCGCCAAGAGCGAGTTCAAGGACTTCGGCAAGCCGGCAAGCTGGAAGGCGTGAGACCCCGTGAGCATCATCGAACTGCAAGACGTCCACGTCACCTTCCACGAACGGCATAAAACCGTGGAAGCGGTCCGTGGCGTCAGTCTCAAGATCGAACAAGGCGAGATATTCGGCATCGTCGGATTCTCCGGAGCCGGCAAAAGCACCCTCGTACGCACCATCAACCTGCTCGAACGGCCCACCCAGGGTCGCGTGCTCATCGACGGCAAGGACATCACCGCGGCAACCGGCGACGAACTGCGCAAACTGCGCCGCAACATCGGATTCGTCTTCCAGAGCTTCAACCTGATCGACAACATCACCGTCGGCGCGAACATCACCTTCGCGTTGAAAGCCGGGGGCGTCGACAAAGCCGCATGGCATGACCGGACCGTCGAACTGCTCAGACTCGTCGGCCTTGACAGCAAAATCGACAGCTACCCGTCAAGCCTGTCCGGCGGGCAGAAGCAGCGTGTCGCCATCGCGCGGGCGCTCGCCAACAACCCGGAAATCCTGCTGTGCGATGAGGCGACCAGCGCACTCGACCTCGAAACCACCGAGGAGATCCTCGCGCTGCTCAAACGCATCAACACGCAGCTCGGCATCACCATCGTGTTCATCACCCACCAGCTTGATGTCGCCAAACAGATCTTCGACCATGTGGCCGTAATGGAGGATGGACAGATCGTCGAGCAAGGGGAGACTTTCGACGTGTTCAGCGCGCCGAAGCATCCGACCACCAAATCCCTGGTCGACCGCTATCTCGGCATCGCTATCCCGCCGCAATTGGTGCCTTCGCTGCCCGCGGGCACGATCGTGGAATTGCGCTACCGCGGTGACGGGGCGTTGGAACCGCTGATTTCCGATGTCACCCGCCAGTATGGTGTCAGCATCAACGTGCTGCACGGCGATGTCGAATACTTCGGGCCCAAGCCGATTGGCACGCTTATCGTGCTGGTCGACGGGCCGGCCGAGACGCTCGCCACGGCATTGAACACGCTGAAAACGCACGTGTACAGCTATCGCGAGCTTGATCGCAAGCAGCTTGCCCAGCCGGCGCGTGGCGACGGACAACAAGGGGAGGAGTGACATGGATTCCACATGGCAGATTCTGCAGGAGCATTTGCCGCAGGCGCTTATCGACACGGCGTACATGGTGGTGATTTCCGCTGTGGTCGGCGTGGTGCTCGGCTCGCTGGTCGGCCTGCTGCTGTATTTGACCGAAAACCGGCTGTTCCACCCCAATCATGTGCTCAACAGCGTGGTCGGTTTCATTGTGAATGCGATTCGCTCGTTGCCGTTCTTGATCCTGCTGGTCGTACTCATCCCGGTGGTTCAGGCCCTAATCGGCGACCCGTACACGCCGACCGGCGGTGCGATTGCGCTGTCGGTATCCGCGGTCCCGTATTTCGCGCGAATCAGCGAGAGCGCATTCTCGGAAGTCGATGACGGCATCATCGAAGCGTGCCTGTCCACGGGGGCGACCACGCGGCAGGTGTTGACCGGTGCGGTGCTGCCGCAAGCTCGCCCGAGTTTCGTGCGCGGCGTGGTGCTCATGATTATCTCGCTGATCGGGGCGTCGGCCATGGTCGGCACCATCGGCGCGGGCGGTATCGGCGACATGGCCATCCAGTACGGCTACAACCGCTACGAAACCGGTGTGCTGCTGGTCATCGTGGTCATCCTGATTGTGCTGGTGCAGATCATTCAGTGGGTCGGCGACCGTCGTGCCCGTCATTTGACGCATTGAACGCCAGTACGCAGGGTATGCGCCCCGCGTGCGCCAATCAACATGCCCATCGTGTGTATCCGCTCGCACGATGGGCATGCGTATGCGCTCTGAACTTGCCGACAATCATAAAGTAGAACGTTCTACGTGCCAATCCGTGGTGATACCGCATGTCTTCATGCCGGATGCGCATTACAATGACGTAAGGTTCGGAAAACCACAACGGTCATGCATGGCAAGCGGATGATACTGATGTCACCGCTGGCCATGACGGCACAGCAGCCACGGCCGGAAGAGCACAAGTCGGGAGAGACTATGAGCATAGAAGCACGGTATGCGGGCGCCGCAGCGAACGCGTCCGGGGAGTCGGAGCAAAACGTTATCCTCAAGCCGCTGGCGGATCGCATGCGTCCGAAAAACCTTGACGATGTCATCGGCCAGGACGAAGTGTTGGAGCCGAGTTCACCGCTGCGAATCATGGCGCAGATGCCGGGAGCTTCACAAGTGGTCGTTCCCGGTGCCGCCCTGCTGTACGGCCCTCCTGGAACCGGTAAAACCACGATTGCGCATCTGGTGGCCTCGCAATCCCACCGGCGCATGATTGAGCTGTCAGCCGTTGATTCCCAAGTCGATGAGCTGCGTAGCGCCCTGTCCGCGGCGGAACGTCTCAAGCGCCGCGGTGAGGAAACCGTCCTGTTCATCGACGAAATTCACCGGTATTCACGCGAAGAACAGGATATGCTGCTGCCGGCGGTCGAAAAACGCCTGGTCACGTTCATCGCCGCAACCACCGAGGCCCCGTCAAGCACGCTGGCGCCGGCACTGCTGAGCCGCTGCATCATCGTGCACCTGCATCAGCTGGGCATCAGCGGGCTGGAGCAGATCATCGACCGTGCCGTCGCCTCACCGGACGGGCTCGACGGCAGAATCAGCCTGGAACCCGACGCGCGCAAACTGATCATTTTGAGCAGCGGCGGCGACGCCCGACACGCCTTGACCACGCTGGAAGCCGCCGCCTCCCGGGCTTCGCACCGCGCGCAGGATGAGGGGACAGAAGCGCTGCTGACCTCCGATGACGTGCGGACCGTGGTCGACAACCTGCCGTCATGCAGCGTCGAAGACCATTACGATATGGCCAGTGCGCTGGTCAAATCGATGCGCGGTTCCGACGTGGACGCCTCAATCTATTGGGCGACCCGCATGCTCGAAGCGGGAGAAGACCCGCAGTTCATCGCCCGTCGCGTCATTGTGTGTGCGGCGGAGGATGTCGGTATGGCACAGCCTCAAGCTTTGCAAACCGCCGTATCGGCGGCGCAGGCCGTGTCGCTCGTCGGCATGCCGGATGCTCGCGTTCCCCTGCTTGAAGCGGTTATCGCTGTTGCCATCGCCCCGAAATCTGATGCGGTACTCCAAGCCGCGCTTGCCGCCAAAGCCGATATCTCCGGCGGCAAACTCGGTATTGTGCCGATGCATTTGCGCAGCACCAAAGGCTTCGGCGACAGCAGTACCAGCGCGAGCACGGATACGGGGTATCGCAATCCGCATGATTTCGGCGGATTCGTGCGCCAACAGTACCTGCCGTACGGTATTGAGGACGCACAGTATTACCATCCCAAGCATTCCGGCATGGAAACGAAAATCGCCCCGTGGCTGGAACAGTATCGTGAAGCCAGCCAGAGCGGGCAGACGACAGCGGACTGAAACTCGCTCGGGCGGGTCGGGCGAGTCGGAGCCGGTGCTGGTTCTGGATAGCCGGCCCGCCCGGCGTGCGGATGTTGAGGTTTCGCTCAGTTCAGTGGAGCGAAACCAGGCACGTGCAACGCGGTCATGGAATCGCGTAATGCCTTCGCTATCCGGCGGATATCCACAGCATGCAGTGGCTCGCGGAAAGAGAATCGCAGCGCGGATTTCGCATCCGTCTCGCTCAATCCCATGGCCAGCAGCGTGCCGGGGGCCTCATGCCTGCCGATAGCGCACGCCGAACCTGAGGACACTTCGACACCGCGAGCATCCAAATCGACAAGCAGTGCCTCACCATTGACATTCGGGAACACGAATGAAGCATGACCGGGCAGCCGGTTCGTCGGATCACCTGTCAGTGTCGCACCCGGAACCGCGTCTCGGATGGCCGTGATGAGGACGTCACGCGACGCGACCAAGCGGGTGTTGCGCTCCTCCATACCCGAACACGCCTCACGCAATGCGACCGCCAACGCGACCGCACCCGCGACATTCGGCGTGCCGGAACGCACTCCACGCTCCTGTCCGCCGCCGCTCATCAGCGGTTCGATAGCCACACGACTGCGAGCGAGCAGAGCCCCCAAGCCCTTCGGGGCGCCGAACTTATGACCGGATATGGCAAGCGTATCGGCGTCAAGCCCTCGAAAATCCACCGGAATCGTGCCGGCCGCCTGCACGGCGTCCACATGAACAGGCACTCCTGCAGCGTGGCAGATACGCACCGCGCGGTCCACCGGCTCAATCGTGCCCACCTCGTTATTCGCCATCATGATGCATGCAAGGGCCGCCCCCTGCTCGGCTTCGTGGGAGAGCACATCGAGATTGAGATGAGCTTGAGCGTCAACGGGAATACGCACCACGTCGAAACCGAAGAAATCATGCAACCATTGCGCGGATTGAGCGACCGCAGGATGCTCCACCGCCGAGATGAGGATTCGCCTCGGCGGTACCGGTGATGTCGTGGTGGTGTTCCGTTCACGCCTGATCTGGGCGAGCGCAATGCCTTTGATGGCGAGATTGTCTGCTTCCGTGCCTCCGGAGGTGAAAATCACGTCGTTCGGTCGTGCCCCCAAGTCGGCGGCGAAGGAGGCGCGTGCCGCGTCAAGCGCTCGGGCCGCTGTTTTACCGCTTGCGTGAACGCTTGAAGGATTGCCGTACCCATCGGTCAGGAACGGGATCATCGCATTGATGACATCTGCCGATACCGCGTCGGATGCCGCAGCATCAAGATACAGTTCACGCTGTGAGCCGGCTGCCGGATTATCCGACGTGGTGTGCTGACGTTCGGGGATCGCCTGCCCGGTCATGCCCAATCCAATCCGAGATCGATCGCTCGCACGGAATGGGTGAGCGCGCCGACGGAAATCACGTCCACGCCGGTCGAGGCGACTTGCGGGACACGTTCCAAAGTCATCGTGCCGGAGGCTTCCACGATCGCCCGGCCTGCGATCATGGCGACGCCTGTGCGCGTGTCCTCGAGCGAGAAGTTATCCAGCATGATGGTGTCCGCACCACCTTCGAGCGCTGCCGGAATCTGGTCGAGACGGTCAACTTCCACCTCGATATGCGTGGTGTGCCCGACTTGTTCGCGGATATGCCTGATTCCGGTGGCAAGATCAAGGCCGGCGGCTTGCATGGCGGCGATGTGATTGTCCTTGACCATCACCGCGTCGGACAGGCCGTACCGGTGGTTGCGGCCGCCGCCGCAGACAACCGCATACTTGTCGAAAGGCCTCAGTCCGGGCACGGTTTTGCGCGTATCCGCGATACGGGCGTGCGAGCCCGGCGCCGCATCCACGGCGTCCACGAATGCACGGGTCATCGTCGCGATACCGCTCATACGTTGGGTGAAGTTCAGGGCGACGCGTTCGGCGGTCAGCATGCCGCGAGCGTTGCCGCGGATTTCGGCGAGGGTATCGCCAGCGGTGAAGCGCTCGCCGTCCGTGATGTGCATGGTGACTTGGATGGTTGGGTCGATTTCGTGGAAGGCGGCGGCGAACACGTCCGCGCCGCTGAACACGCCGTCTTCGCGGGCGCGCAGTATGGCGGTCGCGGCCTCGTCGGCCGGGATGGTGGTCGCTGCGGTGATGTCTCCGGTCGGCGCGTCTTCCATGAGTGCACGGCGGACTGCCTCTTCAATGACTAGGCGGGTGAGCATGACTGTCTCCCTTTCTTGCATGTGCTGTATTGCGTGGATTCCGCGCTGTGGTGCGGTTCAGCCGCGGATGAATGGCCGCGAGCAGGCCTGGGCGCTGTCGGTATCCGGGAAATCGGTGCGGGCGTGTGCGCCGCGCGACTCGGTTCGAGCCAGGGCGGCGGTGGCGGCGATCAGTCCGATGGTGGCGAGATTACGGTTTTCCAAAGCGGTTACGGTGCCCGCAATATCGTCGGGTGTGGGCACCGATGCGGTTGCGGGCGTGGTTGTGGTTGCGGCGGTGCCGTCGATTGCGGTGGCGGTTGCGTTGGTCTTCGGTTTCTCGGCCATCTTGGACAACGCGGCTTGCGCCTGTGCCTGCGTCTGCTCGACAAGGCCGGTCAGACGGCTTTGGGCGTGGCTCAGGCCGTCGGCATCGCGAAGCACGCCGACACCGTGCCACATGGTCTGTTCGATGGTGTCGCGCACATCGGCGGGTTTGGCGTTAGGTTCGGCTTGGATGTCGGGGCTTGGCATGGCGAGCGTCTGCGGTTCGGTGATTTCGCGGGTCTGTGCGCTCGCAGCACTGCCCAGCAGCGACTGGGGCTGCCAGACGGCGGCATCGGTATCGCGTAGTGCGGCGAGTCCGGCACGGCGGCCGTATGCCAATCCTTCAAGCAGCGAGTTCGATGCCAAACGGTTCGCGCCTTGCACGCCTGTGCGAGCGCATTCGCCTGCTGCATACAATCCGCGGATGCTGGTGCGTGCCCACACATCGGTGCGGATACCGCCCATCCAGTAGTGGGCCGCCGGGGTAACGGGAATCGGTTCACGGCTCCAATCAAAGCCCATCGAACGGGTGTAGGCGTCAATGGTGGGGAAGCGGCATTTGAGGAACGCTGTAAGCCCGGCCTGATCCAAACCCATCTTGCGTCCGATGGCGGTCGCGTCCAAAAGCACCGGACGCCCGCCTTGGGCCATCATCTGGCGGAAGTTTTCGCGGGCGACCACGTCGCGTGGGGCGAGTTCTGCACGAGGGTCGATCGCGGTCATATACCGTTCGCCGCGTTCGTTGAGCAAGGTTGCGCCTTCGCCGCGTACCGCTTCGGAAATCAGGAAGTGCTCGCCCACGCCGAGCGCGGTGGGGTGGAACTGGTAGAACTCGAGGTCGGCGACTTGGGCTCCGGCACGCCACGCGGCGGCCAGCCCGTCACCGGTGGCGACCTGCGGATTCGTGGTGAACGGGTACAGTCGTCCGGCGCCACCGGTCGCGAGAATCACACGATTGCATGCCAGCGTACGCTGCTCGCCAGTGGCCGTGTCAAACAAGCGAACACCGCGAACGGCACTGGTAACGCCAGCCGCTCGCGCCTCGCAAGCCGCGGGGGAGTGCGTATCAATCGGTTCAGTGACCAAATCCACGACGAACGCGTGCTCGATGATATGGATGTTCGGTGTGTCGCGTGCGATGGCGCTCACATCAAGCTCGACAATCTTGCCGGTCGCGTCCCCGCCCGCGTGCACGACGCGGCTGCGGCTGTGTGCGGCTTCCAATCCGCGCAGCAACGTGCCATCCGGGTGCTTGTCAAACCGCGCGCCGGCGCCGATCAGCCTGCGCACCTGTTCGGCGCCTTCGCGAGTGAGAATATCCACGGCCTTCGGTTCGCACAGGCCTGCACCTGCGGCGAGCGTGTCCTGCGCGTGCAGTTTCGGGTCGTCGTCGGGGAAGATCGCGGCCGCGATACCGCCTTGCGCGTGGTACGTGTTCGATTCGACTAGATCGGTTTTCGTGATGAGCACCACGTCTTGCCCCGGCAGGTCGGCGTCCGGATCGCCGTTCGCGACGGCGAGCGCAGCGCTCAACCCGGCGATGCCCGCGCCGATGACGGCGATGGTCGGTTCGCCGGGTGTGTCAGGTGTCTTCCCGAAAGGCGTGGTATTGGTGTTGTTCGGGGTCAATGAGGTCATGATTGCCTACGATTCGTGTATTCCCGTTGAATTTCGGGCATTACCGGCCCATCCGGCAGAGGAAGGGAATCGTATGCATGCAATACATGCAATTCTGTCGCTCGCCGATCGGGGTCGGAAGAAATGAAATCAGCTGCGTTGCCGCACGGTCACGGGTGGACGCGCAGCATGCGGTCGAGCGCGATCTTCGCTTCGCTTGCGGTCTGCGGGTCCACGACGATCTTGTTGACGACCTTGCCGTCCACCAGGTTCTCCAGCGCCCACGCGAGGTACGCGGGGTGGATGCGGTACATTGTGGAGCATGGGCAGACGACCGGATCGAGGCAGAACACGGTCTTGTCCGGGTGCTGGGCGGCGAGCCGGTTGACGAGATTGATCTCGGTGCCCACGGCGATGGCGCTACCGGCGGGTGCGTTCTCAATCTCCTTGACGATGTATGCGGTGGAGCCGGTGCCGTCGGCGGCGTTGACCACGTCCATCGAGCATTCGGGGTGCACGATCACCTTGACGCCGGGGTAGGCCTTGCGTGCGCGTTCGATCTGCTCGACGGTGAAGCGCTGGTGTACGGAGCAGAAGCCCTTCCACAGGATCATCTTCGCGTTCGCGTACTGTTCGGGCGTGGCCCCGCCGTTCGCCTTGAACGGGTCCCACAGGGGCATCTGGTCGAGGCTCATGCCCATGGCGAACGCGGTGTTGCGGCCCAAGTGCTGGTCGGGGAAGAACAGGACGCGCTTGCCTCGTTCGAACGCCCATTCAAGCACCGCGCGTGCATTCGAGCTCGTGCACACGATGCCGCCGTTGCGCCCGCAGAACGCCTTGAGTGCAGCCGAAGAGTTCATATACGTGACGGGGATGATCTGCTGCTTGCCGTCGGCGGCCGGGGTGCTTCCGCAGATGTCGGTCAGCTGCTCCCAGCAGTCGGTCACCTGGTCGATATTGGCCATGTCGGCCATCGAGCAGCCTGCGGACATATTCGGCAGGATCACGTTCTGGCGTGGGGTAGAGAGGATATCAGCGGTTTCGGCCATGAAGTGGACGCCGCAGAAGACGATGTTGTCGGCTTCCGGTCGGGTGGCGGCGTTTTTGGACAGCTGGAACGAGTCGCCCACATAGTCGGCGTGCACGATGATTTCGTCACGCTGGTAGAAGTGGCCGAGGATCAGTAGCTTGCTGCCCAGTTTGTGTTTCGCGTCGATGATGCGTTCCTGGAGCTCCTCGTCGCTTGCTTCCGTGTACTCTTTGCCGAGCGGCTGCTGGCGTGGAGCGTTGCGGGGAATCAGGTCGAGCGCGCTGGCTCCTGGGCCGTAGGACGGTTTGGTGGTGTCGAAGGCCCACGGGTCTTTGGTCAGGCCGGCGTCACAGGTGCGGGTTGCTCCGAGTCGTTCGATGATCGCGTCTACGGATGTCATGGTGTTCCTTTCGGTTGTCGCGGGTGGAGTATCTGGTGTCATCCGCGAGTGAAACGGGTTGGTTGAAATGTTGTGCTGGATTGGGGTTACTGGCGGGCTGTTGCGTTTTGGGGTTTACTCGTCCCCGGATGCGCGGCGTATCGGTACAGGGATGCGGGCCGATGCGCGCCACGGGCGAGTTTCTCACCGGTCGGTTCGACCATGCCGGTCGAGAGCATCCGGCGACGGAAATTCGGCGGGTCAAGCTTCCTGCCATAGATCGCTTCGTACACGTTGCGTAGCTGGCTGAGCGTGAATTCACTGCCGACCAGTCGGGTCGCAATATCCGAATACTCGATTTTGTTGCGCACGCGGGTAAGCGCGTAATCGATGATGTCCTTGTGGTCGAATGCGAGCGGCGGCAGTTGATTGACCGGGAACCAGCGAACGTTCTGTGCTTCGTGGAAATCTTTCGCCTCGGTTTCGCCGATGAGCGCCCAATACACGATGGACACCATGGGCAGGCCGCCATGCGACCGGCTCGGATCCCCGAAAGTATACAGCTGTTCGAGATATTGCGGGTGCAGACTGGTGGTGGAGCGCAACGCTTGTTCGGCGGCGAATTCGAGGGACCGACCGCCTTGCAGATCGCCGCCCGGCAAGGCCCAATCGCCGAGGAAGGGTTGGCGGATGCGTCGCACAAGGGGGATACGCAAGGTCGGTATCGTATCGTTACCGGAAGTATCGGCGCCGGCCGGCGCGGAAAGCGATCCGTGGGCGTCCATGTCGGAGGGGCCGAGCGCGAGAATCACGACGGACACGCCGATATTCGGTGGTTCTTTGGCGCGCTCGCTGACATTGGCTGAGATGCGCATCGCCTGCTCCTTTCGCCGTATGTTCGTCGGTAGCCACTACGCTACGACTTATAGTCAACATGACCATAAGGGGGTGTGGCGTTTGCGCGCTGCCGCCGTTCCATGGAAAGTGGTATGACAATAAGTCACCTTGACCATAAGTACTTCGGAAGAGGGAATGCACGATATGCGCGACACCCGTAATGCGACACTCTCATGCCCGTTTCCGTGGTGCGCAATCGTGATACGCACTCCATGCGGTGGATTTCTGATGCCGATATTGCTTGGTGTGGAGCGCTTCCAAGCGCCGCGCGTGTTGCCCTTGGCGGCAGACGGTGGCGGGATTGGCGGAATGTCAACGTTTCGGGATTGACGTCTCGTCCCTCGACACCGCCAAACCTTCGGTATCCTTTCCACACCATCGGAATCGATGCTCGACATTGTTCTTGTGGAATCGTGCCGGGCCATGTCCTGCCCGCCGATCGAACATGGGCCAGGGCATAATGGGCGATGCGACATCAAACACAGAGGCAAGAGATACGACATGAGTAATCAGCCACACGCTCCTAGCGGCACCAAACACACCACCCGACACCGCCGCCCCACCCATCCGGACCGCTATGAGCGTGGCACCAGAAGCTACACGATGTCACGCATCCGCGGCAAAGACACGACAATCGAGGTGCTCGTCCGTAAATACCTCTTCGCGCGGGGTCTGCGATTTCGCAAAAACGACAAACGCTACCCGGGGCACCCCGACGTGGTCTTGCCCAAATGGCGCACCATCGTGTTCATCAACGGCTGCTTCTGGCATGCCCACCAACACTGTGAGGCCTTTTCCCGTCCCAAATCCAATGTCGAATTCTGGACGGCGAAACTGCTGCGCAACCGCGAACGCGACGAGCGGCAGCATGCCCAGCTGGTCGCCGACGGGTGGCGGGTGATCGTCGTGTGGGAATGCGAGTTGGCCAAACCGGTACGCGAGGAGCGCCTGGCCAAGTTGTATCGCCAGATTACGGCGACGCCGGCCAGACAACCCGGCGTCATTGACGACACGATTCCCGACGAGTAGCAGGGGTGATTCGGTCGAGGCGGCGGTAAGACGTCACCGTGTGAGGATTCGCTCACAAACTCACCCGGCTGACGATTCTTGACGAGTTCGCGGATTGCGAGCCGACTGCCCGCAGAATCGTCGCCGCCCATCCGCGGCGTCCCCCGCATTTGTCGCATTGCGCCGATAGAACCGAACCATGCAGGAAAACTCAGTACAGCACACCGCTACAACCCAGCCGGCACGCGCCCTGCCGCCGTTGTCCAAGCGCGCCAGGGAATCCAACCCGTTCAGGGCGATGGCCATCGGCGAAGAAGCCGATCGGATGATCGCCCAAGGCATCGATGTCGTCAAACTCAGCCTCGGCGAACCTGATTTCGGCGCCCCGCAAGCCGTCCGCGATGCCATGCGCGAGCAGTGCGACGGGCGTCCGCTCCCGTATACGGCGGCGCTCGGCATCCCCGAGCTGCGCGAGGCAATCGCACGGTTCTACGAGCAGCGCCATCACGTCCAGCTCGATCCCAGGCGCGTGGTCATCACCGAAGGCGGCTCCGCGGCCCTCCTGCTCGCCCTCGCCTTGACCGTCAACGAAGGCGACGATGTGATCTGCGCCGACCCGTCCTACCCGTGCAACCGCGAGTTGGTGCGCACCTTCGGCGGCAACATCATCGACGTACCCACAACTGCCGCCACCCGCTTCCATCTCAACGCCGACCTGCTCAACGCGTATTGGACTCCACGCACCCGTGCTGTCATGGTCACTTCGCCGTCGAACCCCGCCGGCACGAGCATCGCCTTCGAGGCGCTTCAGGGCGTGTGCGACACCGCCCGCGCGCGCAACGCCTGGCGAATCGTGGACGAAACCTATCTTGATCTGGCCGACGCGGAACCAGACGGCAGCGATGTGCGCAGTGTCCTGTCCGTCGACTCGGACGCCATCGTGGTCAGTAGTTTCTCGAAGTACTGGGGAATGACCGGCTGGCGTCTCGGCTGGGCTGTACTGCCGGAAGCAATTCTGCACGAGGCGGACGATCTCGCCACGAACTACTTCCTGTGTGCACACACCCCGACCCAGCATGCCGCGCTGGCCTGTTTCACGCCGCAGACGCTGGATGAGTGCGAACGCCGTCGCCAAGAATTGCTGGTGCGCCGCGGCTTGGCGCTCGACGGGCTCGCCGGTATCGGCCTACCGGTCGAAGTTGAACCGAATGGTGCGTTCTACGCGTATTTCAACGTGTCGTCCACAGGACTTGACGCGTGGGACTTCTGTGAGCGGGCGTTGCGTGAGGCGCATGTCGCGTTGACTCCTGGCGCTGATTTTGGTCCGGCGACGGCGCACACCCATGTGCGCTTGTCGTATGCGGCCTCCCGCGAGGCGATCAGCGAGGGCATCGCACGCGTCGGCCGGTTCCTCAAGACGCTGTGAAACGCTGCGGCTGACGCTGGTGCGATGCTGCGCTCCGTGGCTGCCGTCCCGCTGTTCGGCTGAACGGTGGCCTTGGAACCATGCATGGTTCCGGTTACAGGTCTTTGACGAACCAGTGTTCGGTTCCTGTAATCGGATACCCCTCGATATGGAAGACCTCGCGATAGCCGAATCGCGGATAATAATCCTTGCCTTGGAATCCGAAGGTGTACAGCAGGCAGTGGCGGCACCCGTGGGCCCTGGCGGTGTCCTCGGCCTGCTTGAGCAGCTGTTCGCCGAGATGCTGGCGGCGGTGTGCCGGGTCGATGGCGAGCACGTCGATTTCCAACCACTGCCCGAATATCGTGCCGTAGATGCCGCCGATGATTCGCCCAAGCCCATAGTCGTCCGCGTCCGGCGTCCCGGCGTCGCCGTCATCATCGGTATGCCCGCTACGGTTGCCATCGCCGGCATAGCCGAAAAGCCCGTCCTCCGCGGTCTCGGGCTCGAGCGGCAGCGGTCCGCCGGCAGGCAGCTCGTCATCCCTGGCGACGATAGTGAAATCACGTTCGTCTGTCGTCTCGAAATGGGCGAGATTGTACCGTTGCAGAATGCGGCGGATGCATTGCCGTTCGAATTCGTTCGGACCGGGAAGATTGTCGATGCGGATGTTCACAGCCATCCATCCTTGATTCGTCGGCGGGGCTTGGCAGAAGCCTATTTGGCCGGCTCGTTGATCACCTGCGCGTAGCGTCGTGCGGTCGCGGCGAGCGTGTCGTCGTCAATGCCGGCGCCAACACCGTACACGATGAACGGCGGCAGATAACGCGCCCCCACATAGTCGACCATCGTTTCGAACGGTTTGAGCAACTCGTCCATGGTCGCGTGGTGCGAACCGTCATGCTGATAATCCGCTTCGCCGCTGCCGGCAGACACGGCGAGCATGATTTCCTTGCCTTCCAAAGCATGTCCAGTCGAGCCGTACGCCCAACCGTATTCAAGCACCTTGTCTTCCCACAGTTTGAGCAGGGAAGGGGAGCTGTACCAGTAGAAGGGGAACTGCAGGACGATACGGTCCGTGTCTTCGACCAGACGCTGTTCGGTGGGGACATCAATACGGCCGTCAGGATATGCGGCGTATTCGTCGCGTACGGTCACGTCATGGTTGGGATCGTTGAGTACGGCTTGTGCGAGCTCCTTGTTCACACGAGAGGTTTCCAGATTCGGGTGAAACAGCAGTATGGTGGTTTTCATGCCATGTCCTTTGCGGATTTCGTGTCGGATTGTGTGTTGTGATTGGGGATTGTACGCCGAATGATGCGACGTTGGGCTGGTGGGCGTGGACTCGTGTCCTGCTGTTCGGTGTGTTCAATCCGCATTGCTGGATGACGTTTGTGCATGCGACCAATCAACGACGGCTTCGATATTGTTGCCGTCCGGGTCGAACACAAACGCCGCGTAATATCCGCGATGATAGGCGCGCGGTCCGGGAGCGCCGTTGTCGCGTCCGCCGGCGGCAAGCGCCGCATCGTAAAACGCTTCGACGGCGTTCTCGCTGTCCGCACGGAATGCGATATGCGTGGGTGCGGGAGTGGTGCCGGGCTGCGCGGGGGAGACGTAGAAGTCGCTGTGCGGTGTGCCGTCATCCACCCCGAAACCGATGGTCGGCTCGTGATGGGCTTTGGGAATATAGCCGAGCGGTGCGAGCGCTTTCGTGTAAAACGCGATGGAACGCTCGACGTCGCTGACATGCAGGGTCATATGATCGATCATGATTCCCACTATAGGAGTGCTGGAGGCAGGCGCTGTCGGTATCGCTCGCGCTGAATCGGACACACCAGCGATTTCGAGTGCCGAAATTGCCGGTGTGGAGCGTTCTGCGCCCGCCACACCGGCATCCCCGATGGTATGTGACTCGTAGATTGGCAGAATATCAATGTTCCGCGTTCGGCATGTTGGTTTCGGTCTCGCCCCGGCCCCCGGTATCTTTTCCATACGAAGAGTATCGGTGGCGGATTGTGTGGGCGCGGACTCTCCGCCGCCGGTCGACGACTTTCGCGCGTGGCAAGTGGATGGATGTGTGTACAATATCATCTGTTGCCCGGGTAGCTCAGTGGATAGAGCACCGCTCTCCTAAAGCGGGTGTCGCGCGTTCGAATCGCGTTCCGGGCACGATTCTTTTTCTCATCGCCGATAATGCGATGAAGATGTTCATCGCTGAGTTACCGGATCCGCCGGCGCAGGCATGATCGGCTGAACACGATGGAAGCGCCTCAGGGCTTGTCCATAGAGGTCTGATGGCGTGGTATCAGCTCAATCTATATCTTTGCTTGGGAATCACCAGAGTTTGTCCTGCGCGTCGCGCATGTTCGCTGATACCATGGCTTGTGGCGTTCCCGCCCGAGTCGCACAGGTCAAGGAACGTCCGAGTTCCGAGACAATACTGTGTGCGGCCATGAGGGACAGGAGAATCCCATGGGCAACTCTGCTCGCAATCAGGCCGATCTGGCCAAATCCACATATCCATCTTCTCAAAGTAATGGCACCGCGCTTTCTGTACGGCCGGCAACGTTACGCTGGACTACCGCTGATATCGCCGTCGGCGCCGCGCTCGGCGTCGCATGCGGGCTTGTGTTCTGGGGATTCAACTTCGCGTATCAGGCGATTTCGCCGGTGCTGGGCGCACTGCTGCCGGGTATCGCGAGCGTGCTGCACGCGTTCTGGTATTTCTCCGGCCCTCTCGCATTGCTGATTATCCGCAAGCCTGGCGCCGCCGTGTATGTGAATTTGGTGGGCGCGGTCGCCGAGATGGTGTTCGGCAATAGTTTCGCGTTCAGTTTCGTGTTTATTTCCGCCGCACTGCAAGGCGTATTCGCGGAGATTCCGTTCGCGCTGGCACGGTACCGCAAGTACAATCTGCCGCTGAGTATCGCTTCTGGATTGTGCGTGGCGCTTGAATACGGTTTCTATCTGCTGTTCTTCAGGTATCAGGGTGTCGCGTTGTTGAGCCCGCGCGGCATTGTCCATCTGATCAGTGAAGTGGTTGGCGGCGTGGTGTTCGCCGGTATTATGAGCTGGTTCCTGTATTTGGCTATCGCGCGTACCGGCGCGCTTGACCGGTTCGCTTCGGGGCGTGCTATTCGCGGTCTGGCGGACTGATCAGCCTGTTGTTGGGGCGACCGGCTGATCGCACGATATCAAATCCTGTGATTTGGGGATCCCAAGCAATCCGCGCAATATCCGCATCTGTTTCTCGGAGCTCCGGATGCGGCGCGTGCGGTCAGGGGATTTGCTATATTGGATAAGTTGGTTTGCTCCAACGTGGGGCCTTAGCTCAGTCGGTTAGAGCATCGGACTCATAATCCGCTGGTCCACGGTTCAAGCCCGTGAGGCCCCACTTTTCTTGTGGTTTCGGCGGTTAAGCCGACGGCATGTTTGGCGTGTCGTCGCCTGTGGCGCGTACAATACTCAAGGTTCCGGTTCACGCCCGCCATAGGGGCTGGCGACCCGGGTCCCCCGAATTCCATAGGAGACATACCATGAAGCAGGGCATTCATCCCGATTATCATGCCGTGCAGGTCACCTGCTCGTGCGGCAACACGTTTGTCACCCGTACCACCGCCCCTGGCGATCATATGACGGTTGACGTGTGCTCGAACTGCCACCCGTTCTACACCGGTAAGCAGAAGATTCTGGATACCGGCGGCCGCGTGGCTCGTTTCGAGAAGCGTTACGGCAAGCGCAGCAAGTAAGGCTTCTATCAACGCCAGTCTTCGGACTGGCGTTGTTGTTTTTCCGGCGTTTCGCGGCAATGGCGGCTTGCCGTCGCATGCCGTGAGGTATCTCGCCGCGGTGTGACGGTTCGGTCACACGACACCGGGATGTCGGAGGATTCTTGCTGTTCATGCAGGGTATCACCGTGCTATGCATCGATTCAGTCGCACACCTGCGAGATATCAGCGAGTTCTTCCCGGTTGCCGGCGGTATCGCCGTGCGGTGCGATGCTTCAGTCGCACGGCACCTGACTGGCATCCCGCAGTCTCGGTCACAACCGCGCGAATACGCACCTTGGCTAAGCGTGACTATATGATAGTGAAGTTGAGCAAGATGAAGCGTGGTCACCGATGCGCGGCTGACCGTCGTCGTGGCGCTTATGGCACAGGGCTTGGCCGGGACGGTTGGAACCCGCGCGAACACGTATAACGGTAACGAGGAATAGTTATGGCACAGGATCCACAGGATCAGTTCCCCGCGGCGAAAACCGCAGTGGAGGAATATCACGACATCGAACGGCAGATGGCGCAGCCTGAGGTCGCGTCCGACCCTGACAAAATCCGTAAGCTTGGTCGCCGCCATGCTGAACTCGGCTCGATCGTTGCCGCGTACACCAAGTACCGTCAGATCAGTGACGATCTTGAGGCTGCCAGAGAGATGGCCTCGGAGGATGAGGATTTCGCCGCTGAGGCCAAGCGGCTTGAGGCTGAGCTGCCGAAGGCCGAGGAGGCGTTGCGCACCGCGCTGATCCCACGCGACCCGGATGACGCCCGTGATGTGATCATGGAAATCAAGGCCGGTACCGGCGGCGAGGAGGCTGCACTGTTCGCCGGCGACCTGCTGCGCATGTACTTGCGGTACGCGGAAAAACGCGGCTGGTCCACCACCATTCAAAGCGAGAACACCACTGAGCTTGGCGGTGTCAAGGACGTCCAGCTCGCCATCCGTGCGAAAGGCACGCCCGCCCCGGAGGACGGCGTGTGGGCGAGCCTCAAATACGAGGGCGGCGTGCATCGCGTGCAGCGCATCCCTGTCACTGAATCGCAGGGGCGCATCCAGACGTCGGCCGCCGGCGTCATCGTCTTCCCGGAAGCCGATGACGACGATGACGAGATCGAGATCGATCCGAAAGACTTGAAGATTGACATCTTCATGAGCTCCGGTCCCGGCGGCCAGTCCGTGAACACCACGTATTCCGCGGTGCGCATGACCCACATTCCCACCGGCATCGTGGTGAGCATGCAGGATGAGAAGTCGCAGATCCAGAACCGTCAATCCGCGTTGCGCGTGCTGAAATCCCGCCTGCTGGCCATGAAGCATGAGCAGGAGGCGGCGGAGGCGGCGGATATGCGCCATTCCCAGGTCCGTTCGCTGGATCGTTCCGAACGCATCCGCACCTATAATTTCCCGGAAAACCGTATTGTCGACCATCGTACGAATTACAAGGCGTACAACCTTGACCAGGTGCTGGACGGCGACTTGCAAGCGGTGATTGACAGCGACATCCAGGCGGATGAGGCGGCGCGTCTCGAACAGCAGAAGCTTCATAGTGCTGACGCGTCCTGACCGGTAAGCTGCTTTCGGCAGCAGCGTCAACGGTTGCTGCCGGACCGGCAGGCATTCGCAGACGTACAACATCGGCGGCACGGAACACATATACCGGAAGGGAGTTTTATCGCGCATGGGCATTGAATCACTCAGACACATGCTGGCCGAAGCGACCGGGAGGCTTAAGGACGCGGGTATCGAAACCGCCCGGTATGATGCCCGTCTGCTGTTCGCTGAAGCTTGTGGTATCAGCCCTCGCGATATCGATAAAGCTTTGGTAATGAGTGACAGTATCGATGTCACTGACGAGCAGCTTGCCGTGTTTCGTTCGATGATGGGCCGTCGTGCTTCGCGTGAACCGTTGCAGTATATTGTCGGCCATGTTCCTTTCCGCTATCTTGATGTGCAAGTCGGGCCGGGCGTGTTCATTCCCCGGCAGGAAACCGAAATCGTGGTGCAAGCTGGTATCGACTGGCTGACACGTGAAGGCCTGTACACCCCGAAGGTCGTGGATTTGTGTGCGGGCAGTGGCGCTATTGGCTTGTCCATTGTCACCGAAGTGCGTGGGGCTGAAGTATGGGCGGTGGAAAAGTTCCCGCAGACGCTTGAATGGACGAAACGCAATGCCAAACGTGTGGCGGACAAGGATCCGGCGGCAGGCTACAACTATCATCTCGAGGCGGGGGATGCCACGGATACCACAACGCTCGCGGCATTGAACGGTTCCATCGATTTGGTGGTCACGAATCCGCCGTACGTGCCGATGTCCCAGCCGCCGACCCAGCCTGAAGTGCGTGACTATGATCCGCAAGCCGCGTTGTATGGCGGTTCCGCTGACGGCACGCTGATTCCGGAGCGTATTATTCGTCGCGCTTTCGCCTTGTTGCGTGATGGCGGCGTATTGGTGCTTGAGCATGACATCACGCAGGCCGACCGTCTGCTCACGTACGCGTTGGCGAACGGTTTTTCGCAGGCGCGCACCGGTGCGGATTACACGTCGCGTCCACGCTATCTGTTCGCTGTGAAGTAAACGGCATGACCGCTATGATTGCGGTCGGTCGCGTCAGACACGTCTGGACACGATGGTGCAATAGTGACGGAACAATCGGAGGTGTTATGGGCGAGGTTTGTACGGTCAACGAGGAGTCCATCGCGCGGGCGGCGCGAATCATCAAGCAGGGGGGGTGTTGTCGTCATCCCTACGGATACGGTTTACGGTATTGCCTGTGACCCGTTCAACCAGCAGGCCATCGACCGTATTTACGCGTTGAAGCAGCGGCCGCGATATAAGGCATTGCAGGTCATCATGGCTGATGTTGACGCATTGGATGATTTGGGATTGTATCTTCCGGCGCCGTTGAACCGTTTGGCGGCCGCGTTCCTGCCCGGGGCGTTCTCGCCGATCGCCATCGCCCAGGATGATTGCCGGTTGAAGACGATTCGCCGTGAATCCGATGGTCGTGCGACGCAAGGCATCCGTGTGCCCAACTCCGTGCTGACGCTGCGTATTTTGCGCGAGACAGGGCCTGTTGCGGCATCCAGCGCGAACCGTTCCGGCGATGAGAGCGCCCAGAGTATCGACGAAGCTGTCGCCGCGTTCGGCGATCAGGTGGATTTGTATCTTGACGGCGGCCCGACCCAAGGGCATGTCGCCAGCACGGTGGTTGCCGCTGATCCAACGGAGCGTGACGGCATCAGTATTCTGCGTGAGGGAGTGATCCCGCAAGCTGCTGTTCGCGAGGCATTGCATATCAACGGCGGGGGACTTGGCGCATGAGGGTATACCTGTTCATTGCCGCGGTCGCCGGTGGTGCCACGTGGCTGGTTACTCCGCTGATCCGTCATCTTGCTATCCGTATCGGGGCGGTCGGCAAGGTGCGTGCGCGTGACGTGCACACCATCCCTACTCCGCGTATGGGCGGCCTCGGCATGCTGGTCGGCTTCGTGGTCGCTATGCTGTTCGCCAGCCATATTCCGTTTATTTCCGGCTTGTTTACCGCCAATCAGCAGGCTTGGGTGGTGTTGGCCGGCGCCGTGATGATTTGCCTGCTGGGTATGGCCGATGATTTGTGGGATCTTGACTGGATGCTGAAACTGGCGGGCCAGCTATTGATTTCCGTATTCGTGGCCTGGGGCGGCTTGCAGATTATTTCACTGCCGTTGGGATCGCTGGTGACGGCTTCGCCGACGTTGTCTATGGCGATTACCGCGTTTTTGATTGTCGCGTCGATCAACGCCGTGAATTTCGTCGACGGTTTGGACGGGCTTGCCGCCGGTATCGTCGCTATCGGCGGTATCGCGTTTGGTTTGTATTCGTATGTGCTTGCCCGTTCTTCGCCGAGTTATGCGTCTATGGCCACGCTGATCGACGTGGCGTTGGTTGGTATTTGTGTGGGTTTCCTGTTGCATAACTGGCATCCGGCGAAACTGTTCATGGGGGATTCCGGGTCGATGCTGCTCGGGTATCTTATTACGTGCGCGTCTATTGTCATGACCGGCCATCTTGATCCCGCTTCGATTCATACGAGCGTGTATGTGCCGGTATTCATGCCGATTTTGCTGCCGATTCTCGTGCTGTTCCTGCCGGTGCTCGACATGTGTTTGGCGATTGTCCGACGCTTGAGCAAGGGACAGTCGCCGATGCACCCTGACCGTATGCATTTGCACCACCGGATGCTGAAAATCGGCCATTCCGTCCAAGGAGCGGTCTTGATTTTGTGGGGGTGGGCGGCGCTTATCTCTTTCGGGTCGATTATGATCCTGTTCTTCGATGTGCGGTATGTCGTCATTGGTTTCCTGTGTGCTGCGGCGGTGTTGACTGTGCTTACCATGCTGCCGTACCTGCGTCATCGTATCCCTGAGATTATGGAGGAGGATGCGGCGTACGACAAGCATCATGCCGCGCAACATGTCAGTCCCGCGCAGGGCGGTATTCGTGTGGAAGACCAAGATGACAGTGTTGTCGCCTCCGACTCTTCGCACGTGACGGATCATCAGGATGTTGTTGCGGAGCGTCCGATATCTGAACCTCCGGCACCCCCAGTGCAACACACCGCGAAACGCGCATAATTCCGCGGCTTTCCCGTATCTCGTGTTGCCGATGGTGGCGTGGGGGTGATTTGGCTTGGTCTCATATGGCTATGCTCGCGTGTCGCAAGTCAGGTCACGACCTTATAGTGTGGTTATGGCTTCAAATTTTGATACGCAAGCGCAAGCATATGCTCCTGTCCCTCCTATTTTCGCCAAGCTCGGCCTCGCGTATGACGATGTGCTCCTGCTTCCGAACGCGACGGATGTGATTCCGTCCGAAGTCGATACCACCACCCATCTCACTCGTGAGATCACCATGAAGACCCCGGCGATTTCCGCGGCCATGGATACCGTCACCGAATCCGACATGGCTATCGCCATGGCGCGTAACGGTGGCATCGGTGTGCTTCACCGTAACCTGTCCATCGACGACCAGGCCGCTCAGGTCGATATCGTCAAGCGCAGCGAATCCGGCATGATCACCGACCCGTTGACTGTGAACCCGGAAGTCTCGCTCGCCGATCTTGACAAGCTGTGCGGTAAGTTCCACATTTCCGGCCTGCCGGTCGTGGACAAGGACAACAAGCTCGTCGGCATCATCACCAACCGTGATATGCGGTTCATTCCCTCCGAGGATTATGACCGTCTCGAAGTCAAGGACGTGATGACCAAGGATCACCTGATCACCGGTCCGTCCAACATTTCCAAGGAAGACGCGCATCATCTGCTCGCCAAGTACAAGGTCGAGAAGCTGCCGCTCGTGGACAACGAGGGCCATCTGACCGGTCTGATCACCGTCAAGGACTTCGTGAAGACCGAGCAGTATCCGGATGCCACGAAGGACGACCAGGGCCGTCTGCGTGTGGCTGCCGGCATCGGCTTCTTCGGTGACGCTTGGCAGCGTGCCTCCGCGCTGATGGAAGCCGGTGTCGACGTGCTCGTCGTGGACACCGCCAACGGCGAAGCCCGTCTGGCACTCGACATGATTCGTCGCCTCAAGGCCGACAAGGCGTTCAACGGCGTGCAGATCATCGGCGGCAACATCGCCACCCGTGAAGGCGCACAGGCCATGATTGACGCCGGCGCGGACGCGGTCAAGGTCGGTGTCGGCCCGGGCTCCATCTGCACCACCCGCGTGGTCGCCGGTGTCGGCGTCCCGCAGCTGACGGCTGTCTATGAGGCCGCCCAGGCGTGCAAGGCCGCGGGCGTCCCGTGCATCGCCGACGGTGGCATCCACTATTCCGGCGATATCGCCAAGGCGCTGGTCGCCGGCGCGAGCACCGTCATGCTTGGCGGCGTGCTCGCAGGCTGCGAGGAAGCCCCGGGCGAGAAGGTCCTGCTGCATGGTAAGCAGTACAAGCTGTATCGCGGCATGGGCTCGCTGGGCGCCATGGCCCCGCGCGGCAAGAAGTCCTACTCCAAGGATCGCTACTTCCAGGCCGATGTCACCAGCAACGACAAGGTCGTGCCGGAAGGCGTCGAAGGCGAAGTCCCGTACCGCGGACCGCTCAACGCAGTGCTCTACCAGCTGATCGGCGGCCTGCACCAGTCGATGTTCTACGTCGGCGCGCACAACATCAAGGAACTGCAGGAGCGTGGCCGCTTCATCCGCATCACCGACGCTGGCTTGCGTGAATCTCATCCGCACGACATCGTCATGACCGCGGAAGCGCCGAACTACTCCGGCTTCCACAACAACTGATGTCCTGACAGCCCCGCGGGCGTGATTCCGCGGATTGCTGCCGGATTGCAAGGCGGCCGCCCTGTTGCCATGCGCATCAGAGCGGCCGCCTTCTTGTACTGAGACCAACGAAAGAGACCAGCGAAAGGCGTCCGTCCATCCCACGGATAGGCCGCGCACGCCGTCGTCATGATTGAGAGAAGAAGGGTATGGTCACCAAAGACTTCTGGGTATTGCTCGCCATGGTGTTGTATTTCATCGCCATGCTGTCCATCGGATTCGCCTATTCGAAACGTTCGAACTCCTCGGCGAAACAGTATTTCGCCGGCGGTCGCGGGGTCGGCCCATGGCTGACGGCCCTGAGCGCCGAAGCTTCCGACATGAGCGGCTGGCTGCTCATGGGCCTGCCGGGCCTCGCCTACTTCACCGGCGCCGCAGACGCCATGTGGACGGCGATCGGCTTGGCAATCGGCACATATCTCAACTGGCGGCTGGTGGCCCGGCGTCTGCGGCGATATTCGGTGGTTGCGGGCGACGCCATCACCGTGCCGGATTTCTTCTCCAAGCGCTTCCATGACAAGAAGAATGTCATCTCCACCATCGCAGCGCTGATCATCCTCATCTTCTTCTGCGTGTACGTGGGCAGCTGCTTCGTGACGGTCGGCAAGCTGTTCTCCACCCTGTTCGGCTGGGATTACCATCTGACGATGGTCGTCGGCGCGGCTGTCGTGTTCGCCTACACGCTGATCGGCGGCTACCTGTCCGTGGTCGTCACCGACTTCATCCAGGGCATGCTCATGTTCTTCGCGCTCGCCGTCGTGTTCATCGGCTCAATCGTCTCGGTCGGCGGCGTGGACAACACCGTCACCTTCCTGCGCGGCATTCCGGGCTTCCTTGACGGCACGCACCTGGCCACCCCGGTGCTCAACTCCATGGGCGAGCAGATCGTACGCGACGGTAAGGCGGTCTTCGGCGCGCCCACCGATTACGGCATCATCACTATCATCTCCATGCTCGCCTGGGGCCTAGGATACTTCGGCATGCCACAGGTGCTGGTGCGTTTCCTGTCGATCCGCAGCTCCGAGGAGATCCGCAAATCCCGAATCATCGCCACCACATGGTGCGTGATCTCGCTCGCATGTGGCGTGTGCATCGGTCTGGCGGGACGCGCGATGATGCCCACCCAGTTCGGCACGCAGGCTGCCGCCGAGAACGTCTTCATCGTCATCGCCCAGGCGCTGCTGCCGAGCTTCCTGTGCGGCATCGTCGTCTCCGGCATCTTCGCCGCATCCATGAGCTCCTCCTCGTCGTACCTGATTATCGGCGCGAGCGCGGTGGGCGAGAACATCTACCGAGGTGTCATCAACCGCAAGGCCACCGACAAGCAGGTGATGATGGTGGCGCGCACCACGCTGCTGGTCATGTTCCTGTTTGGCATTTTCGTGGCCTTCGACCAAAATTCCTCGATTTTCCAGGTCGTTTCCTACGCGTGGGCGGGGCTCGGCGCGTCCTTCGGCCCGCTGATGCTCCTGTCCCTGTACTGGCGTCGCACGAACAAGTATGGTGCCATCGCCGGCATGCTCGGCGGCACGGCCACGGTGCTCATCTGGCACAATCTCATCAAACCGCTCGGTGGTGTCTTCGCCATCTACGAGCTGCTGCCAGCATTCATCGTCTCGCTGTTGCTCATCGTCGTCGTCTCGCTGCTCACCCCGGCTCCCGAAGATTCGGTGCTGTACGAATTCGACCACTATCTCGACGATCCCGCCGACCGCAAGGTCGATGACGATCTGGTTGCAGCAGAAATTCAAGCCGCCGAGGAACGTTCGCAGATCTGAGACGCGATGCTTCTCCCACCCCCGCGGTAACCTGAGAGGTCCGGTCCGCGGGGGGGTTCGCATGCCGCCGAAGTCGGACAGATCGTTGATACGTGAGGAAAGAGGCACCATGGTAGACGCACATGACGCAGAGACCTATACCGCGCAAGATTCGCGCATGATCTGGATTGATTGCGAGATGACCGGACTGGATATCTTCCACGACGAGCTGTGCGAAGTGTCCGTTGTCCCCACCGATTTCGCCCTCAACGTGCTCGACGAGGGCGTGGACTACGTCATCAAACCATCCGACGCGGCCGTCGCCCACATGAACGATTTCGTGCGCGCCATGCACACCCGCTCCGGCCTGATCAACGAATGGGAGCACGGGCTGAGCCTCGAGGAAGCCGAACGCAAGGTGACCGAGTATGTCGCGCGGTTCACCCCAGACGGGGTCAAGCCGCTGCTTGCCGGCAATTCCGTTGGTTCCGACAAGAAATTCCTCGACCGCTACATGCCCGGTCTCATGGAGCACCTGCACTACCGGGTCATCGACGTGAGCACCATCAAGGAGCTCGCCCGCCGCTGGTATCCGGACGTCTACCGCAACCGTCCGGCGAAGAACGGCGGCCACCGTGCGCTCGCCGATATCATCGAATCCATTGACGAGCTGCGCTACTACCGCGATCTGCTCTTCGTCCCGGCCCCAGGCCCGGATGCCGAGGCGGCTAAGGCTGGCGCCCGCCACATCGAGGCGACCAGTCTGCTGCGCACGTATGAGAAGAACGGCAACGCGCTCGAGTAACGGTGGAGCCGCCCGCCGACTCCACGTCGATCCAACGATTTGTTGAAAGGACCAAGCATGAGTGCCACGCCATGGACCCCCTCGACGTCGCTGCCCGGTGATATCGCGATGGTTGTCGCCGATATGGATGGCACGTTGCTTGACGGCGACAGCCAGATTCCTAAGGGATTCTGGCCTCTGCTGGAACGCATGCAACGCGCCGGCATCGAGTTCGTGCCAGCGAGCGGACGGCAGATCTTCACACTGCGTGACATGTTCGGCGACGCCATGCCCTCCGGGTCGTTCATCGCGGAAAACGGCAATCTTGTGGTCGCCCGGGGGCGCATAGCCAGCGTGACCGCGCTTCCTGCGGATGCGGTGGCGCGGATGATCGACCTGCTTGCCGGCGCCAGCCTGCCTCATGGCCATGACGTCGGTATGGTGGTGTGCGGGGAGCGCAGTGCGTACATCAATCGCAAGGACACACCCTTCGTGGCCGAATGCCGCAAGTATTACCACCGTCTCGCTTTCCTTGATGACCTGCATGAAGCGGTGATGGGGCCGCACGCCGACCGGATTCTCAAGGTGGCGGTATTCGATTTCGGCGATGTCCGGGTGCCCGCCGACACGTTGTTCGCCCCGCTGCGCGACCGGTATCAGGTGGTCGTTTCCGGGGCACATTGGGTGGATATCATGGATGCGCACACCGACAAGCGTCGTGGGGTGGTCGCGTTGCAAGAGCAGTTGGGCATCACACCCGCGCAGACCATGGTGTTCGGCGATTATCTCAACGACTTGCAAATGCTTGGGGCAGGGGAGTGGTCCTTCGCGATGGCCAACGCTTACCCTGATCTGCTTCAGGAGGCACGATTCATCGCCCCCGCAAACACGGACCACGGCGTCCTACACGTCATCGAAACGATGCTTGCAGCCCGGGAGCGACAGGAAAGGCCATCCCATGCGGCAAACTGACGCGCTACGAATCCTCAACGCGGGAGCCAACGCGTTCCTCACCGGCGCCCCGGGGGCAGGCAAAACCTATGTGCTCAACCAATTCGTCAAGCAAGCAAGGCAGCGTGGGGCGTCCGTCGCGGTCACCGCGTCCACCGGTATCGCGGCGACGCATCTGAACGGGCAGACCATCCACTCGTGGAGCGGTGTCGGTGTCGCACAAGTCATGACCGATACGCTGCTCAAACAAATCAAAACGCGACGCGGCAAACGCATCCGTGCCACCGATATCCTCGTCATCGACGAAATCTCCATGATGCACGCCTGGCTGTTCGACATGGTCGACCAGGCATGCCGTGCTGTCCGGCGCAATCCGGAACCGTTCGGCGGGCTGCAGGTGGTCATGTCCGGCGACCTGTTCCAACTGCCCCCAGTGTCCAACACCCGGCGTGACCGTGAGCTTGTCGCTCCGCCGCCCGAACTGGTCGCCATGCGCGAGCGGTACGCGAAAGCCGGACGCAACCCGAACGGATTCGTCACCGAATCCCTAGTCTGGCCCGAACTCAATCCCGTCGTATGCTACCTGACCGAACAGCATCGCCAAGACGCCGGCCAACTGCTTGACGTGCTCACCGATATTCGGCAAGGAACCGTCACCGACACCGACCGTCAGGCGCTCGACACCCGGATCGGCGTGGAGCCGGCCGAGGACGATGTCGCCATCAGCCTGTATCCCAACAACCGGCAAGCCGACGCGTTGAACGACAGCAAACTCGCCCAAATCAACGAGCCGGAGCATGGATTTGAAGCCGAATCGTCAGGACAAGTGTCTCTCATCAAACGTCTCAAAAGCACCATGCTCGCGCCTGAAATGCTCAGTCTTAAAGTCGGTGCCGCGGTCATGGCCCTACGTAATGACACCAACCAGCAGTACGTCAACGGGTCGCTTGGCACCGTGGTGGATTTCGTGTCCACCCGAGAAGGTGAATACCCCATGGTCGACTTCGAAAACGGACACACCGTCATCATGCAACCTGCGGCATGGGAGATGATGGACGGGGAAACCGTGCTCGCATCCGTCAAACAAGTCCCATTACGTTGTGCGTGGGCGATCACCATCCACAAATCGCAAGGCATGACCCTCGACCGAGCCCGCATGGACCTGCGCCGCACCTTCGCCCCAGGCATGGGATACGTGGCGCTCTCCCGCGTCGAATCCATGGACGGGCTATACCTAGACGGCATCAATGAACGCGCGTTCCTTGTTTCGCCTGAAGCTGTCAGACTGGACGGCATCCTGCGCGAGCGCTCGCACATGGCCGAGCATGACCTTGCCGAGCATGGCGAGGATGCGTTCAGCCGTGCGGCATTGCAGCAGGAGGAGGACGAGTTCGCCCAAGGCGACCTGTTCTGAAACGGTGTACGTCGCTGCCGGCGTTCCCAGCAGGTGCGACTACACTGGAAGATATCGCAACGTCCGGTTCACTGACGAACCGGACGCCATCGCAAGGAGGTTCGCCATGAAGAAGTCAACCGTGGTATCCGTCATCGGCCTGCTGGTCATGTTCGTCGCGTTCGTGCTGTTCCAGACCCGTCCAATCGTCTTGTTCGGTACGCTCAAGCTTACCGACGTGCTTACCATCGCCGGCGGGCTCATGTTCATCATCCCCGTCTACCGCGAATCGGTGAAACGCAAGAGCGCGGATAACGCCCCGAATCCGACCGTCTGGTCGACCTTGCCGCCGATCGGCATGGCCGTAGTGGTCGCCGGCATTCTGCTGCCGAACAGCCTGACCTTCTTCCGTTTGTTCTCGCTGCCGGACCTGTTCTATCTGGTCGGGTGCCTCATGATGCTGCCGATTTTCCTGTACCCGATGTCCGGTCTGGAACGTGCGGAGCTTGAGGAGACCGTCGAGGAAGAGGTTGACGAGGCGGCGGGCAATACCTCGGCGACGGGCAAGAAGCGCGACTAGCCGCCGATCCGTGCCGATTCGCAGTAGCGACGAGTGCGGCCTGAATCGCGCCAATTTCCGTCTTGTGTCGACGCTGAGAGCGATGTCAGCGTCGACACAAGACGAAATAGGGTCTAGCTGTTGGATCACCAGATGGTGTTGAGCGCATTCACCTCGCAACGGTCCACACCACCGCGAGCCTCAAGGGACATGCTCACCTGCGGGTCGGCGGCCTGGAACAGCATGGTGCCTGCCGCTTGGCCGTCATTGAGAAACACCTCGGCGACCTGATGGTCGAAGAACACTTCGACATGTCGCACCTGCTGGATGCCGCTGTCATAGTCGTTCTTGTCGAATCCGCCCTGGCCGCGGGTGACCAGCCGGGTCACGCCGTTCTCGCGCACCAGACGCAGGCTGTCATCTTCAGCTCCGTCAATGCCGGGGTTGCGAGCGATGGTCAGCGTGAAATCAGCGTCGTCGTCAAGCGTGATATTGGCGTAATACGTGTCATCGGGGCTGGTGGCGGACCACAGGCGGGAATCCGGCGTGGCTCCGGCAGCGGTGCTGACCGCTACCGGAGCGCCGATGACATTGTCATAGACTTCCTTGATGGGCTTGCCCGTCAAGCGGCCGTCAGCCACGTGGAGTTCACGCGGCAGCGACATGATGCCGTTGGCGCGGCAGGGGCCTTCACGGCGCACGCCGGCATGGTCGACGATCCACCCGAAGACGATTCGGCGGTCCTGATCGTCACGGAAGCTCTGCGTCGCATAGTAACCAAGCCCGAAATCGCACCAGTCGCTGGACTTGACCTCGAGACGCGGGCCTTCGCCTTCATCGTGCAGGTCGCCCACGTACCAGCGCACCGGCTGGAAACGCCCTTGCTTGTCGCGGTAGTGCATGATTGCCCCGCATGCCACCGTGGAGCCGTCGAGTGCGAACAGATCCGGGCATTCGTAAGTGCGTGCAATCTGATGGCCGAAATCGGCGAGAACAGGGCCGTCGTACCGCCACACGGAGGTGCGTTGTACCGGCAGTTTCGTGGAGAACAGCGCGATGGCGGGGACGGTCGCCTCATTGGCGGCAGCCTCCGCAGGCTTGCCCATCGGGTAGGTGGCGAACCAGCCGTTCGTGGTGTCGCGACTGATGCCGGCGGGGGCGTCCTTGTGGAATTCATCGACCGGCAGGTTGGTGGCGGTCACAATCCAGGCGCGTCCCCCATCCGCCTCATGGATGGGCAGGTTGGTTTCAATTTTCGGGTCGCGGAAATCAAGTCCCATACTCGGGGTGGGGCGTGTGATGCACGGGGTCTCCACCTCGAAGTGGATGCCGTCGTGGCTCAGACAGGTAGTCTGGTATTCCTCGACGGAGTGTTCATCCCCGCGCGTTTCGGTGTGGCGGGTGAGCATGAAGCGGATGGCGTCGGCGTTCTCGCCGTTGCACGGATAGCCATCCTGATCGACTGGGATGGCCGAGCCGGAGAATGCGCCGCCGGTCAGCGTATGGTCGGTGGCGAACTCGGGCTGCGGTTCCAGCGCGATTGGCAGGTGGGTCCAATGCACCAGGTCACGGCTGACCGCATGACCCCAGTGCATGCAGTCCCAGCCCCATCCGTACGGGTTGAACTGATAGAACAGGTGGTAGCGTCCCTTGAACTCGCACAGGCCGTTCGGGTCGTTCATCCAGTGCGCGATCGGCTCGAAATGGGAAGCCGTGCGTTCCGGCTGGCGGTAGATGCTTTCCGTGTCCGGCAGAGTGTCCCACTGGACGAAATCGGGATCGAGATTGACATACTGGATGCCGTTGTCCAAATCATTGCCGCTTTCGCTCAGATAGCCGAAACGGCAGACGGCCTGATTGATGCGAATGTCCAGATCTGTGTCGGAGGGCACGTCGAACTGGAAGTGATGACGGTCCTCAAGCTTCGGCATTGCGGCAAACGCGAGGGTGTCCCCGTTGCTGGAACGGGTCAGGGCGACTGAGGCGCCATCGTCCGTGCGCTCGACGAACAGGTCGAGGCGTGTGTAGTCGCCGGTAGCGATGTGCGCGTTGGTGGTTTGGGTTGTGGGAAGCATGATGCTCCTTTGCAATGATGGTTGTTGGTTGGAAAGTTTGTTGGGGCGTCTCGCTCAGATCATGCCCGTGGTTGATCGCGATTCGGATCGGTACCGTGATCGTTGGTGGGCATCACAGCGCCGGGGGAGAGAGAGAAGTCAGGGCGGACCGTCCGTATGACGGCAAACCCTGGATTCCCGTTCCCTCACCGTTCAGCGCTGTGCACTGCCGTCACTGACGCTCTGAGGCCGCGCCGCGGACGGAGTTGCGCTCAATGATCGACCCGCGGATTGTCGTGAACGTATCCTTGGTTTCAAACGTTGAACGAAAAATCTGGTCGGGCTTGATATCCGGAATGTCCCGCTGCTCGATCATCGACACGAGCTGACGAACCGCCTCGAATCCCATCTCGTAATGAGGCAATTCGATAGTCGTCAGTGCCGGGCGGATTACGTCGGTGATATTGGGCAGGTTGTCGACGCTGACGATGGAGACGTCTTTGCCGATGGTCAGCCCGAGGTCGTTCGCCGCGGCGTACATCGACGTGGCACGGATGTCGTTGAAGCAGAACACCCCATCGGGTTTGGGGCCTTTGAGCAGCTCGAGTGCGCGTTCATCGGCGTTCACATGTTCGGTCGCGCCGACCACCAGCTGCGGATCGTCCTGCAAACCGGCGTCCTGCAACGCCTTGTGATACCCTGCCAGACGCTTGGGCTGGGCGACGATTCCCGATTCGGACCCGAAATACGCAATCCGGCGGCAGCCTGCTGCGATGAGCCGGTTGGTCGCGTCATATCCGATGCCGAACTCGTCAGGGTAGATCGATGGCAGGTCGTGCTTCGCGTCCTCGGCGTCCACCACGATGGTCGGCATGGAGCGCAAGGTCGCCGGCACGTCCACCACACGGTGATACATGAACGCGTACAGGAACCCGTCGGCATGGTATCGCTTGAGTGTAGCGATTTCCTGCCGTTCCAGAGCCTTGTCGTTGTTCGTGTTCATGGTGATCAGGATGTAGCCGAGCTTGCGGGCTGCTTCCTGTGCGCCGAGCATGATGCGCACTGCCAAAGGCGTGGTGATGATCTCGTCAGTGACGAAACCCAAGGTGTGCGACTTGTTGGTCTTCAGCGTACGCGCCAGCATATTCGGCTCGTAGTTGAGCGAAGATGCCGTGTCACGGATGATTTGCGCGGTGGCGTCGCTCACGCGGTTCTTGTACTTGCCGTTGAGCACGAGGGAGACGGCGCAGACGGAGACACCTGCCTGTTTGGCGATATCTTTGAGGGATACCATGTGTGCTCCTTACTTGTTTGCCGTTCCGGTCGCCTGCATGAGCAGACGGGAACCATCGTTGGTGCTTTCGCCTTCATTTTCCGGCCGGGTCATGCCCGGGACTTTGCCGAGCTTGCCGACGACCATCATGACGAAGAACACGGGCAATGCTACCCCGAACGCCGGGATAAGGCCTGGCCATGTCATCCACGAGCATACCGTGAGGATGAACAGGATGGTCAGGCACAGGCTGCACAGCGGACGTGCGATGACCATCTGCAAGGTCATGCGTGTGATCCACCATCCGGATTCGTCGAAATTGGCTTTCAGTGCCCAAGACAGGCTCGAAAACAGACCGTAGAACACGATGCCGATGAGCAGGACACCGGCGCTGGCGTATCCGAGCTTGCCGGCGTCATGGAAGTTCACCACCCAGTAGTCGAAGATCAGCAGAGCCCACAGCAGCGCTTGCGGCCAGCCGAAGCGGTTCGCCCCGGCCAGGTCGTCCTTCCATGCGCGGTGGAAAACGGTCCAGGTTTCGCGGATGCTCCAGCTGTGGTCCTCGCTGAGCAGCCAGGTGCGATACGTCGTGTACGTGGCGGAAATCGAGGGGAACAGGCCGATGATGACGACACCCATCAAGGTGTGGACGAGGAACGTCACGTGGGTGACCGCAATCATGAGCACGACGCGGCAGAAGCGTTCGTATCCTAGGGCGAATGAGCGTAACATGACTCTCCTTCAAGTCAAGCCGGGTGCGGGTTTTCGGCATTGGTGGCGGTGTGTCTGCCGGACCCGCGGTGTGAGAGAATCGCCGGGATGCCGCAAAGGGGATAACGGCACCCCGGCAAGTGTGCGGGCCTCAGCCCTTGACCGCTCCGAGCATCACGCCCTTGTTGAAGTACTTCTGCAAGAACGGATAGATGATCATGAGCGGCAGGGTCGAGACGATGATGATACCGAACTTGATCTGGTCGGCGGCCTGCTGCTGGGCGGCGGCATCCACGTTGGTTGCGGTGCCTTGCGCGACGAGCAGGAGCTGCTGGAGTACGACCTGCAACGGCTGCTTGTCGTCATCGGTGATGAAGATCAAGCCTGTCATGAAGTCGTTCCAGTGGCCCACGAAGTAGTACAGGCCGATGACGGCGAGAATCGCGGAGCTCAGCGGGATGACGATCTTGAAGAAGTAGCCGAGGTAGCTTTCGCCGTCAAGCTGGGCTGCTTCGAACAGTTCTTCAGGGATCGAGGTCTCGAAGAAGGAGCGGGCCACGATTACGTTGTACACGCTGACGGCGCCCGGGAGGATGAACACCCACATCGAGTTGAGCAGGCCGAGCTGCTTGTACAGCAAGTAGTTCGGGATCAGGCCGCCGCTGATGAACATCGTGACGGTGAACAGGAAGAGAATCACGCGGCGGGGCTTGAATTCCTTACGGGAGAGCGCGAACGCGCAAGGAATGGTTACGGCGAGGTTCACCGCCGTACCGACTACTGAGTAGATGATGGTGTTCAGATAGCCGCGCCAGATGCGGGCGTTGGCGAAGACCTTGGCGTAACCCACGAAGGTGATGCCCTTCGGCAGGAGGAAGACATCGCCGGCCGCGACCTTGTTCGGGTCGGAGAAGGACGCGACGATGACGAACCACAGCGGGTAGATCACGGCGATTACCGCCAGGGCGATGAGCCCGTAGATGATGATGCTTGCCACCCAGTCGCCAGGGGTCAGATGCTGACGCTGATGCTTGTTCCAGGGGATTTCGTCGCCCGAAGTCTTTGGTGCGGGCACTGCTGTTGCTGCTGACATGGTTGGCTCCTAGAAAATGCTGGTTTCGGAGATTCTCTTGGAGATCGCGTTCGCCGTGATCAGGAAGATGAAGTTGATGACCGTGTTGAACAGGCCGATGGCCGTGGAATACGAGAACTGGCTGTTGAGAATACCGATCTTGTAGGTGTAGGTCGAGATGACCTCGGTGGCCGGCAGGTTCAGCGAGTTCTGCATCAGGAAGATCTTGTCGAAGCCGACGTTGAGCACACTGCCCATGCTCAGGATCAGCAGGATTGAAGCGGTCGGCATGATTGCGGGGATATCCACGTTGCGGATGAGCTGCCAGCGGCCGGCGCCGTCGATCTTCGCGGCTTCGTACAGGGAGGTGTCCACGCCGGCGAGGGCGGCCAGGTAGATGATGGAGTTCCATCCGCAGTGCTGCCAGACTTCGGAGATCCAGTAGACCGAGGTGATCGCCTTCGGGTTGCCCATCACGCTTTCCGGACCGAGGAAACGGCCGATGATGCCGCTTCCCGGGGTCAAGAAGATGTTGAGCATCGAGACGATGACCACGATGGAGATGAAGTGCGGCATGTAGGTGACGGTCTGGACGAAACCCTTGACCTTGCTGGAATGGATCTGGTTGATCAGCAGGGCGAGGATGATCGGGAAGATGAAGCCCATCACCAGGGTCCACAGGCTGATGCGGATCGTGTTGCCCATGATTTCGCCGAACAGCGGGGAGTGGAAGAACTGCTTGAAGTAGTAGAAGCCCACCCAGTCGCCGCCGGTCAGGCCCTTGTCCGGGTCGAACTTGCGGAAGGCGAGCTGGATACCCCACATCGGCACGTAAGCGAAGACCGCCACGAAGATGAGGGCCGGCGCGCTGAGCACCCACAGCTCCCAGTAGCGGCTGAAGTGGCGCGCGAGCTTGTCGATGATGTTGGGTTTCTTCTGTGTATTCGGTTCAGCGGCGTATGGCTGTCGGGTGGCTGGTGCCGACGGAGCCGCCGCTGCGGTGATTGATGGCGTGGTCATGCTAGCTCCAAATGTTGTTGGTGTATCGGCCGGGTGACGTGTGACGGCTGTGAACCTGCTTGTTCTGTGGCCGCGAGGCGTCTACAAGAGGAGGTGGTGGAGGAGCTCAGCTCCTCCACCGTTCAAGGAATCATGGGTAAGTCTTGTTGTTGTTGTGCGGTGTGTCCGCGGGGCGCATGGGGCGCGATGCCTACGTCGCTTACGTCATGCGCCCCGCGGAATCCGCCTGATCGGCAGTCTACGAGAGGCTCAGGCCTGCTTGTCGTAGTACTTCTGCCAAATCTTGATGTTGGTCTCGAGGCCGAGCGTCGGCTCCTTGACCTTCTTCAGGTAGTCGCTCCACTCGCTGTCGATGCCGCCCTTCTGCACCCATTTGGCGAGCTGGTTGTCGGTGTAGTTGAAGATCGCGGTGTTGTTGTTCGACAGGGTGTCCATGTCTTCGCTGCTCGGGTGCACCCAGATCGGGATGACGTCCTTGACCGGGTCGACGTTCTTCTTGATGGTTTCGCGCACGGCCTGGTCGCTGGCGGTGACCTGCTCGGCGTTGGTGTCGTTGACGATCGTCACGTCATCGGGGATCCAGCCGGCGAAGCGATCCTGGAGTGCGACGGCGCGGGTGTCCGGATACTCGGCGTAGGCCTTGGCCTTGTCGATGGTGTACTTGTGGTTGCCGTTGTCGGTCACGATATCCGGGATGGAGCCGTAGAAGCCGGAGACGGAGAGCTTTTCGCTGTACATCGCGTTGATGAGCTTGAGCGCTGCATCCTTGTTCGCGGTCTTCGGGTTGAGGCTGAGCACGTAGGCGTATTCAGCTGCCGGCTGCGAGTAATCCCACTTGACCTGGGAATCCGGGTCGGAGGCCTTCTGCTTGAGCGGAGGGAGGGTGATGTACTGATCGGCGAGCTTGTCACCGAACTCCGAGTAGTTGGACCAGCCGAAGGTGACACCGCTGATGGCGGTCTTGCCGTCGCTGATGGTTTGCGAGTTGTACTTGGATGCGTCGCGGGTCAGTGCGTCCTTCGGAATCAGGCCGTCGGCCATGAGCGAATGCAGGTAGTTGATGGTGTCCTTGAGTTCGGGAGAGGTCAGGTAGCTTGCCACTTTACCGTTCTTGACGTAGTAGCCTTGGCTGGATGCGGAGGCGCCCATGAAGCTGGTCGTCAAGCCGGTGGAGTTCATCAGCGTCAACGGGCTCCACAGGCCGAAGCCCAAGCCGCGGATGTTCATCGGGACCTCATCGGCCTTGCCGTTGCCGTTCGGATCCTTGGTCTTGAAGGCCTCAAGCGTGGTCTTCAGCTCGCCCCAAGTGGTCGGGACCGGCAGGCCGAGCTTGTCGAGCCAGGTCTTGTTGATGAACATATGCGTGGCGGAGACACGGTAGCCCTTGCCGCGATCGGAGGGGAGCAGGTACAGGTGGCCGTTGTCTTCTGCGAACTTCTTGGCATCGGGCTGCGCCTTGAAGAACTTCTGGACGTTCGGCAGCTTGGACAGGTCCTTGGACATGTCTTCGAACTGCGAGGAATACTTGGTGACGTCGGTGGAGTCGTACAACGCCAGGCCGATGTCGGGGAAGTCACCGGCAGCCATCTTGGCTGCCTTCTGCTGGCCCCAGGCGTTGTCGCTGATCTCCTGCCAGTTGATCGTGCAGTCGCAGGCGGCTTCGAGATCCTTGGAATACTGGGTCTTCTTCATCGGGTTGTCGGTGACGTTGCGCCTGACTTGGATGGTGACGATCGGTTTGCCGTTGGCGTCGGTGGTCGCCTTGCCGCTTCCGCCGCATGCGGCGAGCGGGATGAGCATGGATGCCGTTGCGATGGCCGCGATGGCCATCCGTACACTTCTTCGTGCCATTTCTCTGTCCTTCGACATGATGATTTGTTTGTGGTGCTGCGGAACCGATTGGGATTCAACTGACAGGCTGTTGTGGAGCGGATTCGTATTGCTTGCTTGCTGACTCCTGTGTCGGTTTCCGTTCGCACGCTCGATTGTAAAACATTAAACGTTTAACGGCAAACGTTAAACGTTTTACGTGTGTCGTTTTTTAATGCAAACGTAATCATCGTTGATATAACAACCAATTGGTTGATGTCGGTTGATTCACCGAATTCAATCGATCGGAGGTTAACGGGAAGACGGCGGCTCGGATACGGCGCTCATGCGCCTCGTCGTCGGCAGACGGTCAATCAGCAAGCGGGGCGAACAGTGTACAGGCCGCTCGACTGGATTCCTGAGCCAGATTCCCGATTCCGGATTGTGGTATTTCTCGCGGCGGGCGCATGGCTGTCGCACCGCAGATCGCCGCAGAACACCGCGGATGAACACGAACCAGTCCCTGATGCCGCGGGAACGTGACATCCCCGTATCAGTGACGGTTGCTGTGTGTAGGCCGCATCGGGCATATCTCAAGCGCGAGGCCATAGACACCGGCGCTTGGAGCATCGTGTTCAGACTGGGGCATCGTCCTGGGGTATTTCCCTCGTCTGCCATGGAATACGGTGACGCTTGGCAGCGGCGCCCATGGCGTTATCGGCCACCGCACCGCCTCGGATCGCTTCGTATCTGCCGAAGCCTTGCCGCCCATAATGTCCCATAACGCGAATACCTTGGGATTCATGAGTTCCAAAGCACTTCGTATGTCTACGCTGTTCCTGCGCACGCTGCGTGAGGATCCCGCTGATGCGGACGTCGATTCCGCAAAACTGCTGCAACGCGCCGGATACATCCGCAAAGCCGCCCCCGGCATCTGGACGTGGCTGCCGCTTGGTCTGCGCGTTCTCGACAAGATCGAAGGAATCATCCGTGAGGAAATCAACGGCATCGGCGCCCAGGAAGTGCATTTCCCGGCGCTGCTGCCCCGTGAACCGTACGAGGCGACCCACCGCTGGGAAGAGTACGGCGAGAACATCTTCCGTTTGAAGGACCGTCATGGTGCGGATTACCTGCTCGCCCCGACGCATGAGGAGATGTTCACCCTTCTGGTCAAGGACATGTACTCCTCGTACAAGGACCTGCCGGTGACGCTCTACCAGATCCAGACCAAGTACCGCGACGAGTTCCGCCCGCGCGCCGGCCTGATTCGCGGCCGCGAGTTCATCATGAAGGACGCTTACTCCTTCACCGTTGACGAGGAGGGCATGCGCAAGGCCTATATGGACGAGCGCGGCGCCTACGAGCGCATCTTCACCCGTCTTGACCTGAAATATGTCCCGGTGTTCGCGATGTCCGGCCCGATGGGCGGATCTGCGTCCGAGGAGTTCCTCGCACCGATGCCGATCGGCGAGGATACCTTCGCGCTTGCCCCGTCCGGCAAGGCTTGGAACGTCGAGGCGCTGACCACGCCGGAACCGCCGGTCGAGGATTATTCCGACACTCCTGCCGCCGAGAAGGTCCCGACCCCTGACGCAATGAGCATCGACGATATGGTCGCGCGCGCCAATGCAGACCATCCGCGCAGTGACGGCCGTCAGTGGCAGGCGAGTGACATCCTGAAGAACGTGGTCATCGCCGTCAAACACCCTGAGGATGCCGACCATGATAAGCCGTGGCGTGAACTCGTGGTCGTCGGCGTGCCCGGCGATCGCGTTGTCGATATGAAGCGTCTGGAAGCCCAGTTCACCCCCGCCGAGATTGAGGAAGCGACCGAGGATGACTTGAAGGCACATCCGGAGCTGGTTCGCGGCTATATCGGCCCGATGGCCCTTGGCCCGCAGGCTGCGGCCCACGGTGTCGAGCACCCGATCCGCTATTTCGTCGACGCGCATATCGCCCACGGTTCCGCGTGGTTCACCGGCGCCGACGAACATGAAGTCGACTACTACAACCTTGTGTATGGCCGTGATTTCACCGCCGACGGCACTGTCGAGGCCGTCGAGGTTCGCCATGGCGATATGAGCCCGGACGGCTCCGGCCCGCTGAGCTTCGAACGCGGCGTGGAAATCGGTCAGGTCTTCCAGCTTGGTCTCAAGTATTCCAACGCGCTTGGCCTGAAGGTCCTCGACCAGAACGGCAAAGCCGTCCCGGTGTGGATGGGCTGCTACGGCATCGGCGTCAGCCGCGTGCTCGCCTGCGTCGCCGAAACCCATCATGACGACAAGGGTCTGGCCTGGCCTGCAGTCATCGCCCCGGCCCAGGTGCATGTCCTCGCTACCGGCAAGAATGCCGAGGCCTTCGACGCCGCCGAAAAGCTGGTCGCCGAACTTGAAGATCGTGGCATCGAAGTGCTGTATGACGACCGCAAGAAGGTCTCCCCGGGTGTCAAGTTCAAGGATGCCGAGCTGATTGGCGTGCCGCTGGTCGCTGTCGTCGGCCGTGACACGGTCAACAACGGCACCATCGAGGTGCGTGACCGTGACGGTTCGAACTCCGAGGCCGTCGCCGCCGATACGGCTGCGCAGACCATCGCCGACCGTCTGGCCGCCTTGTTGGGCAAGTAACGCAAACACCCGCTTCGTTCCCGGCGGGCAAGGTGCAGGGAACACGCGATGGACGGGCGTCACCTCAGGTTTGGTGACGCCCGTCCATCGTATACAACGCTGTGCTTCTGCCGGCACTCACCGGTCACTCAGCGTCGGCAGAAGCAGGAAGCAAAGTTATCCACAAGGGACGATACTGCCGAAATGTCTGGAATTCCAGGCTTTTCCGTGTCTGACACGTCTTCTGACCACAATTGCGATTCAGCTGGCATACCGCTGCGCGTTTTCGGCACAATGGGAAGTACCGCAGGCGTGGTGGAAGAACCGCTGACAGCGTGACGATACATGCTCCGCCTCTTTACTCCGTTGCGTGGCAGATGTTCACCGCCTCGCCTGCAGTCCACAATCGGTATCAATGAAGGGGAACGCAATGGTGCAACAAGGACTGATCACCATCAACGGCTATGTCGGTTCCGAACCGGCGAGTTATGGCAAGGACGCGCCCGCCTGTTCATTCAGGATAGGGTGTACGCGCCGCTATTTCGACAATGCGACAAAACAGTGGAAGGACCGTCCGACCATCTGGATTACCGTCAAAGCATTCCGCGCCTTAGCACAGAACGTGCTGAAAAGCGTTCACAAAGGCGACCCGGTTGTGGTGGCGGGCTCACTGGCCAACGAGCAGTGGGAACGTGACGGCGAAACGCATTCGAGAACAGTAATCGAGGCTGCCGCAATCGGCCACGACCTGGGCTTGGGAACCTCACAATTCACGCGGCAGAAAAGCGCTACCGCTGACGCCGCCTCGCGCGACGCGCAACAAACGGTGCCTCAGGGAGCTGTGCCTGCCGGCTCCGCGCCATCAGCGCAAGCGCTTCCAGCAGATCCATACGCGGCACAGGCGGCCGCCGGGGTGCAAGGCAGCCAACAGCCACAACAGTTCGGCAATACCAACAGTGCCGAAACCTATCCTGTCCAAGAGGAGGAGTTCGCCGATGCCGAGATATGACAGTCAGGTGATTCCTCGCAACAGCATCGGCACGGTGATACTGCACTGGTGGGGTGCCGCCCGAAGCGTTCACCCCACCAGTACATACGGCGACGGGCCACCCATGGGAGCCTCATGTCGCAGTCTGCCGCGGTGTCACAGGCGGGCGGCTACCAGATGCGCACCCGCTGGTCGCGGTCGAGCCACATCGCGTCCGTAGGCTTGACATCGAACGCGGCATAGAACAAATCGACGTTGCGCACAATGCCGTTGGTGCGGAATTCCGCGGGGGAGTGCGGGTCAATCTGCAAATACTGTTCGGCCAGCTCGTCACGCTGCTTGGTGCGCCAGATTGACGCGTAACTCAGGAAGAACCGCTGCAACCCGGTGAACCCGTCAATATCAGGCGCAGCGTCAAGAGCCGCTCGAATCGCTTCAGGTGAGCCGTCCTCCGGTTTGCCTGAAGCGGCGTCGAGCGCGAAAGCGTACGCTTTGAGCGCGATATTCACGCCACCCAAGTCGCCGATATTCTCGCCGATGGTCAACGCGCCATTGACGTGGGGGGCTTTCTGGGGTTCATCAGCGTACTTTTCGGCAAGCTGGCGGGGGACAAAACCGTTGTACTGTTCGATCAGCGCTTTCGTACGTTGTTCGAAACGTGCGCGATCTTCATCCGTCCACCAGTTGTTGAGCTTGCCGTCACCGTCATACTGGCTGCCCTGATCGTCGAAACCATGACCGATCTCGTGGCCGATAACCGCGCCGATACCACCATAATTGGCCGCATCGTCAGCCTCGGGATTGAAGAACGGCGGCTGCAAAATCGCCGCAGGGAAGACAATCACGTTGAGCGAAGGCTCATAGTAGGCGTTCACTGTCTGCGGGTTCATCAACCATTCGTCACGATCCACCGGCTGGCCCGCTTTGGACAGCTGATAACCGTTCTCATACAGAGATGCGGCCCGCATATTATCCACAAGCCCGGCGTCATCGCGCACGTCAAGCGCCGCGTAATCGCGCCAATGATTCGTGTATCCGACTTTCGCGGTGAATTTCGACAGCTTCTCCAGCGCCTTGGTCTTGGTCGCTTCACCCAGCCAGTCGCTGGTGCTGATTGACACACGATAGGCGTCAATCAAGTTGCCGACCAGCTGCTCCATACGTTGCTTGGAGCTTTCAGGGAAATGACGCTTGACATACTCGCGGCCCACATCCTCGCCGCATACGCCGTTGACCAGTGAAACGCCGCGTTTCCAACGGTCGCGCTGCTGTTTCGCGCCGGACAGCACCTTGCCGTAGAACGCGAAGTTCGTTTCATCGAACTCGCGGCTGAGCATACCCGCCCACCCGGTGATCGTGTGGACGCGAGCCCACAGTTTCAGATCGTCAAGCTCGCTTGCCGCCCAGAACGCGTCAAGACCGGCCAGGAAGCTCGGCTCATGCACAATCGTATGCTGCATGATCGCCTTGAGGTCAAGCGATTGCGCTGTGCCGGCAGCAGTCGCATCATACGCGGCCTGCCATGCGCCGATCCACGCGGCAAGATCGAAATGGGCGAGTGTCTCGCTCAACGCGGCGAAATCCGTGGGATTATACGTTTTCTGAGAATCCCGGGTGGCTACATTATCCCAATGATGCGAGGCGATGCGCGTCTCCACCTCAAGGAAACGATGAGCCTGCTCCTCGGTCTGCAGCTCGTCACCGTACCCGGCTTGGCGCAGCTGCTTGGCGACCATCGCCACATACTGTTCGCGTACCGGAGCGTAATGATCTTCACGGTAATACGCTTCATCCGGCAAACCGATGCCGGCTTGTTCAATATGCACAATATTGTGCTCAGGGTCGCCAGGGTCGCCGTACACCGCCATGGCGAACAGGTCGGGGCCGCCGGTTGGGTTGAGCGAGCCGAGCACACGCGTCAGACTTGTTTTGTCCGCCGCCTGATCAATGGCGTCAAGATCGGCGCGAATCGGCGTAATGCCGGCTTGATCGATGGTGTCGGTATCGCAGAACGCGTGGTAGAGCGCACGGGATTTCACCGCAGAGCAATCATCATCTTCCAGAATGTCACGGATCTGGTTTTCCGCATCCTCGGCGAGCTTGTCGAAAGAACCATACCGGGAACGGTCATCAGGAAGACGATACGTGTCAATCCACGGACCGTTCACATACCGGAACAAATCATCGACAGGCTTGATCACAGAAGAAAAAGAGGCCGGGTCAAGGCCTGAAATCAAAGCGTTACTCATAACTTCACCCTAGCCAGATTCGGTGACAATACCCGCGGATTGCGCCGACGGTGGCATCCTTTCAGCGCATAGGTGCCGGGCGTGCGTAAAACCAGACAATATCGCGCATGTTGTTCCCCCATTTCGTGATCGACACTGCCTACAATCACCGTGTAGGCACAACTTCGGTACCTGTAAGGAAAGGAGTAGCCATGACTGATCAGAATATGAATCAGAATCCTTATGGCCCGTATGCCAACAACCCGAATCCCAACGCCGGGCAGAATCCAGACCTGCAAGGGCAGGACCCTTACTCGTTCAACCCGTTCCGGCTTGTCGAAGAAATGCTGCCCCAGCGGGCGAAAAACACCATCCGCGGAGCGTACGGACTGATCGGCATCGTCGCCCTCATCCTCGGTATCGCGCTGCTGGTCTGGCCGGGCAAGACCTTGGTCGTCGCCGCCATCGCACTGGGCGTGTTCTTCGTTGTCTCCGGTGTCATCCGTATCGTCAGCGCCATCGTTGAACTCGGTTTGCCTGCCGGATGGCGAGTACTGGATATCATCGTCGGTCTGCTGCTCACCATCGGCGGCGTCATCATGTTCAAATACACGGCCTTGTCAGCGCAGACGCTGCTTATCGTCATCACCCTGACCGTCGGTATCTGCTGGATTGTCGAAGGCATCATGGCCTTGGCCGAATCCTGGATGCTGCCGAATCAGGGATGGGCGATCTTCTACGCGATCATCTCGATCATCGCCGGCATCGCGATTCTGTTCTGGCCGGGTCCGTCGGCGCTCACCTTGATGGTGTTCGGCGGTATCACGCTCATCGTGCTCGGCATCAGCGCGATTGTGCGCGCGTTCACTTTTGGTAAACCAAGCAAACACTGAAGACCGCTGAACGTTGACTGCACGCGGGCCGCTTGCCACAATCGGCAAGCGGCCCGTCGCTTATCCACGCTGCCGCACGAAAGCTTGCATTGTAAGCCGCACGAAGTAGGGTTACAACTATGATCGAACTGAAAACACCTCAGGAAATCGAAGCAATGAAGCCTGCCGGCCATTTTGTCGGCAGCATTCTCAAGGAACTGCGCGCCCAGACCGGTGTAGGCACCAATCTGCTGGACATCGACGATTATGTTCGCCGCCGCATCGAAAGCCGTAAAGGCGCGGAATCCTGCTATGTGGATTACGCCCCGGACTTCGGCACCGGCCCGTTCAAACACTACATCTGCATCTCCGTCAACGACGCCGTACTGCACGGCGTCCCCTACGACTACGACCTCAAAGACGGCGATCTGGTCAGCCTCGACCTCGCCATCAACGTCGACGGCTGGGTCGGAGACTCCGCCATCAGCTTCGTGGTCGGCAAGAACAAGGATCCGGAGGACCTGCGCCTGATCAAATGCACCGAAGACGCACTTGCTGCCGGCATCGCCCAAGCGCAACCGGGCAACCGTCTCGGCGATATTTCCGCCGCTATCGGCGATGTCGCACACGAGCAGGGCTACACTGTGAACCTCGAGTTCGGCGGCCACGGTGTGGGGCATATCATGCACGGCGATCCGCATGTCGCCAACGATGGCAAGGCGCATCACGGCTATAAGCTGCGCCCGGGCCTGGTCATCGCAATCGAACCGTGGTTCATGAAGACCACGGATGAAATCTACCAGGATCCGAAGGACGGCTGGACGCTGCGTTCCGCTGACGGTTCGCGTGGCGCGCACAGCGAACACACCATCGCCATCACCGAAAACGGTCCGGTGATTCTCACCGCCCGCGACGAGTGATCGAATCGACGCGTCGCACCCACGTGCGTATCGGACAGTCGGACAGGGGCGGGCGGTTTTTCGTTCCGTCCCTATCGCTTGGTTACGGTAATTCAATCCACGACAACAACAGACGACCATTGTGCAAGACGCTTCCATCACGCCTGTGACGCGGTCTGTTATGATGAACACACTCCAAACACGTATACGCGACCGTCGTCGCATCCACGGCATGTGATGCCATGCGACTGACAGGCAACCGGGTATCGAAACGAAAGGGGAGCTGATGGCGACAGCCGAGCTGAAAGTCGATTCCGAACAGTATGACCTCCCACTGGTCAAAGCGACCTCGGGGCCGGACGGCATCGTCGTGTCCAGCCTGCGCAACGACGGCTGGGTCACGCTCGACCCGGGCTTCCTGACAACCGCACAATGCGAATCCAAAATCACATTCATCGACGGCAACAACTCGATTCTGCGGTATCGTGGTTACCCGATCGAGCAACTGTGCGAACAATCCGATTTTCTTGAAGTCGCGTGGCTGCTGCGCCATGGGGAACTGCCCACCCGCCAGCAATACGACAAGTTCTGCTCCGACATCAACCATCGCACCATGGTGGGTGAGGATTTCCGCACCTTCATGGGCTCGTTCCCCCGCACCTCGCACCCGATGAGCGTGCTCGCATCCGCCATCAACGCGCTCGCGGCGTTCTATCCGGACACCACGGATGTCAACGATTCCGACCAGCTTGACGAGGCTGCCGAAATCATCATGGCGAAGGCACGCACCATCGTCAGCTACATCTTCCGGCGCCGTCGCGATGAGCCGATGCTCTACCCGGATGTCTCACGCGGCTATGTCGATGATTTCCTGCGCATGTGCTTCGCCGTGCCGTACGAGCCGTTCGAATCCGATCAGCTGTACGTGCACGCGCTGGGCCGGCTGCTCATTATTCACGCCGACCATGAGCAGAACTGCTCAACTTCCGTAGTGCGTATCGCAGGCAGTGCGCATGCGAACCTGTATTCCGCGGTCGCCGCCGGCATCAACGCGCTGTCCGGTCCGCTGCATGGCGGCGCGAACGAGGCGGTGCTGCGTCAGCTCAAAGCCATCCGCGATTCCGGCAAGACCGTCAAGGAATTCGTCGAATGGTCCAAGGACAACGGCAAGCGTATCGCCGGCCTCGGCCATCGCGTCTACAAGTCGTATGATCCGCGTGCGGCCATCGCCAAGACCTACCTGACCAAGATTATGGAACATGAAGTTACGTCGAAGCTGCCGCAGGATGAGCGTGCCCTGTTCGACGTGGCCACCGAACTCGAACAGATTGCGCTGAGCGACGACTATTTCGTCTCGCGCCACCTGTACCCGAACGTCGACTTCTATACTGGCCTGATTTACCGCGCCATCGGTTTCGACCCGGCCATGTTCACCACGCTGTTCGCGCTCGGCCGCATCCCCGGCTGGATTGCGCAGTACCGCGAGATGCTGGATGATCCGATGACCAAGATCGGCCGCCCCCGCCAGGTATACACCGGGGAACCCCAGCGCGACTACGTGCCGATGGACCAGCGGTGAATTGCGAGCCCGACGCTGAGGACAGCGGGCATGACCGGGCTCCGTTCACGCTCGCCATGGTCGACAACGACCGGCAATCCCTGATATCGCTGCGAAGCCTAGTGCGCGATCTTGTGCCCGAGGCGAGGATTGTATGGACAGTCGACGACGGTTTGCAGGCGATCCGCACGGCATGCGGCGACGACCCCGGGCTCGCGGTTCCGGTATTTCAAGGACCGGTAGCCGTATGACGAAGGCCGCCCGATCAGGCTGCGGCCATCGCCATACGGCTGTACCTCACAGTCCGAACACCAGTACGAGCACCAGCGCGATGATCGCCAGTCCGCCTTGCTTGAGAATGATCCATGGGCTGCTGGTGAAGCTGCCGTACGCGGCGACCGCGATGATCATGCCCAGCAGCCAGGCGACCGCCGCCGTCGAATGATAGGCGAATAGTGCAATCAGCAGCAGTACGCCGATCAGCAGGTTATAGACGCCCTGGTTACGGAACAGGGTGGTCACCGAATCACGGGACAGTTCCTCGCCGGTCATGCCGAACACGCGCGCCGTGGACGATGATGTGGTCGCGATGGTTTCCAGATAGAAAATGTAGACGAATTCGAGGGCGACAGCGGTCACCAGCACGGTATTGACGATATGCATATCAGTGGTTCCTTTTTGGGGGTAGAAACGTGAGCGGGGCGGGAGACGCGTTGTTCGCCGTTTACCCCGCCCCGCTTGCTTGCGAGTGTGATTAGTTCTTGTGCAGCTTCTCGTTGAGCGCGATACCGACCTTGCGGTAGCGTGCCTCGATGCGGCCGCTGACCGAGTTGCGGATGAACAGGATATTGTTCTTGCCGCTCAAATCTGAACCTTTGACCACGTCGAGCGGTTCACCGGCGGCGACCTTCGCCTTGTCGTACACGGTCACCTTCGTGCCGGCGGTCACATACAGGCCGGCCTCGACCACGCAGTTGTCGCCCAGCGAGATGCCGATGCCAGCATTCGCGCCGAGCAGTGAATGCTCGCCGATCGAGTTACGCAGCTTGCCGCCGCCGGACAGCGTGCCCATGATGGAGGCGCCGCCGCCGATGTCGGAGCCGTTGCCGACCACGACACCTTGGGAGATGCGGCCTTCGACCATCGAGACACCGAGCGTACCCGCGTTGAAGTTCACGAAGCCCTCATGCATGACGGTCGTACCTTCGGACAGGTAGGCGCCGAGACGCACACGGTCGGCGTTGCCGATACGCACGCCGGTGGGGACCACGTAGTCGACCATGCGCGGCATCTTGTCGACAAGCATGACCTCGACGTTGGCGGCGGGAGCCCCATTGACCGCGTTGTCCGCGGCGGCCTGCACGTCCATCTTGCGTAGGGCGAAGTCCTCGATGGCGAACGGTCCGTAATTGGTCCATACGACGTTGGCGAGTACGCTGAAAATGCCCTCGAGGTTCAGCGTGTTCGGCTTGGCCAGGCGCATGCTCAGCAGGTGCAGACGCAGGTAGGCGTCGGCGGCGTCCGCAGGCGCGGCGTCAAGGTCGCTGACGGTGAAGACGGGGACGCGGCGTACTCCGCGTGCATCGGCCTCGTTGCGCACAAGGGCGTCGAAGCCGTGTACCGGACGATCCGCTTCGGATGGTGCCGGTCCGATGGTGAGCTTGGGGTACCACACGTCGAGCGTGGTGCCGGCTGCGTCAATGCTTGCCAGTCCCCATCCCCATGCGGTGCGTTGATCTGCCATGATGTTCTCCTGCCGTTGCTGTCTGTGGTGCGCGGTTTTGTGTTGTGATTGCGCGCTTCATCGTTGAGTATATTACGGACGGGGTGATGTCGCCGGCTGCGGTCCGCGTCATTCAGGGTGCTTTGGGCGATGGCGTTGTGGTTGAGGCTGCAGCTTGCAGGTTGCCGCGAGCGGTTGCAACGTCGGTTTGCGGATGGGCGGGACGCGGAATATGCCCGTGGGTCGTGCCGCCGCACGTGCTGATGGCGGTGTGTCGGGTTGTTTCGTTTTCGAGCGTGCGCATGAGGCGTACGATCGCGTGCGAGCCTGTGGCAGTGTTGCAGATCTTAGCCTTTCTCATGCTGATTGTGAGTGGCGACTCACAGCGTCGGGGCTATCCGCGCGCGTCAGGCCGTTTGGGGACATATTGCGTTGCTGGTTGTGAGTGATGACCATCAATCAATGCGGTGTCAAGCGTTTGCGAATCCGTCTGCGGCTTGATTGCTGGCTGGTTGTGAGCGGTGCTCACAATGGCGGAAATATTGGGTGAAACGGTGTCTTTTCCTTCTTGATCATGGTCCTGATTGTGAGTGGCGACTCACAGCATTGGGGGGGTATCGAACGTAAGTCATGCCGTTTGCCGTTGAATCGCCATTCTGGTTGTGAGCGACGACTCACAACCATGTCAACTGTCTTGGCAGGACACGAGGGTTTGCGAGCATCTTGAGATTCCGCGACCCCGTTGTGAGCGATGACTCACAATCAGCTTGTGGATTGAATCGTCAGCCAGACTGCGGAGGAGGCGACTATACCGTGATGTGAGTGGCCGCTCGCAATCAACGGCACGGAGCTTGACGCCGATAATCCTATTTGCCAGGCGATAGTCAGACGTTGGTGCGCCGTCGTCACATCAATCTGCAACTTCTGACCACATTCTCTCTTTCCGCTATGTCTCACCATGACAAGCCCGGTAGGCTCGCCCCCATGAATACCATATACCGCAACAAATCCGGACTCTTAGAACAGGCGAATGGCCGACGGGTTGAGGCAACTCCGGTCAGACTGCTGCGCATCCAAGCCGAGACACTGGTTCGATGCCGTGAATTGCAGGCGCGGGTCGCGTCGCCGTTGGTTTTCGCGTTGAGTACTGCGCTGAAACTGCTGTGCATCGATGTACCAAGTGAGCTCGATCATGAGGAGCTGGTCGTCGTCGCGAGTTCGCAGAAAACGCGCCGCCGTATTGCGGGAGTTCGATGCGTGTATTGGAGTTATCCGATGCGGCGGATGCAGCTGGGCAACATCACGTGCGTAGCGCCTGACACCACGTGGCTGATGTATGCGCGGAAGTCGGGACTGCGGACTCTGGTGCTGCTTGGTGACGCTCTGATGCGGAGGGATGCGGATCAACGATGGATGACACTTCGTGAGTTGTGTGATTTGTGCCACGAGACGCATGAAGCTATTCGAGCTGAGCGTCGTCGGATGCCGCGCGGAACCGCGGATTGCCGCCGTGCGATGACACTCATGCATGAGAACACGGATTCGTTCCGTGAAAGCGAATTGCGTTTGATCTTGATGTCGCATGGACTTCCCGCCCCTCAAGTCAATCCTGCCGTCGAGGTTCCCGCTGACACAACTGCAAGCGGTACGGCCAAACGGCGTTTTTTCCTTGATCTTGCATATCCTCAAGCGAAAATCGCTGTTGAATATGATGGTAAACATCATGCTGGTACTTGGGAATATGATGTGCAGCGTCGTAAGTTGCTTGAGGATGCCGAATGGTCGTGTATCAACGCTACTTGGCAAGATGTAAAGGATGCCGCTTCCAGAATGTCGTTTGTTCGCAGTGTTGCTGCACGCTTGTCCAAGCGGATCGGGAAGGATGTCCAAGTGCATCAGCCGATGACGCTTCGTCGCCTGGCGTCGCGACTGGCGCGACAAGCGAGAGCCGCCGCGCAACACGAAGGAATCGCTTCGGTAGAGGGGCCGATGGTTCTGCCTGCTGGATGATGTGGTCTTCTGCTGTGAATCGTATGCGCTGAATACAGTATTTGCCGCGGATGGGGGGAAGATTTCAGTTGACGTCGGCGATATTCCGGTGTGCAATGCGTCCTGTTTTCGAATTGATTGTGAGTGGCTGCTGGCAGTCCGCACGACCTACAGCGTGACGGCGGATTCGAACGAGAGGATTCATTACTTGTTGTGAGTGGCCGCTGCAGCTAACACAAGGATGATGACGCAATAAGCGCACATTGCGTGGCGTCTATCAGCTGGTTGTGAGTCGCCGCTCACAACCGAGAGGAGAGTTGTCGGCTGTGATGATGCCGATTGTGTATCGCTGTTGTTGGTTGTGAGTCGCTGCTTGCTGTCAGTGGAATCGACATCGCCAATGAGCGCCGATTGCAGGAGTTGCTGGGTTGGTTGTGAGTGGCCACTCACAACGAGTAGAAGGGACAGCGGGATGAATTCGCGTGTCGATACGCCTATCAGCTGGTTGTGAGCCGCTGCTCCCGGTCCACGAGATGAGCGCATGACAATTATCGATATGTCGCGGCACCTACCGGCTGATTGTGAGTGGTCGTTCACAACCATTGGGAAAAGCGATGCCGAAACGATACTGACTCGGTTGGAATGCCGGCTGGTCGTGAGCGGCTATGCACAGTCGCTGAGAAAAGCGGCGCCGCAACAGCGCCGGTTGGGTACAGTGTCAGCTGGTTGTGAGCCACCGCTCACAATCAGCGGGGGGAGAGTGCCGCAACATGGGTCAATCTGGGATGGTCATCGGCTGGTTGTGAATCGGCACTCACAACCGATGGGGAAGAGAGATGGCCCGACCGGTCCCAGCGCATTGCGCTCGCCGGCACTCACAACCGATGGGGAAGAGAGGCCATTGCAATAGTGCTGATGGGGTTTGCGACAAGATGATAGTGAATAAGCACTCACAACCGACGGGAAGAATCGTCATTGTCTCGCATCGATCTGGCGGATGGCCGAGCAGGTGGCTGAGTGCCAGCGAGCCGCTACTCACAATCAGCGATAAACACAAGGGAGTGACCCAGCTGCGGTCGTGTCCTGAGCGGAATCGTAGGAGCGGGAATGAGGTCGGGACCTGACCGGGGGAATGGCTCCACCCATGACGCGCGTTGCCGTCCCGTCAAGGAAATCCCGCGAGAACCAGAATCGCGCGCCGTGTGAACGTTCCATTCAGCCGGGAGTTGATTTCCGCCTGTACCTGTAAGGTGGATAGACGTGGCAGACTATGACTTTACTCAGGATTTGAACGAGACCAAGGCGAAATTCGACATGATCGCCAAGGCCGTCGATATGGACGCTTTGGCTGCGTCGATTAAGGATCTCGAGGCGGAGGCCAGCGCGCCGGGCCTGTGGGACGATCAGGAAAACGCCCAGCGCGTCACGAGCAAGCTTTCGGCCGCGCAGTCTCAATTGAAGCGTCTGAAGGACGCACAGCGTCGTATTGACGATGTTGAAACATTGTATGAACTCGGCTCTGAAGAAGAAGACAAAGAGTCCATGGATGAGGCTGTCAACAATTTGAAGCAGCTTGACCAGGATCTGGTCGACATGGAGGTTCAGACCCTCATGGACGGCGAGTATGATGCGCGTTCCGCCGTCGTCACGATTCGTTCCGGCGCCGGCGGCGTTGATGCCGCCGATTTCGCCCAGATGCTGCTGCGTATGTATCTGCGTTGGGCTGAGCGGCATGATTTCAAGACCAAGATGATGGATACGTCGTACGCTGAAGAGGCGGGTATCAAATCCGCGACATTCCAAGTGGATGCCCCATATGCATATGGCCGCCTGTCGGTTGAGGGCGGCACGCATCGTCTGGTGCGTATCTCGCCGTTCGATAATCAGGGTCGTCGCCAGACGTCGTTCGCCGCGGTTGAGGTGATTCCGCTTGTGGAATCCACCGATCATATCGATATCCCGGATTCCGATATTCGCGTCGACACCTTCCAGGCGTCCGGCCCGGGCGGACAGGGCGTGAACACCACGTATTCAGCGGTACGCATCACCCACTTGCCTACGGGTTTGGTGGTTTCCATGCAGGATGAACGCAGCCAGATCCAGAATCGTGCGGCCGCCATGGCGGTGTTGCAGTCCCGACTGCTGGTGTTGCGCCATGAGGAGGAAGCCAAGAAGAAGAAGGAGCTCGCCGGCGACATCAAGGCCAGCTGGGGTGATCAGATGCGTTCGTACGTGCTGCATCCGTACCAGATGGTCAAGGATTTGCGCACAGGGTATGAGACCTCGCAGACCCAGGCGGTGTTCGACGGCGATATTGATGGCTTCATTGAGGCCGGTATCCGCTGGCGTCACGACCAGCGCAAGCAGGCCGCTGAGGAAGCCGCACAAGACAACAACTGATATTTCAACGTGCATGCCTTGCGATGATATGCCGCCTTGCTTCCGCATCGGGGTGCGGGCGACGGGTGGCACACCATCGCAACGATACGGAAGACAGGAATCATGTCGCTTATTTCGCTTGATGATGTGACGAAGATTTACCCGAAGGGTACGCGACCGGCGCTGGACGATATCACGCTGCACATCGACCGCGGCGATTTCGTCTTTCTTGTCGGCGCGTCCGGTTCAGGCAAGACGACGCTGCTGAGTCTGCTGCTGCGTGAGGAGGAGGCGACGGACGGGGAGATTCGCGTCGCAGGCAACGATTTGCGGCGTCTGACGAACCGGCAGGTGCCGCAGTATCGGCGTTCTATCGGTTTCGTGTTCCAAGATTACAAGCTGCTGAACAATAAAACGGTTTGGCAGAATGTCGCATTCGCTCTTGAGGTGATCGGCACGAGCCGTTCGACCATCAAAACGCTTGTCCCTAAGGTACTTCAAACGGTTGGGCTTTCCGGCAAGGAGAAGAATTATCCGCATGAGCTGTCCGGCGGCGAACAGCAGCGTGTCGCTATCGCACGCGCGTACGTGAATCACCCGCAGATTCTGCTTGCTGATGAGCCTACAGGCAATTTGGATCCGACGACATCGCTCGGCATTATGGAGGTGCTTGACGCGATCAATCGCACGGGTACGACTATCGTCATGGCCACGCATAATGAGGAAATCGTCAATTCGATGCGCAAACGCGTCATTGAGCTGCATAATGGCAAGATTGTGCGTGACGAACAGCACGGGTCGTACGATTCCGCATTGTATTTCCCTGACCGTGATGTGGAGTCCAAGGCGTCTACTGCGCTGGTTGGCGCTGCCGGCGCTTCCGGAGCTGTTGGAACCGGCAACGACCGGTCTGCACTGCCGGGGGGCGATGACCGGAACGCGAAGTATCGTCCTGCGACGAGTGCAACTGGCACGGCGGATTCGACGAATAGCGTACGCGCCGCAACACAGGCGTCTGACCAGCCTCAAGCGCGTGATATCGCCCAGTCACTTCTGGCGTCGCAGAACGGTGATGAGGGCATCGCCCGTCTCGCCCATTCAGTGCATTCGGGGCGTACCGGTCGTTATGGCGAGGTGTTCCAGTCCGTGGAAACCACGATGACTTGGGGTAAGGGGTTGAGCGCAGAGGATATCGCGGCCAAGCGTGAGCATGAGGAAGCCTACGCCAAGCAACACGGTACGAATGTTGACGCGTCGCGCACGCAAGACAAGCAGGTGGCGCCTCCCGCCCCCGCCGTCACCGCCCGCCCCTCCGGCTCCGCCGGCGGCAGACGGCAAAGCATCAGCACAACATGACGGGAAGGACGGTCAACAGTCATGAGATTACGGTTCATTCTTTCCGAAACTTGGACGAGCCTTCGCCGTAACGTGCCGATGATTCTGTCGGTGATGCTGGTTACGTTCATTTCGTTCCTGTTCATCGGGGCTTCAGTGCTGATGCAGGCGCAAATCACCAAAGCGAAAGGTGATTGGTACGACAAGGTCGAGGTCGTGGTCTGGCTGTGCCCGGATGGGACAAGCCAGTCTGCGAACTGTTCGTCCGGCAAGGCGCCGACTGACAATGAAATCGTGGATATCGAAGATAAAATCCAGGATGAACTTGGTTCCGTGGTGTCCAAAGTCACGTATGTCAGCCGTGAGCAATTCTATAAGAACACGTTCCTCAAGCAATACCCCAACGGCGTATACCAGGGGCGGACATTGACCGCTGCGGACATGCAGGCCTCGTTGCGGCTTAAACTCACCAATCCGACCAAATATCAGCAGGTCTCCGAGGTGCTGTCGGGGGTCACCGGTGTTGAGGAAGTTCAAGATCAGCGGCAGATTTTCGATCCGGTGTTCAACGTGTTGAATAAGGCGACCGTAGTGACGGTGGTGTTGGCAGGCGTGATGATTGTGGTCGCTGTGTTGTTGACCGGCACGACGATTCGTATGAGTGCCGCTTCGCGAAAAAACGAGACTGAAATCATGCGTCTGGTCGGTGCTTCGAATTGGACTATCAGACTGCCGTTCATTCTTGAAGGCATGACCGCGTCGATGATTGGTTCGCTGCTTGCCGCGGGAGCGTTGAGCGCAATCGTCCAGGTGTTTATCACTGATGGGATTGCGCAGACTGTCCGCTGGATGCCGTTCATCACGCAGCAGACGGTGTGGCTGGTCGCGCCCGGTTTGGTCATCGGTGCGATGGCGTTGTCTGCGCTGTCGTCCGCGGTATCGTTGCGTCGCTATCTGAAGGTGTGATGCGCGACTGGCTGCCTCGTACCCCCGCCGCTGATGCTCGACGGGGGATTCTCATTGAACATTGAGCATCAGCAGGTACAATGTCGGTAAACCATATGAAAGGCTGTGATATGAAGCGCACGAAGAAGATCAACGCCATTGCCGGTGTCCTGGTCGCATCGCTCACTCTTATCGCCGCGGGTACTGCGAATCTTGCCGCTGTGCAACCGGCGCAGGCTGTCACCATGCAGCAGTACAAGGCAAAGCTGCAAAGCCAGAGTGATCTGAAAGCCAAGCTTGCGGGTGTCAGTTCGCAACTGGCTGATCAGATTCTCGAGCTCAATGATCTCAACCAGAATCAGATTCCCGCAGCCCAGCAGGCGTTGCAGGATGCTCAGAATTCCGCCGAACAGGCGCAAGCGCAAGCTCAAGCGGCGTCGGAACGGCTTGATGCCGCCAAGCAGGACAAAGCTGACCTTGAAGAGCAAATCAAGCAAACAGGCGCCGACTATGACGATGCGAAAGCCGCTGTCGCCCAGATGGCGCGAGACAGTTTCCACGGTACGACCGCGTCCGAAGTCATGAACGTGGTGACGAATTCAAGTACGACTGAGGATTTTGTCAACAAGATGCAGGCGGACGCGGCGGTCAGCCGCACGGAAAGCAATGCGGCAAACGATGCTGCGACGCAGCTGAGCACGGCAAAAAATCGTGAGCAACGTCTCGCCGCAATTGAGGATGAGATTACCGCACTCAAGCAGAAGGCTGATGCGCAGGCCGCCGCTGCACAACGGGCGGTGGAAACCGCTCAGGACAAGCAGAGCGAGCTCAACGACCTGCTGGCCAAGGGGAATGCCGCACGTGAATCCTTGGAAAGTCAGAAGAGCCAGTTGACTTCGCAGTCAGCGAAAGAAGCCGCTGAAATTGTCGCGATGGAATCGGAAATCAACTCGTGGTCGAGCAATTATGAGAATCAGCAGGCGTCGCCGTCGAGCGGCGGTTCCCAAGCGGCAAGCGGACGGCCATCGAGCGCCGGAGCGAACAATTCGGGTTCGTCTGGTTCCCACAATTCGAATACGTCCAGGCCGAGCCAGCCGAGCACTCCGAGCCAGCCGAGCCGGCCAAGCAATTCGGGGTCTTCCTCCAGCTCTAATTCCGGCGTTTCGGGCATGAACTACAGCGTGCCGGGTAATTGCCCGGCGGGGTCATCGTTCTGCTATGGGCATAGCACCGGTAATGTCGGCAATGCGTATCCGGCACGTCAGTGCACGTGGTGGGCGTATATTCGCCGTCAACAGCTGGGATTGCCGGTCGGATCATATCTTGGTAATGGTGCTCAGTGGGCGAGCAAGGCACGCGCGTTGGGATACCTGGTCAATAACACGCCCCACGTTGGCGCGGCCATGGTGTTCGCGCCCGGACAGCGCGTGACCAACTGGTATGCGAACGCGGCCTATGGTCATGTTGCTATTGTCGAGCGTGTGAATTCTGACGGGTCCGTGCTGATTTCCGAGGGTGGCACTAAGTGCCCGTACATCCCGTATTCGGAGGTCGTGTACAACGCGAGTAGCTTCCAGTATGTGCACTACTGATGTGCTGCCCATGCGTAACTGATATGCGGTTGCGCTGCATCGTCGGGGTCATGCTGCCGGAACAGGGCGGCATGACCCCGACGCTATTGCTAGGGGTTCTGTGGCGGCAATGGGAGCAAAGTGCGGGAACAATGTGTGCCGCGGCTGTTGTCGTTGCCGGAATACTGTGATGGTGCCGATGCGTAAGCCCGTTGGTTTGAAGGGCGGTGTGTGCGGGTCGGCAAGGAAAAGCCCTGAGTGGTTGAGTAGTTGAGTGGTTGATGTGTTGGGTGGTTGAAGTGTTGATGTGTCGAGAAGTTGATTGTGAGCGGCGGGTCACAATCAGCCTGCTTGATCGGTTGCTGGATCTGCCACGAGGAGTGATGATTGCTTGGTTGTGAGTGACGGATCATAGTCAACGCGTTGGGGGAAGGCTGGGGAGCTGACAAAGGGGGACTGATGATTGCTTGGTTGTGAGTGACGGCTCTCAACCGACCTGTTCGGTTGGCTGAGGGGCCGGAGAGGCGAGCCGTCAAGCAGCTGGTTGTGAGTGACGACTCACAATCGATGCGTGCTGTGATGGTTGGGGGATTGACGGTTGGCACGATTGGTGGTTGGTTGTGAGTGACGGTGCACAATCTATCGCTTGACGGTGCCATGCCGAAGGTGTGCAATCCCACCCCTGTCGTGATTGTGAGTGACTGTTCACAATCAAGCAGTGCCAGCGAGATCGCTACTCCCGGATGCTGCCGCTTGAGCGTTGATTGTGAGTGGTGGCGCACAGCCAATGTGGTTGGGGCAGTTATGCGGCAGATAGATGGTGTGTCTGACTGTTGATTGTGAGTGGTGGCTCACAACCAACTAGTTTGGTGGCTATCGGCGGGCCAGCGGTCAAGTGGACAGCCGCTGGTTGTGAGTGGTCGTCCGCAATTGAGGGATACAGAGGCAGAGATTGGCGTGGAGGCGGCATCTGGATGGAGCCGGTTGTGAGTGGTGGCTCACAATCAACTCGTTCGTGGCGCTGGAATGGCTGGAAGATGGGGGAACTATTGCTTGGCTGTCAGCGGCAGCTCACAATCAAGCTGAGGGAATAGCGCGGGGCGGGCTGTGTAGCTTGACGTGCCGCTGGTTGTGAGCGGTGACTCACAACCAACTGGTTCAACTGGTTGAAAGCGGCTGAAGATGGGGTGGCGGGCGGCTGGTTGTGAGCGGTGGCTCACAATCGATGCTGGGGCAGGTGGGGGTGGGGGGCGGAGCCTGAGACGGCTATGGCCCATAGCGTCGGCGATGGATCGATGCTGGGCAGGTAGATCGGGCAGGTAGATCGGGCAGGCGAATCGGGCAGGTGGGGTGCGGACCACGTCGGGGACGAGGAACGTTGTAGAACGGGGCAGGTGAGGTGCGGGCAGGTGGGACGCCGGGCAGGCGAAGCGCTGACGGTCGAGCGTGGATTCGTGTACAATGATTGGTTCAACAGGCAGCATGAGGGACGCGCACTTGCAGTCGCGTCCGCAGCGATGCGATAGTGAGGGAAACGATAAGGAGCACGCGTCGCAAAACCCTTTACGCGCGAGGAACGAGGATGGATATGGCGAAGGAACAGGGGACCGTGATGATTGCGCAGAATCGCAAGGCGCGTCACGATTACAGCATCGAGGACACGTACGAGGCGGGGCTGGTGCTCACCGGCACCGAGGTCAAGTCGTTGCGCGAGGGACGCGCTTCGCTCGCTGAAGCGTTCGTCAGTATCGACCGTCGTGGTGAGATGTGGCTTGAATCGGCGAATATTCCGGAATACCTTAACGGCACGTGGAATAATCATGCGCCCAAACGCAAGCGCAAGCTGCTGTTGCATGCCGCGCAAATCGAGAAACTGCAGCGTCAGACCCAGGCGAAGGGCTACACGATTATCCCGCTGAGCTTGTATTTCAAGGACGGCAGGGTGAAAGCCGAGATCGCGCTCGCCCGCGGCAAGAAGGAGTATGACAAGCGCCAGGCCTTGCGCGAGGAGCAGGACAAGCGCGAGGCGTTGCGCATCATGCGGTACAAGAACAGGCAGGTGATCTGAGCGTTATCGTTTCGCTGACCTGACAAGATGGTTGATGGCGTGGGCATTCAATGTTAGCTGTCTTGCTGCGGAATCGTGACACGGTAGTCCATGATTGTGCCCGCATGTCGAGACCCTTCACCGCATGCCCGCGCCTTCCGGTTACGGTGAAGCGTAACGTCGCTGTAGCATGGCGGGCTTATTCTGCCGCTATCGGCGAGGACGGGGCATCCGCCGGGTGCTCACGCCGTCAAGACGCCGGATTTCGGCGTCCTGGACATAGAGAGAGGGTTCAGCCATGTTAGTCTCGATTCCCAAGAGTCTGAAGCGCTTCGGAGCGGCCGTCTGTTGTGCCGCCGTGCTGGCTGGTGCTGCGGCGTGCGGCACGAGCGATGCGACGGACGCGAAGTCCGGTTCAGGCTCGGGTGCTTCCGCGAGCTCGTCCACGTCCGGTTATGATGTCTCCGGCGTGAAGAAGGATGCGTCGATTGCGGCGCTGTTGCCGGATTCGGTGACCAAGGACGGCAAGTTTACGGTTGGCATGGATACGTCGTACGCTCCTGCGGAGTTTCTTGCCGAGGATGGCAAGACCCCGGTCGGTTATGATGTTGACCTGGTCAAGGCGATGGCGAATATCTTCGGGTTGAAGGCTGACCCGGTGACTGCGAACTTCGATTCGATCATCCCGTCGGTCGGCAGCAAGTACGATATCGGCGTGTCGTCGTTCACGGTGACGAATGAGCGTCTTGATTCCGTTGATTTCGTGACCTTCTACAAGGCTGGTTCCACGTGGGTGACGAAGAAAGGCAATCCTGAGAAGGTGGATACCTCTGACTTGTGCGGCAAGAAGATCGCCGTGCAGACCGGTACCACGCAGGAGGAAGCTGTTGCGAAGATTTCCAAGCAGTGCAAGGCTGACGGCAAGCAGCCGGTGGATGTGCTTTCGAGCAAGTTGCAGACCGATGTGACGACGAATGTGGTGACCGGCAAGGCGGTTGCGTTCTATGCGGACACCCCGGTGGCGGGTTATGCGATTTCGCAGACCGGCGACCAGCTGGCCACGCTCGGTGACGATGAGGGTGTAGCCCCGGAGGGTGCGGCCATCAAGAAGGGCGATTCCGCCACCGACGAGGCGGTGCAGAAGGCCCTGCAGAAGCTGATGGACGACGGCACGTACGAGAAGATTCTCAAGCATTGGGGCGCTGAAGGCGGCGCCGTGACCAAGGCGGAGATCAACCCTAAGGTCGAGGACTGAGGTCGCGCCCTCGCCAGGTGCCTGTAACATGCTGTAATATGCCGGTCGTATTGTGGTCGGGGGCAACCCGAGCATGATGCGACCGGCGTGTCTTTTCGTCTGGCAGTCGGCATCATAGTATATTATGCAAAGCAATGCATAGATATGCATCTTGCGTCGGCAGACAGTCAGACCGTGATGCATGAAGAGAGGAACACATGTCATTCAAGGCTTTCAAGACCGCGCTCGCCTGCACGCTGAGCGCTGCGATGTTGTTGGGCGCCGCTGCATGCGGCACCAAGGATGAAGCGACGTCCGGCTCCGGCTCGGGCTCCTCATCGAGTTCGTCCACCACCGGCTATGATGTCTCCGGCATCAAGAAGGACGCCTCCATCGCCGCCATGTTGCCTGATTCGGTGACCAAGGACGGCAAGCTCACCGTCGGCATGGAGCTCACGTATGCTCCGGCGGAATTCCTCAAGGAAGACGGCAAGACCCCGGTCGGTTATGATGTCGACCTGTCCAACGCGCTGGGCAAGGTGTTCGGCTTGGACACCCAAATCGTGTCCGCTTCCTTCGATTCGATCATCCCGTCGGTCGGTAGCAAGTACGATCTTGGCATCACCTCGCTGACTATCACCAAGGAACGTATGGACGCGGTCAACTTCGTCAGCTACTACAAGGCGGGCGCTACGTGGGTGGTCAAGAAGGGCAACCCGCAGAAGGTCGATACCTCTGACCTGTGTGGCAAGAAGATCGCCGTGCAGACCGGCACGGTCGAAGAGGAAGACGCCAACAAGGCCGCCAAGCAGTGCAAGGCGGACGGCAAGAAGGCCATCGACGTGCTTTCCAGCAAGTTGCAGACTGATGCTGCGACCAACGTGGTGACCGGCAAGGCCGATGTCTTCTACGCGGATTCCCCGGTCGCGGGCTACGCGATCTCGCAGACCGACGGCCAGCTTGAACCGCTCGGCAAGGACGAAGGTTCCGTCAAACAGGGCATCGCCATCGCCAAGGACGACGACCAGACCGCCAAGGCCGTGCAGAAGGCCGTGCAGAAGCTCATGGACGACGGCACGTATATGAAGATCCTCAAGCACTGGGGCGTGCAATCCGGCGCTTTGAGCGAGGCTGAGATCAACCCGACCGAGCTCAGCTGACATCACCGGACGCGAGAACACAGATACGCCCGCCGGTTACGCGACACAAGCCGCAGAGCCGGCGGGCGCACCGTTTCCCGATGCGATGGACACCGGTGCGTGGCTGATGCTGCGGCCAGGTGACATCGCTGTTGTGATATTGGGATACGGACATTATCTTGACTGTGTCGCCGGGCATGGCGACAATGAAGTTCACAAGGCGTTCACACCGACGGTGTGAACTGGGGCAACGAACCGACAATAGGAGATGGCGTAAACCATGGCGAAGAAACAAGTCGACGGCGAAGGTCTGGACATTCCCGACCGCATTCACGCGTTGCCCGTAAGAAGGACCGGTCCGGTGGTCGCCGGCGTGATTGTGGCGCTGCTTGCCGCCATGCTCGCGCAAGGACTAGTCACCAATCCGCGATTCGAATGGAATATCGTCTGGAAGTACCTATTCAATGAGAACGTGCTCGAAGGCATCGGCTACACGCTGCTGCTCACGGTGATTTCCATGGTCGTCGCCATCATCCTGTCGGTGATCCTGGCAATCATGCGCAAGTCCATCAACCCGGTGCTGCGCGGCGTCAGCTGGTTCTTCATCTGGTTCTTCCGCGGTACCCCTGTGTACACGCAGCTCGTGTTCTGGGGCCTGTTCTCGGTGCTGGTGCCCAAGCTGTCACTCGGCATCCCGTTCACCTCGGTGAGCTTCTGGAGCATCGACTCGTCCACGATCATCACCGCCTTCAATGCGGCGTGGATCGGGCTTGCGCTCAACGAGGCCGCCTACCTGTCCGAGATCGTGCGTGCCGGCCTTGAAGCCGTGGACCCGGGGCAGACCGAAGCGGCGAAAGCGCTCGGCATGAAGCGCTCACTGATCATGCGGCGCATCATTTTGCCGCAGGCCATGCGTATCATCATCCCGCCGACCGGCAACGAGACCATTGGTATGCTCAAGACCACATCGCTGGTGCTCGCCGTGCCATTCACGCTGGAACTCCAGTTCGCCACCAACGCAATCGCGAACCGCATCTACAAGCCGATTCCGTTGCTCTTGGTCGCCTGCATCTGGTATCTGTTCATCACCTCCATCCTCATGGTCATCCAGTCACGGCTCGAAAAGCATTTCGGCAAGGGGTTCGAAGCCAGATCCATCGTCACGGAAGACAACGGTGACGAGCTGGACGGCCCGGTCGCCGTCAGCGAAACGAAGAAGGACCGCATCGCCCGCGGCAACAACGTGAAGATGATCGGGCTCAACGCGTGAGTGTGAGGGAGGAAACAGACATGAGCGAGCAGGCAACAACCCAAACGGCACCCCAGCAAGGTCAGCACACCATGCCGGCAGTCGAAGCAATCGGCGTGCACAAGGCATTCGGACGTCTTCACGTGCTCAAAGGCATCGACATGACGGTGATGCCGGGTACGGTCACCGTGATTCTCGGACCGTCCGGCTCCGGCAAATCGACTTTTCTGCGGTTGATCAACCAGCTGGAGACCCTGACCGGCGGCGAAATCCGTGTGGACGGTGAGATGATTGGTTTCAAGAAGGTCGAGCATAAGGGACAGGAAGTGCTCCAGACCCTGAACGACAAGGAGATCGCGGCGCAGCGCTCTAAACTGGGCATGGTTTTCCAGCGGTTCAACCTTTTCCCGCATATGACGGCGTTGGAGAACGTCATGGAAGCCCCTGTCCATGTCAAGCATATGGGCAAGAGCGAGGCGCGTGAACTGGCGGTCGCCGAATTGCAGCGTGTCGGACTCGGCCAGCGGCTCGACTATTACCCATCCCAGTTGTCCGGCGGCCAGCAGCAGCGCGTGGCCATTGCCCGTGCGCTCGCTATGAAGCCTGAAATCATGCTGTTCGACGAGCCGACATCCGCACTCGACCCCGAATTGGTAGGCGAGGTGCTGAGCGTCATGCGTCAGCTCGCGGACGAGGGCATGACCATGATTGTGGTCACCCATGAGATCGGGTTCGCCCGTGAGGTCGCCGACCAGGTGGTGTTCATGGACGGCGGCGTGGTGGTCGAGCATGGTGGTCCTGAGATTATCGACCATCCGAATGAGCCGCGCTTCAAGGACTTCCTGCAGCACGTGCTGTGATACGGGTTGTCGCGAAGGAAAAACGGTATGCAAATGGTTCATGGCAATGATTCATGGCGTCATGGTGGTCGTGCCGCATTGGCGATGTACCTTGTGATTGTCGTTGGCGTTTGCAGTCTGTCTACAGGAATCACTGATAGCCGGTGCGATGACGCGTTGTTGACGTCGGCTTCCATGAGCGTTGGCGTCTTGTTGGGCGAATGCCCCAAGTGGCTTCCATGGTGCATCGCCTGACAAGGCGGCCTTGAACGTTCAGGCGCAGGAGCGTTCCTTCGCCTGAACGTCGGGGGTGCAAGGGGATGCGCGCGTAGAGCGTCCACGTCTCGTCCTCGCTGTTGAAGCGCAGCTCGCCGCCAAGCGATTCGATGATGCCACGGTGGAGGAGCAGTCCGCTTTGCGATCGGGGCAGAGTGCCATCATGGCTGGCCGAAGCCTGGGCAACCTTCGGCGACTGTTGGTCTGTGCCGTGCTTACGCGTGCTTTCGCTCGTCAGCGCGTTTGTCTGCATGAGTGACATGGTGTCGTCATCGTAGGTGATGGTGAGTACGGGGGCGCTGTCCGGGGACGCGTGCCGCAGCAGATTCGTGAAAATCTCCCCGATGAGAGTGACCGCCTCATCGCTGGACTGTGCACAGGTGGGAGACGATATCTGCCCTGAGACGTGCACATCGACATGCATATGATGCGGGACCAGCAGATGTTTCCCCTGTTCGATCGCGATGCCGACACGTGACGGCAGCGGAAGGTCGTGCAGCCCGTTGTCCGGGTTGTCTTGGGGATGTTCATCCAAGGTATTCATGGTCCTGATGACCGAACGGATACTGGCAAGGGCGCTTTCACTGAGCTGTCGGACGGTCCGCCAGTCTTGTTCTTCCTGCATGACATCCGCATTGCGCGGTGTGCTCGAAGCGTCAATATGTTGCTGGGCGAGCAGAAACATACTTGACAGATTCGCGGTGACCGCGTCATGGGTCATCTGCGCGAATCTGGTGACTTCCCGCTGATGCGCCTGTTGTGTTCGCAGGAGTTCCAGCTCGGCGTCGCGGTGCTGTTGTCGGTCATCGATGGCGATGGTGCGAATGGAAGTGCAAATCGCGTAGGTGACAATGTACAAGGCAAGCAGCACGAAGAAGGAGAGCGCTTCCCCCTGCGAGAGCGCTTCACGGGGGTCAAAAGCCAGCAGCAAGGTGACGATCGAGACGACAAGGCTCCAGATTGACCACCGGGTGGGTGTTACATACGCGAGCGTGCCTATGGCCAGCGGCGTAAGCATATGAATGATCGAACCGGCATCCGATAGCGATATTCCGGGAGTGAACATCAGCAGCAGTACTACGGCGAATGAGATGACGGACATCGGTACCGGTGCGAAGGCGATGCCGAGCGGGCAGCAGCAGGCGATGATGCAGATGATCCACTGCGCGGGTGTCGTTGCGGGGAGAAATGCCAGTACCGCGACCATCAGTATGATGGTCACAAGACATAGGGCGATATGCATCTTATGGTGATGCAGCCGCTGCATGGCCCGGGGCACGATTATGGTCTTGATGTTCGCCATGGACGAGCCGCCTACAGTCCGATGGTTTTCGTCCATAACGCCACCGCCTCCCGTTTGCTGGCCACACACATCTTGCGTGATGCGCGTGTGATGTAGGTGTTGATGGTCGACGGGCTGACGTCGAGTACCTGAGCGATATCGGCGTTGCTGTACCCGTGCGAGCTCATGGTAAGCACCTGCTTTTCCTGCTGGCTCAGCGAGAGGATGTACGGCAGGCCTTCCTGCCGGATGCGCAGATGCGCCTGCTGCGGTGTTTCGAACGGTGGCCTGACGGCGAGGGCGCCGGTGTCGGCGACTTCCATGATGATGGTTTTCAGTTGAGACAGCTCGTTCTTGCCGATAACCGCCTGTATGCCGGCGTCGGCGGCATCATGGTAGAACTGGGTCGGCTCGTATGAAGTGATGCCGAGTATCGGCATCGTGCCGTTGGTGTAGCGGATGGCCCGGCTCATATCGACGCCCGACAGGCCGCGCATCGAGATGTCGGTGATGAATAGGTCCGGCAGGTCGCGGATGCCGGATTCGCATTGTTGGAAGTGGTCGAAGGCATCCGAACCGTTATGTTCGGTCCAGGTGATGGCGACGTGAGGCCATCCGGACATGATCTCGCGCAGCATGTTCAAGGCCAGGATGTCGTTATCGACGAGCACGACCTGCACGGTGCCCGACGCCTGGTCGCTGCCGGTCGCGGATGGTGTCTGCTGTTGGCTCATAGTGGTGCCTGGCTCCATGCTTGTTCGGGTACGGGATTCGTACACCAGCATAGCGCTGTGGCGGCACCGCCGGATTGGCGTCAAACGATGTCCGGCGCGGAAGCTGCTCCGATGGGCATTCCAAAAACTGCGCCAATATGTGAGACGCACAAGCATGCTTTCCAAGCGTGCGGGAATGCCGTATTCGGCAGTAATCCAACGAAAATAGCATGGCTGTGTTGCAGAGCGCCCGAGTCGTCATAGATGTCGGCAGCACAATCGTGTAGGTATTTTCACGACAAGGATTTGCCCGCGGATTCCTCCCCGCCGATAATGGCAACGTTTCGATTCTGCACGAAGGAGCACAGAATGCGGCTGCATCACCAGAAAACCGGGACAAACCGGAACGCTGGCCGCAACACTGTGTCCGTCTCCGTGACTGTTCTGCTCGCGCTCGTCATGCTGGCGGCCGGCGTATGCGGAGGGTTTCTGCTCACCCGTGAGCCCGAACCCGCCGCATACGAGTCGACTACGCGCGCGGGCACACTCGCCGTGCGATCGGAACCATATGATGACGAGCGTTCCGTCACCGTCACGGTGGAACGCAGCGAATCCGGTTCCGTAGCCGCTCCGGTTGGGGGAGTGGTTACGGAGTTGAGACAGTGCGCGGCCGGAAGCAACATCGAATCAGGCTCCGCGTTCATTGCCATTGACGGACAACCCCAACTCGCCCTGTATCTCAGGACGCCACCGTATCGGACGATGACCAGCGGCATGAAAGGCGGTGATATCGCGGCGCTCAACGCGGAACTCAGACGGCTCGGATATGCAGCCCCGGATTCGGACGTGATGACGTGGAATACGGTGAAAGCCTTCAACGCGCTTGCCACAACCGCTGGGACGCAGGGTACCACGCAGGAGCGCCAGTGGAGCATCGATACGTCGTTGTTTGCATGGTTGCCCCAACAGCAGGTGACTGTCAAGGAGTGCCAGGCCCGATATGGCGGGCACGTCGAGCAGGGAGCCGATGTGCTGACGACTGCCAGCCAACCGGTCCGTGCGACGTTCCGGCGCAATGATTCCTCGATGCTGCAAGGCGATCGGGTCATGGAAGTCAACGGGACGACGTTCACCATCACCGATCAGACAGCAGACAGCACTGACGCCTCCCTGCTCTCAGCCATCGGTGCGAGTAACGAATACCGTGCCGCCCAACAGCCGGCAGCCTCCGGGCAGGCTTCCGATACCGGAGGGGCCCAGAGCGACACGGGGCAGGACACTGCTTCGAACACCATCAACGTTACATATCGCTGGAAGCTCGCCAAAGCGCTGAACGTGGTCTCGGTGCCGCCGGCGGCGATGTACGATGTCTCTGCGGATTCGGCATGCGTGGTTTCGCGCGGCAAGCCGGTCGCCGTCCATGTGGTCGCCTCCCAGCTTGGCAAATCGATGGTCAGCGTGGAATCCGGCGCATCCCTGACTTCCGTCGACGTTCCCGCCAGCACAGGCAAGGCGTGCCGATGAGCGGGCAAGACCGGCTCGAGTCCATACGACCCGCGGTTGCAGGATTGGCGGGAACCAGTACAGTTCAGGACAATTCCGGTGATGAGCAGTCTGCCCATGTCAAGCTCGACGATGTCGGGCACAGCTTCGACGGGGACGACTGGCTGTTCAGGCATATCACCATGACGCTGTATCCCCGGCGCGTTTATGCGCTGGTCGGTCCTTCCGGCTCGGGCAAATCCACGCTATTGTCCATTGTCGCAGGCTGGCAGCAGCCAGCGCAGGGCAAGGTCATACGCGTCTCATGCGGTCGGGTGTGCTGGGTATTGCAGAATCCTCACGGGGTGGCGCGTAGGAAGGTCATCGACCATGTGGCACTGCCCTATATTTCTCGCGGGGAACGCAGGAACGAAGCCGAAGAGCACGCTTTGTCACTGTTACGCGTGTTCGGGCTTGACCATCTTGCCGCCAAACAGTTCCGTGACCTGTCCGGTGGCGAGGCTCAGCGGCTGATGCTTGCGCGCGCGGTCGCCTCCCACGCGGGACTGCTTCTTGTGGATGAGCCGACAGCACAACTTGATTTGGCGACTGCGGCGAGCGTGAACCGAACCTTGCACGGGTTGTCGATATCAGGGGCGATTGTCGTGGTCGCCACACATGATCCGCGCACCCGCGACGCGTGCACGGACATCATCGATTTGAGGGACTACCAGTGAGCCGGGAACAAGATACCGTTGCGCCTGCCATTGACCGGGATACGGCTGCGACAGGGCGTATGCGTCTGCGTGGTGTCGTGGACGAAGCATGGCGGGATATCGTGTCCGGAACCTCGCATGCGTTCATGCTTATGTTGATTCTCGCCGCGTTGGTCGGCGGGTTGTCTGCTGCCGACCTGTTCAGCATTCGGTCAATAGCGCAGCAGGCTGACCGGTATATCGCATCGGGCGCGTCGACGTACGTCATCGAGTTCAAAGGCAGGATTAGCGGTGAAGCATGCGAACGGTTGTCCAGTGTGGACGGGGTGCTCGCATCCGGCGCGTTACGGTCGAAGAACGACAAGGTCACATCCGCCGTCTTGCCATCTGCGAGTATTCCTTCGCTCGATGCCACGACCGGGGCGCTAGATGTCTTTGCTTCTTCGACCCGTTCCGGCACCGTTACGTTGTCTACCCGGGATTACGATGGCATCTGGCTCTCCTCCCAGGCAGCGCAGTCTGTGAACGCTTCCGCCGGAAGCCAACTCGCATTGCATGCCGGTGGCAGTGTACGAATCGCCGGCGTATTCCAGTATCCGGACGACGGTAGGTCATCCAATTACCAATATGTGGCGCTCAGCCAGGTTCCGGTTGATGCAAACGATTTCGACCAGTGCGTGGTGAAGACCTGGCCGGTTCCGGATGCCCTGCAGGCGTTGTTGCAATCCACGGTATCCTCATGGCCTTCGGATGCTTCGCAGCAACCAACGATCAGCCAATTGAATGCGACGCAAGGCTCGAAGTTGGATGCCGTCAAGGCGTTCCGGGAGAGACAGAGTGCACTGGCTCCACTCGTGATGCTGGTCATTGCGTTCTTCATCGGATTCGCCGTTGTCCGTGTCAGGCGGCTCGAACTTGCATCCGCCATGCATTGCGGCGAACCCAAGACCGCGCTCTGGCTGCAGATGCTGCTCGAGGCGTTGGTCTGGTGCTGTTCGGCGATACTGGTGACGCTGCCATTGACGATCTGGGCGATTACCCATATGGATACGGGGATCATCATTGCCTCACCGACGCTTGTTGGTATTCTTTCCAGAGTTCCAGCGGCGGCCCTTGCGGGTGTGTTGGCCGGTGTCACGCTTGCGATGCTGGTCACTCGCGAACGTGACCTGTTCAGATATTTTAAGAATCGATGACCGGAAGCTGGGATTTGTAGTGTTTTTCACGACAAGGATTTGCATCGTGCGATGAAGTGCGAAACAATGCAATCGTGACGTCAACGAGGCATCGCCTACGAGGCACAAGAAGGAGTCTCAACGATGAAAAAAGTAAAGAAAGTAAAGACGGCATTAGCCGCGGTTACGGCATCGCTGCTGCTCGCCACTGGATTGGCGGGTACCGCGAATGCGAAAGATTACTGGAATTACGGGGTAGCGTACTGGACGTATTCCATGGCAACGGCTCAGGGTGTGTATTCACAACACATCCTGAGATATTCATTGAATGATGGGTCGAAGAGGAACGCCTATGGAAAATGGGCTCCGACTTATCACAAGTCATATGCAAATGCTCATGGGCAGCCGTTGGTAGCGTATGATGCGCATTGGCGCAAGTATTAGTGATTGGTTCGGGATGTTGACTCATACCGTTGCTCGTATTCGAAATGTGTTTTTGATTTTCGGCGTCATCGTGGCATGCCTCTTGTGCATCGCCTGCGGCTCGGGACATCAGAACGCGACCCCAGCCCCATCGCAAAGCACTGCGAAGGCCGAGAATGGACATGTGTTCAAAGGTCCATACGCTCGAAAATTCGCAGACACGTACAACAGCCTTCAGACCGGTTTTGCCCGGGGACTCATAGAGGATGGCAAGATCAGCGAGAAGGACATCAATGCTTTGGAATTCAAAGTCGAGGGTTGCGTAGATGCCCAAGCTCAAAGCGAAGATGATTTCATCACCTTCATTTGGGAGGAAGGCACGACGACACCGACTCCATACCATGGTGCGAATGCGAAGAGGATGAACAAGATTGCGAAGCAATGCATGGAACGTTACGACGGGTATAAGATCAACGATCTGTCCCACTACGTATACGTCCATGAACATCCCGATGATAACGATCAATCCAAATGATAAATAACCGCGAAGGCGGGCTTGCGCTACGGGACCCGCGGCACAAGCCCACCTTCCGACTCTGCGAAACGAAAGAATCACCACTCCGAGAAGTGAAATCATGAAAAAAGACCAACAATAGGGGGAACCGTCACACCGCTGTGACAGTCATGGTATGCGCCATGGCGTGCTGTGCAACATTGCTTTCGGGCTGTGCGGGCGGAGGACATACCGCTCCGTCCACTGGCACCGCGACAAGTGCATCGAGTAGCGCCACTGCGAAGGACGGCACCGTCTTCACCGGATACTACGCGCAACAAATCAAACGCACCTACGATGATGCACACCAGTCCCTGACCAAGAAGATACTGAAGGACAGCAAAATCACCGACGAAGAGTTCAACGAACTCAGCGAGCATTTCAGCGATTGCGCGAAACAGCAAGGCGTCGATGTCACTTTTGACTCGCAAGGCGGCATGCAAACCACGTATCCCGCCGGAATGAGCCAAAGCGATGGCGATTCCGCTGTCGCCCAATGCGACGAGGACAATGATTTCACCAGCATGAGCATTCTGCACGACAGCATGAAAAGCAATCCCAAGAACGAGGATCCAGCGGTACCGTTGCTCCAATGCCTGAAGAAAAACGGGCTCGCCGAACAATCCATGACGGTGGATGATTACAAGGCGATCGTCAGCGACGAGAACAAGGACAAGGACGTATTCGGCAAGTATTTCGACGAATCCGCCCCAGGGTATGATGCCGCGAAGGCGAAACTGTACGAAGCGTGCCAAACGAATTCGTGATGTGCATTCCAAGCGCCGATTGGCCGGTTATGTGAAAGTGACTTTCGCCATCGGCGCTTGACATAATCGTCCGATACACTGGTGTGCTATGTGCGGAATCGTAGGATATGCAGGCGGCATGACCGCATGCGGCAAACCGTTGGAAGTATGCATGCAGGGCCTGGGCAGGCTGGAGTACCGTGGGTATGATTCCGCTGGCGTCGCCCTCGCCGCGCCGGGCATGGATTTGGTGGCGGTGCGCAAGAAGGCCGGGCGCCTGGACAATCTCAAGGCGGATCTCGCCCGCTCGCCGCTGCCGGACGCGACCGTCGGCATCGGCCACACCCGGTGGGCCACCAACGGCGAGCCGAGCGACACGAACGCCCACCCGCATGTGAGCGCGGACGGCAAGATCGCCATCATCCACAACGGCATCATCGAAAACGCGTCAAAGCTGAAAATGGATCTGCAATCCGAAGGCTACGTGTTCTCCTCCGGCACCGATACCGAGGTCGCAGCGAAACTGCTCGGCAAGGTCGCCAACACCATCATCGAGGAAACCGGCAAACCCGACCTGTTCGAAGCGTTGCGGCGCGTGGCCCGCATGCTGACCGGCGCGTTCACCATCCTCGCCGTGGACTGCCGCCAGCCGGATATCGTCGTCGGTGCACGGCATGACTCCCCGCTCGTGGTGGGCTTGGGCGAGGGGGAGAACTTCCTCGGTTCGGATGTCGCCGCGTTCGTCGCCTACACCAAGCAGGCCATGGAAATTGGGCAGGACCAGGCCGTGTGCATCAGCGGCAAGCATGTGATCGTCACCGATTTCAACGGCAACCCGGTGAAGGATTCCAAGCGGTTCACCGTCGATTGGGACGCGTCCGCTGCCGAAAAGGGCGGCTGGCCCTCGTTCATGGACAAGGAGATTCACGAGGATCCCGAGGCCGTGGCCAATACGCTGCTCGGCCGCTTCGACGACCAGGGCGATATCGTGCTCGACGAAGTGCATATCGGGCTGGACGTGTTCCGCCAGATCGACAAGATTATCGTCGTGGCGTGCGGTACGGCAAGCTATGCGGGCATGGTCGCCAAATACGCGATTGAGCATTGGGTGCGCATCCCGGTCGAAGTCGAGCTCGCGCACGAATTCCGCTACCGCGACCCGATCCTGACCCCTCGCACGCTGGTCGTCGCGATTTCGCAGTCCGGCGAGACCATGGACACGTTGATGGCCTTGCGCCACGCCCGCGAACAGGAGTCGCGCGTACTGGCGATCTGCAACACGCAAGGAGCGAGCATCCCGCGTGAATCCGACGCCGTGCTGTACACGCACGCGGGCCCGGAAATCGCGGTCGCCTCAACCAAGGCCTTTGTCGCGCAGATCGTCGCCGCCTACCTGCTGGGCCTGTATCTGGCGCAGGTGAAGGGCACGATGTACCGCGACGAGATCAGGCACATCCTCGAACAGCTCAAGGACATGCCGCAGAAAATCCAGTGGGTGCTGGACAATCAGGCAGGCAATGTCGAGCAGGCCGCCAAGCGAATGGTCAACGCGCATTCCTTCCTGTTCCTCGGCCGCCATGTGGGCTACCCGGTCGCGCTGGAAGGCGCACTGAAGCTCAAGGAAATCGCCTACACCTTCACCGAGGGCTTCGCCGCGGGCGAGCTCAAGCATGGCCCGATCGCGCTGGTGGACGCGGGCGAACCGGTCGTCGTGATCGTGCCGTCGGCGCGCGGGCGCAACATTTTGCACAACAAGGTGATTTCCGGCATCGAGGAAGTCAAGGCGCGAGGCGCGTATACCATCGCTGTTGCCGAACTGGGCGACCCGGATGTCGAACAGTATGCGGATGTTGTCTTCTGGCGGCCGGTATGCCCCACGCTGCTCAGCCCGCTCGTGGACGTGGTGCCGTTGCAGCTGTTCGCCATGGATATGGCCTCGCTCAAGGGCTATGACGTGGACAAGCCGCGTAATCTCGCCAAATCCGTGACTGTCGAGTGATGCCTCGCATGTCCGCGGCCACTTGTAGCGTCGGGGCGTCCGGTATGGCTTCGTTGCCTCATGGGCGCCCCGGCGGACAGTCTGGAGGGCAGTCCGCCAGTGGTGCCGGGCCGCACATGCCGCAAGCCAGGCGGCACCGCTGGGTGAGTGACGAGCCTGAAATCCCGTTTCGATGCAGCGTACTGTATGAGGACGAACGGATCATCGTCATCGACAAGCCGCATTTCGTGCCGACCACGCCGCGCGGCATGTGGTATCGACAGTCCACGCTCATCAGACTGCGCGAGCACTACGGAGAACCGCAGATCACGCCGGCGCACCGGCTGGACCGGCTGACCGCCGGCATCGTGGTCTTCGTGCGTGACCCGGCCTGCCGTGGCGCCTACCAGATGTTGTTCCAGAACCATGAGGCGCGCAAGACCTACGAATGCCTGGCCCCGGCGGCACCGGTCACACGCCCGCATACCGGTACAATCACGCGCCTCAACGCCCCGGCAGTGTTTCCGCTCCTGCGCTGCTCGCATATCGTCAAGGACCGCGGACGCCTGCAAGCCTACGAGATACCGGGGGAACCGAACGCACGGACGGTCATAGACCTGCCTGACGCATGCGGCATGACCGCCGATACTCCGGACGCCACGGCACTGCCCGCCGGCATCCGCCGGTATGTGCTGCACCCGGTGACCGGCAAAACCCACCAATTACGCGTCCACATGAGTTCGCTTGGCCTGCCGATCATGGGCGACCCGTTCTACCCGACGCTCAAGCCTTATGGGCCGGATGATTTCAGCACGCCCTTGCAGCTGGTCGCGCGCCGTCTTGAATTCACCGATCCGATCAGTGGTCGGGATATGTGTTGTATATCCTCAATCCCGTTGTCACGATGACGCCGTGTCGATTGCCGGCATGTCCGGTCTGTCGCTTTCCGCGATGAAACGGTTGAGAAACGGCGCGACAACGGTTCCGGCGGTTGCGTATCACCGGATGACGCGTATGGCGAGAGCAGCGGTGCCAGTTTCGGTGCAATCGCCTATACTTGCACGATGGTATGCGCAAGGAAGGGGAACATATGAACCGGAACCTTACTGTCTCCATGCAGGATGTCGCCAAAGTGGCGGGTGTTTCTCCCCAGACCGTTTCGCGCGTCGCCAATGGCAGCACCGCGGTTCGCCCCGAAACCAGGCGGCGTGTCGAACATGCCATGGATGAGCTGGGATACCGTCCCAATTATGCGGCGCGCGCGTTGAAACACGGCCGATTCAACGATATCGGCGTGGTGATGTTCAGCCTGTACGATTACGGGGATTCGCGTATTCTTGACGGGATTGTCGCCGCGGCTGTCGATGAGGGGTATGCCGTCACCGTCCACACCATGGGTGTCGACAAGGAACGTACCTTGCAGGCGGCGGTCAGCCGTATGGAGCAGCTTCCCGTCGACGGGATTATCGTGATTTTGCAGCAGGACGTGCCTGATTTCATGTCATTTGTCCCGCCCAAAGAACTGCCGGTCGTGCTGGTATGTGAGGATGCCTCCCAATCGTGCCCCACCATTGACGCGGACCAGTATGGATGCTCCACCACGGTGGTTGATTATCTGCTTGGCCAAGGTCATCGTACCGTTCATCATATTGCCGGACCGTCGCATTCGCGTGCGGCACGCAGTCGCATGCAAGGCTGGCGTGACGAGCTTGAACGCCACGGCGTTCACGCTCCGGAGGCGCAAATCGGCGATTGGGGAGCTGACAGCGGGTATCGCGCCGGACTCGAGCTCGCACAGGATCCGGAGTGTACTGCAATTTACGCGGCGAACGACCAGATGGCGTACGGCGCCATGCTCGGTTTAAAAGATGGAGGCCGTCGAGTGCCCGAAGACGTGAGCATTGTCGGTGTGGATGATTCACTCCGGAGCATCGTGCCCCGCCTTGATTTGACCACGATGCGCATGCATTTCGATGTCATCGGCAGGCAGGCGTTCACCATGCTGCGGCGACAATGCGAGGGGGAGCATGTACAAACCGGAGTGAAAACCGTGATTCCGGCGACACTCATCGAACGCGGCTCAGTCAAGCCGTTTATCGCATGACGGCAAACAATCCTGTCACCGGCGCTGGAATGCACCGTTCCAACGCCATACAGGAGTCGATGCTATGGTTATCATCGGTAACCGAAGACACGGATATGGAGCGTCATGACACAACGCAGGACACACCGCTGGCCGAAGCCAATGGGCCAAGCTGCTCGGCGCATCTGGTACGGAGGGGACTACAACCCAGAACAATGGCCTGAATCCGTATGGGATGAAGACATTGAACTGATGACTCGGGCAGGGGTCAATATCGTCTCGCTCGGCATCTTCGCATGGTCGGCAATCGAACCGGAAGACGGCGTGTATGATTTCGCCTGGCTCGACCGGGTCATCGACAAACTGTACAAGGCCGGCATCGCCGTCGATCTCGCCTCCGCGACCGCCACGCCGCCGATGTGGCTGACCCAGGAGCATCCCGAAGTCTTGTGGAAGGATGAACGTGGGGACGCTTGCTGGCCGGGGGCACGCCAGCATTGGCGGCCCACCAGTCCGATTTTCCGCGAATACGCGTTGCGACTGTGCCGCGCCATGGCCGAGCATTACCGGAATAATCCCGCCATCGTGGCATGGCACGTCAGCAACGAATACGGTTGCCATAACCGCTTCGACTATTCCGATGACGCGATGCGCGCCTTCCAGCGCTGGTGCAAGGAGCGCTACGGGGATATCGAAGCGGTCAACGACGCGTGGGGCACCGCATTCTGGTCACAGCGCATGACCGACTTCACCCAGATCATCCCGCCACGGTATATCGGCGAAGGCAACTTCATGAATCCGGGCAAGCTTCTCGATTTTAAGCGGTTCAGTTCCGACGCGCTCAAGGAATTCTTCAAAGCGGAACGCGACACGCTCGCCGAAATCACCCCGAACATCCCGCTGACCACGAACTTCATGGTCAGCGCCCCCGGCAACGCCCTCGACTATGACGATTGGGGCGCGGAAGTGGACTTCGTGTCCAACGACCACTATTTCACCGCCGGACACCGCCACTTGGACGAACTGGCATACTCATCCTCCCTGGTCGATGGCATCAGCCGCAAACACCCGTGGTTCCTGATGGAACATTCAACCAGCGCCGTCAACTGGCGAGGCATCAACTATCGGAAAGAACCCGGACAGCTGGAACGCGACGCGATGGCGCATCTCGCCATGGGCGCGGACGCGATCTGCTTCTTCCAATGGCGCCAATCCCAGGCGGGTGCAGAGAAATTCCACAGCGGCATGGTGCCGCACGCCGGCGCGGACAGCCAGGTCTACCGCGACGTGTGCTCGCTCGGCGAGGATTTGCATACGCTGTCACAGGCGGGATTGCCCGGTACCACGCTCAGCACATCGCGTATCGCGGTCGTCTACGATTACGCCAGCGAATGGGCGACCGAACATTCAGCAACCCCCACCCAATCGGTACGGCATTGGACCGAACCGCTGGACTGGTTCACCGCGCTCGCCGACTGCGGTCTGACCGCCGACGTGGTACCCCTGGCAGGCGATTGGGATCATTACGACATGGTCGTGCTGCCCAGCGTGTACCTGCTCAGCGAGACGGACGCACGCCGCGTACGCGAGTATGTCGCAGGCGGCGGCAACCTGTTCGCCACGTATTACACGGGCATCAGCGATGAACACGATCATGTATGGTTGGGCGGCTATCCCGGAGCGATTCGCGACGTTGTCGGCATACGATCCGAAGAATTCGCGCCGATGGGCGAAGGTGACGGCACCCTTGATCATCTTGACCTGAGCAACGGCACCGTGGCGCACGATATCGCCGATGTCATCACTTCCACCGCTGATTCCGCGCGCGTGCTCGCCACCTATCAGGCTGACCTATGGACCGGTATGGACGGGATTCCCGCCATCACCGTCAACACGTACGGCGAAGGCCGTGCAGCCTACGTGGGTTGCCGTTTGGGGGCGGACGGGCTCGCCGCAAGCCTGCCAGCCATATTCGAAGCCATGGGTGTGACCTTGCCGGTATGGCAGGGTTCCGGCGATGTCTTGCGTATCGAACGCGAGGGACACGATGACGGCGACCATCCGGCGCCACGCTTCATCTTCCAGTTCAACCGCACCCACCATCCGGTCACGGTTGACGCGTCCGGCACGATACTCGTCGCGTCCCTCGCCGCGGATCTGGGCGACGGCACCGCCACCATCAGCCCCAATGGCGTTCTCGTCACCAAACAGTGACCCCGCAACGACAATCATCAGTGAGGAGCAGCATGACCACCAGTAGTCGCCCGCGCCGCCAATCATCCCGAATATCGCGGATGTGTGCGGCTGTGATGGCTTTCATCATGCTGCTCACCGTTGCCGCTTGCGCGGGACAAGACCCACGCACCACCATCACCGTGTGGTCGTGGGAGCCGAGCATGGGCAAACTCGCCCAAGCCTTCGAAGCCGCCAACCCGGATATCCACGTCATCGTGAAAGATACCAGCGGCTACGAAAACCTCAATACCGCCATCCAAGACGGGTATGGTCTGCCGGATGTCGCGCAAATCGAATATTACGCGTTGCCGCAATACGCGGTGAGCGGGCAGCTGCGTGACATGACCAGCACAGTGGAATCTTACGGGAATTTCTACACGGCAGGAACATGGTCATCCATCCAATTAGGTGGTCGCATGTACGGCCTGCCCATGGATTCCGGCCCGATGGCGTTCTTCTACAACGACAGCGTGTTCAGACAGGCGGGAGTCGACCCCACGGCCATCCGCACCTGGGAGGACTACTACCAGGCGGCCCGGAAACTCAAGAAAATCGGGGTGTATATCGCGGCAGACGCTGGCGACGCAAGCTTTTTCGACGCGATGATTTGGCTGGCTGGCGGCCGACCGTTCCACACCTCATCTGACGGCAAAACCGTCACCGTGGACCTCAAAGGGGACGCGGGAGTACGCACGTTTATCGAATACTGGCAGAAAATGATGGATGAGGGGCTCATCAACACCCGGCTGTCCACATGGTCAAACGGATGGAAACGCGCACTGGGTAGCGGTAGTGTCGCCTCCGTGCTGTCCGGCGCGTGGATGCCGTCGATGCTGCTTTCGGACGTGCCCGGGGCGGCCGGACAATGGCGGGTCGGTACCATGCCGACTGTCGATGGCAGTGTGACAAACGCGGAAATCGGCGGATCGGCCTTGACCATACTCAACACCACACGCAAACCCGAAGCCGCCTACCGGTTCATCAACTACGTATGTCACGACGCCGAAGGCATTGCGACACGCGTCGATGGAGGCGCATTCCCTGCAGACATCACGACCCTGCAATCCGCGGCGTTCCTCAATAAAACAACCATCCGGGACTCGCGGGGCATCCAAATCCCGTATTTCGGCGGGCAACAGTTCAACAAAGTCTTGGCCAAAGCGGCAGACAACGTGTCACCTGACTACCAGTATCTGCCGTTCGAAGTGTATGCGCGAGGCGATTTCCGCGCGACCATGGGCAAAGCCTACAAGTGGGAGTCCGCCAACCAGCGGCGCATCATCGCCAAGAAACGCTACAAGGCCGGCATGACCGACGATGACGGTAACCCCGTGACCGTACCGGATGACCCGGGGCCGAAAGTCTCCCTCGCCGGGGCGCTCGCCAGCTGGCAGAAAGATATCAAGGAGTACGGCGCCAATCAGGGCTTCACCATCCAATGAGCCTTGCCGGTGGCGAACAGCACAGTCAGTTGTGCGGCTTATACTGGCGGCAGCGCTGACGGCGACCGCCGCAGCGACAACACAAGTCCGCCGCAACAGCGCGGCGATTGGGAGGTCGTATGGCTTCAACCCATATCATGCTCGGTGTCACCGGCAGTATCGCGGCGTTCAAAGCCTGTCAGCTGGTCAGCGATTGGGGCAAACGCGGATATGAGACGCGTGTCACTATGACCGCCGCCGCGCAGCGGTTCGTCACCCCGCTTTCGTTCGCGTCATTGGCGCATACGCCCGTGCGTACAGCCATGTTCCCTGACACTGCGGATTCCCAGGACGCGATTGACGCGCAGCGACTCGGCATCGGCCATATTGATGATGCGAAATGGGCCGACGTGCTGGTCATCGCGCCCGCCACCGCCGATATCATCGCGAAAATCGCCCATGGTATCGCCGATGATTACCTCACCTCGATGACGCTTGCCTATCAGGGGCCGAAAATCCTGTGCCCGGCAATGAACACGCGCATGTACGACAATCCTGTCACCCAGCGCAACCTCGCCGAATGCCGCGAATTCGGGTGGACCATCGTGGAACCGGCAACCGGGCGGCTCGCCTGCCAAGATACCGGCAAAGGTAAGCTCGCCGATTTGGAGGACATCGAGGATGCCGTTGAACAGGCCACCGAGAGTGCGGCCGCCAGCAGATGCGGCACGAAGACGGAGACCGACCAGCCTGCGAACGACGAATTGGCCGGATTACACGTGCTGGTCACTGCCGGCCCCACCCAGGAGCCGCTCGACCCTGTACGGTACCTGACCAACCATTCGACTGGGAAAATGGGGTATGCACTCGCCCAGGCGGCGCAGGCCATGGGAGCCGAGGTCACGCTCGTATCCGGGCCGGTTTCGCTTGACGAGCCGGACGGCGTACACACTGTCCGGGTACAGACCGCGCAGGAGATGTTTGACGCGGTGCGTGGCCACTTCGCGCAGACGGATATCACCATCATGGCCGCCGCGGTCGGCGATTTCCGCCCGGAGCATCGCAGCGAGCAGAAAATCAAGAAAACCGGGGGAGTCATGCCGCCGATTACGCTGGTACAGAACCCGGACATCCTCGCTTGGGCGGGCGAGCACAAACGCCCGGACGGCTCGCAGCTCGTCTGCGGGTTCGCGATGGAGACGCAGGACCTGCTCGCCAACGCGCAATCCAAGCTGGAGCGCAAGCATTGCGACATGCTCGTCGCCAACGACCTCAACGAGCCGGGCGCCGGTTTCGCCCATGACACCAATCGCGTCGTGATCTTGACGCCGCAGGCCGCAGACACGTCTGACGGCGGTGCGTCCACGCCGCGTGTACGCGTTGAACCGCAGCCGCTGATGGACAAACGTGATCTTGCTGCCGTCATTGTCGGCAGGCTCGCCAGGATGCGGCAGGAACGACTGACACATTAGCGCGAATCGGCACCTGGGTGTGTTGGCAGGCATCCGGGGCATGTGGACAATACGACAACGCGGATGAAAGGACACCCATGCTGCTGGCAGTAGACATCGGAAATACGAATATCGTGCTCGGCTTCCTCGATGAGGACCGTAAGAAGCAGATGAGAGGCACCTACCGGATCACCACAAAAGCCAACCACACGTCGGACGAATACGGGCTTATGATCACCGAATTCCTCGCGATGAGTGGGTACAGCCCGAGCGATGTGCAGGACGTGATTATCGTGTCTGTCGTGCCGAAAGTCATGCATTCCTTCCGTGCGAGCATCGTGAAATTCCTCGGCATCGACCCGATGATTGTCGGGCCGGGCATCAAAACCGGCATCAATGTGGTCATGGACAATCCCAAGACCATGGGCGCGGATTGTCTCGCCGATTGTGTGGGCGCGTACTTCACGTACGGCGGGCCGGCGCTGGTCGCGGATTTCGGGACGGCCACGACCTTCAATTATGTGGACGGCAAAGGCAGTATTCGCAGTGGTTTGATCACCACCGGCATCCGCACCGCGGCGGCGGCCCTGTGGAACGAGACCGCCCAGCTGCCGGAAGTCGAAATCACACGTCCCAAGTCGATTCTCGCGACGAACACGAAGGACGCGATGCAGGCCGGGCTGTACTACAACTTCCTCGGCGGCATCGAACGCATCATCCGACAGTTCCAGCAGGAGATCGACGGGGAGTTCCGCGTTATCGCCACCGGCGGGCTCGGACGCATGTTCAAGGACGATACCGAGCTGATCGACGTATATGACCCTGATTTGATCTTCAAAGGGCTCGCGCACATCTACGAACGCAACACGCGCTGAATGTCGTAGAGCAGCCGATGCAAGGCGTCCGCGCTCGGCATTCACGGCGGGCCCGTGATCTCGGCCATCCGCCTGCGTGCGTATGATGGGACACGGTGATCGACCCGCACGGGCGGTCAACCGGTTCAACACAAGCAGGCCGCAAGGCCGAACAGAGGAGTACCCATGGTCCAGTCCAATGGTGCGCACGGCGAGTCCGACGCAACCGAACCAGACACCACCATTCAGGAAGGCGCCGCATCCGGCGCCAGCACGGACGCCAGCTTGAACGCACGCGTCAAACAGCCCGACAGCGGACATCACAAGCCCGTGATATGGATGATTGCGGCATTGGTCGTCGTCGCGCTCATCGCATGCATCGCCATCGTGAACTCACGCTCACGCAAGACGGCCACCCCAACCCAATCGGATAGCATCGCCATCGGCATCAAACTCGCGCCCGTGAGCCTCGACATCCGCAACCAGTCCGGTTCCGCACTCGAACAGCTGCTCATCGGCAACGTCTACGAAGCACTCGTCTCACGCAACTCCAACAACGAGGTCGAACCCGGTCTCGCGAAAAGCTGGACCATCAGCGACGACGGGCTGACCTACACCTTCAAGCTCAACGAGCATATGAACTTCTCCAACGGCGACACGCTTGACGCCACCGATGTCGCCTGGTCCATCAACCAGCTCAAAGCCAAGCAATACTACAACAGCGACCAGGTCGAGAACCTCAAGCAAGCCAGCGCCCCGGACGCGACCACCGTGAAACTCACGCTAAGCCAGCCCGATGCGAATATGCTGTGGTACCTTTCCGGCCGTCCCGGACTGGTGTTCGACAAGGACGCGCATTATGACGCGAAAACCACGGCGGTCGGCTCCGGGCCGTACCTGGTCAAGTCGTTTGATTCCAGTAGCAAGCTTGTCCTGCAAGCGAACCCGAACTATTGGGGCAGCGCGCACAAGGCCCGCACGAACACCGTCACCGTGCGGTTCCTGCCGGACGACAATGCGGCGCTCAACGCGCTGACCAGCGGGGACGTGCAAGTCCTGTCCCCGGTCAACGCGAATATGACCGGCAAGCTCAAGAGCAGCGGGAAATACACCGTCAAGGCGACCGAAGGCAGCGACAAGTTCGTCCTCGCGTTCAACTGCACCGGTGCGAAAACTTCCGACAAGCGCGTGCGGCAGGCAATCCGCTATGCGATTAACCACAAGGAGATCATCGCCTCGCGCGGGGGAGTGGATGCGGCGCTCGGCGGGCCAATCCCATCCGTCGACCCCGGCTACGAGGACCTGACCGGCCTGTACCCGTACAATCCCGCCAAAGCCAAGAGCCTCATGCGGCAAGCCGGATATTCCACCAATCACCCGCTCAAGCTGACGCTCACGTACGCGAACGTGTACGGTTCAGAGCTTGGCGAGCAGCTGCGCAGCCAGTTGAGCCGTATCGGCATCGATCTCAACGTCAACACCGTGGAATTCTCCACATGGCTCCAGGATGTGCACACCAACGGCGATTACGACCTCTCGCTCGTCGACCATGCGGAAAGCCACGACTTCTACAAGTGGACGCAGCCCGACTACTACTACCATTACGACAATCCGCAGGTGCAGGCGCTGTACGCCAAGGCGCTCGCCGCAACGGATGACGAGGACAGCGCAAGCTATCTCAAGCAGGCGGCGAGGATCGTCAGCGAGGATGCGCCGGCAGACTGGCTGTTCGCCTATCGGGTGAGCGTCGCGCAAGTCAAGGGCGTCACCGGGTTCCCGAGCCGGCTGAGCCAAAGCGTATTGCCGCTGTGGAAGGTCGCCTATACGCCGGCCAAGGCATAAACGCCACTGGCATACTCAACCGGGCGAGGAGCATACCGCGATGAGATATCTGATCCGGCGACTCATATGGTTCGCCGTAGCATTATTGGGCCTATCCCTGCTCGTTTTCGCCGCGCTGCGCATTCTGCCGGGAGACGTGGCGTCCGTGATGGCGGGTACGAACGCTACGCCGGCACGTATCGCAGCAATCCGCTCACGTATGGGGCTGGACCGCTCATATCCGCAGCAGTATGCGGATTGGTTGGGCGGCCTGCTGCACGGGAATATGGGCGTGTCCGCGATCAGTGGGCGGACGGTCGCCTCACAAATCGGTGCGCATGCGGCGGTCACCTTGCCGCTGATTGTACTGAGCCTGCTGGTAGCGCTCGGCGTCGGTATCCCGATGGGTTGCCAAGCAGTGCTTGCCGGCAGTCCGCGAGTGCGTAGCGTATTGCACACGATCGCTATTGTCGGCGGTGCGGTGCCGGCATTGTGGGGCGGTCTGTTGCTCATTATGCTGTTCGGCCGGGGTGTGGGGCTTATCGGCATCCTGCCGTCGCAAGGATTCCCAGACGCAGGCTGGCATGCCCCCCGAGCGGCGTTGATCTCGCTCATTCTGCCGACGATTACCACCGGACTGGTGGCGGGGGCCGGCATCATGCGGTATACGCGTGCCTGCCTGATATCCATGGAAGACAGTGACGCTGTGGCGATGGCCATGGCGTGTGGCATGACCCGGCGTCAAGCGATGTTGCGCGTGGGATTGCGCTTGTCCGCAGCCCAGCTGGTTTCAGTGGCGGGATTGACTTTCGCCCAGATGATCACGGGCGTGATGGTTGTTGAAAGTCTGTTCAACCTGCCCGGATTGGGGGCGATGCTGATCAACGATGTCGGCAACCGCGACCTGATTGCCGTGCAAAGCGAACTGTTCCTGCTGGCGGCGTTCTTCCTGCTGCTTGGTCTGCTGGTCGATCTTATGCATCACGCACTCGACCCGCGGCTGGGAGAGCAGACGCAACATGCCGGAGGAGAGGGGAGCACACATGACCTCGGTATCCGATGATGGTAAGCGTTCTAAGCGTTTCGGACGCGGTGGACACACGACCGGCAATGTACCGCTGCGTATGAGATTCGGCGTGATTATACGCAGCATGTGGCATCAGTCTGTCGGTCGGTTCGCGTTGATCGTCATGGCATGCTGGATTGCGGTTTCGCTGCTTTCCCTGTTCTGGACGCCATACCCGTTGCTGTATACGGATGGCGGTCATGCGTGGGCAGCACCGTCAGCGGCGCACCCACTGGGCACGGATGGTGTCGGAGCGGATGTCCTCAGCTGGCTGATGGCCGGTTCGCGTACGAATCTGGTGATCGCACTGCTCACGATGCTGGTGAGTGCGGTGATCGGACTGGCATGTACTGCGGTCATGATTAGCGGCAGGCGGGCGCTTGCCTCGGCGGGCGTCGTGGTTGTGGATGCTCTGATCGCCATTCCCACCGTGTTGCTCGCCTTGCTGTTCGCCGTGCCGTTCGGCACATCCATCTCGGTGATTGTCGCCGCCTGCGGGATGACGTACGGGCTGAATATGGCCCGGATTGTCAAGCCTTCCGCGAGCCTGGCGGCCCGGAGCGCTTACGTGGAGGCCGCCCGCGCCATGGGGGGTGAGCGCGTGGCGCGTGTTTTTTCACCCATATCGTGCCCTCGACTTTCCCCGGTGCTCGCCGTGCAATTGTCGATGAGCGCCGGCACATCCATTCTTGCGGAAGCGGGACTGACCTACTTGGGTGTCGGCGTGCCGTCAGGCGTGCCAAGCTGGGGGCATACGCTCACCACCTCCGTACGATTAATCAGCGTATATCCCTTGACTGTGTTGTGGCCGGGTTTGACGGTGACGCTTGTGGTGACAGCGCTCTACCTACTCGGGGACACGATCCGCGATTGCGCCGATCCGTTGGCCAACGTGGAGCTGCGCAAGCTTGCGGCGGCTGTCGGCAGACAAACTCACAACACGGGAGCGGACGCATGAACCGGACGGATATGGCACAAGACGCTATGACACAAGATGTTGATGCCGCGACACGCCCGCAACTTGCCACAAGCGGCGAGATACTGCACGTGCGCGATCTGAGCGTGCAGATTGCGGACAAGACGGTGCTGAACGATGTCACGCTTGATATCGGGGCCAACGAGCGTGTCGGACTGATCGGAGCCTCCGGATCAGGCAAGTCGATGCTGGTCAAGGCCATCACCGGGCTGCTGCCACGCGCCGCCCGCGTGGACGGTGATATCACTATGGGCGGCACGCAGCTCCAAGCCGGCGACGATGCGGCGTTTGCTGCCTTGCGAGGACGCTACGTGGGTTTGGTATTCCAGAATCCGGGGGCTGCGCTCAACCCCGTGCTGAGCGTCGAGCAGCAAGTGGGCCTGCCGTTGCGTCTGCATTATGATCTTGATGCGGGCGAACGTCGTGACCGGGTGATGACCATGCTTGAACGGGTCGGATTGCCGGCTTCGCTTGCCGGATCCTACCCGCATGAGCTTTCCGGCGGACAGCAGCAGCGTGCCGGTATCGCGACAGCGTTGATCACTTCGCCGCGGCTGATTATCGCGGACGAGCCGACTACGGCGCTTGACGCCATTGTGCAGCGTTCGATCATTGATTTGCTGGTCTCACTGGTGGAATCCGCCGGGGCGTCCATGCTGTTCATCACCCATGATTTCGCGGTGTTGTCACGGGCGACCACCAGGTGCATGGTGATTGACCGTGGTCGTATCATCGAGACCGGTGATACGACGGCATTGCTGCGCGACCCGCGGGAACCGCAGACGCGGTCGCTGGTGAACGCCGCGAAAACATTGACATTGAACGTGAATCCGGAGCATCATCATGCGTGAAACGAATGAGCAGACGGCAACGCGAAAGCGTGGGCCGGCAGAGGCATCAGGCGGAACGGTACTGCTCGCCGCCCGTGGAATCTGCAAATCCTTCGGCACACGCGCCCACCGCGTCCAAGCGTTGCGCGACGTGGATATGGACGTGCGGGAAGGTGAATGCGTGGCCGTGATCGGCGGCTCGGGATCCGGCAAAACCACGTTGACACGTATCATGTTCGGGTTGGATACGGCGGATGCCGGAACAGTCAGGTATCGGGGTGGGCTGCTTGCCGGTCCGCGTTCCGCGGTGATGCGGCAGTTGCGTTTGGAATCCGGGATTGTATTTCAAAACCCGTTCACTTCGCTCGATCCACGCTGGAGTGCGGGGCGTTCGATTGCGGAAGGGCTGGTTGTGCACGCTGCTCGCAGTGGGCGTCGGCATAGTGCAGGCGGTGGGGAAGCCATCGATGCGGCGGTTCGTGGGGCACTGGCCATGGTTGGGCTTGACCCCGACGAGTTCATCGGACGGTATCCGGTCGATATGTCCGGCGGGCAGGCGCAGCGGGTCGCCATCGCGCGGGCGATGGTCGCACAACCCCGAATCATGCTTGCCGATGAGCCGATGAGCGCGGTCGACGTGTCGGGTCGTGTCCAAATCTTGGATGCGCTGACGGAAATCCGGCGGCGTCAGCCGCATATGGCGATGGTCATCGTGTCTCACGATTTGGGCGTTGTGCAGCAGCTCGCCGATCGGATTGTCGTGCTGCACGACGGACGCATCGAAGAAACGGGCGCCACCGGCGACCTGCTCGCGAATCCGCAATCCGCCTATACCAAGCAACTCATCGCTGCCGCCGCATGGTGACACGGCGGATAGCGCTATTTGACGACCGCGTTGAAATCACCGCCTGCCGCGAACGAGGCGACCGACTGGAACACTTGGCGCGTCAGGTTGTGGTACGCTTCTTCGTTACGCCAGGCGACATGCGGGGTCAGAATGATGCCCGGCACCCGGCGCAGCGGGTCGTCCGCGGGAAGCGGCTCATGCTCGAAGACGTCCAGCGCGGCCTTCACATCGCCGCGGGCCAGCCGTTTGGCAAGTGCACCCTGCTCGATCACCTCGGCCCGCGCGGTATTGATGAACAGCGTGCCCGGCTTGATATGCTCCAGCGATTGCGCGGTGACGATGCCTTTGGTGGCGGTCAGCAGCGGCATATGCAGCGAAATGATGTTGGATTGCTCGAACATCTCGCCCATATCGTCGACCGGCGTGACCCCGAGCCGCGTGACCGCGTCCTGGTCAAGATGCGAGTTCCACACAAGCACCTTCATGCCGAAGCCTTGGACCATACGCGCGAACACCTGCCCGATACCGCCGAATCCCACCAATCCGACCGTCTTGCCGTGCAGGGCGTAACCGTCGGCGCCTTCCCAGCTGCCGGCATGCACTTGGCGGTTGAGATCGCCCACATGCCGGGCGAGTTCCATGAGCAGCGCGAACGCGTGCTCGGCGACGGCATGATCGCCGTACCGCACGACATTGCACACGCGCACGCCGCGGTCGCGTGCCGCCTGCAGGTTGATGTAGCTGGCGACGCCCGTGCCGCCGAACGCGAAGCAGCGCACGTGGGAGTCTTCGGTCAGGCGGTTGAAGATCGAATCGGTGACATGGAATCCGATGACCATTACGGCGTCGGCATCCTTGCAGCGTTCGACGATTGTGTCCTCGTCCAGCGTGAAATCGCCGTACATGCGCAGACGGACTACGTCGTGCAACAGGCTGATGTTCTCCTTGAAATACGGGATCATGGAGGCGACGACCACCGGCATGACGGCCAGCGGCAGGTCGGTGCGTTCGGGTTGGGTTTCGATGATCGGCTGGATGCCGGTGTTAGCTGATGATGTTGATGTTTCGCTCATGCTTCTACCATAGGCGTTGGCGCCGCGCTCATGTTGCGGGCGCATTACAGTATGGGCGTCTGCTCCCCGCGCATATGCCGTCGCGGATGCCAGCGTCCGTCACGGTAGGTGATTGTCAGCGCCACAATGGCGGTGATAACGATACCGGTGATGGCCCAGACGAAGCGTTGCCGCCAATCCCGTACCGCAGCCGGATCGGGTGCGGCTCCCGGATACGCGACACGGTGACCGCTGACCAGAAGCCGCTGCGTATTGACCCCGTACGGTGTGCAGGTCATGAGTGTCAGCCGGTCCTCACCGGGGGTGATGCGCAGAAGCGAGGTGTCGTCGGGATTGATGATCCAGATGGCGTCGACCTGGTAGGCCAGCGTTTCCCCCAGCACCTCGAGGTACATCGTGTCGCCCTTGCGCATCTCGTTGAGCCGTGTGAACATCTCGGCGTCGGTCAGCCCACGGTGCCCGGTGATCACCGCATGCGTGGATGTGCCGCCGACCGGCAGCGACGTGCCGTACAGATGTCCGGCGCCATTGGCCAGCACCCGGTCCGATGTGCCATGGTAGATGGGCAGGTCCACGCTGATGGAGGGGACACGGACGGACCCCATGATGCCGTTGTCGGTATCCAGCAAGGAAAGGTATGTCTTGTAGAGCGTTCCGTTGTCGATGGCGTCATCGGTGCCGCCAAGCTGTGATTGGGGGGAGTGCGAGAGCCGATTGTTGTAGTCATGCGCGGCGGTGAGCATTGCTTTGACGCGTGATGTCGGCCATTGCTCAACGTGATGCTGTGCACTGTGCGCCGTGCTTTCCAATCGGTGTGAGGATTGCATGCGCAGGACGACCGGGTACATGCCGACAATCAGTGCTGCGCTGACGAGCAGGATGATCGCCGTTTTCAGCGCGATGAGATAACGGCGGAGGATGCGCTGGCGCCGTTGACGGGCGGTATCGACGATCAGCGAGTCGAAATCCGGCGTACGGGGGACAGCCCCGGCACTGTTGCAAGTGCCGGGGCTGTTGCCGGATGATGTGGGGGTGCTCGTTGCAGTCCGATGGCCTCACACCATGGTCATGATGCCGGATCATGACGTGCGGTGCCTTCGATTATTCGTCGAGACCAGCGCGTGCCCGGCGGTACACCATCGCCAGCAACGTGGCGATGGTGGCGAGCACGAGGGCGAGGAACGCGAACAGCACGACACCGGCGGCACCGGTCAGCGGCAGCTGCGTGACGTTCTTCACGTTCTTGACGGTAATAGCGTTGTCTTTGATCTCGGCGAGTCTCAGCGTGTTATTCGCCTTATCCATGGTGTTTGTCACCACGCCGGAATCGCTGATCGCATGGTCTACCGTGAAGGTCGCCAGGATCGACTGGGCGTAGCCCTTCGAGGTGTTGGTCGACGTCTCCTTGAATGTGTAGGGGGCGGCTTCCACCTTCGGATTCGGGATCATGTTCGCGGCAAGGCCGTTGACGGTAATCTTGCCGTGGGCGTCCGTGACAAGGTCGGTGACCTTGCCGGCCGGGTTGTAGTTGTACTCGCCGACCGCCACTTGGTTGAAGGTCAGGGGCTTGTTCGTGTCGGACTGCTTGCTGCTGGTGCCGCGGTACAGGTTGAAGGTGACACCGGCGAGGGCTGCGGCGTCCTCATCCACGCCGACCTTGGTGAAATCGATGGAACCTGTGAAAATCGTCGTGTCTGAAGCCTCGGTCCACCCCTGGTCATAGGCGTCGACGCGCGAGGCGTTGTATGCGCGGTTCGCAGGCAGCTGATCAGTGGTGTCCTTGGTTTCCTTGGTGGCCGCGTTCGTGGAGGTGTAGGTATAGGTCCCGGGCTTCACGATATCGGCGTTGATGGTCGCCGGGTATGCGGCGCGCAGATACTTGCCGGCGAGCGTCTTCGGCGAGGTGATGGTGATCTTCAGTGTGGTCGTTCCGTCGGTTGCGGTGGAGATGTCCCACGTGTAGTCGGTGTCCTTGGTCAGTTTGGTCGCCGTGGCTTCACTGTTCGCGTCAATGGTCTTGTCGGCGGACAGCAGGGTCAGTGTCGATGGGTTGAGGGTCAACCCGCGTGAGGCCTGGTCCATGATGACGAAGGTGTAATCGTTGTAGTTCGCGGCGTGGGGCGAGATATGTGTATCGATCGTGTAATAGACGGGGTCGCCGATGTTGAAGTTCGCCAGGTCCTCGGCCTTCTTATGGGTGGCGTCGGCATAGACCTCCTTGTGGGGCTTGCCCTGGGCTTCCTCCGCCTTGGCGTAGAAACGGCCCAGGGTGTCGGCGATGGCGCTTTGGCCGGTGCCTTCGTTGAGGAGGAACTTGGTGTAGGGGGTGCCGCCCGAGGTGACGGTCGTGGCGACGATGGCCTTCTTGTCGGAACCGCTATCGGTGATGACATACCATCCTTCGGGAAGGTCGATGGTCATGTCCTTGGCGGTGTCCCCCACGGTTGCCGTACCGTCGGGCGCCAGGCCTTCGGGCAGAGTCAGCACGGCGGCCACCGAGGCGAGTTCCTCGCCTGTCAGCGTCGCCATGAAGGCGGCGGGGTTCTCACCGTAGGCGCTGCTCCTGTTCCACTTGGCCTTCACGCTGTCGTTGCCGTACAGGCAGGCGTCGTGCAGCTTGTATACCCAGCGCTGGGCGTTCTCCGTTTCGGACGGCCCGGAAAGGGTTGTCACGTCCATGGACGCGATGGTGTCGCGTTTGGTGTCGTCCGCCTTGACATTCGAGAACGTCGCGAAGCGATACGCGCTATACGTATGCCCCGGCTGCGCGTTGACGACAGTGATACTGCTGGTGTCCGTGGAATCGGCGAGCGCTGGCCTTATGGGAAGGAATCCGGCGAACGCCATGGCCGCTACGGTCATCATCGCGACGAATCCCGCGATGAGCTTGCGTGTCTTGTTCATCTTGATCTCCTTGTGTCTCTTCTGTGGCATCGACATGGATGTGCGATGCCGGTTTCGTTTGGTGGTTTCGGCTGGATGCGTGTGGATCCGCCGCGCCGGTGTGGTCAGGAGCCGCCGTGTGGTGCCGGCGCCATCGCATGGTCATGCATCACGGTTCCTCCTTTCCACGAAGGCGAGGACGCCACCCAGCGCCAGTGCTGCCAGGAGCAGCGATATGACGCAGATGAGGTTGCCCAGGCCGGCGTGGGAGCCGGCGAGCGGCAATGCCGTCGCTTTGATGTTGGTGTTGGTGAAGTCGAGAATCGCTTTGGATGTGTCAGTCGCGCCGGGCATTGAGGCGATGGTGTCGGATGCGCCTTGTCCCAGGTCGTCGGCGGTGCGTCGCATGGTGACATCGGCGTTCAGCGTGGCTGCCGTCTTGTCGGTGGCGCTCACCGTGACGGTGACGAGGTATTCGGCCTGCGAGTAGCTGTACGAGGATTGGTGGGCTCCGCTGTCGGCGATCTGGGTGACACGGTAGGTGTAGGTGCCGGGGGTGGTGAAGGTGACGCTGCCGAATGCGGCGGTGCCGGTTGAATCGTTTCCTTTCGCGATGGTGACCCGGCAGGGGTGTCCGGCTGTGGCATCGGCGCAGGATGGCGGCATGGGTGTACTGCCGTATGCCTCCGTGGCGCCGTCGGCCGTCACGGGGGTGAGTTGGATGTCGAATGTGTCGCCGTCCATCCAGCCGCCGGTTCCGGCTACGATGACGCGTGTGTTCGGGAAGTTGGCGATGGTCACGGTTTTCGCGTGGTTGGTCACGGTGATGGCAAGATTGTCGCCGGCCCCGAGTTCTGGAGCGCGTTTGGTGGTCCCGGTGATGCCGCCGTCAGAGGGGACGGTGGCGGTTCCGGTGAGCGCACCGCCGCCCATGGCATAGTCAGGGGCGAGGAATGTGTCTTCCTCGAACGCTTCGCCGTCTGCGTTGACTTCGCGCACGGTGACACGGTTGCCGCCCACGATATTGCGGATTACCGCCTTCTGACCCGCAACCAGCGTGATGAGGCCGTTCGTCGTGGCCAGACGCTTGGTGGAACCGTCAGCGGCGACCAGATCGTACGAGCCGGCGAACGGTGTCGTACCGATGGTGGCGAGAAGCGTGAACCGTGCGTCTGCCGGGCAGTTGTCGCATTGCTTGTCGATTGTCGCGTCGAACAGATCGGCCGGTTTGACGGCATTGTCGAATTCCACGTGGGGGACATCCTTGACTTCATACAGTGGCGTTGTCAGGCCCAACGTGTCGCGGGTCAGTGCCTTGCCCTGTGCTGTCGTGTCGTACGAGGCGCTCCAATCGCCCAGTTCGGTCACATAGTAGGTGCTTGTCACGTGGATGGCTTTGCCGGGCGGCGCCTTGAGGCGTGCGATCTGTCCGTCCGACAGCCGGACGACGCCGTCTGCGGCGCTCACGTCCGATGCGATACGGGTGCCGGTGCTGTCGATGATGTCATAGGTGCCGGTGAACCGTTCATGCTTGGTGCTGTCTTCCGGGTTGTAATCGATGAAGACGGCGAAGCTGAATGTCGTGTCATCTACCGGCACGGCGTCGCCGAACATCACCTTCTTGGCGAGCTCGATGGTGCCGGTCGGCAGCGTCGGCATGTTGAAGCGCATGAAGCAGTTCGAACCGCCTCTGCCGCGCTCGAGGTAGAACAGCGACAGCGTGTGCTTCTTGTACGGCGTGGGGTCCCACGTCTTGCCCACCCGGGAGAACGCCTCCGAAAGCGTCGTCGCGCGCGTGACGGTCCACCAGTCCGCATCGGACTGGTCATAGGTGATGTTGCCTGTCGTGAAGTTGATGGTGCCGCCGCGGTTGCCATGGACGCCGCCCAAGTCGAGCGCGAGCGCGCCGTCCACGAAAACCCACACATCGTCATCGCCGGAGAAGTCGAAGATCATGTCCTTGCCGTCGATTTTCCCACCCGCCGGCATATAGAGCTCGCCCGAGACGGACATGCCGAACTCGTAGTCATAGTCATCGGGTCCGTCCGACATGTCGTTGAAAGGCGTGAAGTTCGGCACGCTGCTCGAGTTCCCCCGCGCGCCGTCCGTCAACGTCATGCGCTGGGTCGCCCTATTGTAACGCGCGTACTGCGTGCCGCTGTCGAACCGGTAGTAGCCGTCCGTGCCACGCTTGAGAAAACCGCCGACCACCGGATACGCCGTGACGGCCACATCGCTGGAGCCGCCGAACAGGTAGCCCAGGCTTTCGGTGCTGCCGGTGACCTTCCAGTTGAGAGTCGGATATCCGTCGGAGCCAAGTGCGTTCTCGACAATACCCGCATGCACGGGTTCGTCAGGCCGTCCGGTCCAGCAGTTCCAATTCTGGTTCTGAAAGGGATGCCGGCAGGCGGTGTCGGACACGTAGCCGTCCCATCCCCTCGACGTGCCGGAGACATCGCCGAACTTCATGGCGTGGCCATTGTCATTGATGGATGGCGTGGTCAGTTTGTATGTCCAGTCTCAGCCTTGCCTTTGTTGGACGCGCTTGCGGGAATAGTCGAACAAGGAGATGCTTATGCCGTTGTCGGAGGCATCGGCCGAGGTGCCGGAAGAGGTGTCGGCCGCATACGCCGGGTGCACGCCCACGGGCGAGACGGCGACGAGCGGGATGCAGACGAAAAGCGTCACGACGATGGCCACGATGATCTTGCGGGCGCCGACAGCGACGGAGGTACGGCGGGCTACCCCGGACGCACCAGACGTATCGTGCACGCCGGGCACACGGGACATGCCGGGCACACGTTGGGGCACAGACCGAAGGCGTGGCGCCTCCACGCCACGAGTGAATCGTTCCAGCCGAGCCATGGAAGCCACCTCCCTCTTGCTGTATGGTCGCCGGCATCCGTTTACGGCGTTGTTCGGATGCTTGCGGTTACGTCGATTGCCGGGTGTCGCCGTAACGGTTTTCGGTTATGACGGCGCATCTGCCTGCGCAGTTGCGTGTGCGAGCGGCCCCCCATGTCCAGAACCGGTATGCTTCGTCGCATGCCCCGGATCGTGGAGCGGTTTTCCGTTATTCGTCGTTTGCACGATACCGATGACAGGCATCGACGCTCCGGTCCGAACATTGGAAGCCTTCTCTTGCTATCAGTATATCACCAGCAAATCGTCGGATTGGGGGAGGCTCTGCAATCGCGCGTGTCTTGCGGTGCAGCCGTGTCATATCTCACGATATGAGACGCTGTGATACGCCGTTGTCAAAGGGCATGCTACGGTAAGGGCCATGACGTATTTCTCATGTTGTTGTTGTCGCTAACCGACGCCCCTTGGCGAGCGGTTGACAACGCACAACTTGAGATAGGATTCCGGCAGACCACATGGAAGGGCATGCGGATCTGCACACGATTGCAGCAAGACGAATAACCATCATGAACATCGTCTACGCTGGATTGTGACGCAATCACGATGAACCGGCGATTTGCCGGACAATCACCCGAATCGATGTGGTCGGAACAACCGACATCGCATCTTGCCGGAATCGTTTCTTGTGCACTCAACCGATGGCCAGGCGCCACACCGCCGACCCATCCATCGGCCAGCCCATCACAAAGCAAGACACAAAGCCCAAGCACAGAAACGAGACATCATGACCATCCACGATTCACTCACCGACCTCATCGGCAACACCCCTCTTGTCCGCCTGCACCACGTCACCGATGGCGTGAAGGCGGATATCGTCGTCAAAGTCGAGTATTTCAACCCGGGCGGCTCGTCCAAGGACCGCATCGCCGAGCGCATCATCACCGCTGCGGAGGAATCCGGCCAACTCAAGCCGGGTGGTGTGATTGTGGAACCGACCAGCGGCAACACGGGTGTCGGCCTCGCCCTGGCCGCCCAGCAGCGCGGATATCGCACGATTTTCGTCGTGCCGGACAAGGTGTCCGAGTCCAAGCGCGCAGTGTTGCGGGCGTATGGCGCCGAAGTCGTCGTCACCCCGACCGACGTCGAGCCGGACGACCCGCGCTCCTACTACAACGTGTCCGACCGGCTCGCCGCCACCATCCCCGGCGCGTTCAAGCCGAACCAGTACAGCAACCCGAACGGCCCGCGCAGTCACTATGAGACCACCGGCCCGGAAATCTGGGAAGCAACCGATCACAAGGTCACGCATTTTGTCGCCGGCATCGGCACGGGAGGTACGATTTCCGGCACTGGCCGCTACCTCAAGGAAGTCTCCAACGGGGCCGTCAAGGTCATTGGTGCCGATCCGGAAGGCTCCATCTACTCCAACCCGAATGACGTCCACCAGTACAATATCGAGGGCGTCGGCGAAGACTTCTATCCTGAGGCTTTCGACCGCACCATCACCGACGATATCAAGCAGGTCACCGATGCTGAGGCCTTCGAGATGACCCGCCGTCTTGCCAAGGAGGAAGGCCTGCTGGTCGGCGGTTCCTCCGGCATGGCGGTCGCCGGAGCACTCAAATACGCGCGCGAGAACAATCTGGACGAGCATCAGCTGGTCGTCGTGCTGCTGCCGGATTCCGGCCGCAGCTATCTGGAGAAGATTTTCAACGACGACTGGATGCGAGCCAACGGCTACGGCGACGTCGTCGACCGTACCAGCAGCCCGTCCATCGCCGAACAATACCTGTGACCTTCAATCAACCTGTCATCACATAAACCGATACCGACACGCGGGACAAACCCCGCACAACCATCTAGGCTCATAACCACAACCGAAAGGAACCGCATCATGTCCGTCGCATCATTCGAACAGTCCGCCAAGGATTTTGCCGCAACCAAGCTCGCCACGCGCGCCATCCACGCCGGCCAGGAGCCTGACCCGATCACCGGGGCCGTCGTCACGCCGATCTACATGACCTCGACCTTCAAGCAGGACGGTGTCGGCGGTCTGCGCAACGGCTACGATTACAGCCGTTCCATCAACCCGACGCGTGACTCCTTCGACGCCCAGCTCGCCGCCATCGAAGGCGCCAAGTATGCGCTCGCCTTCTCGTCTGGTCTTGCCGCGATCGACGTGCTGCTGCGCTCCACCTTGAAGCCCGGCGACAGCGTCCTGCTCGGCAACGACGTGTACGGCGGCACCTATCGTCTGCTGTCCAAGGTGTTCGTGCCGTGGGGCGTGAACCTTGACGTGGTCGACATCACCGACACCGCGGCGGTGAGCGCGGCCCTCGAATCCAAGCATTACGAGTGGATCTGGGTGGAGACGCCGAGCAACCCGCTGCTCAACATCACCGATATCGCGGCGACAACCGCGGTCGCGCATGCGCACGGCACGAAGGTCGCGGTGGACAACACCTTCGCATCCCCGGTGCTGCAGCATCCGCTCGATGATGGCGCCGACGCGGTGGTCTACTCGACGACCAAGTACATTGGCGGCCATTCCGACGTGGTTGGCGGTGCGGTCGTGCTCAACGACGAGGAGATCCGCGACAAGGTCGCGTTCCTGCAGAATTCCGCGGGCGCCGTGCCTTCCCCGTTCGACTCCTGGCTGGACATCCGCGGTCTGAAGACGCTGGATTTGCGTGTCAAGCAGCATAGCCGCAACGCGCTCAAGGTGGCCGAGTGGTTCGAAGGCAAGCCGCAGATCGAACGCGTGTGGTATCCGGGCCTCGAATCGCATCCGGGCCATGAAATCGCCGCACGTCAGATGCACGGCGGCTTCGGCGGCATGCTTTCCGTCCAGTTCAAGGGCGGGCTTGAGGCGGCCAAGCGGTTCGCCGCGGCAACGAAGATCTTCACGCTCGCCGAATCACTTGGCGGCGTGGAATCCCTGATTGAGCTGCCGGCGGCCATGACCCACGCCTCGGTGTCTGGCACGACGCTTGAGGTTCCGGCGAACCTGGTGCGTCTGTCCGTGGGCATTGAGGATGCGGATGATTTGATTGCCGACCTCGATCAGGCGCTTGAGCAGGCCTGATTGCGCTGGGGGTGCACGATGCCAACGTGTGGCGTCAGGAGAAGCTGACCGGCGGCGATGATTGATGCCGGATGGGGGGAGACGCAAGCGGTGGGCGTCCGGATGATACCAGTATCGTTCGGACGCCCACCGTTGTTGTATCGGTGCGGGGAGTACAAGTGACGGGTGAACGCACCCGAGCGGGAGGTACCGGGGTGGCGCGTGACCATCTCGTCGCATCACACGCCGATACCACCGGAATGCTGACATTATTCCGTGCTATCGGCTTGCCGTGTGGCGTCCCGGTCGCATCGCAGGCGGATACCGCGGACCATCCCAGGCCGGCACCGTCCAATCGGCTTGGCGTGCGACCGTTTCGTCACAGGACAGGCGGAAAGCTCGCCTGTTCCGTGACGCACGGTAGACTCGGAGACTATGACGGCAGGCAATTCGATGAAGGGTACGGCAACTCATCCGCATGACGACACGGGGGATGGGATTGCGCCGCCGGCACCGGCACTTGCCGCACTGAAACATTATTTCGGCTACGATTCGTTCCGTCCCGGCCAATCCGGACTCGTCACCGCAATCCTTCAAGGCCGTGACGTACTCGGCGTCATGCCCACCGGTGCGGGCAAATCCATCTGCTACCAGATCCCCGCCACCCTGCTGCCGGGTCTGACCATCGTCATCTCCCCGCTGATATCCCTGATGCGCGACCAAGTGGATGCGCTCCAAGACGCCGGCATTCCCGCGGCGTACGTGAACACCACACAAAACCTTGACGAGCAGGACGCCGTGCTCACCCAAGCTGCCCAAGGCAAGATTCGCATGCTGTATGTTGCCCCGGAACGTTTGGAAACCGGGCGATTCCGGGATTTCGCCACGCATACGCGCATTTCATTGGTCACGGTGGACGAGGCGCATTGCGTTTCGCAGTGGGGGCAGGACTTCCGCTCCTCGTATCTGGGTATCGGCGAGTTCATTGACGCGCTTCCGGTTAGGCCGATTGTCGCCGCGTTCACCGCGACCGCAACAGGCAAAGTGCGTCGCGACATCGTTTCGCTGATTCACCTGCGCAACCCGCTGATCACCGTCACTGGATTCGACCGTCCAAACCTCTATTTCGACGTCATCCGGATGGAAACCAAACGCAAAACCGCATGGATTGCGCAATACGTGGCGACGCACCCCGGAGAATCCGGCATCGTGTACTGTGCCACACGCAAGGAGACCGAAGCGGTGGCAGCCGCGCTCAACCATGCGGTTCCAAGCCTCATGGCGGCATCCGGAACACATAGCGACGCGGAGGCCCCAGCAGGCTTGCCGGACGGCCCGATTGCCGCCGCCTACCATGGTGGCATGTCGGCGGAAGACCGGTCACGCACCCAACGCGATTTCGTCACCGACCGCGTGCCGGTCGTCGTGGCCACGAACGCGTTCGGCATGGGCATCGACAAATCCGACGTGCGTTATGTGATTCACCACAATATGCCCGAAAGCATCGAAGCATACTATCAGGAGGCCGGTCGCGCCGGGCGTGACGGCGAACCCAGCCGGTGCACGCTCCTGTGGAATGACAGCGATATCGTCACCCGCCGGCGTCTGCTTGACTTGAACGGTGACAACGAGCGCCTCGACCCTGAGGAGCAGCAGATCGTCCGCGCCTCGAAACGTCGCCTGTTGGATGGGATGATTGGCTACTGCCGCACCACGCACTGCCTGCATGACTATATGGTCAGGTATTTCGCCGACCCCGAAACCGAGCAGGTGCCGGCAAACTTGATTGCGTCCAACGGTCCGGCTCAGCCGGAGGGCCTGACCGTAAAATGCGGGAACTGCTCGAACTGCGAAGGCAATTTCGAGACGCTCGACGTTACGGACACCGCGCGGGCGATCAGCCGGTGCGTCCACGATTTGGGGCAGAACTACGGCATGGGCAAGATCGTGGCGGTCCTGCGCGGTTCCAAAGCCCAGGATTTGCTCAATCGCGGCCTTGATAAGGTGCCGAGTTACGGAGTGCTGGGCAGTGTCTCCGAAGCGCGGATCCGCGATGTGCTCAACCAGATGAGCGTCGACGGTTTCCTCGCGATCACCGAAGGCCGGCTGCCCATCGTCCAATTCGGGCCGCTCGCAGCGCAGACGGTCGCCCCTGATTTTCATTACGAAATCAAGCGTATCCAACGGCAAACGAGTGGGCGTTCGCGTGCCGCAGGCGCGACTGGCGGCGCGCTCGGCCAAGGCACTACGGCCATGCAAGCGCAGGATGCCGCGGAATTCACCGAGGCGGACGAACAGCTGTTCCAACGGTTGCGCGCCTTGCGCCGCAGCATCGCGCAGGAAATCGGCAAGCCGCCGTATATCGTGTTCTCCGATCGTTCGTTGCGTGACATGGTCCGGCTCAAACCTTCCAATGACCAGGAATTCCTTGAAGTCAGCGGGGTGGGGGGAGAACAAGTTGCGCCAGTATGGTGCGAAGTTCATGGAAGCCATCGCGCAAGATCGGTCGTGACACGCCGACGAGCCTCTCACACCCTGCGGCTTGGCGGCGATAGTATGGACCGTGTCGTCATTGAAGACGATAGCGACGGCGAAGACGACACCGGTACCGGCGGGTGCCGCGGAATATGGCCATTGCGTCATTCCGCCTGCATGTACGCACGACCGGGGCCCAACGCACGCCCGAAAAGCAAGGAGGCTGATATGATGGACCGTCATCTCAGGGAACTGCTCAACGACCAGTTCAACAAGGAGCTCTATTCCGCATATCTGTATATGGATTTCGCGGATTATTATCACACTCGTGGCCTGCACGGCTTCGGCAACTGGTACGACGTGCAGGTGCAGGAGGAACGCGACCATGCGATGCTTATGCGCGCATGGATGCTCAAGCGCGGCGAAACCATTGAGCTGCTGCCGATTGCAAAACCCGACAAAACCATTACAAACGATGCTGACCCGCTGCATTTCGCGCTCGCTCATGAACAGTATGTCACCGGGCTGATCCATACGCTGCACGATGCCGCAGAGGCGGCCGGGGACACAGACAGCGCGAAGTTCCTCGATTGGTTCGTCAAAGAGCAGGTCGAGGAAGAGGAGAACGCGACCTCGATGATCGAGCGGTACGACAAGGCTGTCGCCGACGGGACGCTCGAAGCGCTGGACACCGAGCTGAAAGGCCGTCGTTGGAAGGCCCCGTCGCTGCATGTGGACATTTTCTGACCGGTTTGAGCGGCGCAGCGCCTCTCATCGAGCCGGCTGCTACCAGCAAAATCCGCCGCCGAAGCGCATGCCGCCTGCGCCGCGCTAGCCGGGCATAGCTTTTTCCTATGCCCTATACGCTCTCGCCCGCGGCGGCATACATCCGGGCGGGCTAGACTAGGCATCGAAAGCGGGTGGTCTACGTGTGCAACGCGGGCCACCCCGGCATCGAGGAGGTACTATGAGCGATGAATCCAAGCCCACGCAGGACGGCAAGCCGGTTGTCGAAAGCTTCCAGCTTGATCACACGAAGGTGAAGGCGCCGTACGTGCGCTACATCGACACCGAAACCGGCCCGAACGGTGATGTGATCTCGAATTACGACCTGCGGCTGGTCCAGCCCAATGAGAACGCGATCCCGACCGCCGGCCTGCACACGATCGAGCATACGATCGCGGTGCTGCTGCGCGAACGCATCCCGGGGTATATCGACTGCTCGCCGTTCGGCTGCCGTACCGGATTCCATCTGCTGACGTGGGGCACACACAGCACGGAGGATGTTGCGCGTGCGCTCAAGGAATCCTTGGAATTCATCGCCTACAAAGCAACTTGGGACGATGTGCCGGCGACCACGATCGAAAGCTGCGGCAACTACCGTGACCACAGCCTGTTCACCGCGAAGGAATGGTGCAAGAACATCTTGGCGAAGGGCATCAGCTCCGACCCGTTCGAACGCAAGGTGGTCTGAGCGGAGGCGTTCCGTACAGTATGTGCCGGCGGGCCGCATCATCATAGGATGGTGCGGCCCGCCGCCATATAACCGGTGCCGTGGTAGGGTGGAGCAGGTTATCTACGGCGAGGAGACGGATTATGGTTGCACGGCGATTTCGGCACGCCACCATGCGCGATTTTCCTGTGATGGAGCAAAACTACGAGCGTGCCCGTGAGCTGATGGCCCGCAACGGGAACCCCACCCAATGGGGGCATACCTTCCCGCGGCCGGAAGTCGTCGAAGACGATATCAAGCAACATCGCAGCATCCTGCTGGTTGACGGCAACGGGGAGAATGAACGCATCCTCGCCCAGTTCGCGGTCTGCACCGGTGAGGATCCGACATACCTGACGATTGATGGCCAGTGGCTCGACGATGACACGTACGTGACCATCCATCGCATCGCGTCTTCGGGGCTGGTTCGTCATGCCGCGCGGGAATGCCTCGAATGGACGCTCAAGAAGTACGGCAATGTGCGCATCGACACCCATCCGAATAATCTCATCATGCAGCATGTACTGGAAAGCTGCGGATTCACACGGTGCGGGCTGATCCAGCTCATCGACCGGCCGACCGACACCACGCGCATCGCCTACCAGCGCCACGAATGGTGAGTGACCGGTAGACGGCTGACCGGCGGCTGGTACGGTTCCGCCGTCAGCCAGCGGCTCTGTCACCACGGCATTCGGCGCACTGGTGTCATCTGTCGCCTTGATAACCTTCTGCCGACGCAGAAGACACGCTCGGCGTCGGCAGAAGGTTGAGACGTCGTTGAATAAGCAATGCCGCCGATCGCGATGAAGCAATCAGCGGCATTCGGTGTTGCGGAGAGGCTCGCTGGGCTCAGCGCCCGCTCGCCATGCTCAGGATTCGAAAGCTACGAGACTGTCGCTGTCGTTCCCGGCCGCCGGGGCTGTAACTGAATCGTTCCCGTCCGCCGCGCCAAGCTTCGAATGCCTGCGCCCGTAAGCGAAATACACGATCAGGCCAAGCGCGAACCAGACCACGAACCGCACCCAGGTCTCCCAATTGAGGCCGGCGATGAGGACGCAGCAGAACACAATCGCCAGGATCGGCGTGACCGGAACACCAGGGGCGCGGAAGCCGCGGTGGGCGTCCGGCTGGGTCTTGCGCATCCACAGCACGCCCGCCGACACGATGATGAACGCGGACAGCGTGCCGATATTCACCAGTTCGAACAGGATGTTGATATTGATGAATCCGCCGGCGATTGCCGTCAGGATGCCGAAGAACCACGTGCCCTTGAACGGCGTGTGGTACTTCTTGTTGACCTCGCCGAAGAATTTCGGGAACAGGCCGTCACGGCTCATCGCATAGCAGATGCGCGACTGGCCGTACAGCTGGACGAGCATCACCGTGGTCATGCCGATCAGCGCGCCCAGATTGACAACGAACGCGAGCCAGTTGAGCCCGGTGGCGAGGATCACGCCGGCGACCGGAGCGTCCACGAACTTCGCGAATTCAGGGTATTTGACGATGCCGGTCATGATAAGCGTCATGATGACATACAGCACGGTCGAGATGATCAGCGAATACAGGATGCCGCGCGGCAGGGTCTTATTCGGTTCGACCGTTTCCTCTGCGGACGAGGAGACCGCGTCAAATCCGATGAAGCTGAAGAACACGATTGAAGCCGCCGGAATGATGCCCATCGGCTTGGTCGAACCCGGCTGGAAGGTGTACCAGCCGTACGGGGAGAACGGCTTCCAGTTCGCCGGGTTGACATACCACACCGTGCACACGATGAATAGCACGATGATTGCGAGTTTGATCATCACCATGATGTCGTTCGTACGTTTTGTCTGGTTGATGCCGATGGACAGCACCCAGGTGATGAGCAGCACGATGATGAACCCGGGCAGGTTGAAATAGGTCGTGACCCCCGGCGTAGTACCGTATGCCGCGGTCAGCTCGACCGGCAGATGGATGCCGAAGCCTTCCAAGAGCTTGTTGAAATACCCGCTCCATCCGGCGGAGACGGTCGCCGCCTGGAGTGCGTATTCAAGAATCAGATCCCAGCCGATCATGAAGGCGATGATTTCGCCGAACGCTACATACGCGTACGAGTAGGCGGAACCGCTGACTGGCACCATCGATGCGAATTCTGCGTAGCACAGGCCGGCGAACCCGCAGCACACCGCGGCCAGCAGGAAGGACACGCACAATGCCGGGCCGGCGGTCAGCGCTCCCTTGCCGGTGAGCACGAAGATGCCGGTGCCGATGATCGCGCCGATGCCGAGCATCGTCAAATCGAAGGTTTTCAACGTCCGTTTGAGCGGCGTGGCCTGCGCGACCATGCTTTCGACGGATTTCTTACGTAGCAGGTTCATGAATTCTCTTCCGATAACGCGACGGGACAGGCGCCGCGACGAATGATCCGGAATCGGGGCGGGGAAACAGAATTCCCCATGATTCGCATTGCCTTCTCTTTTATAACCGTCGCGCCCGACGCGCCGGGGCGATGACGCGAAGGGTTCCACGATGTGGACAGGGAACCGCCGGGGAGGAAACGCGTGCGGCGAATGTTACCTCCCTGCGCAACAATGGGAGCATGACTTTGAGTGCAGTACCAGCATGGCAGTTTTCCTCAGCGCAGGGCGAGGCAAATTATAAGGCCGCGTTGCGCCAGTACCCCGCGCAGGCGATCGTCGACCTCGCGGCGATGCGTGACAATATGCGGCATCTGGTGTCCGTGGTCGGCGGGCCGCAGTCCGGCACCGCGGTGATGGGCGTCGTCAAGGCGGATGCGTACGGGCACGGGTTGATTCCATCCGCCCTCGCCGCGCTCGCAGGAGGCGCCACATGGCTCGGCACCGCGCAATCGCATGAAGCGCTGCTGCTGCGCAAGGCCGGAATCGGCCCGGACCGTTGCCACATTCTTACGTGGGTGTACAACGGCACGCAGGTCCCGTTCGATGAACTGATCGCCAACGATATCGACGTTTCTGTCGGCTCTCTCGCTGGCATCGACGCGCTCGCCGCGGCCGCACGCAAGGTGGGGCGTCCGGCGCGCGTCCATGTGAAAGTCGATTCCGGGTTCGGCCGCAACGGCTTCACTCCGCAGGGCTTCGGCGCGGCACTGGACAAGCTGGTCCCGCTCGCCAAGGAAGGCGTCTTCGAGATTGTTGGGCAGTGGAGCCATCTGGCGGTCGCCGATTCGCCGGACGTGCCGGAATTCGTGGATGCCACCGATCAGCAGGTCGCCACGTTCAACGAGTTCACCCAGCGGATGCGTGAAGCGGGTATCGCCCCGAGAATCAGGCATCTGGCCAATACCGCGGCCACGCTCGACCGCCCGCAGATCCATTTCGAACTCACCCGGCCGGGCGTTGGCCTGTACGGGTATGAGCCCGACCCGGCCATGGGCACGCCGCAAACCTACCGTCTGAAGCCGGCGATGACCCTGCAGGCGCAGCTCGGCACCGTCAAGGACGTGGAATCAGGTCACGGCATCTCCTACGGGCGCACCTATCTGACCCCGCAATCCACGAGCACCGCGATCGTGCCGGTCGGATACGCTGACGGCATCCACCGTTCCGCATCCGGATTCGATATGCAGGGTGCCAAGCATGTCACCAAGCTTGGCGGCCCGGTGCGTGTCATGACCGAACAAGGGCCGAAGCTGTTGCGCGTCTCCGGGCGTGTGTGCATGGACCAGTTCATCCTCGACCTGCACGGCAGCGCGGCCGACATGGGCGTCCATGAGGGCGACACTGTCGAACTGTTCGGCCCGGGCAGGGGAGAGGACTACGCCGAGCCGACCGCGGACGACTGGGCGCGCGCGGCGGACACCATCAGCTACGAGATTTTCACCTGCCTGCGCAACCGCATCCCGCGCCTGTATCTGCACGCGCCGGAGGTGCTGCCGCCTGAGGATTTGGCGAAACTCGATCCGGCGAGCATTCTGTAGCCCTGATACGCCGGCCGTGTGCGGATGGCGTGCAATCATCCGCACACGGTACAACCGGGAGCGGGGCGATAAGAAAGGACGGGAATGACGACCACAGCCGACGGCGAGCGCGTCTTGACCGCTGAAGGGTATACCGCGGCGGATGAGGAACGTTGGGCGCCCGAACCGCCGAAATCCCCGTCGCGCACCGCGTTCCAGCGGGACCGGGCGCGTCTGATTCACTCGTCTGCCTTCCGCCGTCTGGGCGGCAAAAGCCAGATTCTTGTCGCCGGTACCGATGATTTCGCCCGCACACGGTTGACGCATACGCTGGAGGTCGCCCAGATCGGCCGGCAAATCGGCGCTCTGCTCGGCTGCGACCCCGATGTGGTGGATTGCGCGTGTCTGGCGCACGATCTGGGACATCCGCCATTCGGGCACAATGGTGAACGCGCGCTGGCGGCGATCGCACAAGACATCGGTGGGTTCGAAGGCAACGCGCAAACCTTGAGACTGTTGACGCGACTCGAGCCGAAAGTGTTTCACCCTGACGGCCGGTCCGCCGGCGTCAATTTGACACGTGCGGCATTGGACGCCGCGGTGAAATACCCGTGGACGCTTCGCGAGGCGGCCGCACACCCCAAGGGGGAGCGCAGCGTGAAATTCGGCGTCTACCCGGATGACGAGCCGGTGTTCCGCTGGCTCAAACAGGGGACGTCCGAAGCGTCGGCCTTGTCGTGCACGCCGATGGAATGCCAGGTCATGGACTTGTCGGATGACATCGCGTACAGCGTGCACGATATCGAGGATGCGATTGCGACGGGCACGTTGAATCCGGTGGCGCTCGCGGACAATCGGGTGATTGATCAGGTGGTCGAATCGGCGCGCGTTTGGTATGGGAGGCAGTGGAACCCTGACCTGCTGCTGGCAGCGGTGCTCAGGTTGCGTGACGGGAAACTGTTACCGGGGCGGTTTGACGGGTCGCGTCAGGCGTTGGCGCAGTTGAAGAACATGACTAGCGCGTTGATCGGGCGGTTTGCTGATTCAGTGGAATCGGCGACACGGCAGCGGTACGGTACCGGCCCCTTGACCCGGTATGCGGCGCAGGTGGTGGTGCCTGACCGGACTCGCTACGAGATTCTGGCGCTCAAAGGGATGTCTGTGTATTTTGTCATGGCGCCACGCGAACGTGAGCCGTTCCATGAGCAGGAGCAGCGGATCGTCACCGATCTGGTGGATGTGCTGATGGCCGATTCGCCGAGGCCGAGCGACGCACTGGAGACGGTGTTCCTCGATGACTGGCGGCAGGCGTCGAACGACAGTGAACGGTTGCGCGTGGCCATTGACCAGGTGGCGAGCCTGACGGATGGCTCGGCGGCGACCTTGCATTCGATTCTGTGCTGAGCGCCGACTCGGACACGCGGTGTCGCGGCGGTCTGCCGGCGCCAGCGGTATCTGCCTGCGGTGCGACATCGCGGTCGCACGGCACGCTGTTTTCTGTCGGCGCACGCCGCTGAACAGTCCTCGGGTTAGCATGGAACTTATGCCCGGGATGATTAAGAAAGAAGACGTTGAGAAGGTGCGCGCCGCCGCGGACCTGTACGATATCGTATCCGCGTCCGTCACGCTCAAGCCTTCGGGCACCGGCACCTATGTCGGCCTGTGCCCCTTCCATGACGAGAAAACCCCGAGTTTCAACGTCCGCCCGTCCCTAGGCGTCTGGCACTGCTTTGGCTGCGGTCTGGGCGGCGACGTTTTCGGCTTCGTGGAGCAGCAGGAGAACATCGACTTTCGTGAAGCGGTCGAACTGCTCGCCGATAAATACCACATCGAACTGCATTACGACCAAGGTTCACGCCAAGGTGAGCACGCCGGGTCGAAACGCGCACGCCTACTCGAAGCAAACGAGGAAGCCCAACGCTTCTTCACCTCGCAGATCATGAGCAAGGAGGCGCTCGCCGCACGCAAACTGCTCGGCGGACGCAATTTCAGCCAGGCCGATTGCGAGCGTTTCGGCTGCGGCTACGCCCCGCAAGGCTGGGACAATCTCGTGCGGCATTTGGCAGACAAAGGCTTCACCCAGCAGGAGATGCTGGATGCCGGACTCGCCCGTCGCGGCCAGCATGGTATTTATGACTATTTCCGCGGCCGGGCCACATGGCCGATCCGCGATTCGACCGGCCGCACGCTCGGATTCGGTGCGCGCAAACTGTATGACGATGATACGATTGCGGCCAAGTACATCAACACCCCAGACACGCAGCTGTACCGTAAAACGCAGGTGCTCTACGGTATCGATTTGGCGAAATCATCGATTGTGAAGCACCGCCAGGCGGTGATCGTCGAAGGGTATACGGATGTCATGGCCTGTCATCTGGCGGGTATCGACACGGCGGTCGCCACATGCGGCACCGCGTTCGGCGCGGAACACGCGAAAATCATCCGTCGTCTGATTGCGGACGATTCGTTGGGCGCCGTCCAGCTGGTCGGGCCGCTTAAGGTCGAAGGGCAGTCGCTCAGTTCGCGTGTCGTCTTCACGTTCGACGGCGACGCGGCTGGACAGAAGGCCGCGTTGCACGCGTTCGGGTTGGATTCTTCATTCCTGTCGCAGACCTTCGTCGCCGTGGCCGACGACAATCTCGATCCGTGTGATCTGCGAATCCAGCGCGGCAACGAGGCTGTGCGCGCACTGATCGACAGCGCCCGTCCGCTCTACGATTTCGTCATCGACACGGCAATCGATCGCTTCGACACCCAGTACGCCACCGGCAGATGGGGGGCGGTCAAGGCCGCCGCGCCGCTGATCGCGCAGATCCGCGACCGTTCGCTGCTTGACTTGTACACGCGCAAGGCGACCCGGCGCATTGGCATCGACCTTGATATCATGCAGCGCGAGGTCAGACAGGCCAGACGGCAGTACAACGTGCGCGACGAGGACGCCTACGCGCCCCGCCGACGCCAGCAGGTGCGTATCGAGGAGCGTGCTGACCGCGATGCCCCGTACGCGAATCCGGCACGCAGGCGGGAGCTTGAGCATCGCGATGCCGCCAACCAGACGTATTTCCACATCGACGACGCGGTGTTCATCTGCGAGCAGCAGTTCATGGCGACGCTCATCCAGATTCCGCGTGCGATCGACCGCGAATGGTTCGCCCAATTGACTCTGGCGAATTTCATGACCCCGGTGTTCCGCACGCTGTTCCAGGCGATTGCGGCTGCCGGCGGATTACCGACGGATGACACCCCGCAAGGCTTGTGGATGCACAATCTGACCAAGGCGGGCGGCCCGATGCTCCAATCGGTGATTGACGAGCTTGCCGTGATGCCGTTGCCGTTGCCGACCCCGCCGAACCAACAGTCGGCGCCTGGTGCAGGTGAGGGACAAGGCGCCGGTGTCGCCGGAGCGCCCGGCGTCGCCGATGTCCAGCTGCGGGAGCCGACCCAGGGGGAGCGCCAGTATGCGTCCGAACTGTTGGCTCGTCTGCTTGATATCGGTTACATGCGCAGAATCGGCGCGGCCAGACGCCGTATGGCCCAGCTGCCGGACGGCGAGGAGAAAATCGCGCTGCTCGGCAGCATCACCACGCTTGAAACCGCGCGCAAGGACCTTCAGGCGCAGGTGTACAACAACACGGTCGGGTAGCCTGGGGCAGAACGACGCTCCTTACGCGTCGTATTCCCCGCTCGGCCCGATGGTCAGCGCATCGTCATGCGTGCGCCCGCTGTGGATAGCCTCGTTCATCGCACGGATCTCGTCCATATCCACCGCATACGTCTTGCCGTCCAGCTCCTTGACCGGAACCACCCCACCGCCGTGCGTCATATACAACGCATCCGCATCCCGCAGCTCGTCTACCGGAAGCTTGCGGTAGGCGGTCCGCTTGCCTTCCTCAAGCGCCCACGCGAACAGTTCACGTTGCGATGTGCCGTTCAGGATGCCGATGCGCGGGTCGGGCGTGACGTACGTATCCCCGTACCGTGCGACGATGCTGCTGTTGGGACATTCCAACGTATACCCGTCGGTTGTGGTGGTGACCGCGTCGCCGACCCCGCGACGGTCGCATTCCCGGTGCATCGCCTGATTGACCGCATAACTCAGTGTTTTCGCGCCGTTGAGCAGCCATGGCGCTTTCGCGGTGATATCCGACGGGTATCCGCGGGTGAGCGTCGTCATGGTGATCGGCTCGATGCTGTGCCCCGCCCCCTCGCCGTCAAGGAAGATCCACACGCTGGGCAGCAGCGGGCCGCCGGTTGATTGCTTTGCCTCGGCGCCGATGCCGGTGGCCGGGTCGAGTCCGCGCGAGACAAGAATCCGCAGCATCGGCGCTTTCTCTACCCCGTCGTAGGCGTCGATCACCTCTTGGCAGGCGTCGATGAACGCATCGATATCAGGCTCGGGCATGTCCACCAGCGCTGCGGAATGGGCGAGCCGCTTGAGATGGTTCTCCAAGGATACCGGGAATCCACGGTAGACCGTGGTCGCCTCGAAGATCCCGTCGCCGCGCAATACGCTCAAATCGAAGGCCGAAGCGCAATCATCGTGCGCGTCGATGATGGTGACGGCGTCTGCGTTACCGTTCCCTGGTTCCTTGAACAATACGGATGCGTTTCCTACCCCGAGTACGACTGCACTCATTTCGTCTCCTCTGCTTTGTTGTATCGGTATCGCCTTCACGGACATGCCACACCATATTCCGGGAGTATTTCATGGATCGCGTGGATTGGGCATGCCCGTAATCCGTTGGTCACGGCTTGGTGATGTTCCGTGTGGTTTGCGGAAATCCGGGTTTAACGCGCCGAACTTAGCGTGTGGGCGAAAGGGAGGTTCCTATGGGTTCGTTGATATCCTTCGGCACATCGATTGAAGAAGCGCGCACGGCGATGTACCCGCGTTGGGTGCGGACACCACGCCGCGAGAGGCGCGTGAGGCGTTCCGCCACGGCGTGGTGCGCCCGACCTGCGGCATCGCCCGCGGTTTCGCCCAGGCGAATATGATCGCGTTGCCGCGCGAATATGCGTTCGATTTCCTGCTGTTCACCCAGCGCAACCCCAAGCCCTGCCCGATCCTTGAAGTCCTTGATCCCGGCAATCCCAAGCCCTCGATTGCCGCCGGCAGTGACATCCGCACGGATATCCCGCTGTACCGCGTCTGGGAGCACGGCGAGCTGGTGGACACGTGCAGCGACATCACCGATATCTGGGCACAGCATGACGATTTGGTCACCTTCCTGATTGGATGCAGTTTCACCTTCGAATTCCCGTTGATGGAGGCCGGTATTCCGGTGCATCATATCGAGGCGGGACGTAACGTGCCGATGTATGACACGTCAATCGCCTGCAAACCTGCGGGACGGTTCAGTTCGACGATGGTGGTGTCGATGCGCGGCATCCAACCGGACCGGATCGCGGACGCCGTGCGGATCTCTGGCTACTATCCGAGCGTTCACGGGGCGCCCGTGTGGGTGGGCGAGCCCGAAGGCATCGGGATCACGGACCTGAAGCACCCCGATTATGGGGACCCGCCGATTATGAAGGACGGCGACATCCCCGTGTTCTGGGCGTGCGGGGTGACCCCGCAGGCGGCGGTGATGGCGTCGAAACCGTCGTTCGCAATTACGCACGCGCCCGGGCACATGTTCCTTACGGATATTCCCGACCTAAGTTTCATGGTGTGACTTGCGTTGGCCGCAAATCAATACCGGTGGCGCGTGATGCGGGAGATATGAGATATCGGGAAAGCAGAAAACAGTGGGAAGCGGGGAACAACAATGATGGGGATTGACCTCAACAGTGATATGGGCGAAAGCTTCGGTCGTTGGGCGCTTGGCGACGACACGGCGCTGCTCGGCGTGGTATCGAGCGCGAATGTGGCGTGCGGCTTCCACGCGGGCGATCCGGCTGGAATGCTGCGCACGGTCGGCTACGCGGCGGCGCACGGTGTGACGGTCGGCGCGCATGTGGCGTACCGCGATCTTGCCGGGTTCGGCCGGCGGTATGTCGATGAGACGCCTGAAGATCTCGCTGCCGACGTCATCTACCAAATCGGCGCGTTGGAAGGGATCGCGGCGGCAGCTGGAACACAAGTGAAGTATGTGAAACCGCATGGGGCGCTGTACAACCGGATTGCGACCGACGAACGGCACGCCAAGGCCGTGGTCAAGGCAATGAAAGCCGTGGACTCGTCGCTGTCCCTGCTCACCCTGCCCGGTTCGGTGGTCGGCCGGCTTGCCGAGGGGGCGGGGCTGCGCGTATTCCGTGAGGCGTTTGCCGACCGCGCCTACACGCCGGACGGTCATCTGGTCTCACGACGCGAGCCGGGCGCGGTCATCACTGACCCGGAACAGGTGGCCGGACGGGTGCTGCGCATGGTCGAGGACGGTACGGTGACGGCGATTGACGGCAGCATTGTCCGACTGCATGCGGATTCGGTGTGCGTGCACGGCGATTCGCCGGGGGCGGTTGCCATGGCGACAGTGGTGCGCAAAGCGTTGGAACATGCCGGTATCGAGGTGCGCTCGTTCGCGGCGGGTGACGGCTCGTCGCCATCAGTGCCCATGAAAGTCGCGAAATCATGAGACGGATATTGCCGGTAGGACAGGACGCGCTGCTCGTGGAAACCGGGGATTTGCGCCATGCGCTCGGCCTGTATCATGCGCTGAACGCGGCGATGGAGGATGCCGTTTCAGCAAACGCGTCGGCAGGGGAATCCGTCGCTTCGCCCGCGCCGACACGACCGTTCGCGGCGGTCACGGAATTGGTTCCAGCCGCGCAGACCGTGCTCGTGCGATTCGATCCGCGCAAGATTCGTTCAGCTTCGCTCACTGAAGCGATTATGGCGTTGCCCGATACGCCCGATGAGGCTCAAGAGCATCGGACGGTGACCGTGCCCGTTATCTACGACGGCGAGGATCTTGAGGCCGTGGCGCAGCTGCTTGGTATCAGCGCCGACGAGGTGGTCGCCCGGCATACCGGCACCCCGTGGACGGCCGCATTCGGCGGATTCGCCCCCGGATTCACGTATTTGGTGGACGGGGACCCGATTTTCGACGTACCGCGCCGCACGACACCACGGTTGGTCGTGCCCTCGGGCGCGGTCGGACTCGCCGGGCGGTTCAGCGGTGTCTACCCGCGCGAAAGCTCGGGCGGATGGCAGCTGATTGGGCACACGGCGATGGCGATGTGGGATGTGCACGCCGACCCGCCCGCCGCCATCATGCCCGGCGACCGTGTGACGTTCCACGCCGAGCGCAATCAGGCAATCATGACTGATATTGCGCGCCAACGCCGGACGCCGCCGAACCGCGATATCCGGGCGAATGCCGGGAACTCCGGTAGCGGTTCGGGGTCAACGACATGCGACCACGGCTTGCGTGTGGACCGCCCCGGCCTGCTCGCCCTGTTCGAAGACGAAGGCCGGCACGCCTCGGCCATGGGCGTCGCAGGATCAGGGGCGTGCGATATGCCCGCCTACCGCCTGGCCAATATGCTTGTCGGCAATCCGCCCGGTGCGCCCGCCATCGAACTGACCGCCGGCGATGCCGCGTTCACCGCGATCGGAAGTGTAGTGGTCGCCGTTACGGGAGCCCCGGTCGATTTGTGTATCACCGGAAACGCCACGTCAGGTGCCGATTCAGGCCACACGACCATCCGGCAACGTCTGCACCGGCAGGAGGCCATCATCCTCCACGATGGCGAAACCCTGACCATAGGCGTGCCGTGCGCCGGCTTGCGGGATTACCTCGCCATTCGAGGCGGATTCATGGCACCGATGACGCTCGGCAGCGCTTCACGGGACACCATGTCCGGCATCGGACCGGCCCCACTGGCCGCAGGCGACACGCTCATCGCCGGAACCCCCGATCCGTCACGAAGCGTAGGGCGGCCATGCGAATGGAACGGGCACCTGCCAACCGGCACCATGCACCATGCCGGTCCGCAGGCGATCGGCGGCGCCGATCATCCAGTCTGGCTCGATGTCACGCTCGGCCCGCATGACGACTGGTTCACGCCGGCCGCCATCGACACGCTTTTCGGCACCACGTGGCAGGTCACCGCACAATCCAACCGTACCGGGCTCAGGCTCAACGGCCCGCAGCCCCTGGAACGCGAAGATACGCGGGAACTGCCCAGCGAAGGCATGGTACCCGGCTCGCTTGAAGTGCCCGGAAGCGGGCAGCCCGTGCTGTTCCTGCGCGACCAGCCGGTCACCGGCGGTTACCCGGTGATCGCCGTACTCACGCTTGATGCGCTCGCGTTGGCGGCGCAACTGCCGCCGGGCGCGTCCGTCCGGTTCCGCGACATCAGCGAGGGCGTTGTGGCGGCACCGGGAGACCAAGACGTATCCCACGCCGATGAACACGATGGAAAGGAGTCCCGATGAAACGCATTCTGGTCGCCAATCGCGGGGAAATCGCCGTACGAATCATCCACGCCTGCCATGATCTGGGGCTGGAAGCGGTCGCCGTCTACGCGGACGATGACGTCGAAGCGCTGTTCGTCCAGCTTGCCGATGAGGCCATCGCCTTGCACGGGGTGACACCGGCGGAAACCTACCTGAACATCCCGGCATTACTTAAGGCGGCGGCAAGCGGACATGCGGATGCTGTTCATCCGGGGTACGGATTCCTATCAGAGAACGCTGATTTTGCGCAGGCAGTCCAGGATGCCGGGCTGACGTGGATCGGCCCGTCACCGCAGACCATCCGCCGGCTCGGAGACAAGGTCGAAGCGCGTGCCGTCGCCGCGAAAGTCGGCGCACCCATGGCCCCCGGCACCACACAACCGGTCGAGGACGCGCAGGAAGCCGCCGCATTCGCGCGTCAACACGGTCTGCCGATTGTCATCAAAGCGGTGCACGGCGGGGGAGGCCGCGGCATGAAAGTCGTGCGCGACCTCGCCGACGTCGAACCCGCCTTCGAATCCGCCGTCCACGAGGCCGAAGTCGCATTCGGCAACGGGGAATGCTTCATCGAACGGTTCCTCGACCACCCGCGTCACGTCGAAGTTCAGGTGCTCGGCGACACGTATGGCGGGGTCATCGCCGTCGGCACCAGGGACTGCTCGCTCCAGCGACGCAACCAGAAGCTCATCGAGGAGGCTCCGGCGCCCTTCTTGCCTGATGGTGTCGCGCAACGGCTTGAGGATGCGGCCGTGGCAATCTGCTCCGAAGTCGGGTACGTGGGTGCCGGAACCGTGGAATTCCTCGTGGCCCCGGACGGCACGCTCTCGTTCATGGAAGTCAACACGCGCATCCAGGTCGAACACCCGGTCACCGAAATGACCAGCGGCATCGACCTCGTAGCATGGCAGCTGCGTATCGCCGCAGGGGCGTCGATCGCCGGACTCAAACCGGCTCACGACGGGCATGCGATGGAATTCCGCCTCAACGCGGAAGACCCGTCACTCGGATTCGCGCCATTCCCCGGGCGCATCACTGCGCTGAGGGCGCCCAGCGGGCCGGGCATACGCTTCGATACCGGCGTGCAAACCGGTTCGATTGTCTCCGACCATTTCGATTCCATGCTCGCCAAGCTCATCGTGCACGCCACCACGCGCGAGGAATGCCTGCAACGGGCGCGGCGGGCGCTCGCCGAACTGCGCATCGACGGCGTGCCCACGGTCGTGCCGTTCGACCGGGCGGTGCTCGCCGACCCTGATTTCACGGCGGAACATGGGTTCCGCATCTACACGCGGTGGATCGAGGAGGTGCTGCTCAAACGGCTTGACCCCGAACAGCTCAAGCCTGACGGTACATCGGTACGCTTCGATGATGCCGATGCCGGATTGCATCGTACATGGATTGAATGGGATGGCCGCCGTGTGGAGGTTGGGTTGCCGGCCGGTCTGGTCTCGTCGCTCGGGGCGGCGGGGGTGGCTGGCGATGGAACATCGCACGATGGCGGCACCGGGGGCTCGGCCGCGCATGACGCTGGGGACATCCTCGCCTCGATCACCGGCACGGTGGCGCGCTGGCTGGTCGATGACGGTGCTGAAGTCGGCGCGGGCACGCCGGTTGTCGTGCTGGAAGCCATGAAGATGGAAATCCAGGTGACGGCCCCGATTGGCGGTGTCGTCCATATCGCCGCGCGGCCGGGCGACAGCGCGAGATCGGGGAGTGTGCTGGGGGCATATCGAATCGTGAGACAAGACGTGAGATAAAGCGTGAGACAGATAGGCGTGACAGGCGTGACATACGGCGTTCGGCCGATTTGACCGGCCGGGCGCTGGTAGGAGAGGAGTGGATATGACGGAAACGATGCAATACAACCAAGCAGGACATGTCAATCAGCAATCGGATACGTTCCATGCCGGCCGTGGCAGTGCGGCGCACCATGGCGGTATCGGCCCTGCCGCCCGCATCGCAAGCTGGCGGTGGAAACCTCGCGTCGCGCACATCCAGAATGCCGCTGCGGCGGATGTGGGACGGGGCAGCGAAACCATGATGACCTTCGCGCGCGGCGACCTGTTCCATGCCGCCCGGTGGCTTAAATCCGGCGGCCACAAGGCCATGGTCGTCACCGGATTCTACATTCCGCAGGCAGAGCAGCCCGCCGCTGAATCGGATGGTCCCGCCGGGGCGGTCGAGCTGTGTGAGGCGCTACGGGCCATCGGTTCGGATGCCTGGCTGGTCAGCGATGAGCCGTGCGAGCCGGTCATCCGTGCAGGGGCCTCGTCGCGGCTGCCCGAAGACCATGTGGCCATCGCGCCTGCGGATGCGTCACACTTCGACCAGTGGATTGACGCGATGCGCGGGCTTGCTGACCGCAACGGCATCGACACCGTCATCTATATCGAGCGCGTGGGCCCTGCGCGCGACGGAAACCCGCGCAATATGCGGGGGTTCGACATCGACCGGTGGACCGCCCCGCTCAGCCGGCTCACCGGGCTGGGTTTGCATGTGATCGGCATCGGCGACGGTGGCAATGAAATCGGCATGGGAAGGCTGGACTCCATCGTCATCGAGGATGTCGTCGAGCATGGCGAGCGTATCGCCTGCACGGTTCCCGCGGACGAGCTGATCGTCTCCGGCACGTCGAACTGGGGCGGGCACGCGCTGGTGTGCGCGATGTACACGATGGGCTGCCGGCGGGCGGCACCGCTGCTCGATGTCGCGTGGCATCGGTCCGTGCTGGCGGATGTTGCGCGCGCCGGCGGGCTCGACGGGGTCACGATGCGCAACACCCCGACGGTTGACGGCCTGAGCGAGGAACGCTATTACCGCCAGATCCGCATGATGTCCGACATCGCCCGCGGGCATCACCACCGGTGACGTGTGCCGGATCCGTTTGGCCATAGATAGTATGGCCAAACGAATGGCGTGTGTGGAGGGGGGTAGCCGGTCAGCGGCCGGTTCCCTCGTCGCGATGCGTGCAGATTGCGGCGAAACGGCAGGCGAGTCGCCGGGCGGCAGCGGTGTTGTCGCGGTCTGCGTGCCTTCCATACGCCACGACTTGGTCCCAGTCGAATCCATCGGTTTCGATATCGGCCTTCTGGCGGGCGTCCCACCGTTCGATATCCGCTTGCGCGATCTCAGGATGGAATTGCAGGCCCCATGCGCATGGCCCGATGCGGAACGCCTGGACGGGGGTCCGCTTTGAGCGGGCGAGCACAATCGCGCTATCCGGAAGCGCGGTGATGTGGTCGATATGGTTTTCGGCCATGGTGTAGTCGTGTGGCATGACTCGGAACAGCGGGTCGGTAGCGGCGGCTTGTGTCGCTTCGATGCCGGTCATGCCATGTTCCGGCTGGAACTTGCGGCGTTCCACACGCCCTCCCGCCGTATACGCCAGCAATTGGCCGCCCAGGCAGATGCCGAGCATAGGCATGTGTCGTGCAAGTGCCTCGCCGATCAGCCTCCGTGTGGCCGGAAGCCAAGGATAATGCTCGTCATCGTCCGGCAATGGCGCTCCGCCAAGCACGATGAGCGCATCATACCCGTCCAGGGATTGTGGAAGACCGTTCGCCCCGAATACGATGCTGCCGTCAAGGCCGTATTCGGCGAACCATGGGGCCAGGCGGCGCAACGATGCATGGGCGTCGTGCCCGATGACCAACGCTTGCGACATGGGATCTCCTTCCTGCCGCGCATCCTGCCAGCCCGTCCTTGCCGGGCTGCGCGTGAGCGGATAATGGAACCATACGGCCCCTATTGTTTCTCGAATTGATGTTCCGGATATGTGCAGGCTGTAACATGAGCGCAATCGGCGATGCCATGGCCCACAGGGCCGGAACGTTTCATAGACGGGAGAACGATATGACGCAGTTGATGCCATCGGAATCGACACCAGATGGGGTGTCTGCGGTCCAAGGGCGGACGGTGGCGGAAAGTTCGGCAATGGCGGCCCCTGCTGGCGGAGGTATCGAGACGGGGGTGGCTCGACGGTTTGCTGCATACCGCGTTGCGCCAGTACGCGGTGCCCGGGGCCGTATGCGGCGTGCTGATGCCCGGGCGTCGCGGGGCGCATCCCCACGGTGACGAGACGGATTGCGGCCTTGACATGTCATGCGCGCATGCCGGTGTGGTCAGCATGGCCACACAATACCCGGTGTTGCCGGATACGCTGTTCCAGATCGGCTCGATCAGCAAGATCTGGACCACGGTGCTTGCCATGCAGCTCATCGATGAGGGCAAGCTGTCTTTGGCGACGCGGGTGGTCGATGTGCTGCCTGATTTCTCGATCGCCGGTGCGCCGGATTCAACCAAGGGGTGCACCATCCGACACCTTATGTGCCATATCAGCGGCATCGAGGGGGACGCTTTCCCCGATCTCGGCCGAGACGATGATGCGGTGGCGCGATATGTGCGGTATATCAGCGGGTTCCCGGCACGCACCGCGCTCGGAGGCCCGCTGAGTTACTCGAACGGGGCGTTCGTGATACTGGGTCGTGTGGTCGAGGTATTGCGTGGCATGACTTGGGATGAGGCCATCCAACGGTATATCGCGCGACCGATGGGCCTGCATGACGTGTGCACCCTGCCGGAGGATGTGCTGCTGCATTCCAGCGCGCTGGGGCATCACCGGGCTGTAGCCACGAACGTGCCGGTGTTCCCCGCCCCGGTCGAGCCGACGGATATCTGGCAGTTGCCACGATGCACGGGGCCATGCGGGTCCGTGTCCTGCTCGATCCACGATCTGCTCGCGTTCGCCTCGTTGTTCCTCAACGGCGGCGTGGCGCCGAACGGTGCCCGGATCCTGTCGGCAGACGCAGTACGGCAGATGCTGACCATGCAGGTGAGTCTGGCGGATCAGGGCGTGGAGAATCTCGGTTGGGCACTGGGATGGCAGATACCGAATTGGGGGAGCGAGCGTGCCGTCGGCCATGGTGGTGCCACGGAAGGCCAACGCGCCGGCATCGTGCTGTTCCCTGATCGCCGGATGGTCATCGCCACGTTGACGAATGCGGATGCCGGGACGGAGATGGCCGCGCATATCGCGGCATGTGTCGCCGGACGTGCCGGGCTTGGACAGAAAACCGTGCCTCAGCCGGTGCCGATAGCGGATGATGTCATCCCTGATGACCGGAAAGACTCGATTATTGGGGTGTATGAACGGCATGGCGAGCATATCGAGTTTTGCGCGGGAGGCCCCACAGGTGTGTTGGCGATGATCGACCCGGATGATGACGACGGGCCCAACGGTGTGCGTCTCGTGCTGCCCTTGCATCGTACGGCGCAAGGATTCTATGCGGTACGACGCCCGGATGAACGGGGACTCACGGAAATCGCATTTCTTGACGCAGCCGATGGAACGCATTATGTGGCGTGCGGGCATCGGGTCACCCCGCGTGTGCGGATGCATTGATTGCGCACAGGTTCCCGGTATCGGCGGCATGACGGTCATATCCGGCGCTGCGAGCCGCCATCGCGATTCGCTCTCGATCACAGGGCGCCTCCTCATCCATCACCATGTTGGATATTGCCGCCCCATGTGTGAAGCCGGGAAGCGCTGTGCGAAGCCGAGAGGTACGCCGTGCGGAAGCCGGGAGATACGCCCGTATCTGGGCGGGCTTGCCGGCAGACGGTCGCAGGACGTCGCATATGAGGGTGCATCTGTGCCGCACTGACGGGGTAGTCGCGTATCTCCTGGTCGCTGCGCCGGCTCGTGTGCGGGAACCGGGAGATGGAAGTGCAGGCGCGCGATGCCGGGCGGCGGTGATGCCGCCATCACGCCGATATACATGCATCTGTGCGATGCTGCCGAGATGGGCCGGTAACGCCCAGCGCCTGTGCCAGCCTGCGCGCAGGGACCCGGAGACCGCGTCATAATCCACCTTTTCGGCCACTACGCATCGCACCTCGCACGTCGTGACATACACGACGCGCGAAGCACCTGCGCTACCGGGGAAAATCACCCCGCCTCGCCTACGATAGGAACCATGGTCACGATTATGGTGGGGTCGGCGGCGCACCCGGTCAGCGAACGGCTGTATGGCGCGTTTCTTGAGGACATCAACATGTCGATTGACGGCGGTCTGAACGCCAACATGGTCAACAATTACAGTTTCGACGGCGTGTATTTACAGCACAGCAGTATGCGTGTCCGTGGCGCGGACCGGTGGCGTACCGAGGCCGACCCCCTGCGGTTCTGGCGGTTCAACGGGGTTGATGCGACGAGCTGTGGCACGCAGACCCGTGGCGAGCATGGTGAACGGGTTGACACCGAGTGCCCGGCGCCGCCATTGCACAAGAACAGCAGATACGTCCGTATCGCCTTCCCCGTCGATTGCGACCATGCCAGTCTTGAGAACCTTGGATATACCGCCGGCGGCACGCATGCCGGGGATTGCGCGATGGCCATCGAACGGGGGCATCGCTACGAGTTTGGCGTGTATGCGCGCCCGGTTGCCGGAGCCGTCACATTGACGGTCAGTGTGATTGATGCCGCCGACATGCCGCTTACGGATTGTGTGACGATATCCTGCGGCGGTTTCAGTGCGGAAGGTGGTGGTGCCGTCAGCGGTGACACAGGCGATCACATCGCCGATCCGGGGGCGTCAACGAGTCCGATTGCTCCTGATGAGGCTTCTGACAACGGTTGGATCCACCTGTCGTGTACGCTGTCAGGCTTGGTATCCGGTCTTGGCAAGCTCCACATCGGATTCGCGGCAACGGCCGGCAATGCCGGCATGGATATGTCCGCCGTTTCTGTGGGCGATAACGCCGATGGCATTGGTTCGCATGACGTCGCCGGCTTGACTCATCCGCCCGACCCCACGCCGGCCGTCATCGACCTTGACTGCGTCAGCCTCATGGACGCGGACACGTGGGGCGCGGGCGACCCCAAATGGCGGTACGGCAGATTCCGCCGCGACCTGGTCGAAGCCATCGCGGCGCTCAAACCGGCGTTCCTGCGGTTCCCAGGCGGCTGCATCACCGAAGGCGTCACGCCGGGCAACGAGTACCGCTGGAAAGACACGATCGGTGCCCTATACGCGCGGCGTCAGCAATACAATATGTGGGCGTTTCGCATGCCGGACGGTTCAAGCTATTCGCAGGGCTACCAGATTGGCTTCTACGAGTATTTCTGCCTGTGCGAGGATCTGGGCGCCAAGCCGCTGCCGACCCTGTTCGCGGGCATGACCTGTCAGTCGCCGTACCGAGACCCGCAGTCCATTCCTGTGGACAGCGAGTATTTCCGTGATGTGGTCGTTCAGGATTATCTTGATCTCATCGAATTCGCCAACGGTGATCCGGATACCAGTCAGTGGGCGCGTGTCCGTCGCGATATGGGTCATCCGGCGCCGTTCGGCCTCGACATGGTCGGCATCGGCAATGAGAATTACGGCGAAGGATATATGGAACGGTTCGATGCCATCGCCAAGGCGATCCACGAACGCTATCCGTCGATCCTATGTGTGATGAGCGCCGGACTGTTTCCGTATCGCCTGTCGATGCGTCGGGCGTGGAATCATGCGCGTGATATCGCCGCAGGACGCGGGCGGATGCTCCTCGCCTGTGATCCGCCACTCGCCGGCAGCCGCGTCATCGTGGACGAGCATTCCTACCACACGCCTGAATGGTTCGCCTCACAAGCCCATCGATACGACAAGTATCCGCGTGATTCCGCCGGCGTGATGGTCGGGGAGTATTCGGCGAACGGATATCTCGCCGGCCGCAAGCAAGACAACGCACACGCCAACACGTGGGCTTCCGCACTCGGCGAGGCGGCCTTCCTCACGGGCTGCGAGCGTAACAGCGACGTGGTGCGCATGACATCGTATGCGCCGCTGCTGGCTCACGCACAAGGCAAAGGTTGGATGCAGAACCTCATTGAATTCGACGCGCGCACGGTCATGCCGACGCTCAACGCCGAGGTCGAGCGGTTGTTCGCCACGCATATCGGCCCGATGGCGTATGAATGCTTGTTCGAGAACCGTGATGGCGAGCGCGGCGTGGCCGATCGCTTGTTCGTCAGCGCGACCGGTAGTGAGGATACGCGGTTTGTCAAACTGGTCAATACCAGCGCGGATCGTATTGATGTCACACTTGACGTCTCGTTTGGGCTGCGCGTGCTCAGTAGTGCGCCCCGTAATCGTAGTGCGTGCAAGTTGAGGGTGGTCAGGCTGTCTGCGGATCCCAATGCGCGCAACGAGCTCGGTGTTGACGGTGTGTCGTCTGAGGCGGCTGAACGACGTGAGGATACCTTCGCTATGGCTGGCCCTCCGGTGCGGTTCGCGTTGGGTATGCCGGCGTATTCGGTGACGGTGGTGACGGTGTCGCTGTGACGTTGACGGCATGTCTGGTGTGTGCCGTGTCGCGTGGTGTGGTGATGTTCGGGCTGGTTTGATGGGTGTCGGGGCCTAGGTTGTGTCGTATTTGTGTGGATGTTGGCTCCGGCCGGTCGGCGGCGTTGCGGTGTGCGACCGGCGGTATCATGCGGCTTCGTGGAGTGGTGGCGCCGACCTTTTCGCCGGCGGTCGGAGCAACGCATGCGGACACGCCGTGATTGGCTCAATCCTGCGCGGTTTTCCCGCTACTATTAGACATGTCGCGAACGCGACATGTTGAATTCACCTTGGGTTCAACTCAATTTCACGGAGGACTGGATGCGGCGTTGGTTGCTTGAAGTGTTCAAAAGCGAAACTATTCTTATCGTCGCCACGGTTCTTGCGATTATTTCCTGCTTCATCATGCCTCCGGACGCCGAGTATGGCGGTTATGTGCATTCGAAAACGATTGCGCAGCTGGTGTGTCTCATGCTGGTGGTGTGTGGGTTCCAGCGTATCGGCGTGTTCCGTATGATCGGCTCGCGTTTGCTGCGCATGGTGCGCACCCAGCGTGGCGTGGTCTTGGTGTTGGTGTCGTTGACGTATTTTTCGGCGATGCTGATTACGAATGATGTCGCGCTGGTCACGTTCATCCCGTTCGCGATTTCTGTGTTGACGATGGCGGGGATGGAATCGTCGGCGGTGCTGGTGGCTACGTTGATGACGGTGGGGGCGAATGTCGGCAGTATGCTCACTCCGGTCGGCAATGCGCATAATTTGTATCTCAAAGCGTTGTCGGGGATTCCTACGTGGCCGTTCATCAGCATTATGGCTCCGTATTCTGCTGTGGCCGCGGTACTGCTGATTGTGGTGATTTCGATTGCGTTTGGTAACAAGCCGGTGAGCCGGTTCAGTGAACTGAACAGTGAGGATATCGAGCGTGGGGTGCTCGCCCCGCAGCCTGATCGGCCGCAGCCTGATGAGATTCGTTTGACGGGGTATGGTGCCGGCCATGGCGGCTGGCGCGTGTGGGTGTATGCGGTGTTGTTCCTGCTGTGCTTGCTGGTGGTCGGCGACCTGGTGCCAATCTGGGTGATGTGCGTTGTGGTGTTCGGCGTGTTCCTGTTTGCTGACCGTAAGGCGTTTAAGAAGGTGGACTGGGGTCTGCCGCTGACGTTTATCATGTTCTTCATTTTCATCGGCAATATGAAGCGTGTGCCCGCGTTTTATTCGCTTGCGGCGTCTTTGGTGGGTGGCCATCCGCTTGAGGTGGCGGTCGCGTCCAGCCAGGTCATCAGCAATGTGCCGACGACGATTCTGCTGTCGGGCTTCTGCAATGATTGGCGGCATCTGATCATCGGCACGAATCTGGGTGGCATGGGCACGCTGATTGCGTCGATGGCGTCGTTGGTGTCGTATAAGAATGTGGCCCGGCAGTATCCGGATAAGAAGGGCCGGTATTTGGCGGTGTATACCGCGGTCAACGTATTGTTCCTGGTGGTGCTGGTCGGCTTGTCGTGGATCATTGACTGATTCGCTGATCCGCATGGTTTTGGCGTGGGAGCGGGCGCATCTCGCGTTTCCTGCGTGGTTGCCGCTTCGGGGATTCGCAGTTAGTCAGCTATCTCGTGGTTCCCGTGTTCCGCCGTTTGCAGATCGGCGGTTGTACGTGGGTGTCTCATGCAATGTGATGGAGAAGCCGGCGTATCTTGCTCCTACTGGTTCGTGTCCGCTGCGGGGTGTGGCGGTTGCGTTGCCATCTCGGGATTCCTGTATTTCGCCGACTGTAGGGCAATGGAACTGCGGGCGTATCTCGTGCACTATGACGCGAATAGATTGCTATAACGCTCTTCCTGACCTGCTTCGATTACAGGAACCCGGAACCGCCGGTCCATTCCGGACTTTCCGTCGGCTACGCAAAAGTGACCCCGGTCGGATTCGAACCGACGACCTTGAAATTAGAAGTTTCCTGCTCTATCCAACTGAGCTACGGGGCCATAAGACAACGTGTGCCATTATAGCAGCATCAGGGACGTACGTCCGCCGCCCGCCATACGGCATGCCGGCGGTATCGGCAGGTGGCGTATGGCGGTGTTCAGACATATACTCGGATGAATACTTGAAGTGATGAATACGGCACCGCTGTGTTGAGGGGCCGTGAGATGAGAAGGGACGCCTATGGCTTGGCTCGCGTCGCCGCCACCTACGGCCAATACGGATGCATCGATTGCACCGGATGCGTCGGCAGTACCGGATGCCTCGGGCGCGCTCGCAACCCCGGCTCCTCGGACCGCACGGCACAGCGGCATGCATCCCGCCTCCGGACGCCCGATGATCGAAGTGCGCAACCTGCGCAAGGAATACGTCATGGGCGCCGAACATGTCATCGCCCTCGATCGGATCAGCCTCGACATCGCGCGCGGCCAGATCTGCTGCATCTACGGTGAATCCGGTTCAGGCAAATCCACGCTGCTCAACCAGCTTGCCGGTATGGAACGCCCGACGCGCGGAGGCGTGCGGATTGGCGGCATCGTCGTCTCGCGGCTCGACGAGCGCGAACTCGCCGAATTTAGGCAAAAGCACATCGGTTTCGTTTTCCAGTCCTACAATCTGCTACCCGGACTCAACGCCGTCGAAAACGTTGCGATGCCGCTCATGTTCCGCGGGGTGCCACGCGAGGAGCGCGAAGCCCGGGCGCGGGCGATGCTCAGGCGCGTCGGGCTCGGCAAACGCCTGAACCATTACCCCTCGCAGATGTCCGGCGGCCAGCAGCAGCGTGTTGGTATCGCCCGCGCGTTCGTCACCCGCCCGCAAGTCGTGTTCGCCGACGAACCGACCGGCAATCTTGATTCCAAGACGAAAGTCGACATCATGGACATGATCCGTGATTTTGCCCGCGAGAATGGCCAGACCATCGTGCTGGTCACGCATGACGAGCATATGGCCGCCTACGCGGATCGCATCGTCACCTTGTTGGACGGGCGTATCGTCCACGACACCGAGCAAGACGAATAGGCCGATATCACGCGCAGCCGGGTGCCCCGCGTCAATTGCACAGCAGCATTCCTCAACAGCAAATTTTCCGAAAACCAGAGAGAAAGACCACCATGAACCGTCCCCGAATCATCGTCGTCAAGCCGATTATCGCGCTCATCGCGCTCGCCGCCCTGATTGTGGCCTGTGTGTCCGCACCCGTCTGCGCGATGGCGTCCGGCCGAGACGCCGCCGCGGCGGCAGCCGATACCATCGTCGCCGGGGATGCCGGCACCCGTCACGCCACACCCGTTGACGATACCGACCAGAATGCTGGCGGCGATTCCGGACAGAGCGCAGCCCCCATCGCAGGCCCGGTGCCGAATGTCATCATCACGAATTTCACCTACGGCGACGGTTCCGTTCCCGCCGGCGGCAAGTTCAATCTCGGCTTCTCCTTCCAGAACAAGGGGTCGGTGGCTGTCCAGAATATGGTCATCAGTGTGGACGGTGGTGACGGGCTGACCATCGCCGGCGGCGCGAACACCTTCTACGTACCCCAGCTGGCCGCGGGCGCCACACAAAGCCAGACCGTGCCAATGCAGGCCCTGATCGACGCGAAAAGCGGTGCACAGGCAGTGGTCGTCAGCTTCCGTTACGAATACGTGGATGCCGGGCAGCGCAGCTCCAACAGTGTGGACGAGAAGATCTCCGTGCCTGTCAGTCAGCCAGATCGCTTCCAGATCAACGACCCCGTCATTCCGGATGACGCACAGAACGGTCAGGAAAGCACCATCACCCTCGCCTACGTGAACAAAGGCAAAGGCGACATTTCGAACGTCGAAGCAACGATGGACGGCAAGGGCTTCGACACCGTATCAAAGACGCAGTACCTCGGCAACGTCGCTTCCGGTGGCAGTGGAACCATCGCCTACGCGTTCACACCCACGGACAGTGGGGATTTGGACGCGAAGATCACTGTTACGTATGAAGATTCCGACGGTCAGCAGAAAACCAAGGAATTCCCGGTCAAACTCACGGTCGCCGAACCCGTTCCCGCCATGGACGACACTGCGGCGGACATACAGGACGAACAGCCGGGCACACCTGTCTGGCTGCTGCCCACGGTCGCGGCCGTTGCGATTGTGGCGATTGTCGTGATTGTGGTGCTGGTGAAGCGTCACCGCAAGAAGAAGCGTTCAGCGATGGACGAACAGTGGGATGACTGGCAGGATGACCAGGACGGCGGCGACACGCTGGAAGCGCAGGGGCACGCCTCCGATACCCCTGCCGCGGATGATACCGACCGACAGGCTCCCACCGAGGTAATCGCCCCGCAGCCGGGGGAGCGCTCATGAGATTCTCCGACCTTGTGCACCTGTGTCGGCAGAACCTGTTCCGCCGCAAATCACGCACCATACTCACCGTGCTCGGTGTGGTGGTGGGCTGCTGCTCCATCGTCACCATGGTCTCGCTCGGCAGCGGCATCGACGAACAGAACAAGCAGATGCTCGCCTCGATGGGCGATTTGACCATCATCACCGTAACCGGCGCGAACAATACTGGCGGCATGGGTATGGCTGACGGTTCGGGCACGGCGACCGCGCGCATCGACGACAAGGCGGTCAAGGATTTCCGCTCGCTGCAGTACGTCGCCGGGGCGACCGGACACGTCACCTACTTAGATGCGATTCTTACCGCCGGTCCCGCGAATCGGTATGTCGATCAGAACGGTGTAATCGAGGCCATTGATATGACCCAGTTCGACGCCATGGATTACCAGTTGGATTCCGGGCGCAAACCGAATCGTCAGGGCGATGTACTCGCCGGGCAGTACACGGCATACGATTTCATCGACAGTCTGCGCCCGGAAAGCGACAATTTCCGCATGCGCCCGTCCTATCTTGCGGATTCTTGCACCCCCGAGCAGCGTGCCGAAGGCTGCGAAGACAAGTCGGACGCACAGGACCCGTTCTTCAACATCCTGACGACCAAGATCACTGTCGGCGCCGCGCAGACCGATGATTCCGGGAATGTGGCATCATCGTCTACCCCTACCGCCTCGAACGGACAGACGGCGGAGGGCTCAGGTTCCGGAACACAAATCCAGGTTTCCGGACTGCTCAAGGAAGACAACGGCAAGGGACAAGCCACATCGTCCGGTCTGCTTATGGACATAGCCACGTTGAAGGACCTTGTCGCGAAAATCCATCCGGATGCGGCGGCGGGCACGCTGGCCTATGATTCGGCGCTCGTGCGCGTGCAGGACATCGACCATGTCGCCGATGTCGAATCCCAAATCAGGACGATGGGATTCACGACCTCCTCGAGCCGGGACATGCTGGACTCACTTAAAGAGCAAACCCGCTCGATTCAGCTGATTCTCGGCGGTATCGGTGCGGTCGCGCTGCTGGTCGCCGCCATCGGCATCGCCAACACCATGGTCATGTCAGTCACCGAACGGGTGCGGGAAATCGGTATTATGAAAGCGCTCGGCTGCACGGTCCATGACATCCGCGCGATGTTCCTCGTGGAAGCCGGCGCAATCGGCGTCATCGGCGGCGTGATCGGCTGTTTGGTGAGTGCGTTGATTTCGCTGGCGATCAATCTCATCCGTTATGGGGGCGTCAGCGCGGAACACCTGCAATGGGCGATCCTGGGCAACGGGACCGTCGATGAGGCGGCGCGGATCTCGGTGATCCCATGGTGGCTGTACGTGTTTGCCATCGCCTTCGCCACGCTGATTAGCCTGATTTCCGGGTTCGGACCGGCGAACAAGGCGGTGCGCGTGCCCGCTCTCGACGCCATCAAATCGAATCAGTAGGCCGGCGCGATCCGGGTTGCCATGGCAATCCGCAAAGACGCTACTCGCAAAGATGCTACCGCAACGCGGAGCGGATGGCTTGCTCGACCTGTGGTGCGGTCAGGCCGTACCGCTTATACAGGTCGAGCGCAGGCACGCGGTCGGTGAATTCCTTGGCGGCCCCGAAGTTCAGCACCCGCATGTGCTTGTCGCCGTCCGCCGGCTGCAGGCCATCCTGATTCGCGTAATACGTGGTCACCTGCTCGCCCCAGCCACCGGACAGCTGTGCATCCTCGAGCGTGACGACCAGCGAATGACGCTTGCGCAACGCCTCAAGGCACGCGGTGTCAAGGCTGGTGCACTGCTGCGGGTCAATGACGGTCGCGTCGATTGACGCCACCCCGCCATCGCGAGATTCTGCCAAATCCGCTGCGATACGTTCGGCGAGCGGATACATGTTGCCCAAACCGAGAATCGCGACATCCGCGCCCTGCCGGGTCACCCGGTACCGGGCGAACGGCGTGTCGGCGTTCCCGGCATCGCCCTTCGCGTGCGTTTCGGCCGCATCGCCGCAATACCGCGGATACGCGCCGCCATGAGCCGCCGCCGCACGTTCAGCCGCAAGAATCGGCTCGCCCGGCACGCGGATTGCGACCGCGCCATGGTCGCGCGATGTCGTCGACCAGTCGAGCATGGCAAGGAACGCGTTCCCGCTCGTCGGCGTCAGATATGTCAGGTCGGGGATATTCGCGAACATCGGGATGTCGAAGGCACCCGAATGCGTGTTGTCGGCGCCGGAAATGCCCGCCCCGAACACGAGGAGCGTCACTGGCGTCCCGTTGAGTGACAGCTCCTGCTGCAACTGGTCGAAGGTACGCTGGAAGAAAGTCGCGCTGGTCGCAAGCACCGGCATGCCGCCGGCTTTCGCGATACCCGAGGCGAACGCGACCGCATGCTCCTCGGTGATGCCGGTATCCACGTAATGGACGCCCGCCCGCTCGCGGAACTCACGCGTGATGCCGTTCGACCCCGGCGTGGCGGGGGAGATGACCACAAGTCCCGGCTCGCTGGCGAACCGCGGTTCCAGCCGTGCCATCGCAAGCTGCCCGTAGTGCTTGCGCGCGCCGAGCAGATTGCCTTGGTTCGCCAGCGGGTCCTGCCAGTGGTTGGCCTCGCAGCGGCCTTCCTTCACACCGGCGGCGGCGTCTTCGGCGTCAAGTCCCAGCCCTTTGGCGGTGTGGATATGGATGACGATCGGGTGGTCAATATTCTTGACTTGACTGAACGCATCCACGAGTGCGGCGACATTATTGCCGTCCTCGACATACCGGTAATCAAGGCCGAAAGCGTTGAAGATATTGGGCTGCGAGGTGCCGCCGGATGCGCGCAACCGGGCGAGCTGACCGTACATGCCGCCGAAATCCTCGGCGATGGACATCTCGTTGTCGTTGACGACGATGATCATATTCGTGCCCTGCTCGGCCGCGTTGTTGAGTCCTTCGAAGGCGATGGCGCTGCTCAGCGACCCGTCGCCGATCACAGCGATCACGTTCTTCGTGCCGCTCGTGCCGTCAAGCCCGCCCATGAGGTCTCGGGTTTTCGCGAGCCCGCACGCCAGCGAAATCGAGGTGCCGGTGTGGCCGAGCACGAACATGTCATGCTCGCTTTCCTCGGGGTTCGTGAACCCGGTCACCGAGCCGAACAGCCGCTCGTCCATATAAGCAGGCGCGCGCCCGGTGAGCATCTTGTGCACGTAGCTTTGGTGGGAAACGTCGAAGACGATCTTGTCAAGCGGCGAATCGAACACGCGGTGCAAGGCCACAGTCGCCTCCACCATGCCGAGATTCGATCCGATATGCCCGCCGTGCAGCTTGCCGTACCGCACCAGCGTCGTGCGGATCTCCTGGCACAGGGCGGGCAGATCCTTGGAATCAAGCGCTTTCACGTCGGCGGGGCTCGAAATATGCTCCAGAAAACCGCCAACCATACGCTTGCTCCTTCCGTTTGTCCCAAATTTGAGATTGTAGACTACGTAGCGCGTGATGGTACAAGGCGGTGAAAATACCCTCAGTTTCTTCGTAAATGGTGTACACCTCACGCCGCTGCGCCTTTTCGAAGCCGTTGCGTAAAGTGGTGGGTTGCGTCCACTCTGTCCGATCTGGAGGTAGGAATGGCTGAAGAAACGCCGCAAGTTGCTGTGATTATGGGTTCGGCGAGCGATTGGGAGACCATGAAGCACGCCTGTGAAATGCTTGACCAGTTCAAGGTACCGTACATGAAGCAGGTGATCTCCGCCCACCGTACGCCTGAGCTCATGGCGGATTTCGCGCATTCCGCGCGCGATAAGGGCATCAAGGTCATCATCGCCGGCGCCGGCGGGGCCGCCCATCTGCCCGGCATGGTCGCCGCACAGACCACGCTGCCGGTCATCGGCGTGCCGGTGCGCTCGCATGCGCTGTCCGGCTGGGATTCCCTGCTGTCCATCGTGCAGATGCCCGGCGGCATCCCGGTCGCCACGACGGCGGTCGGCAATTCCGGCGCCACGAACGCGGGTCTGCTGGCGGTGAGTATCCTGAGCATCACCGACGGGCGTCTGGCCGACGAGCTCAAGGCATACCGCGAGAGCCTCAAGGAGAAGGTGGCACAGTCCAATGCCGAGCTTGTCTGAGGAAACCAACGGCCGTATCAAGTATCTGGAACCGGGTTCGACAATCGGCATCGTCGGTGGCGGCCAGCTGGGCCGCATGATGGCCCTGTCCGCACGCCAGATGGGCTTCCGTATCGGCGTGCTCGACCCGACACCGAACTGCCCGACCGCCCAGGTAGCCGATTTCCAGGTGACCGCCGAATACGACGATGTCGCCGCGATTCGCGAGCTTGCCGAACGCAGCGATGTGCTCACCTACGAGTTCGAGAACGTCGACGCGGATGCGCTCGATGACGTGCGTGACCTGGTGGCCATCCCGCAGGGCACTGATCTGTTGCGCGTGACCCAGGACCGCGTCCATGAGAAGACCTTCATCAACGAGCACGGCACGGCGACCGCCCCGTGGCGACAGGTCGACAGCGTCGACCAGCTCGGCTCGACCCTTGATGAGATTGGTTACCCGTCGGTGCTCAAAACCCGTACCGGCGGCTATGACGGCCACGGCCAGACCGTGCTGCGTGGGCCGGATGATTTCGCCGCGGTCCGGGAGCGTGCGCAGCGTGAGGGCATGTTCCCGCCGTCGATTCTGGAAGGCTTCGTCGATTTCGCGTTCGAAGCCTCGATTCTGGTGGCCGGCAACGGGCATGACTACGTGACTTTCCCGATGGTGCGCAACGAGCACCGCAACAACATCCTGCATATGACGATCGCCCCCGCGGCCGTCTCGCCGGAGGTGGAGCGTGAGGCACACGAGCTTGCCATCAGGCTGGCCAAGGGCTTCGAACTCTCCGGCATTCTCGCGATTGAGCTGTTCGTCACGAGGGACGACCGCGTGATTGTCAATGAGTTGGCGCCGCGCCCGCATAATTCCGGGCATTACACCATCGAGGCGTGCTCCTCGAGCCAGTTCAACGAGCATATCCGCGGGATTGCCGGCTGGCCGCTGCCCAAGCCGCGACTGCTCAGCCCGGCTGTTATGGTCAATGTGCTCGGCCAGCATGTCGCGCCGACGCGCGCGCTCATCCCCGAGCACCCCGAATGGCATCTGCATGATTACGGCAAGGCCGAAGTGCGTGAGGACCGCAAGATGGGGCATATCACCGTGCTGTGCGATGACACCCAGGCGGCGGTCGAGGCGCTCGAAGCGACGGGATGCTGGGACGATTTGCGCTGAATACGCATCATGCACTGAATACGAGGGGCTACCCGCTTCGGGTGTACTTTGGCGGCGGTCGGCATGCTGTGATGGTATGCCGACCGTCGGCGTATCAGGCTTGCCGCGGGTGCGAGTTGGTTGTACTATCACGGTGCAGTCCGTTCGTGATGGTTGTGATGTCCGGTATGAGAGGGCGTGGATATGAGTGAGCATGGTGTTGCGCGGCATACGCGGCAGAAGGATGCGCTGTTGCAGCAGTTGCGTGGGTGCGAGGGCTTCGTTTCGGCGCAGGAACTGCATCGTCGGCTCACCGATTCCGGGGCGTCCGTCGGGCTAGCGACGGTGTACCGGCAGCTCAATTCGCTGGCTGAATCCGGGGCGGTGGACACCGTGCGGCTGGACGGGCAGCAGATGTTCCGTATCTGCGACGACGACTCGCATCATCATCATCTGATCTGCAGCGGCTGCGGCAAGACCATCGAGATCGAACCACCGGATATGGAGTGGATGCGCCAGATCGCCCGTTCTCATGGCTTCAAAATCAATTCGCATACCTTGGAGATTTTCGGCCTGTGCTCTGACTGCCAGCATAAGCGTGCCGCACGGTCGGCCAGCGACTCCGCCCCCGAACGCCGGTAGGCCCTATCCTCCTGTTTCCGCCGACACTGAGCACGTTGCCAGTGTCGGCGGTTTGTTTTCTGCCGACGCTGAGTGTGCTGTGAGTGTCGGTAGAAGGTTGTGCGTACGCTGCGGGGGGTTGTCAGTGTAGGCAGACGGGGGTTTCGACACGCTGTAATTGATAATAATTATCATTAACGATAGTCTGGTGTGGTCATCGGGTGCGGTAATACACCGCATCGCATCACCAAGAGCAATCGGGAGCAGATATGACGGGAAGCAAACGGGAACGAATCGTTGCACGAGCGGTCGCTTGCATCGCTGCAGTGGGATTGGTCGCCGCCATGGGAGCGTGCGGTTCGGATGGGTCGGCGGGCGCAGCCGCATCCAATACATCGGGAACCCTCAACGTGGTCGCCAGCATCAACCAGTGGGGTTCGGTCGCGGGCGACATCGGCGGCTCCCGCGTCAAGGTGACCAACATCATCAACAGCACCGCCATCGAAGCGCACGATTACGAGCCGACCAGTGCCGACATCGCCGCCATGGCGAAGGCCGATGTCATCGTCGTCAACGGTGCCGGGTATGACAGCTGGGCCACCAAAGCCGCGGCATCCACCACAGCGCAGGTCGTGAACGCGGCCGAAAGCGGCGGCAAACACGACGGCGACAACCCTCACGTATGGTTCTCCGCCGCCGTACGCACCGCTGCAGCCAAGGCCATTGCCGCTGCATACGAGCAGCGTGACGCCGCCCATGCCAAGGAATACGCCAAGCGGCTGGATGCGTGGCAAAACAAGGAGAAGACCTTGGAATCGGCCATCGCCGAGGCGAAGCGGCGGCTCAACGGCAAGAAGTATGCGGCCACCGAGTCCGTGGCAGCCTACTTGGCTGAGGATCTGGGATTGACGGATGCCACGCCTGCCGGATACGCGCAGGCGGTCGCCAACGAAAGCGAACCCGCCTCAGGCGATGTCACCGCATTCAGCAAGCTGCTCCAGGCAGGTTCGGTGGCGTTGCTGGTGGTCAACACGCAGGAATCCAACGCCACCACCAAGCAACTGATCGCATCTGCACAGCACGGCGGAGTGCACCAGGTCAAGCTCACCGAGCAGATGCCCAAGCAATACAGCACGCTGACCGATTGGATGACCGCGCTGGTCGCATCGTTCGCAACAGCCGGGAAGGCCTGAGCCGGCATCAGACACCCAAAACAGGCGATTTCCCGGCTTCGTTCACGAGGCCACGCCCTTCGCACCCGTTCACGACGACCGCAGCAGCATCGCCGGGTCGATTCTCGCTGCCCTCCACGCGGGAATGATCCCGGCGATCGCCCCGGTCACTATGCCGAGCGGGGCGACAAGCAGAACGGTTGAAGGCAGCAGAAACACCCACGACCGCGCGGCGGCTGTCACTGCTGCAATCACCGCTCCGATCAGCATGCCGCCGGACGCGCCGATTCCGCCAAGGATGATTGCCTCACACAGGAACTGCATCGATTCTTTCCACGCCGGCATACCGAGCGCCAGATTGATGCCGATTTCCCGTCGTCTTTCGGTGACTGCCATTTGCATGGTGTTGACGATGCCGAACGCGGTAACCACCGCCAGTACCGCGGCGATGATGGTGCTGGTGTTGTGCGCGTCGGCTAGTAAGCTAGCCCGCAAAGTGGCAGGGTTGCCGGGGGCTTTGACCGTTACGCTTTGCGGATTGGACGGGTTGAGCATCCGGGGGAGCACTGCAGCGACCGCGGTGATATCCGCGGAAGCGGCGTTGCAGATGATGGTCCGGTTCTGTGGGCGTAGTCCCAGCTGTTTTGCCGTGCGTGGCGACAGGAATATGGATGCGGACAGGCTCGCCCCGTTCGACTTGTCGGCGACGATGCCAGTCACGCCTACGGATACGCCGTTGATGGTGATGGTCGGTGTGCGTTGTTCCATGCTGATACCCAGCTCTTTGGCGACCCTTTTGCCGAGCGCGGCGGTGAAGACATCGGCGTCGATATCCGTAGGCAAACGTCCGGCGATACTTTTCCCGCCGATTGCTTCCACACCTTGCGGCGTGCCTATCACGGCCGAAGTGGTGACGGTGGTATGCCATTGCGGTGATTTTACGGTCAGCTGGCTTGCGGCATCGTTGATGAGTGTGCCCGCGCTGGTGATCGCCGTTGCTGGCTTGAGCCGGTGGAGCATGTCCTGTTCGCTGTATTCCCAAGCATTGGCGCTGTTGATGGTTGCGGTGATGCTGGATCCTTGGAGCTTTTCGAAGCGTCGCGCGGTTTGCGCTGCGGAGCTTTCCGAAATGCCGAGCAATGCGACGAGGGTGGCGGAACAGACGACAATCGCCAGAATGGTGGCAATGGAGCGTTCGCGACGCCTGCCCAGGGCGAGGAGCGCACGGGTGATGACGTTTGTCGGTGTCATGGCTTCTCCTTGTCTCGGGCGTGGAAGTCGGAATCGAAGCTGGCAATGTCATCGGTATCGGGGTTGATATCGGCGTCGGCGACAACGTTGTCGTTCCTGCCGTCATTGTCGTAATATCCGCCTTCCTTGGCATGTCCGTCGATGATGGTGATCTGCCGGTGGCATTGTTGCGCGATATGCGGATCATGGGTGACGATGACAAGCGCTGATTGCGGTGTCAGCAGTTGTGTCAGCAGTGTGACGATCCCCGCTGAGTTCTTCGAATCAAGATTGCCGGTCGGCTCGTCGCACAGCAACAGCTTGGGATGCACAGCGATTGCCCTGGCGATGGCGGCGCGCTGACATTCGCCGCCCGACAGCGTGGTGGGGTAATCGTCGATCCTATGGCCGAGCCCGACCTGGTCAAGCAATTCCCGTGCCCGGCTTGCGGCCTGTCTGCCGCGAACCGACTTGATTGCCAACGCATTGAGGATATTCTCCCGAACCGTCAGGTATTCGATCAGGTGGAAGGACTGGAAGACGTAGCCGATGCTGTTTCGCCGCAATGCGGCCAGCTGCCGCTTGCTTGCCGTGGTCGTTTCAACGCCGTCGAAAAGGTAGGATCCCGATTCCGGGGTCGCGAGAAGTCCCATGATGGCGAGCAATGTCGACTTTCCCGAGCCTGACGGCCCGGTGATCGCCACGGATTGGCCTGCGCTGATGCTCAACGTGACATTGTCCAACGCCTGGGTGTTGGGTGGGAACCATTGGTTGATGCCGGTCATGGCGATGAGTGGTGCGGCTTGCCGGGGCGTGCTCGTGTCGCTGCCAATATTGTCTCCTGCACCGGTGTCTGCGCCGATATTCATGATGCCGTTGTCTGCGTTCATGCTGCGCCATCCTGCTTCGGCAGCGTTACGACCGTCCCGGCTTTGGCTTTCGACGCGTTCGATGTGAACGAGCATCTGCCCGCGTAGCAGTAATCTGTGGTGATGGAGATGTGTGTGCCGTTTTTCGCTTCCAACCACAGCTTCTTGCCGCTTCCCCGGATGGCGACGGCATCGACGCTGAGCGTATCCTCGGCGCTGGTGGCGATGGTGACCGTTATATCGGCGCTGGTCGCTGTTACGGGAATGCTCTTGCCGTCATCGAGGGTGAAGCCGTACGTCAGCGTCTGCGATGCCTGGTCGCCTGCATCGTCTTGCGTGGGGCTTTGTTGACTGGTGTCGCCGCTTTGATTCGCGTCATCGCTTGCGGTTCCGTCACCGGTGGTCGAAGTGGCATTCATGTTGGCGGTATCGCCAATCTGCTCGCCGACGGTTCCCGTAATCGAGGAATCCTGATTGAAGGCATGCTTGCCGATCGGGTCTTTTGGTGATTCCAGTATGCCTGCGGCGATGGAAAGCTGCCACGTTCGTTCGCTTGAAGTGATTGTGCAGATGGTGCCGGTGGCGGTTTGCCCGGCGCTCCCGCATTGGTTCGCCGCGCGAAGCGGAAACAGCGGTGCAAAGACCACGGTGTTCTTCGGTACACCGGTATTGGCGATGGCGTCGCCCGCTACGGTGTTGCCTTCGGCGTCCGTCGGCTGGTACCCATGGGCGGAAAGAAAATGATACCAAGCGGCTGCGGTGCTTTGCCCGTATATTCCCGCCGTATCCCAGATGGAGTATCCCAGCCTGCGCAGCGCATCCTGCAATTGCGAGACATCGGCGCCGGAAGAACCTGGGGCGATGCTCCGCCATGCCGGGACATTGCCTTGCAGTGCGACGATTGGGTGCTCGTCGATTACGGCGAGCACGGTGCCTTCTGGCAGGTCCTGTCCATCGGCTTTGACTCCGTCGCGAGTGACGGTTCCTTGCGCCGTCACCGTCTGCGTGTGAGATGCGACCGCGGTGAGTGTAGCGGATACCGTATTGGTTACGGGCGCGCCGGAAATCGTTGTCGTTGCGACGATTTCCGGCGATGTCTGCTGCTGTTGACGCATGGTGTACACGCCGAGCGTGAGTACTGACGTTCCGGCAATCAGCGCCGCGACGAGCAGCACCGCCAGGAGTATCGTGGCAAATCCCGGTAGTGCTTTGTTCTTGCGCTTGTGAGTGGTGGTTGCGATCTGGTCTTGTGGTATGTCACTCGATGTGGTCATGATGGTCGCGCTCGCGTGGTCTGGGCTGTGGTGCCGTTCGGATTGTCTGATTGCTTGTGGTGTTTCCGGTATTGTTGGTCGGCTATTTGCCGGTCACGCGGAATGTGCCATTGGTTTCCGCTTTCACGGTCGCATAGTCTTTGTCGCCGTTGATGACGCTGTTGGCGCGTTCCATCGTTTCCTGCAGGACATCGTTGAGCTCAAGGATGCGCGCTTCGTTTTCCACCATCCAGCGGCCGGAGACATGATTCATGGCCTTGCGTACTGCAGGGATGATTCCGGCTTCATCCTGGCATCGGAAGTCCTGTGTCGCAAGCGCTTGTTCCTTCGCATTGGGTTTGCTGCCAATAGACCGGTATCTTCCGAATTCTTTTCCAGCGATTTTATAGGCGCGTAGCCCGTCGACCTTGTATCCCGCTTTGGCCATGCACTGGGTGTATGTGTCGATAGCGTCTTGGACTTCCTTCTGTTGCAGTGTTGACTCGCTGCGTTTGGAACTCCACTCATTGCCGATATCGGCGAGGTTTGCGTAGTTTTTCCACGATCCGTAGACCCACCGCAAAGCCTGGACGGAGCATGCGGTGCTGATTTCCTTCTGGGCATCGGTGTCGTCTATTGAACCGTTGTATTCCTGTTCGAATCGCTCCTGCTCTGATTTCGAGAGCGAGGCCTGGTATCCGTTGATAGTGTTCGTACTGTTGGTTTTGACTGTTACCTGCGGGTACCCGGTCGCTGTCGCCTGGTCGAGTGAGGTGAACACTCCGCCGACGTCGGCATAGGATGTCGTTGCTGCACTGCTGGTATACGACAGATTTGTGGGCATGTTGAACCCCCGTTCGCGCATGCATTGCACGGAAAGAATGTCTGATGCGGTGTAGGGGCTCGGGGTGGGGGGATCACGACACTCACTGTCGCTTCGGAGACATTCTCAGGGACATCGGCGTCCTGGGATTCTTTCTTCGATCCGCACCCGGCGCAGCTCATCATTGCCAATACTGCGGCTACTGCCACAACGCTACGTACAACCCTTCTCATCATGTCTCCTTGTATCATACGTTGAAGTGCAGCGCTCGAGCAGCTTGAGCGCTGCACTTCATGATGCGTAATTGTCGGAATCCGTATCAGCCAAAGCAAGTTGCGTGGTCTGCGGCATCGGTCTTGTCGAAGATAGGAACTGGCCTGCCCTTGTACAGGGTTGTGATTCGTTCGTCGCCGCGGAATACGGTGTTGTTCCAGATTGTCACCCAGGATTCGATGTTTTGTGTTCCGGAATCATAGATGTTGTCTGAAAAATCAACGTTGCAATGATTGAAGGTAACCGAACTGCCGGTGTAATGGTCATTCGCCCAGAGCTTCAACGTTCCTGCTTGCGCCGTTGCCGGCATGGCAACAAGTGCTGCCGAAGCAATAGCAAGAGTGGCTGATGTTGAGATTGTCTTGATAATTGTTGCTTTCATGATGAATACCTCCGAAGTTGTTCGAGGGGATGATGCCGCGGAAGTGGGAATCACCATGACAGTCACTGAACCCCTGTGACTGTATGTGCATCGGTGTAGCTACATTCACAGGATAACACGCTGAGGGAAACCTGAGAAATCGGTATGTGAGTGTCATGTGAACACAAAGTAAATGCAAATGTACTTGTAGAGGAATTTCATGGAACGGCGTGTCTCTGGAGAGTCGATGTCAACTTCCGGCATGTCAAGGAATCCGGAATCTGAACCGATTCAAATCGGTAATGCTTTCGACAGATGTCGTACTTGCACGTTGCAAATCGGATGCATCAACACTCGTATCATGTGATGCCAAATCAATGTTGTCCATCTTGCTGTGGGTGCGATTGGGCTGTCGCATGCCGACGGGATAGCCGTGCCGATTGCGGGGGAGTCGGCGGTATCTCGCCGTGGTGTGATTGGTGAGTCGCACGGCGGCGGGATGGCGGTGACTGGGACTATCCAATCCCCTCGTATCTGTGCGGCATGCGATTGGGCAGTCGCACATCATGCAGATAGCGTCGTGCGGGGACAGCCAAACCTCGCGAATCTCCATTGAGTGTGATTAATCAATCGCACGACAGCCAGATACCGCCGGCGTTAGTCCGTCGACCGCTCTTCCGGCTTCGGTGGAAGCAGATCTCAAACCTTCTACCGACGCTGACAAGCCACTGAGTGTCGGCAGAAGGTTGTGACGACGCTCACAAGCGCCCCAACATCGGCAGAAGATTCTACCGATGCTGACAAGCCATTCAGTGTCGGCAGAAACAGAACGATATCTTCTGCCGACGCTGACGGGGACCTCAGCGTCGGCAGAAGCGGAAATTCCAAATCTCACTGGTGCTCCTGCTCCTTGGCTTTCGGAGCGGGCCGCAGCGACTTGAGCATATCCGGAATCTGCGAGGCCTTGAGTCCAGGCAGATACGCGGATAGCACGGCAAGCCCGATGCGCGGCAGCGCGGCCGCATCCGGATAGCACACGTAGATCGGCGAAGGCGTCGGCTGGAACTTGCGCTTGAAGAAATACAAGGACTTGAACCCGTACGCAGGTTCAAGCGTATCGGCCACAATCTGCAGCACATGCTCGATGACCGCGACATCCTCCGGGTCGGCGGTATTGTCGCCGATACCGGCGAGCGGTGCAGCGGACAGGCTCATGAACTGCGGGGCGTTGTCGGGTTCCTCGGCGCACTGCTCATGCAGGCGTTCGGCCATACGCGCGATGAGGAACTCCATGATCCCGTTCGGGCTGTCCGTGCGATGCCGCATGAAATCAAGCGTCCAACCGACCACTTTGCCGTCGCGGTAGGTCGGCAGCCAGCTGGTCGCGCCCTGCACCACGCCATCGGCGTCGATCGCATACAGCAGCATGACACGAGGATCGCGCAGCTCCTCAATACCGCCGAGTGTGAACTTCATCTCAGGCAACGACTTGAGTTCCGCCCACTGCTCGGAAATTTCGATGATCTGCTCGCGCACCTCCCACGGTGCTTCGTTGAATGTGGTCAGCACGTCGGTCATACCACTGCGACTCGCCTTGTTGATCGCCGTGCGGATATCCTGCCACTTCTTGCCGCGAGTCTGCCAGGTGCTGGGGATGACCAGCATTTCCGTACCCACCTGGATAGACGAGCACCCCAACGATTCCAAGGTCTCGCGAGCGTTGTCATGCACCGCGTAGAAGGCCGGCGACCACGAGTTACGCTCGCAGAAGCGCATGAACTCGCGCAGCGATGTGTCGAATTCACCAGGGTCGCCGAACGGACCGGTCACAGTCAGGGCGACGCCATGGCTCACCCGGTAGGCGATTGCCGAACGGCCGCTCGGGGAGAACCAATAATGATTGTCCTCCCATGTGGTCATGAAACTCATCGATTCGCCGCCGCGTTCCACCAGCGTGCTGGCGCGCTCGCGGTCCGCGGCGTTCAGCGACACGGCGTCACGGAACCACAGCAGGAACACCACGAGTACCACAATCCAGAACACCAGTCCGGGCAGCTGATTGATAACCATCGATGCCACTGTGGTCGAATGCATGTGCAGCCGGCTTGACCCGATCAGTCCCATCGGCAGGTAGCGATGCGGCAAATCACGCAGCAGCATGCCGAATGTGGCGTGCGGGGTGTACGCGTCGCGGTTGAGCATACCGAAGGTGAGGAACCCGCCGGCAGTGGACAGCAGCGTCACTGCAATGGCCCCGACGCCCCTGCGGATACGCGAACGCGCGGTCAGCACCGAAAAATGGCCGATATTCACGGCGATGGCCACGACCAGCACCACAGACGGCAGCGCGGTGGCGACCAACAGCTGCAGCAGGGCGATCCACAGTTCGGCGTCGATCGGCATGGTGATGCTGTCAAGCAGCGGGAATACCACGCAGTAGGTCAGCGAGAGGAGAATAGTCAGCCCGTTGATCGCGATGCTGACGTGCGCGGCGAGCCTACGCCCGTGGTACAGGCCCCAGGCGAGAATCGCCAGGGCAACCACCAGCAGGATGGTCCGGGTCCACACGCCGGTCATCGCGAAATGATAATGCTTTGCCATCGCCACGCAGCTGTTCGCGCGCATGTTGTCGGCGCATACGTCGGCCAGTTCCTCGTCGCCGACAAGTCCGGACAGGAAGAAACCGAAGGTGGACAGCGGGCCGTCATGCGAACTGGACACGAGCGCGAGGATCGGGCCGAATGCGAAGATCAGCTGGATGGCGGCAATCAGACGACGCACCTCGTAATCCGTGCCGTGCCACCACTGTTCGTGTTCCAGAGGCTGTTCGGTCTGACCGCGACGGCGGGCCATCAGTGTTCCCGCAGCCTGCCCGACCAGTGCGGCGGCGAGTGTGCAGTAATCGCCCGGATTACCACTGAACAGCAGTCCCGCGAGCACGAAGGCGTAGCCAATCAGGCGGATGCGCCGCTTCCATAGCAGTGATTCGAACGCACTGGCCGCCATCAGCGCACCGATGAACAGGGTGAGCGGGGACAGCGAGAACGGCAGGCGTTGCACGGCATGCCATGATTCGGCGTCCCACAGATTCGTGATGATGGCGCATAATCCGAGTCCCAGCGTCGATCCGGCGACCGCGCCCAGCAGCGAAGTGGCCAGCGTGCGGGCGACGCCGAGCACTGCTTGCGCCGTCGAAACGATCACGAGAACCGCAATCGCGTACAGCACCAGGGCGAACGGCCCCCGTACGAGCACCAGGGACCACAGCAGCTTGAGGAAGTGGGCGAACGTGCCGCTCTGCCCTGGCTCAGCCGTGTGGTGGAACATGCGCAGCATGGTCATGTCTTGGGGGTGCCGGATGACATGGTGGGTCAACTGCCAGATCCACACGGAGATATTGAGTACGACGAGCACGATGGCTGCTACCGGGCCCGCCCAGTGTTTCGTCCACCAGCCGTGCATGTCGATGTTGAGGGCGCTCCAGCCGGTTTGATGCGGTGCCGGCTTGGATGCCTGCCGCGGTGTCTTCTGTGGTGGTTGCTGTGTCTGAGTCATAGTCGTCGCTCGTTTTGGGTTGTGTGTGATGTGTTGCTTGTGTTTGATTGGTTTGTATTCGTCTGCATTCATCGCCGCGCTCAGCCGTCCACCGTGAGCATCTCAAGATTCGGATACGAGCTCAGCTCGCGCCGGTCCGTCCCGATGCCGCTCTGCGCGCAGAACCGGTCGATGACCGCGGCAAGCCCGGTGTTCACCGTATGCCAGTCGTGTCCGGATCCTTTCGCGGTCGCCAGATGGACGGTCATGCCAGCCTGTTTGGCGGCTTTGGCGATAATCGCTGCATTACGCTGCGATTTCGTGTCCCATTCGCCGGCGATGCTGAACAGGGTTTGTGTCGACGGGGCATTGCGTTTGATGATTTCGGTCGGCACATGCCGCTGGTACAGCTTCGCGTCACCGTTGAAATACCGCGTGATGGTGGCCTCACGGTCGTGGTAGGTCGGGGCGAGCTCGCCGTCCGCCGCGTAGATATGCCCGTAAAGTTCCGGATGCGCCGGCCCGAGCTGGGCGCTGCACGTTCCGCCCTGCGAGAACCCACCGATCAGCCAGTCGTTCGGGGATGTCGAAACCGGCAAGGTCCTGCGGATCCACTTGGTCACATCCACGGTCAGGTAGGTTTCGGCCTTGCCGTACACCGGGGTGTCCGCGCACAGGGAGTTCTGTGTTGCGGCGCCGTTCTGATCGGGGGAGACGACAATCGGCGCCAGTCCATGATGCTTCGCCGCGTAGTCGTTGAGCGTCGTCGCGATGCCGCTTGCATTGAAGAAGCGGTCGGGGCTTCCCGGCTGGCCGGCGAGCATCACCATCACCGGCAGTGCCGGCGGGTTGCGGCTCAGCGCGGCTGGCGGCAGGTAGACGTCCGCGTTGCGAGCCTTGAAATGCGAGGCGGTTGCTGGAATATCGACGGTCCTGATCTCGCCCGCCTCAGGCATCGACGGCAACGTGCCGCGCTTGGCGAGCCGCTGCCATTCCTTGACGCTCATCGACGCCTTGCCGCTGATATGGGAGGACGACACCTCCTTGAACGCGGCCACGCCGAATAGCGAACCGAGCGTGGTGTACTCGCCGTACACCATGTCTACGCGCACAGCGCAACTGATCAGGGACAGTACCGCCATCGCGCAGGCGACCGCACGCCGCAATCCGCGAGAATCCACAGCCGCGCACACAGCGAACGCCGCCAATCCGATGCCGATGGCGATGGTCAGCATCACCATCCACCCCAAGCTCACGCCGAAGACGAGAAAAACGTCGGACAACAGCCACACGACTAGTCCGCCCACGCCGAATCCCGCCAAGCCGACGAGCAGTTCGCGCAACAGCACAGGAATTGTCCGTCGCGGCTCCCCGCGCCGCGTGGAGGGCAGAATGACGACCAGCAATGCGCTCAACGCCGTCAGCGCGAATAGGGTAGGGGGAAACCAGCCGTTGAGCAGATGAATATTAGTGAGGAATTTCACCGCAACCGCTTCCTTTCCGGGTTTGGTTTGGCTGGAACACCGCCACGATAATCATGCTCGTCGCGAAGGTCAATCATTCGCGAGGATGACCATCGAAACCATACTCACGGAAATCTGAACGGATGCTGATAATGATCGTGTTTTGTCGCTTACGCCGTGGACAATGTCCTAGGTTGGTCCAACGGGACCGTCGTTTGCATACGGACGGCACCCCGATGCGCACGGCGTATTCGGGGCGAGATAAGGAAAGGCCACATGACTCGTACCAACGATGACCATGATTTCGCCACAAGCACAACACAACACGACACGACCGGCATGACGGGCAGTGACGCGGACACCACCGCCGCGACGTCGGACGCTTCGCCAATCGAAGAACTCAAAATCGCGACCACCAGCCATGACGACATGCTCAATGGCGGCCCGCGGGACAAGAACGGCAAACCGCGCAAGCCATTCGCCAACTGGCTGTATGCCGTCGTATTCATCGTGGTCGATATTGCCGCGGTACTCATCATGCAGACGGGCGTCACTTCAACCGGCACGCGTGTCAAGCTCTCCACCCCGGTGACGGGAGCATGGAGCATTATCGGCAAGATGTTCACCCAATGGAATTTCGTGTTTATCCTCAACCTCATTCTGGTGGGCATGTTCTATCTCATTGTGCTTATGCTCACCAACCGGCTGTGGGTGGCATCACCGATTGTCCTGGCACTCGCCTCGATTATCGCCGTGGCTGACTATTTCAAGGTGGAATCCCGCTATGAGGCGATTCTGCCTTCCGACTTGAACTTCCTGCAATCGAATACCGGCAATATTGTCAGTTTTATTCCCACAGGTTCAGCTGGTCTGATTGTCGGCGTGATTGTCGGCGTCATCGCGTTTATTGCGCTGTTCGTGTTCCTCAGCCATATCGATGGGCGTCATGGCAGTATGATTCGCGGCGGATCACAACGCAACAGCGTTGCAATCGGTGCGGTGACCCGTATCCTGCTGATTGTTCTGCCGGCGTTGTTCTTGGGCCTGTTCACCGCGCAAGTCGGCACGGTCGGGTCGTGGGCGAGGACTCTCTCTTCGTGGCTCGGCGACACCCCGTCCATGTGGGATTCGGTCTATGACGCGCAGCGCAATGGTGTGGTCCCTTCCTTCCTGCGCCAGATGAACCCGCATGTCATGGAAGAGCCGGAAGGGTATAGCGAGGCGACCATGAAACAAGTCGCCGCACGGTATGCCGCAGAAGCGAAGACCATCAACGCGACCCGCTCCAACAACCTCACCGATAGCACAGTCGTGTATATTCTGTCGGAATCCTTCGCCGATCCTTCGCGTGTTCCCGGTATCACGCTCAACGAAGACACCATGCCGAATATCCGTTCCATCAAGCAGCACACCACAAGCGGTCTTATGCTGTCCAGCGGCTACGGCGGTGGTACCGCGAACCTTGAATACATGGGGTTGACCGGCTTGAGCATGGCGAATTTCAGCTCATCGCTGACCAGCCCCTACCAGCAGCTCGTGCCGAGTGAAACGTGGACGCCGACCATCAACCAGCTGTGGGGATCGTCGGCGAATTCCATCGCCTTCCACCCGTACGAGCCGTCCATGTACTCGCGTGCGACGAACTACAAGAAATTCGGCTTCTCCCATTTCTACGCGCTCCAAGGCTCCGACATCATCAAATACAAGAGCAAGCTCGGCAAGTCGCCGTATGTGAGCGACGAATCGACCTATAAGAGCGCGCTCGAGGAGATCTCCGGCACCGACGACAACCAGTTCGTGCAGATCATCACCATGCAGAATCACATGCCATACAAGAACTGGTACGCCAACAACCAGTACAAGGTGAAGTCGTCGGACCCCGACAGCAAGCTCGGCAAGACGGAAACCGAATCCATCGAAACCTACGCCAAGGGCGTGAGCCTGACTGATAAGGCCACCAAGGAGTTCCTCGACAAGCTGGACAAGCTGGACAAGCCGATCACCGTGGTCTTCTACGGCGACCATCTGCCCGGCATCTACAAGACGGCCAGCAAGGATTCCGACAATTCCATCGCGTTGCACGAGACCGACTATTTCATCTGGTCGAACAAGGCGTCCGGCACACAAGGCACCAAGGTAAGCAACAGCGAGTATTCCTCGCCGAACTTCTTCGTCGCGCAGACCGCGGAACACATGGATGCGAAGGTGTCGCCGTATATCGCGTTCCTGACGCTCTTGCACGGGAAGATCGCGGCGATGGAACCGCCGGTGGCCAACAAGATCCAGGGCTGGGACCGTATTCCCGAAGGCCAGGACATCTACCTGGATTCGAACGGTAATCCGATGGCTGAGGCTGATTTCGACAGCGAAACCAAGCAGCTCATGGAGGACTACAAGCTCATCCAGTACGATATCACCGCCGGCAACGGGTATCTCAAATCCCTCGGCTTCATGACACTGGGATGACCGTGGAGTAGCGTGGCAGCGTTCTCAACGCAAACTGGTTATGCTGAGCAGCTTGCCGGCATAACCAGTTTGTGCGCATGGGCCGGGATACATCGCGTCCGGTGTGGGAATCCCAATATCTCGTATCAGAACCATGATTTCGTGATTTTTGCAGAGAAAAGTCTAAACATCTCACGCCCAATGGGAAATATACGAGATATTGAGATTCCGCAGTGTTCTGGGCGTTGGACTGGATCAGCGGAAATCCCGGAATATCAACGATTCTGGATTGTCTGCTGCTATTGATGACGGGTGCGAAGTCGCAACAAATCGCGGAAAGAGCGCATTGAGAAGAGATTTTCAGACAAATTCCTCAATATCCCGGCAGATTCGGCGATTCGGTGAGATTCGAGGAACAGTAATCACCGTGATCAATGTATCGACCGCTCCATGCGAACGGCTCGCGTTGATGCCGGGGTTTTCGCGATGCATGATGATACCGGGAACCGCATCAAGAGTCGTCCGGCTATCCGCGAGCGGATACACAAACTGGTTACGCTCAGCGGTCCGTTGGCGTAACCAGTTTGTGGAGTAGGTGAGCGGTCAGCCTGAGTGTTTGACGTGTAAGCTGACCACTCGTGTGTTCAGCCGTTCACGCGTTCAGGGCCTTGGCACCGATATCGTGGCGGTAGAACATGCCGGTCGTGTCGAGCTTGTCGAGCACGCCGTAGATTTTGTCCTGTGCGGAGCGGATGTCGTCCGCCGTGGTTTCCAGCAGCAGCACGCGCCCGGAATTGGCGACCAGCTTGCCGTCGGCGTCCGTGGTGACGCCTGCGTAATACACGTGGCTGGATTCGTCGACCGGAATCTGGGGGATTGCGGCGCCCTTGATCACGTTGGTCGGGTAGCCGTTCGAGGCGAGCACCACGCCGAGCGTCGTCTTGTTGTCATCCTTCCACGTGAAAGTCGGGGTCTCGTTGTTGAGGATCGCATTGATGCCTTCGCCGAAGTCGGAAGTCAGGCGGGGGAGCACCACTTCGGTTTCCGGGTCGCCGAAGCGGGCGTTGAATTCGATGACTTTCGGGCCGTCCGCGGTGGCGATCAGGCCGGCGTACAGAATGCCGGTGAACGGCGTCCCTTCATCAGCCATAGCCTGAACGGTCGGACGCACAATCGTCTCGATAGCTGTATCAACCACGTCCTGGCTGATTTGCGGCACCGGGCTGTATGCGCCCATGCCGCCCGTATTCGGGCCCTTGTCGCCGTCGAAGGCGCGCTTATGATCCTGCGAGATCGGCATCGGCCAGAACTCGGTGCCGTTCACGAAGCTCATCAGCGAGAATTCCTGCCCCTCGAGATAATCCTCGATGACGACCTTCGCACCGGCCGCGCCGAAACGGTGGTCGACGAAAATATCCTCGAGCGCCTTGAGCGCGGTATCCACATCCATGGCGACCGTCACGCCCTTGCCGGCGGCGAGGCCGTCAGCCTTGACCACAATCGGTGCACCATGGTCGCGCACGTACGTTTCAGCGCTGTCGAGATCATCGAAAGTGCGGTATTTCGCGGTCGGGATGCCGTGGCGTTCCATAAGCTGCTTGGCGAAGTCCTTGGACCCCTCGATTTGGGCGGCGGCCTTGTTCGGGCCGAACGCTTTGATGCCGTTCGCTTCGAAATCGTCGACAATGCCTTGGATCAGCGGCACTTCCGGGCCGACAAACACCCAATCCACCTGATTGTCCTTGACAAAGTCGATGAGCGCGGCGTGATTGGACGGGTCCAGCTGCGTGGTGTTGATGCCGTCCAATCGCATGCCCGGATTACCGGGGGCGACCGTCACTTCGCTGACGCTATTGCTTTTCAGCAGCGCGTGCGCGATGGCATGTTCGCGCGCGCCTGAACCGATGACCAGAACCTTCATTCCCATGGCTACTTGTTCCTTTCGTTCTGACGCTTGGTTTCAGTGCAGTTCGACATCGCTGCCGCTCTTGGCAACAATGGAGCCGATCTCGTATGCCGTCTCACCGTTGGCTTTGAGCAGGTCGAGCGTGGTTTGGGCTTTCGAAGCGTCCACGGCGAGCACCATGCCGATACCCATGTTGAAAATGTTGAACATTTCCGTATGATCCACACCGCCGGCGCGTTCGATGACGTCGAAAATCGGCGGCACGGGGAACGCGTCAAGATTGATGCTTGCCGCGAGGCCGTCAGGGATCATGCGCGGGATGTTCTCGATGAACCCGCCACCGGTGATGTGTGCGACGCCCTTGATCAGGTGCTCGGCGAACAGCGGCTTGAGCGCCTTGACGTAGATTTTGGTCGGGGTGAGCAGGACTTCGCCCACGGTTTTGCCGCCCAGCTCGTCAAGCTTGGTGTCGACCGTGTAGCCGGCCTGCTCGAACAGGGCCTTGCGTACCAGCGAGAACCCGTTGGAGTGCACGCCGGTGGACGGCAGACCGATGAGCGCGTCACCCTCGGTGATGGTCGAACCGTCGACGATATCAGACTTTTCGGCGACACCCACGGCGAAACCGGCAAGATCATACTCGTCCGGGTCATACATGCCGGGCATTTCGGCGGTTTCGCCGCCGATCAGCGCGCACTCGGACTGCACGCAACCGTCAGCCACGCCGGAAACGACCTGCTCGAGCAGGGCCGGATCGTTCTTGCCGCACGCAATATAGTCGAGGAAGAACAGCGGTTCAGCGCCTTGGGCGGCAATATCGTTGACGCACATGGCCACACAGTCGATGCCGATCTTATCGTGCTTGTTCGCCATCTTGGCGACCATGAGTTTGGTGCCCACGCCGTCGGTGCCGGAAATGAGCACTGGTTCGCGGTAACCGAGCGAGGCGAGGTCGAACAGGCCGCCGAAACCGCCGATACCGCCGACCACACCGGGACGGTTCGTGCGGGCGACATGCGATTTGATGCGCTTGACTACCTCGTAGCCGGCTTCGACACTGACTCCTGCCTTCTCATACGCTTCTGGCATGACTGACCTTTCTTGATTTGTCTGACGTTTGGTTTGTAGACGAGTTGGATTGATGGAATTGATGGGTTTCGTCCGGGGCATCTGACCGTGGCAGGCATGACGATGCCGCTGCACCCGTATACGGTTGCAGCGGCATCATCTCAGGCCTTCGCCAGTTGAGCCTGGAGCGTTTTGACATCCGTGGAGAACTCGTTGCCCTCATATCGGCTCTTGTCGTGTGCGAACTTGGCGATTCTCACACGGTCCTCGGGGGTCAGCGACTTGAGGAACGACTCCTCGTAATCGTCGAGCGCGGTCGGATAATCGCCGTTGAAATAGGCGACGCACAGGCCGCCGTACGGGGCATCCGCATGCAGGCCGATAGCTTCGACCAGACCGTCCAGAGACAGGAACGCCAAGGAGTCGGCGCCGATATACTCGCGGATTTCCTCGACGGATTTCTTCGCGGCGATCAGCTCCTTGGTTGTCTGGATGTCGATGCCGTAGAAGCACGGGTATTTCAGCGGCGGCGAGGAGATACGCATATGCACTTCGCGGGCGCCGGCTTCACGTAACAGCTGCACGATGCGACGTGACGTGGTGCCGCGGACGATGGAATCGTCAATCACCGCGACGCTCTTGCCCTTGACGACGCCGCGTACGGCGGACAGCTTCATACGCACGCCCTGCTCGCGCAGTTCCTGCGTCGGCTGGATGAAGGTGCGCGCCACATACTGGTTCTTGATCAGCCCCATCTCGTTCGGCAGGCCGCTGGTCTCGGAGAAGCCGGATGCCGCGGACAGCGAGGAGTTCGGCACGGCGATGACCATGTCGGCGGGGGCGGGAGCCTCTTTGGCGAGGATCGCACCCATGCGTTTGCGTGCCGAATGCACGTTGACACCGTAGATGTTGGAATCCGGTCGCGCGAAGTAGATGTACTCCATGGAGCAGATGGCCAGCTGCGTGTTGGTCGTGTAGCGGTCCATGTGATAACCTTCGTCGTCCACGACGATGATTTCGCCGGGGCCGATGTCGCGCACGAACTCCGCGCCGACGATGTCCAGCGCGCAGGTTTCGGACGCCAACACGTACGCGCCGTTCTTCATACGTCCCAAGGACAGCGGGCGGAATCCGTTCGGGTCAAGCGCGCCGATCATCGCATGCTCGGTCATGAGCAGGTAGGCGAAACCGCCGTGCACCTTGTTAAGCGCCTCCTTGAGCTTGTCCATGAAGGTGGGGGCGTCCGAACGGCGAATCAGGTGCATGAGCACTTCGGTGTCGGAATTGGAGTGGAAAATCGCTCCTTCGTCTTCCAGCTGCCGGCGCAGGCTCACGCAGTTGGTGAGGTTGCCGTTGTGGCCGAGCGCGACGTCACCGTCGTGGAAGCGGAACAGGAACGGCTGGATGTTGTCCACCGATCCGGAGCCGGACGTCGCGTAACGCACGTGACCGATGGCTTTGTCGCCTTTGAGCCGTTCGATTTCGTGTTCGTCGGAGAATACTTGGGTGAGCAGGCCGAGTCCACGGTGCCCGATCAGGTGGCCGTTGTCATTCGAGACGATACCGGCACCTTCCTGGCCGCGGTGCTGCAACGCATGCAAACCGAAATAGGTGAGGCGGGCGGCATCAGGGTGTCCCCAGACGCCGAAAATGCCGCACTCTTCATGAATGTCTTCGAGTTCAGCTGACAAGCCAAAGCTCCTTCCAAAACCGTGGAAACGGGGGATTCGCTAGTAACCAACATATCAACCGCCGGCTACATCGCGCAGGTTGGGTTGTCGTTCGGCTGAAGGTCGTTTTGTTGCGTGTGATGCCGCAGTGATTAGGGGACGCGTTCACCGTATGCCAGAGCGGTTCCCTGTCGGTCTGGTCGGGCGTTGACGGGTGACGGAATGTGTGATTCGGTCTGTGATGTGACCGCCCGGTTACACAGCGGCGAGATAGCGGATGGGTCGGCGGCACAACGTCCGGGTATCTGTCTGTCGTGTGATGAACCGGTTACACGACGCGACGGTAGCTTCCTGTCACGGCCGGCCCACCGGGCTATCGTCCTGCAGTGTGACTGACCGGTCGCACCAAGCGGCGGTAACATCCGGTCATGCCTGATTTGGCTTGGTATCCGCCCGCAATGTGACCGATCAGTCGCATGACGGCCCGATAATGACAATCCTGATGTGCGATACCGTCCGGATTGCAACATCGGTCGTGTGCGCCGCCCCGGAGTAGGGCTTGCGGCGTACACTGGTCATTGGCTTCCCGCGTATGCGGGAACCGGCACAGACATGCAAGGAGCAGTTATGGCAGTATTGGTCCTCGGCGGAGCCGGCTACATCGGCTCGCACATGGTCGACCGCCTGGTCAACACCACGGATGAGAAGGTTGTGGTCGTTGACAGCCTGGTCACCGGTCATCGCGCTGCGGTCAACCCGGCGGCGAAGTTCTATCAGGGCGACATCGCCGACCAGGATTTCATGCGCACCGTGTTCAAGGAAAACCCGGATGTTGACGCGGTCATCCATTTCGCAGCCTACTCGCTGGTCGCCGAATCGATGAAGAAGCCGCTCAAATACTTCGACAACAACACCGCAGGCATGGTCAAGCTGCTCGAAGTGATGAACGAAGTGGGCGTCAAGAACATCGTCTTCTCTTCGACCGCAGCCACCTATGGTATCCCCGAGAAGATGCCGATCCGTGAGACCGACCCGCAGAAGCCGATCAACCCGTATGGCGAGAGCAAGCTCATGATGGAGAAGATCATGCACTGGTCCGACCTCGCCTACGGCATCAAGTTCGTGGCGTTGCGCTACTTCAACGTCGCCGGCGCCAAGCCGGACGGTTCGATCGGCGAAGATCACAATCCGGAAACCCATTTGCTGCCGATTGTGCTGCAGGTGGCGCAGGGCAAGCGTGACGTGCTCAAGATTTTCGGCAATGATTACAACACGCCTGACGGTACGAACGTGCGTGATTATGTGCATCCGTACGATTTGGCGGACGCGCATATCCTCGCGGTCAAGTACCTGCGTGAGGGCAACGAATCCTCGGCGTTCAACCTTGGCTCGTCCACAGGCTTCTCGAACCTGCAGATTCTTGAGGCCGCCCGCCGGGTGACCGGCAAGGAGATCCCCGCCGAGATGGCTCCGCGTCGCCCCGGTGACCCGGATACGCTGATTGCCGCCTCCGACAAGGCCCGCAGTGTGCTCGGCTGGAAGCCGCAGTTCGACAATATCGACAAGATCATCGCCTCCGCGTGGGCTTGGCATTCAAGCCATCCGGAAGGCTACGGCGACCGCAAGTAATGGGTAACGGCGGGTCGGGCGCGCCATGTTTCATGGTCGCGTCGAGCCGCGCTGATTCGCGGTACCGTCCAAGGTAATAGACCATGAGGGGCGCCACGCTGTGTATGCGTGGCGCCCCTCATGTCGTTATCGCCGGTTGTCGTTGCGATTACCGGATTCACAGGTGTCAGCTTTCGTTGAGCAGCTCGCTGAATGAGAAACCGGTGGCCACGATGATGATGACCGCGATGACGGTGACCGCTACGCTGATGATGATCTGTGCGAGCGCCCAGTTGCGGCGGTCCCGGTGCTGCTCGCCGCCAAGGCCGGCGGCCCAGCAGATCAGCAGAATGAATCCGACGATGGGGATGCCGGACAGGATCAGCGTGACGATCCACCCGCCGAGGTCAGTGGTGCCGCTCGGCTGCACGGGTGCCGGCTGATACTGCGGATATCCCTGATATGCCGGGGCGTACGGCTGCTGGGCTGGGTTCGGCACTTGGTTGGCGTACGGGGCTTGATTCGTATACGCGTCTTGGCTCTGGTATGTCGGCTGGTTGGGCAGGGGCGGCAGGTCGGGTGCCGGCTGACTCGCGTATGCGGACTGGTCTTGATAGGCCGGCTGGTTGTCGCCCGGCTGGTTCGGGTATGGCGGTAGGTCGGGATTTGGCTGGTTGGTGGACATGTGACGCTCCTTGCGGTCAGACACGTGTGGGCAGGTGGTGTGTCGCGTCTGTGCTTCGGACGCGGCTTCCCGTTGTCGGCGTTCATGATAATCGCACTGCCGGATGGCTGGTGTGCAATGGCGTTACCATGGAGGAAGGCTCGAAGCTGAGCGTCGGTGGAATGGTATGCCGTATGGCTGCAAGAACTGGATGGAGCATGGTATGGAACCGTGGCAACAGGGGGCGTCCCCGTATGGGCGAGACGATGAGACGGAAGACCCTCGACAACGTGAGATTCGCCGTCGTAACGAACGGCATGCGAGACGGTTGACCATCCAACGGCGGTGTATCGCGTTTCTGTATATGCTTGACGCGGCGGTGGCGGTTGTCGTGGTCGTCGCGTTTGTCAAAGGCATGATGAGCCAGGTCGATTTGGCACAATCGCTGCTTCGCGTCATAGGGTTCGCGATTCTCATCGATTGGGCGCATTTGCGTGATGAGCGTCGTGCGGAGCGCGGCAGGAAGGTGCTCCGTTACGCTGTTGCGGCGCCGCGATGCGATTCCATCGGCCGGTCGGTGACGTGGATTTGCCCATGGTGTCAGGGGGACAATACGATTCCTCTGATCAAGGAGGGTGAACCGTGGCCGTTGATGCAACGCTGCTGCGTGTGCTGCACCACGGTTGTCGTCCCTGACGTGCGGCGTACATGAAATCCTGCCGTGTTCTCAACTGATGCCTTGAAGGTGCTGGCTATCCGGTCAGTGGGGAGGCGGACGCCCGTGTTCGTCGTCCTGCGTTGCTAGCGTGGCGGTAACGCATGGTTGCGTGTTGTCGCGTCAAGGAAGAGAACGTGACGGCGAATATGCGACAAAGTATGGAAGGGGCTGCGATGCGTCCGGAGACGATGGGATGGCATGATGCCGCCGGCATAGCGGATTTCCCGGGTGACATTGATGGCACCGATGAGACTACGACAGCGCCGGGTATGGTGTTTACTCCCCAGCCGGCAGCCGATACGAATCAAGACCGGCGCACCGACCACGATGATGGCAGCCGGCAGACAGCTGTGCAATATGATTCTTCGGCATCTGAGAGCACGGTGAACCAGCCCCATGCCTCCGGGGTTGCTGTGGCTGCGTTTGCCGATCCCCAATCCGATGAGGCGCTGCTGGCCGCGTTTGACCCGCATAACATGCTGGCGCAGGACACGTATGTGCCGATTCAGTTTGACGACAACATGTCCCGTGAACCCACCGCTGGATCATCTGCTACGTTCGGTGTCTCATCGGCAGGCCGTCCTGATGTCGATGCTCTTGCGATATCCGGCGTCGGCACCGTGCCGGACACCGCGTTATCAGTACTTTCCAACGGTGATGTCTATGCGGGCCCTCGCACATCGCAGCGGCATGAAACCCCGGTAGCGGTCATCGTTCTCGCCTGTTGTGCGCCGATATTGTTGGCCGCTGCAATCGCGGCACAATTCGTTGACCACATGCTCATCCACTATGTGGGGTGGCTGCTCTTCGTCGATGGTATTGGCATTCCGGCGGCAATATTGGCGATGGTGACAATCGTCAGGCAGCGTAGGGAGGCACGGTATCACCGTGCTGCCGCCTCGGTCATGACCCGCGCAGTGGTGGTGCTGGTGGTCGCGCTGGTGGCTGTGGGGCTTGTCTCCCGAGACGTTCCGCCACTGCTCACCCGACATGAGGTGCAGTTCGTGCCCACCCAGTTGACCAGCGGACAGCACGGATTGTTCTCATCACGCCAGTATGAGGTGAAAGGCTATGATCCGGTCACTGGTGCCGGCGTGGTGCTGCGGATTACCAAAGACCAGTTCGCCGCATGCCATGCCGCGATTCCGTCATCAAGCGACGCGGGGACATGGCGTGCCACGGCGCACACCCTGCCGCATTCCGGTGCGGCATTGGATTTGACATGCTCAATCCAGAACGCCGCGGCATGACATGGTGTGAGCCGTGCCACGTGAATCGCTGATAATGCGTGACTTACCTGGTTTCGCGGCATCGTGCCAATCGCATACGAAAAGAGCCTCCAGCCGTACAACACGGCTGGAGGCTCTTCCCCTATACGTCGCGGCTCAGGCGGTGAAATACTTCACACCGCTGGTGAACAGCGGCTGGAGCTTATCGCCGGGCACGTTCATGAACGTGCCGTCCGTGTAGCGCTCGGAATGGCCCATCTTGCCGAACACGCGGCCGTCCGGGCTGGTGATGCCTTCGATGGCGAGCATCGAGCCGTTCGGGTTGACGTCCAGATCCATGCCGGGCACGCCGTCGGCGTCCACATACTGCGTGGCGATTTGGCCGTTGGCCTTGAGCTTGGCGAGCACGTCGTCGGAAGCCACGAACCGGCCTTCGCCGTGCGAAATCGCGATGGTGTGCACGTCGCCGACCGCGCTTTGCGCCAGCCACGGGGACAGGTCGGAAGCCACACGCGTACGCACCAGACGGCTCTGATGGCGGCCGATGGTGTTGAAGGTCAGCGTCGGGCAGGCGTCGGTCATCGGCACGATGTCGCCGTACGGCACGAGGCCGAGCTTGACAAGCGCCTGGAAGCCGTTGCAGATGCCAAGCATCAAACCGTCGCGGTTCTTGAGCAAATCGCGCACCGCGTCGGTGACGGCCGGGGCGCGGAAGAACGCGGTGATGAACTTCGCCGACCCGTCGGGCTCGTCGCCGCCGGAGAAACCGCCCGGGATCATGACAATCTGGCTGCGGCGGATCTCGTCGACCAGCGCCTGCGTGGATTCGGCGACCGCCTGCGGAGTGAGGTTGTTCACGATGAGCGTGCTCACATCGGCGCCTGCGCGTTCGAACGCCGCCGCGGAATCGTACTCGCAGTTGTTGCCCGGGAACACCGGGATCACCACATGCGGCTTGGCGACGGGGGAACCCGTGTATACGGTCTTCTTCGGGGCATGGAATTCCTCGGTTTCGGTGACGCTGCCGCGTTCCGCGCCTTTGGAGCGGTACGGGAAGACGCCTTCCATCGCGGATTCCCAGTCCTCCTGCACCTGGTCGAGGTCGAGGCGCTCGCCGCCGGCGACGAATTCGTACGCGTCGGTCGTCTCGCCGATTACGCCGATTTCGACGCGGTTGGACACCGCCGGCAGCTTCGCATTGTCATCAAGCTCAACGAGGAACGAGCCATAGGCCGGGGTGAACAGGTCGTCCACGGCGATGGTGTCGTCCAGCTTGACGCCGATGCGATTGCCGAGCGTCATCTTGAATAGCGCTTCGGCACTGGCGCCATAGCCCGGGGTGGACACGGCAAGCGCATCATGGAATTCGGTGAGCGATTCGACCGCGTCCATTGCCTCAAGCAGGCCGTCCCTGTCGGGGGTGAGCCCGTCGGCCGCATAGCGTGGAGCGATGCGCACAATGCGGTGACCGGCCTGCTTGAACTCGGGGGAGGTCGCGCGATGCATGTTGCCGACGGCCACAGCGAAGGAGATAAGCGTCGGTGGCACGTCGAGATCCTCGAAGCTGCCGCTCATCGAATCCTTGCCGCCGATGGCGCCGACACCGAGGTCGACCTGCGCCATCAGGGCGCCCAGCACCGCCGCGGCGGGCTTGCCCCAGCGTTCCGGCACGTCACGCAGCTTGCCGAAATACTCTTGGAAGCTCAAGTAGGCGTCTTCGCGGCGGAAGCCGGCGGACACGAGCTTGGCAAGAGATTCGACCACGGACAGATAGGCGCCGGTGAACTGGTTCTTCTCCATGATGTACGGGTTGAAGCCCCATGCCATCGCGGAGGCGGTGGTGGTTTCGCCGAATACGGGCAGTTTGGCGACCATGGCCATGCTTGGGGTCAGCTGGCGCTTGCCGCCGAATGGCATGAGCACGGTGGCGGCGCCGATGGTGGAGTCGAAGCGTTCGGACAGGCCCTTGTTGGAGGCCACGTTGATGTCGGTGACCAGCGTGTGCATCCGGTCCTTGAGTGAGCCATCGCGCCATGGGGTGGTGTAGGAGCCACCCTGCTCAACGTGCACGGTTTGATGCTTCGGCGCGCCGTTGGATGCGAGGAAGGCGCGGCTCAGGTTCACGATGGTGTCGCCCTGCCAGGTCATGCGCATGACCTTCTCTTCGGTGACAGTGGCGATAACGGTGGCTTCGAGGTTCTCCTCGCGCGCATAGCCGAGGAATTCGTCCACGTCGTCCGCGGCCACGTCGACGGCCATGCGTTCCTGGGATTCGGAGATCGCCAGTTCGGTGCCGTCCAGGCCTTCGTACTTCTTGGGCACCAGATCAAGGTTGATGGTCAGGCCGTCGGCGATCTCGCCGGTTGCCACGGACACGCCGCCCGCGCCGAAATCGTTGCAGCGCTTGATCAGACGGCAGGCGTCCTTGCGGCGGAACAGACGCTGGAGCTTGCGTTCGACGGGGGCGTTGCCCTTCTGGACTTCTGCACCGTCTTTTTCAAGGCTTTCCTCGTCATGCGCTTTCGAAGCGCCGGTCGCGCCGCCGATGCCGTCGCGGCCGGTACGCCCGCCCAGCAGGATGATCTTGTCGCCGGGGGTCGGGGTTTCGCGGCGGACATGGTCGGCCGGGGTCGCACCCACGACGGCGCCGACTTCCATGCGCTTGGCCACATAGCCCGGATGGTAGATCTCGTCAACCTGGCCGGTCGCCAGACCGATCTGGTTGCCGTACGAGGAGTATCCGGCGGCCGCGGTGGTGACTATCTTGCGCTGGGGGAGCTTGCCCTTGAGCGTTTCGGAAACCGGGACGCGCGGGTCGCCGGCGCCGGTCACGCGCATCGCCTGATACACGTAGGAACGACCCGACAGCGGGTCGCGGATGCATCCGCCGATGCAGGTGGCGGCGCCACCGAACGGCTCGATTTCGGTCGGGTGGTTGTGGGTTTCGTTCTTGAACAGGAACAGCCAATCTTGGTCCTCGCCGTTCACATCGACCTTTACTTTGACGGTGCAGGCGTTGATTTCCTCGGATTCGTCGAGATTCTTGAGGATGCCGTTCTTCTTGAGCCACTTGGCGCCGATTGTGCCCATATCCATGAGGCATACCGGCTTGCCGTCGCGCCCGAGCTCATGGCGCATGGCCATGTACTTGTCGAATGCGGCCTTGACCACATTGTCATCGATATCCACCTCGTCAAGCTGCGTGCCGAAGGTGGTGTGGCGGCAGTGGTCGGACCAGTAGGTGTCGATTACCTTGATTTCGGTGATGGTCGGTTCGCGGTGTTCGCCGTGGAAATACTCCTGGCACACCTTCGCATCCGCCAGATCCATCGCCAGTCCCCGCTCGTCGATGAACCGTTGCAGGCCTTCGTCGTCCAGCTCGTCGAATCCGGCGATGACCTCGACCTTCGCCGGCTTGGCGACCTGCACCTTGAGGGTGCTCTTCGGTTCGAGGGAGGCTTCGCGGGCTTCGACCGGGTTGATTACGTACTGTTTGATCTGCTCGACGGCCTGTTCGTCCAGATTGCCCTCCAACGCGTAGACTTTGGCGCTGCGCACGGTCGGGCGTTCGCCTTGGCTGATCAGCTGGATGCACTCGCTGGCCGAATCGGCGCGCTGATCGAACTGCCCGGGCAGGAACTCGACGGCGAACACCGCGCTGTCGCCGAAATCGGGCATCTCCTCGCTGGCGTTATCCACCTGCGGTTCGCTGAACACGGTTGTGGTGGCCTGATTGAACAGCTCACGGCTGATGCCTTCGACGTCGTACCGGTTGACGATACGCAGGCCGGTAAGCCCCTTAATCCCGAGAATCGTCTTCAGCTCGTTTTCCAGTTGCCTGGCCTCGACGTCAAAGCCTGGCTTCTTCTCGACATAAACGCGAAAAACCACGGTATTCCTTCTGTTGTTGGTATGGCGGTTGGATGGGTGATGCAGGTGGTCGCGTGGGTGTGTTCGCCTTGCGCGGCGCATCCGAAAAATGTGGCCCGCATCGGAAAACCGGTGCGGGCCCGGGCTCACTCGGCGTCCTTGACGCCTTCGGAATCGGCGAGCTGCTTGAGGCGGCTGTAAATCTCCTCGTATGCGGGGATGATGTTGCCCAGATCGCGGCGGAACAGATCCTTGTCAAGATGCTCGATCTTGCCGCTGTGATCCTTCAAATCCCACAGACGGCAGGTGTCGGGCGTGATTTCGTCGGCCAGCAGAATCGTGCCGTCGGAGGTCTTGCCTTCCTCGATCTTGAAATCGACGAGCTGCACGTCGATCTTGGAGAAGATGTCCTTGAGTGCTTCGTTGACGGCGCGCGCCTGACGTGAGATCTCGGCGAGCTCGTCCTCGGAAGCCAGACCGAGGGCGACGATGCCGTCATCGTTGATGAACGGGTCGCCCAGTTCATCGGACTTCAGGCAGAATTCGAGGATCGGCTTCTTCAGCGGCGTGCCTTCCTTGACGCCGTACCGCTTGGCGAAGGAGCCGGCGGCGGTGTTGCGCATGATGATCTCCAGCGGGTACATAGTCATCTTGCGCACCAGCTGCTCGGTGTCGGACAGGCGCTTGATGAAGTGGCTGTCGATGCCGCGAGCCTTGAGCAGTTCGAAAATCACGGAGGTGATGTGGTTGTTCAGGCTGCCCTTGCCGGCGATCTGCGCCTTCTTCGCGCCGTTGCCGGCCGTCGCCTGGTTCATGTATTCGACCCACAGGACGTCGGGATCGTCGGTCGCATACATTTTTTTTGGCCTTGCCCTCATAGAGCTTTTCCAGTTTCTGCATGACTCGCCTTCCTCGTAAGCACGAGATGGATTGGGGGTATATACGGTGGACAGGATACCAAGCGCCGGCTACATCGGGCGGCACGGCGTGCGTCTTGCAACAGCACGGCGCCGAACGGGTTCGACTCCATGTGATGCAACGCCGCCAGCGAAGCTTCTGACAACCCCCCGATGGCAAGATGACGGGTATGAGTGATAACGCCGAAGCCACAGTCAACGCCAGCCCATCCAGTGCATCACAATCCGCTCCTGCCACGCCAGCCAACCCGCGGCTCGGCACCCCGCTCGACCGGTCCGCCACAGCCGCACGCACCAAAGTCCTGCTGCTCGGCTCCGGTGAGCTCGGCCGCGAAATCGCCATCGAACTCATGCGCTTGGGCGCGTGGGTGTGCGCCGCCGACAGCTACGAAGGCGCCCCGGCACAGCAGGTCGCCCACGAATACCGTGTGCTCGACATGGCTGACCCCACCCAACTGGACGCCCTATTCGCTGAAATCCAGCCGGACATCGTTGTCCCCGAAGTCGAAGCGATCGCCACATCGGAACTTGACGCCATTGCCGCGCAAGGCGTGCAAGTCGTGCCAAGCGCCGGCATCGCAGCGATCTGCATGGACCGTGAACGTCTGCGTGTGCTCGCCCACGAGAAACTGGGGCTGCCGACCACGCCCTACCGTTTCGCCGGGTCGCTCGAGGAACTGCGTGCCGGCGCGCAAACCGTCGGCTACCCGTGCGTAGTCAAGCCGATTATGAGCTCTTCTGGTCACGGCCAGTCTGTTGTACGCACCCCGGATGCCATCGACGCCGCCTGGCATGAGGCGCAGGTCGGTCGTCGTGCGGCGGGCGAAGGCGGTATTTCTCGCGTTATCGTCGAAGCGCTCGCACCGCTTGATTATGAGCTGACCGTACTGACCGTCAGCTCGTCCGCGGGTGTCGTCACCTGCACCCCGATCGGGCAGCGTCAGGAAAGCGGCGATTACCGCGAATCCTGGCAGCCGGCGGCTGTCAACCCGGACACCTTGCAGATTGCGAAAGATCTAGCGCGCCGTTGTGTTGAAGGCTTGGTCGCCGAAGCCCATGCACACGGTGAACGCGGCTGGGGCGTATTCGGTGTCGAACTGTTCGTTCTCACCGACGGTTCGGTGCTGTTCAACGAGGTCTCCCCGCGTCCGCACGACACCGGCATGGTGACCATGATTTCCCAACGGCTGAGCGAATTCGCGCTCCACGCGCGTGCCATTCTCGGTATTCCGGTCAGTGAAAGCCATGTCGATCTGGCCATCGGCAGCGGACAGGTCGGCGCGAGCCACGCCATCGTCGTCGAAGGCGACGGGCGTGCGGTCTTTTCAAACGTGCCGCAAGCGCTCGCCGAAGCCGACACCAACCTGCGAATCTTCAACAAGCCGGAAGTCCACGGACATCGCCGTATGGCTGTGGCGCTCGCCATCGGAAACAATGCGGACGACGCCCGCGCCAAAGCGGGTCGGGTCGCTGACGCCCTCGACATCACGGTGCGTTAGCAGGCGTGCCCTACCGGATTTCGCCGGCTGTTGGCTTACGATATCGGTATGAGTCAAAGTAGTAAGTTCACGCGGGCGACCGGTGTCAATGGCGATGCCGACCGCCCGCTGACCATCGCGCTGGTGGTCGACACCGCGGGCAACGAGGGCAACGGCACGTCGAATTCGGCGTTGCAATATGCGCGGGAGCTGCGTCGGCAAGGCCATACGGTCCGTTTGGTCGGTATCGGCTCGCCGGACTATCCAGTGCCTGTACATCGGATCCCGCTGGTCTCCTGGATCGCCGCGAAACAGCAGATGCAGTTCGCGCAGCCGGACACGGCGGTATTGCGTAAGGCATTTGAAGGTGCCGATGTGGTCCACGTGTACCTGCCGTTCAAATACGGTCGTGTGGCGGTACGGACCGCACACGAGATGGGTATCCCCGCCACGGCCGGATTCCACCTGCAACCCGAGAACGTCCTGTATTCGGCGGGGCCGCTGCGATACGTCCCCGGCGCGTCGGCGTTCATATACTGGCTGTTCGACCGCATGCTGTACCGGCATATCCGGCATATCCACACGCCGTCGCATATGATTGCCGCGCAGCTGCGGGCGCATGGCTATCGTCAGCGACTGCATGTGATCTCCAACGGGTATTCGCCCAGATTCACCCCCAAGCGGCAGCGTGAACCCGGTTCGCCATCGCCAAGGCCGTTCAGGATTGTCGCATCGGGGCGTCTGGCCAGCGAGAAGGATCATGCGACGCTGATCCGTGCGGTCGCGTTGAGCAGGCATGCCGAGGATATTGAATTGACGATCTGCGGCACCGGACCGCTGCAGCATGAACTGCGGCGGATGGCGGCGAGATTGCTGCCCGGCCGGTGGTCGATCGGCTTCCATGACAACGCGCAGATGCCCACATTCCTGCGTTCATGCGATCTGCTGGTGCATCCCTCGATTGTGGACATTGAATCGCTGAGTGTTCTTGAAGGCATGGCATCCGGGCTTGTGCCGGTCATCGCCAGATCCCCGCAGAGCGCCGCAGGGCAGTTCGCGCTGAATGACCATTCGCTGTTCGAAGCGCAGGATCCGGCCATGCTCGCCCAGCGCATCGACTGGTGGATCGACCACCCCGACGAGCTGGGCCGTTGGGGCGCCGTCTATGCCGAGCATACGCGTGAGGAGTATTCGATTGAGTCCTGCGTGCGCAAATTCGTCGCGATGGAACGCGAGGCGATTGCCGATTTCGATGGCAGTCGGTGAATGACGCGCGGCATGCTCGCCGTGGTCCTGTGACCGGTCTGCGCGCGGGGAGCCCGGGCGCATGTTGAATTGCCGGCACACAATGGATATAATTATGGTATCCGCAAAGGTGTGGATATGAAGATGGGTATTTCGCCGCGTCAACATCGCGTGACCACGATGCAGACCCAGGCGTTTGGAGATGATGTCTTATGTGGCGGGAGAGAAAAAAGCAAGATGGCTTTACCCTGATCGAACTCCTTGTCGTGATTATCATCATCGGGATTCTCGCAGCAATCGCGGTTCCGATTTACAACAACCAGGTCAGGCTGGCGCGGCTCGCCGCGAATCGCGAGCATGCGAAAAGCGCGGAAACGCTGGGTATCGCGGCGTTCCTCTCGTCGTCGGGCGAGGTGAATCCGACGGCGGAACGCTATGGCCGCAACACCGTCACGTATACGTATTTTGTCGATGCCGGCACCGGTGTCTTGAACTTCTGCTCGAGTTGGAGCAGCGATGGAAGCGGCGGTGGCAGCTGTGGTACCGGCGGAGCTGACGACCGATGGATATTGGACGGAAGCCATCGGATGTCCACGCTCACGAATGTCGGCTCTTGGACGCCAAACACAACCATCAGCGATGGCATCAAGCTCGGCGACAACATCGCGAAAATCTGGACGGTGCATTTCGACCCGAAGACAGGCGAGACCGTCGGATTCTACTGCGCTTATCCGAAATCGAACGACCCGATATACCGGAAGGTGTTGCAAGCCGTGCGCGATGGGACTGCACAGCAGCAATACGCATACAACTGACATCCGCGGGGCATGAAAAGGTGATGCATGCGGCTGCGCAGGAATGCGGCCGTCGGACATGCGCCTGGTCAGGCCTGCTGATCGCATGCCCGCAATATCCCGGTAACGCCGATGATACGGAAATCGCATATCATGCCGCCAAACGCAAACAAAAAACGCGGCCGGAACATCGATATGCAGCGAATATCGCATGGATATCGTTGACCGGCCGCGTATCGCGTGAGTTGCGACAACGAAAGGCGACACGATGAGCAGATATGCAGTGACCAATCCGGCGACCGGGCAGGTCGAGGAAAGCTTTGAGACCTTCACCGACGAGCAAGTCGCCGCGGCGGTGGACGCCGCCGACGAAGCCTACCGCACGTGGGGGAGGGCCACGACCATCGAACAGCGCGCGACGCTGATGCGCAAGGCGGTGGCCGCCTATCGCGACCAGCAGCAGGAGCTTGCTACCATCATCAACCACGAGATGGGCAAAAACATGGACGAGGCGCTTGTCGAAGTGGAATTCTCGGCGGAAATCCTTGAATATTACGCTGATCACGCCGCTGAATTCCTCGCCGACGAGCCGATCGACCGCGCCGCTGCGGGCACGGCGTTCATCCGGCACCTGCCGATCGGCCCGCTGGTCGGCGTGATGCCGTGGAACTACCCGTACTATCAGGTGGCTCGGTTCGCCGGCCCGAATCTGATGCTCGGCAACACCATCATTCTCAAGCATGCGTCCCTATGCCCCAAGTCGTCGGCGGCGATGGAGCGGATCTTCCTCGAGGCGGGCTTCCCCAAGGGCGCGTTCGTCAACGTGTACGCCACCAACGAGCAGATCGCCAAGGTCATCGCCGACCCGCGCGTCCGTGGCGTATCCCTGACCGGTTCCGAGCGTGCCGGCAAGGCAATCGCCCAAGAGGCCGGCGCCGCGTTGAAGAAGGTCGTGTGCGAACTGGGCGGCAATGACGCGTTCATCGTCATGAGCACCGACAATCTGGATGCCGCGGTCGAGGCCGGTGCGAACGCCCGGTACGAGAACAGCGGCCAGATCTGCAACGGCGCCAAGCGGTTCATCATCATCGACTCGCTGTACGACGAATTCTTGAAGCGATTCATCAATGTGTCCAAGGAACGCAAGCTCGCGCCCCTGTGCTCCGCGTCCGCCGCCGACGGTCTCGCCGCCCAGGTGCAGGCCGCGATCGATGACGGGGCGAAGGTGGTGTTGGGCGGCACCGAGCATGATGGCGCCTACTATCCGGCGACCATCCTGACCGATATCCCTGAGGGTTCCGCAGCTCGTCGCACGGAGTTCTTCGGGCCGGTCGCCCAGTTCTACCGGGTGTCCAGCGAGGATGAAGCCATCGCGGTCGCCAACGATTCGCCGTACGGTCTCGGCTCCTACGTGTTCACCACCGATCACGAGCAGGGGCTGCGCTTCGCGGATCGTCTGGAATCCGGCATGACCTATATCAACGAATCCGGCGCTGATTCCGCGGAACTGCCGTTCGGCGGCGTGAAGAACTCCGGGTTCGGGCGCGAGATGGGTCCGCTCGGCATCCGCGAGTTCGCGAACTACAAGCTCGTCACCGAAGCCGCGCGCTGATTGCGGTCGTATCAGGAAGATCGATGGCCGGTCGCCGCGTATGGCAGCCGGCCATCTGCTGTGCCGGGGTTTCTGGTTGTTGGCGATTGCCTATCGGCAAACGCAACAAGCCCCGGTAATTCCGCTTCGCTGATTGGTGTCCGTTCGCAGATGACATGGTCAGGGCGGAATCAAGCGGTGATGTTCCACGATATGATCATGTATCTCATATAATGGACATGATATTGGATGCTGCAATGACGGCTGCCCCGGCGCCTGACGGATGCGTGAACAACCCGGGGTTGCCGGGCGATGGCGACGCCATGAACCCGCATAATCGCCGGTAACACTGCCAAGTTGCGCGGGTCGCGGCACTATCGGGCACATTGTGTACGGGTCTGGATACGGTGGCTTCAAGAAGAGGCGATATCTTGCGATTCCCGTCTTGTCCATTCCGCTGTTGCCCGCCAGCCGGGCGCGAGGCTCACCGCACGCCGAAATCGTAGCGCTGCTCAATAAGCCGCAAATAGGTAAAAACCTCGGTATGGTCCACGCCTGGAATCTTGCGGATCCGCATCACCAAATCAAGCAGCTCGTTGTCATCGGCGGTAAACACCTCGAGCAGCATATCAAAGCGTCCTGCGGCGGCGACAATATAGTCGATCCCGTCGGTTTCACGCAGCCGGTCGGCAATGGCGTCCAAATCACCGGTCGTGTTCACACCGATCAGCGCCTGCCGACGATACCCCAGCTGTATGGGGTCGGTGACGGCCACGATCTGGATGATTCCCGCCTCGACCAGCCGTTGCACGCGCCCACGCACCGCAGCCTCAGACAAGCCGACTACCTTGCCGATGGCACCGTACGGTTTGCGCCCGCTTTTCTGCAGTTCGCGGATAATCGCCTTGTTGGTGTCGTCAAGCAGCGACGACTTGTGTGACTCTAGGGGAGCCGTATTGGCGTCCACCGCGCTGGAACCTGTGGCCGCGAGCGATTCGTGAATATCATGTTGAACTCTCATGCCGACCATATCAGCAGGTAATTGTTCACGATGCGAGACCGTGGGGAAAATTTCGCGTTACACCGCATTTTTTAGTCGCAATATTACGTTTACGCAACGGAAATCATCGCAATCTTTGATAAATCACAACGAAAACAGCAGAGGCACGGCACGCGCGCTAACGGACTCGAAGTTCTCGCAAGCCACGCACCATCGTGACGCGTTCCGCAGGACCGCACCTGGGAACGACCGGATGACCATAAGGAGGAGCGATGACCACGACACAATCACCTGTCCATGATGCGATCCCGTCATCATCCGCGGCGGAATCGCACCAGCCGGATGATAACGGCGTACATATCAGCCGCGACAGGAACGTCGAACGCAGAGAAAACGGATTGACCATCAACCGTGCGCGCAAGACGTTCCGTTCAGCGGAAGGCAAGCTGGTCCACGCCATCGACGACGTGAGCCTCAATATCGAAGCCGGTGAGTTCTTCGTCCTGCTCGGACCGTCCGGATGCGGTAAAACCACGCTGCTGCGTTCCATCGGCGGTCTTGAAACCCTGGATGCCGGCGAAATCTACCTTGGCGATCAGCGCATTGACGAAATGCCGCCCTACGAGCGTCCAGTCAACACCGTATTCCAAAGCTATGCGCTGTTCCCCAATATGACTGTCGAACAGAATATCGCCTTCGGTTTGGAAATGGAGAAAAAACCGAAGGATTACATCAAGCGCAAGACGCAGGAAATGCTCGACCTGGTGCATCTGAGCGACATCGGCAAGCGCCTGCCCAGCCAGTTGTCCGGCGGCCAGCAGCAGCGCGTCGCCTTGGCCCGATCGCTGGCGAAAAGTCCGAAAGTCCTGTTGCTGGATGAGTCCCTGTCCGCACTTGATTTCAAGCTGCGACGCCAGATGCAGGTGGAGTTGAAGCGTCTGCAGCGCGAGACGGGCATCATCTTCATTTTTGTCACGCATGATCAGGAGGAGGCGCTGTCGATGGCCGACCATATCGCCGTGTTCTCCAAAGGCAAGCCCGAGCAGGTCGGCACCCCGGAGGAGATCTACGACAAGCCCGCCAACCGGTTCGTCGCTGACTTCATCGGTGATATCAACTTCCTTGATGCCTCCGTGCATGATGCCGGCTCGGTCGAGGTCGAGGGCAAGATCCTCCCGGTGGCGCAGGATCTGAGCGGCTATGCCAAGGGGGGCGGCCGTGAGCGCGGCCGTGCGCCCGGAACGCATCATGCTCGGCCGTGCGGGGGAGGACGCCCTGCAGGCCACGGTCGAAACGGTCACCTACATGGGTTCGGATGTGCGCTGCCATGTCCGTCTCGCCGACGGTACGCCCGTGCAGATCCGCGTCAACCCGCCATTTGACTCCGAACTGCTCACGCTCGGCGCGAAGGTCGGTGTGACGGTCAGCCCCGACCACATGAGGGTGGTGGAACGATGAACGCGAATACCTCCGCCCTGGACGGCGGGAAGCCGCCGGTCGGCGATACCGCCAACGAACCGGCTCCGGCCTCCCGTCGCCGCCACAGCCTGTTCTCCGCTTCGGGTCGCATCAAGCCGGGCATGCTCTCGCACTGGTATGCAATCCCCGCCATCATCGTCGGCCTGCTGTTCACCCTCGGGCCGATCTGCGTCATCGTCGCGTTCTCCTTCATGAGCCAGCCGGAAGTCGGCGGCGGCGTGGTCTACAGGTTCTCCACCAGTGCCTACAAGAAGCTGCTGTTCACCACGGACTTCCTGGGGCGCACCTCCTTCGACCCGCGGTATCTCAAAGTGCTCGGCACCTCATTATGGCAGGCACTCATCACCACCTTCGTGTGCATCGTACTGTCCTTCTTCATCGCCCTGTGGATGTCGTTGCGCAAACCATCAACCCAGCGTCTGCTGGTGCTGCTGATCAACATCCCGTTCTGGACGAACCTCATCGTACGCACGTATGCATGGATGCTCATTCTCAACGAAAACGGCCCGATCAACGGCTTCTTGAAATTCATCGGCGTCGGCAGCAAGCAACTGCTGTACACGTCGGGTGCGTCACTGATCGGCCTGATCTTCACCTTCCTGCCATTCGCCATCATGCCGATGTACTCGGCACTGTCCGGATTCGACTTCCGCTTGGTGGAAGCCGCATACGACCTGGGCGCTCGCAAACTCACGGTGATGCGCAGAATCATCCTTCGTGCCGCCAAGCCGGGTGTGACTTCAGCCATCGCGCTGTGCTTCATTCCTGCGTTCGGCTCCTACGTGCAGCCGGTTCTGTTGGGTGGCGGCCGCGTTCTCATGGTCGGCAATCTGATCGCCTCCCAGTTCTCCGATGCCCGTAACTGGCCGTTCGGCGCGGCATTATCCACGGTCATCCTGCTGGTCACCCTGCTGTGCGGTGTAGCGGCGAGCATTGGCGGCGGCAAGGCGGCACGCGATGCCGGTATGGCGGTATGAGTAAGTGAGGTGAATGACGATGAGTGACAAGCAAGACAATGTGACAAGTTCCAGCGAGGCAAGCGAACCGCAAATCATCCACATGGATTACGGCACAGCCACGGAATTCGGCGCAATCGTCGAACGCACTATTGATGAGCGTGGTGAAAACGCCGCAGTGCAAATGCCGCAATGGCTTGAAGACAAACAGCCTGACCGTGCGCTGAGCACCAGACGTTCAGGACGTAACCGGCTCAAAACTTTCCCGGGCGTCGCGTTCATCAGCGTGCTGGTCATCCTGTTCCTGTATCTGCCGATGCTCATGGTTGTAGGGTTCTCCTTCAACGGCGGCCGCCAGGCGTTGCTGTGGAAAGGGTTCTCGTTCTCGTGGTACGGCAAGGTGTTCCATGACCCGGCGATCATCTCGGCGACACTGACCTCGCTGGAGGTCGCTGTCATCGCGATGGTGTTGTCCACGGTGATCGGCGTGCTGTTCGTGCTCGCCGCCGACCAGATGTCCCGCGCGGGTTCGGCTGTCGCGAGCTGGCTGATCAACGCCTCGCTGATCATCCCCGAGGTCGTGCTCGGCGTCGCCACCATGGGCTTCATTCGTATGATTGGACTGAAACCGGGCATGCTGCCGCTGATTCTCGCCCACACGACGTTCTGTGTTCCGTTCGTCGTGATGCCGTTGCGGGCACGGTTGCAGACTATTGACACGTCCTGCTTCGAAGCGGCTGTCGACTTGGGGGCATCCCCGCTGGTCACGGTTCGTCGCGTCACTCTGCCGCTGCTCACGCCGGCCATCGTTTCCGGCGCGTTGATGGCTTTCGTGATCTCGATGGATGACTTCATGATTTCGAACTTCCTGACGTCCGCCGGCACGACGACCTTGCCGATTTACATCTTCTCGCTCATCCGCAAGGGCGTGAACCCGAGTATCAACGTGGTCGCCACGTTGCTGCTGCTGCTCGCTGTCATCGTGACCGTCGTCTCCTCGGTCCTGACCAACCGCAAAGACGACTGAACACCGGGCGGGGCCGCGTCGCTCCGCCGGCATGTCAAAGAAAGGGGCAGAAATGCACACTTCACCAGCTTTCGCATCTTCCCACTCATCCACATCCGTTGCTTTCGGGCGTCGCACTGTCGGTACAGTATTGCGTCGCACGGCGTGTATGGTGCTTGCGGCTGCCGGCCTACTGTCCAGCGCGGCGTGCTCCGGAGGCATCTCTGATTCGGCCCGCACGACGGATGTCGTGGCCGACGGCGCGTACCATGCGGCGCATGGCGGCGAACTGCATATCTATACGTGGGCCGGCTACATGCCCGATGATGTGATCAAGAAATTCGAGAAGGACACCGGCATCAAACTTACGGTGGACACCTTCGAAAGCAACGAGGCGCTGGAAGCCAAATTGCAATCCACCGGCGGGTCTGGGTATGACATCGTCATGCCGAGCGATTACATGGTCTACCAGCTGATCAAGGAGCATATGCTCGTCAAATTCGACGTGTCGAAACTGCCCAACGGCAAGAACATATCCAAGGAGTTCTCCTCGCCGTATTACGATCCCAAGCTCGAATATTCGGCACCGTATGTGGTGGGCTACACCGGATTCATGGTCAACACCAAGAAGGTGCCCAAGTCCGCGGCGCCGACCAGCTGGAAGGAGTTCTTCGCGCTGTCCTCCAAGTATGGCAAGTCGCAGCTGCTCAACGATTCAATCGAGGTGACCAATGCCGCGTTGCGTGCCGTGGGCTCCGAGCAGTGCACCACCGACGCGCACGCCTACCAGAATGCGAACGACCTGCTGCAGTCCTACCGGTCGAAGGTCGGTGTGGTCAGCTCGGAAGGCGTGGCGGACCGCCTCGCATCCGGCGAGCAGGTCGTCGGCATGATCTGGAGCTACGACGCCTTCCAGGCGCAGCAGTCGAACAAGGACCTCGAGTTCGTCTACCCGTCCGACGGCACCACCCAGTTCGTCGACAACATGGCGATTGCGGCGGGTGCACAGAACATCGACCAGGCCAAGACCTTCATCAACTACATGCTGGACCCGAAGAACAAGGAGGCGATCGACGAGTCCGCGGGCGCCGGATCCGTGCTCAAGGGCGGCGATGCGCTGTTGCCAACCGAAATGCGCTCATCCAACACCATTGTGCCGAGTGCGCGGGAGCTCAAGCATGCGGTGACGGAGAAAGCCTGTTCGAACGCCATCAACGACAACTACACGCAGCTGTTCGAGAACTTCAAGCAGTGATGCGGCTGTGGTGTGGGTATTCCGCGCCGCGTAACGTAACGGGCCATCCGGTTTGCGCCGGATGGCCCGTCGTTGTATTCCACGGAGGTTTTCCTTGGAATCGCGGCCTTCCGGCAGTGCGTTTTTATGAAAGCGAACGGCAATGTTGACATTATGTTACGACCGGAAAAACTCACACAGAATCAGTAATCGCAACGAAATAATGAGGGTTTTATCTAAAGATGTACGAAATTCGTAGTCAGGATGATGGAACACAACGAAAAAACGCATCATCGGTCTACCGCAGGAAAGGATTCAGTATGACGGCCAGCATCAGTGAAAGCAGAATCAAGGAACTCACCGCCAAGGAAGGTGAGAAGCTCAACGCCAAGCTCGGCAAGTCCCGCGAGATGTACAACGAAGCCCGCAAGCATCTGTGTAACGGCGTCGCATCCTCCTACCAGCTGCGCGACCCGTGGCCGATTTATGTTGATCACGGCAGCGGTTCCAAGCTGTGGGATGTGGACGGCAACGAATATTACGATTTCCACAATGGCTACGGCGCCATGGTGCAGGGCCACGGCAATCCGGAAATCGGCAAGGCTATCGCCGAGCGTTTCCCGAAGGGTACGCATTTCGCGCTTCCTGATGAAGATGATTTCGTAGTCGCTGACGAACTGACCCAGCGCTTCGGCCTGCCGAAGTGGCGTTTCACCAACTCCGGTTCCGAGGCCACGATGGACGCAATCCGCATCGCCCGCGCCTACACGCACCGCGACCATATCATGAAGATCTTCGGCTCCTACCACGGCCATCATGATGCGGTGATGATTTCCATCGTCGGCGATTACGAGAATATCGGCGACAAGAACCACTTGAAGAAGATCCCGTACGGCGCCGGCATCCCGAAGTCCTTGATCCCGCTGACCGTGCCAGTGCCGTTCAACGACGCCGACGCGCTCGAAGCCCGCATCCGCGAGATGGAAACCGATGACGAGGCTCCCGCGTGCTTGATTATGGAAGCCTGCCTGATGAACATGTCCATCGTGCCGCCGGAGCCCGGCTACCTCGAGAAGGTGCGCGAGATTACCAAGCGCCACGGCATCGTGCTCATCTTCGACGAGGTCAAGACCGGCCTGACCATTGGACCTGGCGGCGCCACCAAGCTGTTCGGGGTGACCCCGGACATGGTCACCATGGCCAAGGCGATTTCCGGTGGTCTGCCGATGGGCGCCATCGGCGGCACCGACGAGGTGATGAGCGTCGTTGAATCCGGTGAGGTCTATCAGGTCGGCACCTACTCCGGCAACCCGTTGTGCGTGGCGGCCGCTCGCGCCAATCTTGAGAAGGTACTCACCCCGGAAGCTTACAAGCTGTTCGATCATCTGAACAACCGGCTGATGGAAGGCTGCACCGAAGTCATCAAGAAGTATGACTTCCCGGGGTATTCCATCGGTTTCGGCGCCAAGGGCTGCGTCACATTCTCCCCGCACAAGATCATCGACTACGTGACCTTCAAGCAGGGGCAGCGTACCGATCTCAATCAGCTGTGCTGGCTGTATGCGGCCAACCGCGGTGTGTTCATGACGCCGGGCCGTGAGGAAGAGTGGACGCTGTCGGTGGCTCATGACGACGCCGCATGCGACGCGTACATCAACGCTTTCGCCGAGATGGCCCACGACGTGACCGCTGAGTGATCGCACCTGAAGCCTGCCCGGAGCCGACTGTCCCAACACGCTCACTCCTCTCTGTCGACTCAGGGCGCCTATTCGCGACCGTGGTTGAATGGCACTGCGTATGCGGTGCTGTTCGGCCACGGTCGTTCCACGTGTGACGGCGCAGGGGCGGACCGGCTCGATGACGCCGAAATGGCATTGCGGGGGAGTGTCTGCCGAAAAAAACGACTCGCCGGGAAGCGATCGTCCTTGATATCGTGTATAGTCTTTCACTGTTGTGCGAAACCGAGAATTTCTCGGATTCCACACCACATGGTGGATATAGCTCAGCCGGTAGAGCATCTGATTGTGGTTCAGAAGGTCGCGCGTTCGAGCCGCGTTATCCACCCCATCAACCCCGGGTTCGCCCGGGGTTTTGTTATTTTCCGGCCTTGTGCTCGCGATGCGACAGCGCGCGTCGGGTTGTCGTTCCTCTCACAGACTGGTTGCGCCAGGGCCGCCGTCAGGGTAATCAGTATGTGAGGAGGATTGACCGAGTCGCGCGTCAAGCGGCGATGGAATCCGGCATGTGCTGTGTACCCTGCTGCTGGTGTCTGCGGAAGCAAGGCAACCACGGTTGCTGGCGGAAGGTGGGTTCGCGGTGGTTGCTCGGGATTCGCGCCGGTGACACCGGCGCGCCCGGGCGAAGTCTGGAATCTCAATCTCTCGGTGATGCGGCCTCAATCGAGAGTTGTCCAGTAATAATCTCTCGAAAACCCTCGTCCGAGTCGATTTTTGCGAGATATTGAGATTCTTGTTCCTTTCGGTGACTTCGTGTCACCATCGAAAACCGCGGAATATCAACGATTTGTCGAGGTTGGCTGGGATTGGGGGGCGGGAGTGGAATCCCCAAAAATCGCACAATCGCGCTTGAAGGGGAGATATTGAGACATTGTTCCGAATGTCTCGGTGATTTCTGCATCGTCATGGAGAAATTCAGGATCGGAGGAGCGCAAGCCAGGTAGATATCGCGGGCATTGCGGTCGGATTCCCGCAGCGAACGCGTTCTGTATGGTTCCGCTCGGCTGTGACCGGTCAATGCGCTCGGATTGCTCAATCCCTTGTCGCACAGGGCTTTGCACAGGGTCGACGGCTGCGGCTGGCATGCGCGTATTGCGAAGCAACCCCGGCGTTTCGTTTCTGTCCGGACCGCGGGAATCCGGTATAATTACAAGTGAAGGCCGGAGTTGGATTCAGTCGAGCAGTCGTCGGGGTCCAACGAGGCACAGGCTCGCGAGGGCCGGGTGCAACGCCTTCGATAATTGAATATAGGCAAAGGAAATGGTCATGTGCGGCACGGGAAGTACGGCAATGGTAAGCCGGGCCGCTGAAGCCAGCTGGCGTAACAGGCGTGCAGGGCACGCTCGATATGTTGTGCTGGAAGATGGCACAAGGTTTAGGTTGCCGCGCAGGGTGGCGCGGCGTTGAACATGACGATTCCTCCTTCCACTCGGGTGGCCCCGGCGGTGTTGATTACAGTCCGCCGGGGCCACCCTCGTTTTGCGCCGGTACCGTTGACGTTCGTCATATTGGCGTGTCGAGTAGCGGCGAATGATATAGTAGAAATTCGTGTGTGCCAGCGGCGTGCCTTATGTAACAGGCGTGGGCGCTGGGATATCCCGGAATCCGCTAGATTGCGCGCGGTAACGTGGCGGCAGGAGGAAGACGGGCCATCGGGCCGGTGGACTGTGGCTGTTTCTTGTCTCCGATCAACGGATGCATGGGGCTGCAGTGTGGCGGCTTCACCTGAACAGGAAATCAATGAATCGGAGAACTGAAGTTGCCTACGATTGAACAACTTGTCCGCAAGGGACGTAAGGCCAAGCCGAAGAAGTCCAAGACTTTGGCCCTGAAGGGAAGCCCGCTGCGCCGCGGCGTGTGCACCCGTGTGTATACCACTACCCCGAAGAAGCCGAATTCGGCTCTGCGTAAGGTCGCTCGTGTGCGCCTGAGCTCGGGCATCGAAGTCACCGCCTACATCCCCGGCGAAGGCCACAACCTGCAGGAGCACTCCATCGTGCTCGTGCGCGGCGGCCGTGTGAAGGATCTGCCGGGCGTGCGTTACCACATCGTGCGTGGCGCGCTTGATACCCAGGGCGTCAAGGACCGCAAACAGGGTCGTTCCCTGTACGGAGCAAAGAAGGCGAAGTAAGAGATATGTCACGTAAAGGACCCGCTAAGAAGCATCAGGTGCTGCCCGATCCGATCTACGGTTCGACCGTTGTGGCGCAGCTCATCAACAAGATCCTGCTTGACGGCAAGAAGTCGATCGCTGAGGACATCGTGTATTCCGCTCTTGATATGGTCAAGGAGAAGACCGATCAGGAGCCGGTGGCTGTGCTCAAGCGCGCTCTCGACAACATTCGCCCGAGCCTCGAGGTCCGTTCCCGCCGCGTCGGCGGTGCGACCTACCAGGTCCCGGTCGAGGTGAAGCCTGCTCGCGCGAATACGCTGTCGCTGCGCTGGCTGACCGACTTCTCCCGCGCTCGTCGCGAGAAGACCATGGCCGAGCGCCTCGCCAACGAGATTCTCGACGCGTCCAACGGTCTCGGTGCTTCAGTGAAGCGTCGCGAGGACACCCACAAGATGGCGGAGGCCAACAAGGCGTTCGCTCATTACCGCTGGTAATTGACCGAAGAGAACAAGAGCTAAGGAACACTTATGGCACTGGACGTGCTTTCCGACCTGCATAAGGTCCGCAACATCGGCATCATGGCCCATATCGATGCCGGTAAGACTACCACCACCGAACGCATCCTGTACTACACCGGCAAGAACTACAAGATCGGTGAGACGCACGATGGCGCTTCGACGATGGACTTCATGGCTCAGGAGCAGGAGCGCGGCATCACCATTCAGTCCGCCGCTACCACCTGCTTCTGGCATCGTCAGACCCACGACGTGGACGATCAGTTCCAGATCAACATCATCGATACCCCTGGCCACGTGGACTTCACGGCAGAGGTGGAGCGCTCCCTGCGCGTGCTCGATGGTGCCATTGCTGTCTTCGACGGCAAGGAAGGCGTGGAACCGCAGTCTGAAACCGTGTGGCGTCAGGCTGACAAGTATTCGGTCCCGCGTATCTGCTTCATCAACAAGATGGATAAGCTCGGCGCAGATTTCTACTACTCCGTGCAGACCATCAAGGACAAGCTCGGCGTCAAGCCGCTCGTCATCCAGCTGCCGATCGGTGCTGAGAATGACTTCGCCGGCGTTGTCGACCTGGTCCGTATGAAGGCATACGTCTGGAACGACGTCAAGGACGATCTTGGTGCCCACTACGACACTGTCGACATCCCGGATGACCTCAAGGACAAGGCGGAACAGTACCGCGCCGAGCTGCTCGACGCGTGCGCAGAAACCGACGAGGAGCTGCTCGAGAAGTACCTCGAGACCGGCGAAATGACCGAGGACGAGATCCGTACCGCGATTCGCAAGCTCACCATCGCCCGTGAAGCCTTCCCGGTGACCTGCGGTTCCGCGTTCAAGGATAAGGGCGTGCAGCCGATGCTCGATGCAGTCGTCGACTTCCTGCCGAGCCCTGAAGACGTCCCGGCGATCAAAGGCTTCAAGCCTGGCGACGAGTCCGTCGAAATCGACCGCAAGCCGACTATGGACGACCCGTTCTCGGCTCTGGTCTTCAAGATCTCGACCCACCCGTTCTACGGCAAGCTCGTGTTCGTGCGCGTCTACTCTGGCGTGGTCAAGCCCGGCGATTCGGTGCTCGACTCCACCAAGGGCAAGAAGGAACGCGTCGGCAAGATCTTCCAGATGCACGCCGACAAGGAGAACCCGGTCGACGCTGCAGAAGCCGGCAACATCTACACCTTCGTGGGCCTCAAGAACGTGACGACCGGCGATACGCTGTGCGATGAGAAGAACCCGATCTCCCTGACCTCCATGACCTTCCCCGATCCGGTGATTGAGGTCGCTGTGGAGCCGAAGACCAAGGCCGATCAGGAGAAGATGAGCATCGCTCTGGCGAAGCTCTCCGACGAGGATCCGACCTTCCGCGTCAAGACCGACGAAGAATCAGGCCAGACGCTGATCTCCGGCATGGGTGAGCTTCAGCTCGACATCATCGTCGACCGTATGCGTCGCGAGTTCAAGGTCGAGGCGAATGTCGGCAAGCCGCAGGTCGCGTATCGCGAGACCATCCGCAAGGCCGTCATGAACCAGGAGTACACGCACAAGAAGCAGACTGGTGGTTCCGGCCAGTTCGCAAAGGTGCTCATGAACTTCGAGCCGATCGATCCGGCTTCCGGCAAGACCTACGAGTTCGTCAACGAGGTCACCGGCGGCCACATCACCAAGGAGTTCATCCCGGCAATCGATGCTGGTGTCCAGGAAGCCATGCAGTCCGGCGTACTCGCCGGCTTCCCGGTGGTCGGCGTCAAGGCGACCGTCACCGATGGTCAGACCCACGATGTCGATTCCTCGGAAATGGCGTTCAAGATCGCCGGCTCCATGTGCTTCAAGGAAGCCGCTCCGAAGGCCAAGCCGGTCATCCTCGAACCGATCATGGCCGTGGAAGTCCGCACGCCGGAAGAGTACATGGGCGACGTGATGGGCGACCTGAACTCCCGCCGCGGCTCCATCCAGTCGATGACCGACGCCACCGGTGTCAAGGTCATCGACGCGAAGGTCCCGCTGTCCGAGATGTTCGGTTACATCGGCGATCTGCGCTCCAAGACGCAGGGTCGCGCCATGTTCACCATGCAGATGGACTCGTACGCAGAGGTCCCGAAGGCCGTCTCCGACGAGATCATCAAGGCCCAGCGCGGCGAGTGACACACTGAGCCACATTGGACTTGCCCTGTCCCCCAGTCAGCGCTAGAATAGACTAGCGTTGACTGGGTTCGGGCTCTGATGTGGCACACAACCCAGAAACCCAGTAAATATGTAGCGAGTGCTTAGCGCGAAGATCGCGCTGGCAAACTACGAGACGTCCAGGAGGACACACATGGCAAAGGAAAAGTACGAGCGTACTAAGCCGCACGTTAACATCGGCACCATCGGCCACGTCGATCACGGCAAGACGACCCTGACCGCCGCCATCTCCAAGGTGCTGCACGAAGAGTTCCCGGATCTCAACCCGGAATATGACTTCGACCAGATCGACGCCGCTCCTGAAGAGAAGCAGCGTGGTATCACCATCAACATCGCCCACATCGAGTACCAGACCGCGAAGCGTCACTACGCTCACGTGGACTGCCCGGGCCACGCCGACTTCGTGAAGAACATGATCACCGGCGCTGCTCAGATGGATGGCGCCATCCTCGTTGTGGCCGCCACCGACGGCCCGATGGCTCAGACCCGCGAGCACGTGCTGCTCGCTCGTCAGGTCGGCGTGCCGCGCATCTTGGTCGCTCTGAACAAGTGCGATATGGTTGACGACGAAGAGCTGATCGACCTCGTTGAGGAAGAGGTCCGTGACCTCCTCGACGAGAACGGCTTCGATCGTGACTGCCCGGTCATCCGTACCTCCGCGTACGGCGCCCTGCACGATGACGCTCCGGATCACGAGAAGTGGGTCCAGACCGTCAAGGATCTTATGGATGCCGTCGACGAGTACATCCCGACCCCGGTCCACGATCTCGACAAGCCGTTCCTGATGCCGATCGAAGATGTCTTCACCATCTCCGGCCGTGGCACCGTGGTGACCGGTCGTGTTGAGCGCGGTAAGCTCCCGGTGAACTCCAACGTGGAGATCGTCGGCCTGCGCGACACCCAGACCACCACCGTCACCTCCATCGAGACCTTCCACAAGCAGATGGACGAGGCCGAGGCTGGCGACAACACCGGCCTGCTGCTCCGTGGCATCAACCGCGACCAGGTCGAGCGTGGCCAGGTTGTGGCTGCTCCGGGCACCGTGACCCCGCACCACAAGTTCGAGGGCGAAGTCTACGTCCTGACCAAGGACGAGGGCGGCCGTCACTCGCCGTTCTTCTCGAACTACCGTCCGCAGTTCTACTTCCGCACCACCGACGTCACCGGCGTGATCACTCTGCCGGAAGGCGTTGAGATGGTTCAGCCTGGCGATCACGCGACCTTCACGGTCGAGCTGATCCAGCCGGTCGCCATGGAAGAGGGCCTGACCTTCGCAGTGCGTGAAGGCGGCCACACCGTTGGCTCCGGTCGTGTGACCAAGGTCATCGAGTAGTCTGCGCATCGCAGGTACTTCCTGATACGCTAACCTAGCGTGAACGCCCCTGAGGTTATCCTCAGGGGCGTTTTTCGTTACCATGTCCATGTCTGCTTGTGCTGGTCACCATTCCATCTTCCAAGCGTATCAACGCCCCCGAATACCCGTTATCGAAACAAGCGATAACTCATGCCGGCCGTATCCCGGAACGTCCTGCCGACACTTCATCCCCAGCATCTAAGGTTCCCACTACACGGCCATAGAAGACGGCAGGATTCCGCACCGTCGGCATAACGAATCAACCGGAGAGGACAACGACATGGATTGGAACGCCATTCACGCACAAGCTACGGCACATATGACCGCAGCCGGCCTGCAATACGAAGACGGTAACGCCGACATCGACGGAGGTCAGCATGATATTGATACGTTGGCATGGCGCCGATACGGCATCCTGCCGAGAATGTTCCATAACGTCGCCGAAATCGACACATCTGTCACGGTAGGCGGACGCACCATCGCCACCCCGGTGTTCGGCGCCCCGACCGCATACCATCGTCTTGCCAGCAAGAATGGTGAAATCACGTCACAAAACGGCATGCATCGTGCCGGCAGCTTCATTGTCTATCCGACCAATGCATCCGAACCTGTCGAGCATTTCTCAGCTCAGGCGCAAGGCGATTGGTGGCAGCAGGTCTACTTGTTCGACAATCGTAAGGTGTCGGAAAGTTTCGTGGAACGGTCCGTGGCAGCCGGCGCCAAAGCGCTGATGCTGACACTGGACTGCCCGGGATATCGTCGCGACTTCGGATTCCGTAACGGCATCGACGGCACGTGGGAAGGGGCAAGCGGCAATTTCCCGAAGATGCATATGACCGATTGGACGCTCAATCTCGCGACATCCATCACACCGAAGGACATCCAGTGGCTCAAGGAGATTTCGGGACTTCCCGTATACGTCAAAGGCGTGATGCGACCCGAGGATGCCGTGACCGCCATGAACGCAGGCGCAGCCGGCGTGATGGTGTCCAATCATGGGCGACGCCAGGTTGACGGCGTCGTGCCGGTGGCATACGCTCTGCCGCGTATCCGCCGCGCACTCGGACCTGATGTTGAGATTTTCGCCGACACGGGCATCCGCACCGGCGGCGATGTGTTCCGCGCCTTGGCGCTTGGCGCGAATGCGGTCGGTTTGGGACGGCCGATTCAGTGGGCGGCGGCCGCTGGGGGAGAAGACGGCATTGCGAACATGATTGAGCGCATCACCGATGAACTCGCTCACACCATGAACTCGGCTGGTGTGTCCCGAATCGCGGATATCGACGAATCCTTCCTCGTCGCAGGACAAGGCCCGTCCGCCTTCTAAAACATAACCGACACAAGACACGCGTCATCTCCGGTGACGATACTTGTGGCAGGATACGACGCCAACCAGTCAGCAAGATGAATCGCGCCGGTTTCCCGGTCAACTCGTTGTGGCATAATAGGCAAGGCATTTTTTGTATTGCCTCAAGTAACTGAAGAATAGGTGAATACACGTGGCACAAACTACCAATGACATCAAGAACGGCTCTGTTCTGAATCTCGACGGCCAGCTGTGGCAGGTCATAAAGTTCCAGCACGTCAAGCCGGGCAAGGGACCCGCTTTCGTGCGCACCACCATCAAGAACGTGCTTTCGGGCAAGATCGTCGACAAGACCTTCAATGCCGGCATGAAGATGGAATTCGAAACCGTTGACAACCGCACTCTGCAGTACTCCTATGAGGATGGCGACAACTACGTGTTCATGGATATGACCACGTACGATCAGATCATGATCCCCAAGGCGCTTATCGGCGACCAGAGCAAGTACCTGCTCGAAGGCACCGACTGCATCGTGAGCTTCCATGACGGCACCCCGCTGAGCGTCGAATTGCCGGCATCCGTCATCCTGACCATCACGCACACCGAGCCGGGCCTGCAGGGCAACCGCTCCAACGCTGGCACCAAGCCTGCGACCGTTGAGACCGGTGCTGAAATCCAGGTTCCGCTGTTCATCAACGAAGGCGAGAAGGTCAAGGTCGACACGCGCGACGGCTCCTACCTCGGTCGTGAGAACTGAGAGCGAGGATTTGAGGCTTCATGGCACGTTCCACCGCCCGCAAGAGGGCTCTGAACACGTTGTACGAAGCGGACGAGAAGGGACAGGATATCCTGTCCCTTCTTGCTGAGCGCATCGCCAATCCGGGCACCCAGACGCCGCTTCCTGATTACGCTATCGACATTGTCCGTGGCGTCGCCGAGCATCGCGGTGAAATCGACCATCTGCTCGACGAACATTCCACCGGCTGGAAAGTCAAACGTATGGCAGTGGTCGATCGCAACGTACTGCGCATCGCCGCATGGGAGATCCTGTACAACGACGACGTGCCGGACAAAGTCGCCATCGACGAGGCTATCAGTCTTGCCAAGACGTTAAGCGATGAAAGCTCGACATCCTTCATCCACGGTCTGCTCAGCGCTATCTGCTCCGTCAAAGATGAGCATTTGGCCCATCAAGCCGAACTCGCCAAGCAACGTGAAGATGAGCAGGCACAAGCATTGGCGGCATCGACAGACCAAGCCGGTGATCCGCCTGCAGAATCGGACGGGGCCGACGATGCTTCCGGGGATGGCGTTCCGGAAGTTCCCGATCGGCCGGACGGACCGGTCGATTCGCAGCAAGAATCGCCACAAGACCAGCACACGACGAACTGACATCGGACATCGGCCGGTGTGAGAGTCCCAGCCGGCCGGTATCCTTGGTACGAATACCCATAGAATAAGGGGGTTTTGGTGAACCAGAACGATTCCGAAGCCGTGGATTTCTCACTTGAAGACGCAGTCCTTGTCCTTGAAGACGGGCAATTGTATGTCGGTGAGCCTTACGGCGCAATCGGTACGACCCACGGGGAAATCGTCTTCACAACCGGCATGACCGGATATCAGGAGACGTTGACAGACCCCAGCTACGATCGCCAGATTGTGGTACAGACGTTCCCGCATATCGGAAACACCGGAATCAACAAGGAGGACCCGGAATCCTCCCGTATCTGGGTCGCCGGATACGTCGTGCGCGACCCCAGTCCGAATGTGAGCAACTGGCGCGCAACAGGCAGTCTTGACGACGATTTGTCCGACAACGGTATCGTCGGCATCAGCCACATCGACACCCGCAAGTTGGTACGCCATTTGCGTTCCGCGGGTGTCATGCGCGCTGGCATCTTCTCAGGCGAAGGTCTGATTGATGCAGGGACAGGTAAAACACGCACCGTGTCGTCAATGCTTGACGAAGTGCGTGGAATCCCGCAGATGAAAGGCATGAGCCTGTACGACGAGGTCAGCACCGAACGCACCTACACGATTGAGCCGTGCGGGGAGTATGAGGGCAAAGAACCACTGTTCACCGTCGCCGCCGTTGATCTGGGTATCAAAGGTATGACACCACATCGTATGGCCGAACGCGGCTGCCGCGTGCATGTCGTGCCGTCAACCATCACGTTTGAGCAGCTCAAGTCGCTCAATCCTGATGGCGTGTTCTTCTCCAACGGTCCGGGCGATCCGGAACAGGCCGACCCCGAAGTCAATCTGCTCCGTCAAGTGTTGGACGCGGGCTATCCGTTCTTCGGCATATGCTTCGGCAACCAGCTGCTCGGCAGAGCGCTCGGATTCGGCACATACAAACTCAAGTTCGGTCATCGCGGCGTGAACCAGCCGGTCAAGGATGTGACGACAGGCAAAGTTGAAATCACCGCGCACAACCATGGTTTTGCGGTTGATGCGCCGATTGGCGAACGCGTGGATGCGCCATTCGACAACGGCAAGTACGGCAAGGTGTTCGTCTCCCACGTCGATTTGAACGATAACGTTGTTGAAGGCCTGCAATGCGTGGATATTCCGGCGTTCTCGGTGCAGTACCATCCCGAGGCCGCGGCCGGCCCGCATGATGCTGCCTATCTCTTCGACCGTTTTGTTGAGCTCATGCGTTCCGCCAAGGAGGAAAACGCCCATGCCTAAGCGCACCGACATCAAATCCGTCATGGTTATCGGCTCCGGCCCGATCGTCATCGGGCAGGCCGCCGAATTCGACTACTCCGGCACTCAGGCGTGCCGCGTGCTGCGCGAAGAAGGCATTCGCGTCATCCTCGTCAACTCCAACCCGGCGACCATCATGACCGATCCGGAGATGGCGGATGCCACGTATATCGAGCCGATCGCCACTCCGATTCTCGAGAAGATCATTGCCAAGGAACGTCCTGACGCACTGCTGCCGACCCTCGGCGGCCAGACCGCGTTGAACGCGGCTGTCGCGCTCGGTGAGGCGGGAATCCTCGACAAGTACCATGTCGAGCTCATCGGTGCGTCCCTCGAAGCCATCGACCGTGGTGAGGATCGTGAACTGTTCAAGAAAGTCGTCGACAGTTGCGGCGCTGAATCGGCTCGCTCCGCCATCGCCCATTCCATGAAGGAAGTCGATGATATCGTCGCAGAACTCGGATACCCGATTGTTGTCCGACCGTCTTTCACCATGGGCGGTTTGGGCTCAGGCATCGCCCATAACGAGGAAGAGCTGCACCGTATCGCCGGTGCCGGTCTGCATTATTCCCCGACCGACGAGGTGTTGCTCGAGGAAGGCATCGAAGGCTGGAAGGAATTCGAGCTCGAACTGATGCGCGACCGCAAAGATAACGTGGTGGTCGTCTGCCCGATTGAGAATGTCGATCCGGTCGGCGTGCACACCGGCGATTCCATCACTGTGGCGCCATCCTTCACACTGACCGACCGTGAATACCAGAAGCTGCGTGACATCGGTATCGCCATCATCCGTGGTGTGGGCGTTGACACGGGCGGCTGCAACATCCAGTTCGCCATCCACCCCAAGACCGGCCGCATCATCGTCATCGAAATGAATCCGCGTGTCTCCCGTTCTTCCGCGCTCGCGTCGAAAGCCACGGGCTTCCCGATCGCTAAAATCGCCACGAAGCTTGCTCTGGGGTATACGCTTGACGAAATCCAGAACGATATCACGAAGTCTACGCCGGCCTCTTTTGAACCGACTATCGACTACGTGGTCACCAAGGTGCCGCGTTTCGCGTTCGAGAAGTTCCCGGGTGCCGACACCACGCTGACCACGTCCATGAAATCCGTGGGTGAAGCCATGGCGTTGGGCGGCAACTTCCAAGAGTCCCTTGGCAAGGCGATGCGTTCCATCGACAAGCGCCACACCGGTTTCAACTGGGATGGTGACAAGCCTGACAGCCAGGAGGTCGAGCAGCTGCTCGAGCAAGCGAAGATTCCGACCGAACAGCGCTACCTGCAGATTATGCGGGCGCTGTGGGGCGGAGCCAGTGTCGAGCAGCTGTATGAGGCCACCAAGATCGACCCGTGGTTCCTTGAACAGTTCGCTCTGATCAACCGCACCGCCATGGACATCAAGCATGCCGAAACCTTGTCCGCACGCATGCTGCGCAAGGCGAAGCAGACCGGTTTCTCCGACGTGCAGATCGCGCATCTGCGCGGGCTTGGGGATGAAGGTGAGAACACCATCCGCGAATTGCGTTGGAGTTACGGTATCCGTCCGGTGTACAAGACTGTGGACACGTGCGCCGCGGAATTCGATGCGGCGACACCGTACTATTACTCCTGCTACGCCGACGAGTCCGAACTGCGTACACGCGATCGTGAAGCCGTGATCATTCTCGGCTCCGGTCCGAACCGCATAGGGCAGGGCATTGAGTTCGATTACACTTGCGTGCATGCTGTCCAGGAGCTGGGCAAAGACTATGACACCATCATGGTCAACTGCAACCCGGAAACCGTGTCCACCGATTACGACATGTCCGACCGGCTGTATTTCGAGCCGCTGACCTTCGAAGATGTGCTCGAGATCTACGAGGCCGAGAAGAAGATGGGGCCGGTCAAGGGTGTGATCGTCCAGCTCGGCGGCCAGACCCCGCTGTCCTTGGCGGCACGACTCAAGGCTGCGGGCGTCCCGATTCTGGGTACATCGCCGGAATCCATCGATCTGGCTGAAAACCGTGAGCTGTTCGGTGAAGTGCTGCGCAAGGAGCATATGAACGCGCCGCGTTACGGAACCGCCCTGAGTTTGGACGAGGCGCGTGAAGCCGCGCACAACATCGGCTACCCGGTGCTGGTCCGTCCGAGTTATGTGCTCGGCGGTCGCGGCATGGAAATCGTGTACGACGACGACCAGCTGGAGAAATATGTCAGCCGAGCGCTCAACGAGGCGAAAGCCGACATGGTCGTCTCTGGGCGTCTTCCCTCCCCGCTGCTCATCGATAAGTTCCTGCAAGACGCCATTGAAATCGACGTGGACGCTTTGTTCGACGGCGAAGAACTGTATATCGGCGGCATCATGGAGCATATCGAGGAGGCCGGCGTGCATTCCGGTGACGCGGCATGCACTCTGCCGCCGAGCACGCTGAGCGATGATCAGATCCGCCGCCTGCGTGAAGGCACGTATGCCATCGCCAAGGGCTGCGGTGTGCGCGGCCTGATCAACGTGCAGTACGCGTTCATGGCCAACACGCTGTACGTTATCGAAGCGAACCCGCGCGCCTCGCGTACCGTCCCGTTCGCGTCCAAAGCTACGGGCGTGTCCCTCGCCAAGGCCGCGGCCCGCATCATGGTTGGCGAAACCATCGCCCAACAGCGTGCCAACGGGCTGCTGCTGCCGAAGGGTGACGGTGGTGACATTCACCCCGGACAGCAGGTGGCGGTCAAGGAATCCGTCCTGCCGTTCAAGCGGTTCCGCACGCCTGTAGGCCGCACGGTTGACATTCTGCTCGGTCCGGAAATGCGTTCGACCGGTGAAGTCATGGGCTTCGATCGTGACTTCCCGCACGCGTTCGCCAAGAGCCAGCTTGCGGCGTATGACGGCGGCCTGCCCACCGGCGGTAACGTGTTCATCTCGGTCAACGATATGGACAAGCGTCAGCTGCCCCTGTTCGCCAGCCGTCTGGTCGAACTTGGCTTCAAGATCTGGGCGACCGAAGGCACGGCATCCGTGCTGCGCCGGTACGGCATCGAATCCAAGATCGTTGACAAACTGTCCACCCGTCTCGATGGGGACGGCAACGCGCAAACCCACGTCGTCCACGCCCCGGGCAGTGTCGGCAAGAATGTTGTCGAACTCATCGAAGACGGCACCATCGATATGGTGCTGAACACGCCGAATTCCCGCGGCTCACGAGCTGACGGCTATTCGATTCGCGCCGCCGCCATTGCGGCGGACCTGCCCCAGTTCACCACCATGACGGAGTTCTCGGCAGTGCTCATGGCTATCGAGGCTGTCAAGAAGAACGACTATCAGGTGATGAGCATCCAGGAGCATGCCCAGCAGCTGTTCGCCATCGAGAAGCGTGACAACCAATGAGTACCAGCCCCAGCCCAAATGAAATCGCTGCGATGCGGTCGGACTTCGGTCTGCGCCTGCGCATTTCCATGGACAATTACGGTCCACTATGCATAGGCATCGACCCTCATCGCAAACTCTTGACCGACTGGGGCTACAATGTTGACGCCAGCGGCGCGGAAATGTTCTCCATGCGCATGCTGCAAGCCGCGAATGGACGCGCCGCTGCCGTCAAATTCCAATCATCCATGTTCGAACGCTACGGTTCGAAAGGCATCGCCGCGCTGGAACGCGTACTGTTCGCTGCGAGGCAGATGGGCATCATCACCATCGTGGATTGCCTGCACGGAGGGCTGCCGACCACCATTTCCGCGCTGGCCGACGCGTATTTCAAACCGGGGGCTCCATTGCTCGCCGACGCAATCACCCTGTTGCCATACTATGGGGCGCGTTCACTGAGCGGATTGATTGATGAAGCGCTTGACAACGGGCGTGGCGTGTTCGTGGCTTCGCTGACTTCGAATCCCGAAGGGGCGAGTTTGCAGACCGCCATCCGTCAGAAGGGCGAGTATCAGGGCAAAACCGTTGCCTACGGTATCGCCAGTACTGCTCAGAAGTTCAATGACAAGTCCGCTGGCATGGGCTCGGTCGGTTTGATCATCGGCGCGACTATCGGCCAGTGGATTGACGAAAGCGGTATCGATCCCGCACAGTTCACCGGTCCGATCCTGTCTCCAGGATACGGGTGGCAAGGTGCGGAAGCGCACGATTTACGAACCGTGTTCAAAGGTACGAAAGGTAACGTGCTCGTGACCGTATCGCGATTCATCGCGAAAAACGGCCCTGATATTTCCAGTCTGAGCGCGGCGACGGAATCCATCGCGCTTGACATCCGGCAAGCGTTGATGGATGCGACACAAGAGTCAGAGGGCAAGATCTGACATTCATGCGCACATGGCGCAGATGATATATTTCGTAACGTTGTGCAGAAAGGCGGCGCCGTGATGACGGCATCAGCGAACATGACCAAGGATCATCATCGTGGCAGGTTGATTGTCCTCACCGGTCCGACCGCGGTCGGTAAAGGTACCGTGGAATCCATGCTGCTTCAGCAGCATCCCGAGGTGTGGGTGTCTGTTTCCGCCACCACGCGCCAACCGCGGCCGGGCGAAGTCAACGGCGTGAATTACTGGTTCATGAGCGAACCGGAATTCCAAAGCAAAGAAGACGCAGGAGAGTTCCTGGAGACGGCTCTCGTGCATGGCATGGCGCATTACGGTACTCCGCTCAAGCCAGTGCTCGACCATCTGGCCGCCAATACACCGACCATCCTTGAAATCGATTTGCAAGGTGCGCGCCGCGTCAAGCAGAAAGCCTCGCAGATGGGGCTGGACGTGGTCTACGTGTTCATCGCGCCGCCAAGCTACGACGAACTGGTACGACGACTGGTCGGTCGTGGCACGGAGACTGAGGAGCAGCGTGCGAAGCGACTGGAAACCGCAAAAGTTGAACTCGCAGCGGAACCTGAATTCGACGTGGTCATCGTCAACAACACCGTCGAGCAGGCTGCGCAAGATTTGTGGCAGGTCATCGCGCAGGAGTATGGCATCGACACGGATTGACGCTTCCGCACGCGTCGCAAGATTGGTGGAATGTGCGCGGTGGGGTGTTCCCTGCACTTGGTGACCGGTGGTGCTGAGCGTTGGCATCAGCATCACCGGTTTTGCATATGATGACGACATGCGTGGGAATGGGCAATGCCATCGCTGCGAGTGAAGCGGTGACATTCTCGAGCGTGTTTTCGGGTACGTTCTGCTCGGATGTACATACCGTTGCGCCGGATGCCGTCCGGGAAAACATGTGGGCCCTGCAGCAATCACTGCAGGGCCCACACACGTCTCAAGAGGCGTTTGGCGCTTCAGCCGACCATCACTTCAGGCCGCTGAGCTTGTTGATCAGGTCAGGATCGCGGGTGGCGCCCTTATCCGCGGAGCGAGCGAAGGCTGCGTATGCCTTCAGCGCCTGGCTGACGTGACGGTCACGATGAGCAACGTATCCGTCGCCCGCCTCGAGCTCGGCACGACGCTGCGCGAGCTGCTCGTCGGTCAACTCGACATTGATCGAACGGTTCGGGATATCGATATCGATCATGTCGCCGTTCTTGATCAGCGCGATCGGGCCCTTGTTCGCGGCTTCAGGAGCCACATGGCCGATGGCGAGACCGGAGGAACCGCCGGAGTAGCGGCCGTCGGTGATCAATGCGACATCCTTGCCGATGCCCTTGCCCTTGACGAAGGAGGTCGGGTACAGCATTTCCTGCATGCCCGGGCCGCCCTTCGGGCCCTCGTAACGGATGACGAGCGCCTGACCGGGCTTGAGCGTGTCGTTGAGAATGACCTTGATGGCCTCTTCCTGGGATTCCACGACCAGCGCCGGACCATGGAACTTCCAGATGCTTTCTGGCACGCCGGCGGTCTTCACAACGCAACCGTCAGGGGCGAGATTGCCGCGCAGCACCGCGAGACCGCCCTCGGCGATCTCCGGGTGGTTGATGTCGTGGATGGCGCCGTGCACGCGATCGGTGTCGAGCGTGTCGAACAGCGTCTCATGCGTCCACGGTTCAGGGGAGACGATATGGCCGGGGGCCGCGTGGAACAGCTGCTTCGCTTCAGGCTTGCAGGTGTCGCGCATGATGTCCCAGTCGTTGAGCTTGGACTCGAGATCCGGGTAATCCACGGAATGCGTGTCGCGATGCAGCTTGCCTGCGCGATCGAGCTCGCCGAGGATGCCGCAGATGCCGCCGGCGCGGTGGACGTCGGAAATCTCCCATTCGCCGGAAGGCGCGGCCTTGCAGATGCAGGGCACGGTGTGGGAGATGCGCTCGATGTCGTCAAGCGTGAAATCGACGTCGGCGCTTTGCGCTGCGGCGAGGATGTGCAGCACGGTGTTCGTGGAGCCGCCCATGGCCACATCCATGGTCATGGCGTTTTCGAAGGCGTGCTTGGTGGCGATGGAACGCGGCAGCACGGAGTCGTCGTCCTCGTCGTAATAGCGGTGGGCGAGCTTGACAATCATCTCGCCGGCGCGCTCGAAGAGCTTCTTGCGGTAGACGTGGGAGGCGAGCGTGGTGCCGTTGCCGGGCAGTGCCAGGCCGATGGCCTCGGTCAGGCAGTTCATAGAGTTGGCGGTGAACATGCCGGCGCAGGAGCCGCAGGTCGGGCACACGGTCTTTTCGTAGGCGAGCAGGTCTTCGTCGGAGCAGTTGTCGTCGGCGGTCGCATACATGACATCGATGAGGTCGGTGTGCTCCTTGACGGTGCCGTCGGACAGAACGGTGGTGCCGGCTTCCATCGGGCCGCCGGAGACGAAGATCGTCGGGATGTTCAGGCGCAGCGCTGCCATGAGCATGCCCGGAGTGATCTTGTCGCAGTTGGAAATGCAGATGAGGGCGTCGGCGCAATGCGCGTTGACGGAATACTCGACGGCGTCGGCGATGATGTCGCGGCTCGGCAGCGAGTAGAGCATGCCGGTATGGCCCATGGCAATGCCGTCGTCAACGGCGATGGTGTTGAACTCGCGGGGGATACCGCCGGCCTTCTTCACGGCTTCGGACACCAGGCGACCGACCTTGTTCAGGTGGACATGGCCGGGGACGAATTCATCGAAGGAGTTGGCGATTGCCACAATCGGCTTGCCGAAATCCTTGCCGTCAACGCCAGCGGCGCGGTACAGAGCGCGAGCGCCCGCAAACACTCGCCCGTTCATCAATTTTGCGGATCTCATTTCTGCCATGGTTCCATTCAAGTGCCTTGCGGGGACAGGTGGCAGTCTTGGGCCGAATAGTGAAATTACGCTAGGAGAGTAGGGTTTTGTCGGGATTTCTGCTGATTGGGGACGCGAAAGTATGGCCATACCCATGCCCTAAGATGCGCGGGTCGCGATATCGGGGGCTTGCAGTATAATGAGTTATTTGAAATACCACGCCCGCATTGGACGTGGCCATGCGCATGATGGGAGATTGACACCTATGGCACTTGGCACTGAGCCGCATCCGCAGGGACTTGCGGATCCGCCTATCGACGACCTGATGCAGCACGCTGATTCCAAGTACGCGCTGGCGATTTTCGCCGCGAAGCGCGCCCGTCAGATCAATTCGTATTTCACGCAGCTCAATGAGGGTCTCCTGCAGAATGTCGGCCCGCTGGTTGAATACGAGAATCAGGAGAAGCCGCTGTCTATCGCTTTCCGCGAAATCAACAGCGGTCTGCTTGAAGAGACGCTGGGCGAGGACGATCTGAGCGAAGGCAACTGATCGCAGACCTCGTCGAGGTGTGCCCCCCGGTGCTGGATTTTTCCGCCGTTTAGGTATGGCGAAATTCAGCCGGGGGCATTATTCTTACTAACCAGTTGCATATTGTGTGATTCCTGCTTCGGCTTTCCGTCGCCGTCGTGGGCGGACATTTGACGGAAAGACAGCGAGGGGAATATGGAACGTCGCCTGATTTCGGCGGAATCCGTCACCGAAGGACATCCCGACAAGATTTGCGACCAGATCTCGGACGCGATTCTGGACGATATGCTGCGGCAAGACCCGCATTCGCATGTCGCTGTGGAGACGTCGGCTACCAAGGGCCAGTTCTTTGTCTTCGGCGAGGTGACAAGCGAAGGATACAGCGATATCCAGCGCATCGTGCGTGACGTGGTACGCAATATCGGCTATACGAGCTCCGAGATCGGCTTGGATGCTGATTCCTGCGGCGTGGTGGTGTCGCTGAGCGAACAGAGCAAGGAAATCAACCAGGGTGTGGCGCGTCTGAATCCCGAGCAGGAGTCCGCCGCCTCGCGCGAGGAGCGCTACGAGGCCCAGGGTGCCGGTGATCAGGGCGTGATGTTCGGGTATGCAACCGACGAGACCGAAGCGTTGATGCCGCTGCCGATTTATCTGGCGCATCGGCTGGCCTTCCGCCTGGCCCAGGTGCGCAAGGACGGCATCGTCCCGCATCTGCGTCCGGATGGCAAGACCCAGGTGACCATCGAATACGACCAGGATGATCAGCCGGTCCGTCTGGACACGGTTCTGGTGTCCACCCAGCATGATCCCGAAGTCGACCATGACTGGCTGCTCGCCCAGCTGCGCGAGCACGTGATCGAACCGGTGCTTGCCGAAGTGCTTGGCACCAAGGTCCGCCATGACGACTACCGCATCCTCGTCAATCCGACCGGCTCCTTCGTGCTTGGCGGCCCGGCGGCTGACGCGGGCTTGACCGGACGCAAAATCATCGTCGATACATACGGTGGCGCCGCCCACCATGGTGGCGGTGCGTTCTCAGGCAAGGATCCCAGCAAAGTCGATCGGTCCGCCGCCTACGCGGCACGTTGGGTCGCCAAGAATATTGTCGCCGCCGGTCTTGCACACAAAGTCGAAGTACAGGTCGCGTATGCGATTGGCGTCGCCGATCCGGTCAGCGTCAACGTGGAGACCTTCGGCACTGAAATCGGCGGGGTCACCCGCGACCAAATCCAGGCAGCCGTCCGCAAGGTCTTCGATCTGCGCCCCGCGGCCATCATCGACGAACTCGACCTGCTGCGTCCGATTTACTCCAAGACCGCCGCCTACGGCCATTTCGGACGCAACGATCCGGACTTCACGTGGGAGCAGACCGACAAGGTCGACGAACTCAAGGCTGCCATCAAGTGAGTGACGGCACCATGATGACACCGCTGCACCGGCCACAGGGCCGATGTCGACTGTCATGACCGGAATGTGCCTGGCGCACCGTGCGCCCGGCACATTCCGCAGGCTTACCGGGGCGAGGGGCTCCGGCGATTGAATGGGAAAGTTTGAAATCGTAATCCTCACAAGGAGAAGCACATGGCAGGTATGACCGTTGCACAGATGATAGAACTGTTCGTCGAACCGAACGCGCCGCTGCGCATCGAGGCGTTCGACGGGTCGGTATTCGGACCGGCAGACGCGCCCGTATGCATCAAGGTCAACAATTCACGAGCGGTGTATTACATGGTCGACCATCCCAATGAGCTGGGGCTGGCACGCGCATATCTGCAGGGCGATATCTCCTCACCGCAAATGATTCCGGGCGATCCGTACGAGGTTTTCAAGGACCTCGTCAATGTCAAGCCCTACTTCCACAAGCCCGATCCGGTCGGGGTCGCCAAGGCGCTTGCCTCGGTTGCCTCGCATGGCATCCGGCATCCGAAGGCGCCGAGCATCGAAGGGCCGAGCCGTCTACGCCGCGCAGCCGAAGGCCTGCTGCCGCACAGCAAGGCCGGCGATGCGGCGACCGTCAGCTACCATTACGACCAGTCGAATGACTTCTACCGGCTCATTCTCGGGCCGACCATGACGTACACGTGCGCTCTGTTCAACAAGCCGACCGACACGCTGGAATCCGCACAGGAAGCCAAACTCAATCTTGTACTCGACAAGCTCGGCCTCAAGGCGGGTGACCGCCTGCTCGACATCGGCTGCGGCTGGGGGTCGATGGAAGTGGTCGCCGCACGGCGTGGTATTCGCGTCATCGGTGTGACCCTCGCGGACGAGCAGGTTGCGTGGGGCAAGGAATGGATCAAACGCGAAGGGCTTGACGACCTCGCCGAAATCCGTCTCATGGATTATCGCGATGTGCCGGAAGCCGGATTCGACGGCATCTGCTCACTGGGTATGATGGAGCACGTCGGCGTCAAGAACTACCCGGCATATTTCCGTGAGATTTTCGACAAACTCAAGCCCAACGGCATGCTGCTCAACCATCAAATCACCCGCATCAACTCTCATGCCGGGCATGCCGCAGGCGAATTCATTGACCGGTACATTTTCCCCGACGGCCAGCTCGCGTCCCCCGGCGAAATCGAGATGAACATCCAAGACACTGGTTTCGAAGTGATCCACGAGGAGAACCTGCGGCAGCATTACGCGTTGACCCTGCATCATTGGAACCGCAATCTCGTGGACAACTGGAATGCGGCGGTCAAGTTGGTCGGCGAGCCGAAGGCACGCCTGTGGGGCCTGTACATGGCCGGCTGCGCGTACAACTTCGAGATGAATAACATCCAGATTCACCAGTACCTGTGCGTCAAGCCGAATGAGGAAGGCACGGACACCTATCCGCTCCGGCCGTGGTGGGTAGGCCGGAACTGACCGGATCTGACGTGATCATAGGCTGGCACCGGTGGCGTGAGACACGGCATACCTGTCGTGTCCCACGCCACCGGCCGTATGCGTTGGTTCGTACGTATAGGACACGCCGCCAGAGTGGTGATATGGTAACACCATGACCATCCCGGACGCTGAACAGCCCGCATTCGACGGGCTCGAACCGAAGCGCAAACGCAAACGCGCCCCGGCGAAGCGACAGCGTGCCGCCCACCTGCCGATCGCGCGCGTCGTACTGGACGTACAGGCCACGCATCTGGGACAGACCTTCGATTATCTGGTACAAGACAATCAAGATGCGCAAGCAGTTCCCGGCACTCTTGTACGTGTACGATTCGGCAATCGACGTGTCAACGGCATCATCTGGGAGCGTGCCCAGCACAGTGACACCCCGGACTCATCGCTACGATATCTTGAACGGGTGCTTGGCGGGGAAATCCTGGTTCCGGCGCGGCTGCGGGACGATATCACATTGATTGCGCAAGCGTACGGTGGCACGCGAGCCAATATCGTGCGTCTCGCCGTACCGCCACGCGTCGCCTGGGTTGAAAAACAGCAGCGTCATGCCGCCGCATCCGACGACGATGCTGTGACACGACAAGCATGGTTCGCAAGCCGACGCGACGAATTGGGTACCGAAGTCTTACAGGATTATGAGAATCTGCATCTGCTCGGTCATGCCCTGACATCAGGGGGCAAAGGGGCGTTCGTCGTGGACGCGATGCCGGGGGCCGGTCATTGGGCCGCACTGTTCGCATGGATGACCGTGTGCGCGCTCGCCGCCGGACGTGGGGTTGTCGCAGTCATGCCGTCGATGCGTGCTGTCGATGACGCCGTCCGGCAATTACAGTCGCAGGGCTTGCGCGTATTCGGCCCACACGACCCGCAACATGACTGGTATACCGGGGATATCGCGGTGCTTGGCGCGTCGATGGCGCCGGCGGAACGGTACCGCGCTTATCTCGCCGTAGCCGGCGGACAAGTACGTTGCGTCATCGGCACACGCGCCGCCATGTACGCTCCGATGGATGATGACGCGTTATTCGTCATTGTCGACGACACCGCGTATCAGCAGGCTGACGGCATGATGCCGTACGCGAATGCGCGCGGCGTGCTCAGACTGCGGGCACAAGCACATGCAGGCGTATTCGTCGCGTTAGGTAATGCGAGAAGTCCGCTGAGCCAGTGGGAAACGGACGGCCGTCACACCGGGCAATCCCCGGTAAGCGGATACAGTACTTCCATTCAACCGTTGCCGGTCGCCGTGAAAAATCAGTTGCCGTGGGTCAGATGGCTCAACCGGCAAGAGCTCGCACGGCTCGCTGACCCGAGTATCGGCGCCCGTGTACCGCACACGGCGGTAACGGTATTATCCCGCGCTTTGAAAACCGGTCCGGTCCTGTTATCTATTCCTCAGGATGGTATCGCTCAAACGCTCAGTTGTGCGGCATGCCACAGGCAGGCGAGGTGCGCCCGGTGTACCGGGCCGTTGGAAATGGCGCAAGGGGTGTACCAGCCGCGCTGTCGGTGGTGTGCGGCGGCGGCGGTGAACTGGGTGTGCCCACACTGTCATGGCGATCGGATGCGTGTGGTTCGGGTCGGAGCTGCGGGAACCGTACAGGAACTGCATGGCTTGTTCAGGAATGTTCCCATGGTGGTGTCTTCGCCGCATCAGCCGCAAGGCGTGGTCGCCGCTATCGCCAACGCGCCGATGCTTGTCATCGCAACCCCGGGCGCTGAGCCGCGGGTGCGTGCTCGTGGTGGTGGGGTCGGGCAGTATCAGGCCGTCGCGATTCTGGACGCGTGGACCAGTCTGTATGCCCCGGGCGTTGACGCCCGCGTGGATGCGCTTGACTCGTGGATGCGCGTCGTCCAATGGTGTGCGCCACGATCAGCCGGTGGACAAGCACTGCTCATCGGGGAAGCAGACCCGCAGGTCGCCCAATCGTTGATGACATGGAATGCGCGGCTGCTGGCCGTCAAGGAACTTGAAGAGCGTGCGCAAACCGGCTTGCCGCCTGTTGTCACCGCCGCATGCGTATGGGGAGCACGTCCGGCGGTCCGCGCCATGCTGCAGGGAGCTGGATTACTGGCTGGGGGAGACTGGGCGTTGCTTGATACGGCGTTCGGGCCAATGCCGGCGGTATTGGGGCCTGTGCCGATCCCGCCGCCGCGGACGGTGGACGCACGTGAGCTTGAAACCATGGCGGACCGCGTCAAAGCGGTTGTGCGCGTCCCGCAATCCAAACGGGCTGAGCTCGCCGAACGGTTGCACCGCGAAAGCGCCCGCCATGTCGCATCACGTGAACCCGGCGAGCTGCGTTTCCAGCTTGATCCGAAAGACCTGATGTGATTGGAGGTCGGAAACGACCGGAATACGTACAAATCCGGTCGTTCCCAATCTGGTCAAGCCAGCACGGCGGCGGCTTCGGCGCCGGTCATGCCGTCTTTGACGCCCGACTGGCGTGCCGCTTCGGTCATGTCTTTGATCGGGTTGGCCAGTACTGCGGCGAAATCCGCACCGCCCACGAGCACGGCGGCGTCACCGAACTTCTCAGCGGCGGCAAGATTCAAATATCCACACATCAGGTAGCCTTTGCTGCCTTGCACAAGAATCATGTTCGGGTGACCTTCGCCGCCCGGGGCGACCACCATCGTGCCTTGCACTGACTTGCCATTGACGTCAAGCTGCTCAATATTCAGCATGGTTCCTCCAAACATTGGTGCGTCTCAACCGGTGAGACGCGATGATTGATGTCATCACTCAAGTCTTAGCACGAGTATGTCACGCGCCGTTCGCCGTGTCTTGCGGCGATGCCATCCGGCTATGCTGGAGTGTGACGAAACGCCGCACTGCCGGGCGTTGTGTGATGACGAATCGAATGAGGTGGATATGAAAGGCTGGCCTGGAGAACCGCAGATGGCGTATGACACGCTGATGGCCTGCGACGCCGCCGCTGAAGCCGACGGCGCTCCGATCACTCAAGTGATGTTCGACTTCGGTAACGTGCTGCTGTACTGGGATCCTGAAGCGGTGATGATTCCACGCTACAGTCAGCGGCTCGTTGATGGGTTTTTGGATAATGACGTTTCCTCGTTCTATGACGCGAACGACATGATGGATGCGGGTGCGTCAACCGATGAAGGCGTCGCCTACGTGCGTGATCATAAAGGTGAGCCGTGGGCTTCGATGATGCGCTACTACGTGGATAATTTTCGTGATTCCCAGACCGGCGTGGTGACAGGGGCTCGCGTGCTCATTGAGGATTTACGCGCCGCCGGAATCGGAGTATGGGGACTGTCGAACTGGCAGCAGGATCTGTACCGGATCGCTGAAGAAGGCTGCGACCTGCTCGGCATGCTCGACGGCAAAGTCGTGTCCGGGCAGGTGAAGATGCGCAAACCGCATCGCGATATTTACGAGTACGCGTTGCGCACATTCGGCATCAACGCCAAGGATACGGTGTTCATCGATGATAAGGCGATGAATATCGTCGGAGCGAACCAAGCGGGGATTCGCGGCATCAGGTTCCATGATCCCCGGAACTTGCGTGCATGCCTGATTGCGGCGGGCGTGCCGATTGCGCCGGTCCAAGACTGACCGACGTCTCTGGAGTCATGTCGGTGCCGGGCGTTTGCTAAGGTGCTGTTGGTATCGTGCGCATTGCGGGAATCCGAGGGGTGCGTGCGAATGGAATTCGAGAATCGAGGATCATGCTCAAAGTCTTGTTCGCAGGAACCCCTGACGTGGCGGTGCCTTCGCTGAAACTACTGGCAGCCGATACCGAGCATTTCGAGGTTGTGGCGGTGCTGACCCGGCCTGATGCGCCGCAAGGCCGGGGGCGTAAACTGACTCCCAGTCCGGTCAAGCAGGCGGCATTGGAACTGGGACTGCCGGTGATTGAATCCGATCCATCGGAGGAATGCTTCGTCGCTGAACTCGCCGCCACCGGCGCTGAGGCGGCGGCGGTCGTCGCTTACGGCAAAATCCTCAAACAACGGGTGCTTGACGCTTTGCCGTTGGGCTGGTACAACCTTCATTTCTCATTGTTGCCGCAGTGGCGTGGCGCTGCCCCGGTGCAGCGGGCGATTTGGGCGGGGGATACGATCACCGGTGCTACGGTGTTCCGCATCACCCGCGGCATGGATGAGGGTCCGGTGCTGGCTCAGTCCACTGTCGAAATCGGCCCTCATGAGACGGCGGGGGAGCTGCTTGGACGTCTTGCCGAGGATGGTGCGCACCTGCTGTCCGCATCGCTTGAAGCGATGGCACAGGGGCGTATCAGTCCCGTTGAACAGCCTCAAGGGGCGTATGAGGTCGCCGACAAGATCCGTACTGATGATGCGCATATTCGTTTTGATGTGCCGGTGTTCGCCGCCGACCGTCAGATTCGGGCGTGCACGCCGCATCCGGGCGCATGGTGCCGGTTGCATGTCGAGGGGAAGCAAGCGCAGGCGCAGACCTTGCATGTGCTTCAAGCCGCTCCCGCTGACATGACCGACCCGAGTCTTCCGGGAGCTTTGGCACCCGGACGGCTCGCCGCCGGCAAGAAGCATGTGTGGGTTGGTACGAAAAGCCAGCCGTTGGAGTTGATTGAGGTCAAAGCCCAAGGCAAGAAAGCGATGCGCGCCGCCGATTGGGCGCGTGGTGCCCGCCTCAGCGCTGAGGCGTATTGCGATTAGGCGTGGGCGACTGTTCCAATCGTCTGCTTCTGCCGACGCTGACAGCACATTCAGCGTCGGCAGAAGCAGACGGGGTGTCAGTCACGGGACAGTAGGTTGAGTACGTGACGCAGGTCGCGCTCATTGATGGCGACTTGCGCGGCAAGCTGGACTTTCGGTTTCGCGCAGAATGCGACCCCCAGTCCGGCTGCTTGGATCATCGGAATATCATTGGCGCCGTCGCCGACCGCAACCGTCTGATCGGTGGGAATACCGTCACGTTTCGCCCACGCCTGCAGCGCGTGAAGCTTCGTGGTTTTGCATACGATGTCACCGAGCACCCGGCCTGTCAGCCGCCCGTCAACCACTTCAAGCCGGTTCGCCAGCGCATGATCGATATGTGCGTCGGCGACCAGACGGTCAACCACTTCGTGGAAGCCACCGCTGACTACACCGACCTTCCACCCGTGGGCATGCAACGCGTCAATCAGATCTACAGCGCCGTCAGTAAACGTCACCCGGCGGTACACTTCATCGAATACGCTGACCGGAAGGCCAGCAAGCAGTTTGACCCGTTCACGCAGCGCTTCACAGAACTCCAGTTCACCGGCCATCGCGCGCGCGGTCACTGCGGCGATCTGTTCGCCGACTCCTGCGGCGACACCCAGCTCGTCAATGACCTCTTGATTGATGAGCGTGGAATCCACGTCCATCACCAGGATGCCCGGACGGGCGAGCGTAGGAGTGGATTCGTTCGGAGCTTGCAAAGGTTCATCGGTCATGCCTTCGATTGTCGGAAAATACTGGGACAATGCCGACATGCGTGTTTATGCTCTTGCGACCACTGCCCCCATGTGCGACACATCCGACGGCGGCCTCATCGGCACCCTCACCGCATGGCTGGTGAGCCTGATGGAATCCATCGGCGGCATCGGCGTCATGCTCGCCATCGCACTTGAATCAATCTTTCCGCCTATTCCCAGTGAAATCATTCTCCCGCTCGCCGGTTTTACCGCTTCACGCGGCACCATGCCCCTTTTCGCCGCCATCATATGGGCGACCATCGGCTCATTGCTCGGAGCGCTCACCCTGTACGGTGTGTCGCGGCTTGTCGGATTGCATCGTATCCACCGTGCCGCCGACGTGATTCCAGGAGTGAACCGCGAGGATGTCAACCGTGCCAGCGGCTGGTTCGAACGGTACGGCACGTGGTCGGTACTTATTGGCCGGGTCATTCCCGTCGTACGCTCGCTGATTTCCATTCCCGCCGGCTTCAACCGGATGAATCTCGTGCAGTTCAGCGGGTGGACACTTGCCGGTTCAGCTGTCTGGAACACGATTCTCGTTACCGCCGGCTACGTTCTTGGCGACAACTGGTGCTCCATTCTTGGCGTACTCAACGTGTTTGAAGATATCGTCATCGGTGTCGTCATTGCGATCATCCTGGTATGCATCGTTGTGCGGGCGCGTAAGCTGGTTGCCGGCAGGCGTGCCCGCCGGTCCGGCAATGAAAGCGTGATACCGGAAGAACGGCGGGAACAGTGACATCGCCGCAGAAAGGCAATTGGTATGAGTGATGATGAAGCGGCCGCGCCGCGCACCACGGTATCGCACAGTGACTCCGCGGATGCGTTGGCAGACCGGAATCGGGCGCTTGATGAGCTCGCCCAAGCCAATGATCAGCTCATGGCGAAAAACCATGCGCTTGCCGCAGCGCTCACACGTGCAAGCAAGGAATTGACCAAAGCGAAATCGCAGCTTGGCCAGTTCGCCCAACCGCCTTTGAGCTTTGCCACCATGGTCGAGGTTGAATCCTGTTCGACGGATGAGTTCGGGGTTCAGCATGCGAGTGTTGAAGTCGTATCCGGCGCCCGTCGTTTGATTGTCCCGGTTGCTACAACGCTGAATGCGTCCCGCTTGAATCCCGGGGACACGGTGTTGCTCAACGAGAATATGGTGGTGGTGCGCCGGCGCGATGCCGATCGGCTTGGCGCTGTACGACAGGTCAAACAGGTGTTTGCGGATGGCCGCGTGCTGGTCGCTGACGTGGGCGGCGCCTCGCAGGTTGTCCGCCAGGCTGGGGCGTCGCTGGGAACGGCTGTCCAGGCGGGGGACCGTGTCCTGGTTGATCCTGCCGGCCGGTTTGTACTTGATGTGCTGCCGCCCGAGGAGCAAGCCGATTTGGTGTTGGAGGAGACTCCGGAGGTCACGTTCGCGGATATCGGCGGTTTGGATGGGCAGATTGAGCGGATTCGCGACGCGGTCGAAATGCCGTTCTTGCATCGCCGGTTGTATCACCGGTATCATCTCAGCGCTCCGAAAGGCATCCTGCTGTATGGTCCTCCCGGCAACGGCAAGACGATGATCGCCAAAGCGGTCGCACATGCGCTTGCAGAAGGGTCGGGTGTCGCCTCTGGCGTGTTCCTGTCGGTCAAAGGACCGGAGCTGCTCAATAAGTATGTGGGTGAGTCGGAGCGGCTGATCCGTTTGATTTTCCGACGTGCACGCGAGCGTGCCGCCGACGGCAGGCCGGTGATTGTGTTCATCGATGAGATGGATTCGCTGTTGCGTACGCGTGGTTCCGGCGTTTCCAGTGATATGGAGACGACGATTGTCCCGCAGTTCCTGTCTGAGCTTGACGGGGTGGAACGGCTTGACAATGTGATGGTCATCGGTGCTTCGAATCGCGTGGATATGATTGATCCAGCGGTGCTGCGGCCCGGACGGTTGGATGTGAAAATCCGTGTCGACCGTCCCGGTGAGGCTCAAGCATGCCAGATTGTGCGACATTATCTGACCGATGATCTGCCATTTGAACCCGGTGTTGACGTGTCCGCGCTGGTCACGGTGTTGGTCCATGACCTGTATGCGCATGGCGAGCATCGGCATGTGGCGGATATCCTTGACGATTCCGGAGTATGGTCACCGCTGTATTTGGGTGATGTCGCCTCCGGGGCGATGCTGAAGAATATCGTCGACCGTGCCAAGACCAGGGCGGTCAAAGCCTCAATCGACTCGGGCGAGGATGTCGCGTTGACGGTTGAGCTGCTTGCCGCGGCGGTGAATGATGAATGCCGCGAGACCCGTGACGCCGTCCTGGATGCCGATCCGGTGCAATGGTCGCGGATCAACGGGATTGCAGGCGGTCGAGTAGTACGGATTCGTCCCGCCGCCGGGTATGTCGTGGACACTGACGGAATCACTGCGGACCGTGCATGAACCACGGTTGCGGATGAGATATGGCGGTATCGAGGAGAAATAATGAGCGTTCGCAGAGTGATGGGCACCGAAACCGAGTATGCGGTGAGCAGGCCGGCAGACAGGTACGCGAATCCGGTTCGGTTGAGTTTCGACGTGGTCGCTGCCGCTGATGATGGCACGCGTGGCGATATCCGCTGGGATTACCGGCAGGAAGACCCGGTCAACGATGCGCGTGGACACCGGTTGGACCGTGCCGCCGCACGCCCGGATATGCTCACCGACGCACCCCAACTGCATATCACCAATATCATCGCACCCAATGGCGGCAGAATCTATGTCGACCACGCCCACCCTGAGTATTCGGCGCCCGAGACCACCGACCCGTTCGAAGCGGTCCGGTATGATCATGCTGGCGACCTGCTGATGCAACACGCCGCCCGGGAAGCGTCCCGGCGCGCCGGCAAGCCGATTGTGCTGCACCGCAACAACGTTGACGGCAAAGGGGCGAGCTGGGGTACGCATGAGAATTACATGATGCTGCGTGCCGTGCCGTTCGACCAGGTAACCGCTTTGATGACCGCGCATCTGGTCACCCGTCAACTGTTCACGGGGTCGGGGCGCGTGGGGTTGGGAGAGCGGTGCGACCACGCCGGCTTCCAGTTGAGCCAGCGAGCGGATTATATTCATGCGCGTGTCGGCTTGCAGACCACATTCGACCGTCCGATCATCAACACGCGTGATGAATCGCACAGTACGGACGAATACCGGCGACTGCACGTCATTGTCGGCGACGCCAACCGTATGGATGTGCCACAGGTGCTGAAACTCGGCACGACAAGCATGCTGCTGTGGCTGTTGGAAACCGCTGCAAACGACTCCTACGACGTGAACGCCTTACTGGCATCGGTTGCGTTGTCCGATCCGGTCACCGCCATGCATGAAGTCTCGCACGACCTGACTTTGGCGCGACCGCTGCCGCTCGCCGATGGTGGCACCATGACTGCATGGCAGATACAGACGAGACTGCTCACCGCGGTATGTGAGGTTGCCGCCATGCGTTACGGTACGGACAGTCACGGCACGCCGCTATGGCCGGATACGCAAACCCGCCGGATCATGGAGATGTGGCGTCGCGCCTTGGTTGATGTCGCGGCGGTCAGACATGCCGACAATGACACGCGGCTGACTATGACGCAGGAGGGCGCACGCTTGGAATGGCTGCTCAAATGGCAGGTATTGGAACGCATGCGTCGTCGTCTGGCATCATCGGGCAATGACGCCGCATGGTCCGACCCGCGCATCGTGGCGCTTGACCTACGGTGGGCGGCGCTCGATCCGCAAACCTCCCTGTTCGACGCGGTGAAACCGCACACTGAACGACTCGACGGATCCGACGCGGACACGCTCATACAACACGCGAGTTCACAGGCGCCGGACTCGACCCGAGCTTGGCTCAGAGCGTATATCGTAAGGGAGTATGCGCCGCAGGTTGTCGCAGCCTCTTGGTCGCGGCTGACCGTGCGTGAAACGGATGGTTCACTATTCGGATTCGATATGTCCAACCCGCTCCAGTGGACACGCGAACGTTGCGAACACACCGTATGTGACGGCTTGGCTGCGGGCGAACCCGTGGCGGATATTCTGCGCGACATCATCGATGGACGGTAAGATACCACCAGAACGTCTCCGTCGTGCACCGGTACGCCGGTATGACCGGCATCGGCCGACGACGGGTATGACACATGACCGCAAACCCCTTAACAGACAGGTGAAACAAGGACATGGATCTGCAACAGTTGGCGCTCGAAGCCGCACGCGTCGCCCAAGACGTGGGCAAGCATGCCTTCCAAGCGCAGGCAAGCCCCACGACAATGGTTGAATCCCATATCCCCGACGTTCCGGGGGAACCTCCCACACTCCCGATCAACGACCGGCTCGTGCCGTTCATTGAGAACCGTCTGACCTATCTTGACCGGTTCAACGGATTCTGGCATGATCATCCGCAACAATGCCAGCCAGGAGAACGCTATTGGTGCGTCGGACGAATCGACGGCGCCATCAATTTCGTGCGCGACATGTCCGAATGGACGGTGACGATCTCACTGTTCGAAATCGACGAACACGGCGGGGCGAACCCGATTCTGGGCGTAGTACACGCTCCTGCGCTTGAATTGACGTATCTTGCCGCACGCGGCAAGGGCGCAATCCGCATCTGGAACACCCCGTTCGGCAACAAACGCCAGAAAATCATCCCCACCACGCGTGCCAGCCTTGACGGTTCGGTCATCAGCTACGGAATGTCCTACGTGCCTTCAGAATCCGAGCGCGCCTTGCACGTGGTGGCTGCGCTCGCCGGAAAACCCGCGGACATCAAGCGTGTCGGACCGGTGTCGTTGGATATGTGCAGGGTCGCGGACGGCACGTATGACGCGTATTTCGAACCGCATCTGCACTCATGGGATATCCCCGCCGTGTCCGCGGGCACCGTGGTCGTCCGCGAAGCGCAAGGACAAGTGTCACGTTGGGATGGACAAGACATCCGTTGGCGTGAAGAAAATGATGTCGTCGCCAGCAACGGCCTGCTCATCGACCAGTTGCGCCCGTACTTGCACGACTGACCAGGCAGACGGAATGTGACCATATCATGTCGCGTACCAAGCAAAACGGTAGTGTTGTCCACAACACAACAATCGGATAGGAGGAACGGAACATGCCACAGCAGTACACACAGCACGGCAGCCAAGCCCGACAACAGCATGAGGACACACAAGCCGACCTCCAGCAGGCGCAGACTGAAACGCACGTTGATGCGCTTGACGCGGTGCTTGACGATATCGCCGGCACGCTGGAAACCAACGCGCAGGATTATGTGAACAGTTTCGTGCAACAAGGCGGTGAGTGATGCCGCAATTGCGCGACAGCGCCACCCGCGCCGGATCACACGGCGCCGACACGGTGCATTCGCCGCAATTCGGCACCGGCGCACGCATTTTCGGCATCGAAACAGAATATGGTGTCGCCATCACCGGTGTCGATCGTCACGTGGACGCCCGGCAAGTCGCCGCGATGATGTTCCAGCCGGTCGTCACCCAGACGCGATCGACCAACACGTATTTGCGTAACGGGGCACGGCTGTACCTCGATGTCGGTTCACACCCCGAATATGCGACCGCTGAAACGCGAGATCCCCTCGACACATTGACACAGGATCTTGCCGGCGAATGGGCGATTCGCCAGCTGGCCAATCAGGCTCAACAGCGTATCCGGGAGCGTGTCGGACGGGACGCAACAGTCCACGTGTTCAAAAACAACGTCGATTCCGCGGGGCATGCGTTCGGATGCCATGAGAACTATCTGGTGCGCCGATACGTACCCCTGACCGTCATCGAACGTGAACTCCTGCCATTCTTGATCACCCGGCAACTGTTCACCGGCGCTGGCAGGGCAACAGGACATGGTTTTGAACTTTCCCAGCGTGCCGACTATCTCGACGAGGCGGTCTCATCGGCAACCACGCGTGCCCGCCCTATGGTCAACACGCGGGACGAGCCGCACGCCGATCCTGAAGAATTCCGCCGCCTGCATGTCATCATCGGCGATTCCAACCGTTCTCAGTTCGCCACGTTCATGAAACTTGCCACCACGCATCTGGTCCTCGGCGTGATCGAAGCCAGCGTACGTGCGGGACGTCCGTCAGGATTCGGCTCCTGTACGCTCGCCGACCCGAATGCCGCGAATCGGGCCATCAGCCGTGATATCACCGGTGCGTTCACCGTGCGACTCGCGGCGGACCGTGATGAAACCGATGCGGCATGGCATCGCCACGGTGTTGCGAGCGCACTGGATATCCAGCAGCGGTATCTCGACATCGTCAAGCAGAAGGTACGTGCAGACAGGGACACCATTGCCCGGTCACTGCCGCGTACTGATATCGACCAGGTGCTTGCCGACTGGCAGGACCTGCTCGATCTGGTCGCCGCACAGGACGTGGATGCGCTCGCCGATCGACTGGACTGGGCGGCCAAATACCGGTTGTTCGAAGCGATGCGCCGGCATGACCCGCATGTTGATACGTGGCGTATCCAACAGGTGGATATGGATTATCACGATATCGTCAACGGGAACGTATACCCGTCGCTGATTCGCCGTGGCATGATGCGGACTCTGGTTGGCGAACGTGATGTCAACGGCGCGGTGGACAACCCTCCGCGGGATACCAGGGCGGCGTTGCGCGGGCGGTTCGTCCAGACGGCATTGCGATACGGGTTGCAGTTCTCATGCGATTGGACCCGTTTGACGTTGACGGAGCCGGTTCATGGCGAGGTTGTACTGCTTGACCCGTTTGACGCGTGCCCGACCCCCCGATTCGAAGCGCTGATCGCTCGAATGAAGCAAGCGGATACGGTATCCGAGTCGCTTGCATAACGCTGCCGCACACCGCACAAGCGGGTGAAATGTGAGCGCCCCCGGTCGTTTACGACCGGGGGCGCTCACATTCCTATGTCACAGGGTGATGCTGTCAGTCAGCTCACTCGGCGACGGCCTTCTTCAGCAGGGAGCCTGCGGAGATACGCACGCCGTAAGAAGCCGGAATCTTGATGGTCTCGCCGGTACGCGGGTTGCGACCGGTGCGGGCAGCACGCTTTACACGCTCAGCAGAGAACAGGCCAGTGAGCTTCAGGCCTTCGCCGGACTTCATTGCCTCGACGAACACATCCTGGAACGCATTCACGGCGGCTTCGGCCTGAGCCTTGGTCAGGTTGGACTTCTGAGCGATCTTCGAGACGAGATCAGACTTGTTGTATGCCATAAAGCATCCTTCTTGATCGGGGGCCTCCATATTCCTGGAGACCATGTCAACTGTAGATAATAGCGCACGTTGAAGAGAAACACGGCTATTTTCTGCGGTTTTCCGCCACTTTTTTCGCAAATCGGCACATTCAGATGAGATTATGACGGTCAAGCCAGTGCATGGCAAGCGCGCCGATGGGGATACGCAGCCAGTAGAAGCAGACACGATACAGCAGTGTCGCCGACAGCGCTACTGCCGCGGGGACTCCGACGGATGAGAACGCAAAAGTCAGCGCGGCTTCCACCGCACCCAAACCGCCCGGAGTCGGCACCGCTGATCCGAGTGTATTGGCGAGCATGAATATGAACATCGTTTCGATGGGATTCGTCCGATAGCCGAAGGCAAGCAGCGCAGCCCAGAATCCCAGACCGATAGCCACATTCAAGACAACTGCTCCGGCAATCGCGATGGCGAACTCCTTGGGCTTGGTGAGCATTTCCACAAGTTGACGGGCATACGAGCGGATGATCGGCAGGTACGTAGTGATGATTTTCTTGCGGATCGGCGGAATGATCATGGCGAGTGACATCACCAAAGCGGCAACGGCGATGGCGATGATCAGCGTATTGGTCGGCACCATGCCGGATAGCGTATTGCGACCGGAGAAAATACCGATGCCGAGCAGGAGAACGACCGTGGTCAACGCTTGAGATACCACAACGGCGCTCATGATGGCGGTCGCAGCCGTGTTCTTATAGCCGCTCTTGCGCAGGAACTGCAAGTTCACAAAAGCGGGGCCGACGCCCGCCGGCATGGATACCGCGGTGAACCCTGAGGCCGCTTGTGAACAGAAGATGCCGAACCAGCGTCGTCGTCCGTGATCCATGAACGCGGCAAGTGTCAACCCGGTTCCCAACCATGCGACGAAACTGAATAGCATGCACAGCAGCGCCCACCACGGGTTCGCGTTGCGTACTGCGCGGATCATCGCATCAGGGCGCATTTGGGTGAAGACCACGGCGATGGCGACAATAGTCAATGTCAACGCGATGAAGGAGCGTAGATTAAACCGGGAGAGCGCAACCGTCTCCATCGGCTCATCCGCATCCTGCGGCAACAGGGCTTTGAGCGTGCTACGCAGCATACCCAGCAAATGTTTATCCCATCCGTCCAATGCGCGGGTCGCGGCCGGAACGGCGGCTTTCTGCACGAACGGGGCAATATCGATAAGCGTGTCATCGCCCCAGATCTCACGAGCGGCGGCGACCGACCGGTCAATACCGATGACGGCGCACAGCAAGGCGAGCAATTGCACTTTGTCCAAAGCGATGTTGGCTTGGCTGCTGGCGCAATCACCATTCTGCCAGCCGGCGACAATCGGATCCGACCCGTTGATGGTGACGATGCAATCCGGCGTGATACGGCGATGCGTGTACCCGCGACGATGAGCCGTATCCACGTATGCGAGCAATGCGCGCGCCTGAGCATCATCAAGCTGGCTCAGGTCGAACGGGTGGGGGGCGGTTTGCGCGTCAAAAACCAGAATGGAGGATTCACCCGAATCCGTAACCCCATAGACGTTCGGGGTCTGCAAACCGATATTGTGCAAGCCGAGAATCATGGACAAGTGGTGGTGCATGGCATCTTGGGCGGAACGGTCGCGCCGCACCACGACACCATTGAGCCTGATCCACTGCCATAGCTGGTTGAGATATCCTGCGCTGCGTCGCTGATTATCCAACACTGAAACGACGTAATGCAAGCCATCGCGGTCAATCGCGTCGTAGATACGCGAGTTTTCGATGAGATCATCCTGTGCGCTGGTCCGCAGGACCGTATGCTCGGTATCGGTATGGTCACGCCGCTCCAGCATGGTGACGTGGATGCCGATATCGTTGAGCGCTTGCGCGAGATGCTTCCCCCAAGTCCCCTTGTTCTCGCTGCCGGAAGCGAAACGGATAAGCATACCGATAAACCGTGCGAGTGCGAACGACACCAGCACGCCGGGCAGTGAATGCCATGAGACGATCACCATGATTGTCGCGACCACGTAGAGCGTGTTCCAACCCCATTTCACCGTGGTATGCATGCGACGAGGGCCGGCGACGGTCAGGAATGCGCCGAGCCCCGCATACATGTCCGGCAGCAGGGAAGCGGGCGAGGCTCCGGTTCCGTTGGACACCAGCGCCGAAATAAGATCAAGATTGCCGGTGGCGTGCAGTCCCGCGCTCAGTAGCGCGCATCCGGCGTAGCCGCTGAGCAGTGCGAGAATGGATATGACCGAATGCAGCCATTCACGGTTCACCAGAATCTGGATGAGTACGCTGACAACAATGAAAACCGCGGTCAACTGTTGCACCAGAGTGGTGGGAACATCCATCAGCCAGTTGAGCGTCTGCCCTGCGTTACGTGCGTCGGTTTCCACGCCTTTGGTCATGCCGTTGAGATTGGCGGCGATCAGAAGAATAAGGGCCAGCAGGAGCAGGGCGCTCGCCGCGTGAAGGAGATCGGTGAAATCGCGGGTCCGTTGCGGCGGGGTGTCGTGTATGCGAGGGGCTTGTGTTTGACTGTCCGCCAACGGGTCTTGCGTCGTGTGACGGTTGTCCTCGGAGCTGTTCGATGATGCTGGGCTATGTTGCACGGCTGGTCTTTCCGAATAGAAACGTGATGGTTACGCGTGTGTGGGTGTGACGGAGGCGGGTGAAACGTCATGAAGGCGCGCCACCGACGAATACGGTGACGCGCCTTCGCGCGTGGGCCGGTGTGGCTGCACGGCGATGCTAGCCGTGAATCCGCGCCGGCGACATGTCACTGCTGATCGTAGTCGACCAAGCGGGATGCCGCACCCGTATAGGTTGCAGGGGTGAGCGCCTTGAGACGGGCGGCGGTGTCGGGGTCGAAGGACTGCTCGTCGATGAACCGCTCGACATCATCCTTGCCGATGCTGTGCCCGCGCATAAGCTCCTTGACTTTCTCATACGGATGATCCATACCGGGCTCGCCCGCCAGTTCGCCGGCACGCATGGCGGTCTGGATCGGCTCGCCCAGCACCTCCCAGTTGTCATCCAGCTCACGGCGGATGACGATCTCATTGGGGTGGATGGACTTGAGTCCGCCGAGCAGGTTCGTCAGTGCGAGCACCGAGTATCCGAGCGCGGAACCGATATTGCGCTGGGTGGTCGAATCCGTCAAATCACGCTGCCAACGGCTTTCCACCAGCGTGGCGGACAGCGTATCCAGCAGTGAGCAGGAAATCTCAAGATTCGCTTCAGCGTTTTCGAAACGGATCGGATTGACCTTATGCGGCATGGTGGACGATCCGGTGGCGCCCTTGACCGGTTCCTGGGCGAACACGCCGCGGGAAATATACATCCACACGTCCACCGCAAGATTGTGCAGGATACGGTTGGTGTGGCTGATGGTGCCGTACAATTCAGCCTGCCAGTCATGGCTTTCAATCTGCGTGGTCAGCGGATTCCACGTCAAACCCATACGGTTGGTGACGAACTCCTTGGACACGGCGATCCAGTCGACGTCCGGCAGCGCCGCCAGATGTGCACCGAACGTGCCGGTCGCACCGTTGATCTTGCCCAGATACTCCTGCTCGCGCACATGCTTGAGCTGACGGTTCAGACGGTGGACGAACACGGCGAGCTCCTTGCCGAGCGTCGTCGGGGTCGCCGGCTGGCCGTGGGTCAGGGCGAGCAATGCCATATCACGATACTGGTCCGCCTTTTCGGCCAACAGGTCGACAATCGCCTGCGCGTCAGGCAGCCACACCTGCTCGACCGCCTGCTTGACGCAACGGGCGATGGACAGATTGTTGATATCCTCGCTTGTGCACGCGAAATGTACGAGGGTTTTCAACTGGGTCAGCTGCGTATCGGCGCCAAGCGTGTCAGCAGCCTTGTCAAGCTCATCGTCGATATAGTATTCGACGGCTTTCACATCATGATGGGTGACCGCTTCATGAGCCGCATGACGGGCGATGCCTTCCGCGCCGAACTGCTCGGGAATAGCGCGCAAATACGCCTGCTCGGCTTCGCTTAACGGCTTGACGCCCGGAACGATCGGCTGGTTGCCGTTGCTGGCGAACCCGTTGGCCAGCAGAATCATCCACTCGACTTCCACGCGCATGCGTTCACGGTTGAGCGCCGGCTCGCTCATATATTCGACCAGTGGGGCAGTCTGATGATGATAACGCCCGTCAAGCGGGGTCAATGCGATTGCTGGGGTGATGTCAGTAAGCTTCATACTGCTCAGGATACTTCCAACCGTGAACCGGGGCGGCTTTCCGCGAGCACACCCCCGGTTGCCTCAGTGCATCATCCGCCCTTGCCAATAACTGGTTTCCTCCAATTCGCCTGCGATAACCTGCCGGAAATGCCGGTCGTGTGAAGTGACCGCACCGGAACCGAGCGCCGCGGCGTTCGCATATGCCGCCTGATGGAATTTGAGATGATGAGACATTTGCCGTGCGTCTGCCGTCTCGGGCACCGGTTCGGCGAGCACCGGTCCCGTGCCGTTGTCGTGCACTGTCTCGGCGACCGAACCGTGAATGGTCAGCCAGCGCTCGCCTACCGGGTTGGCTGCCCCGTCAAGTGCCGGCACCAGTTCATCATCCATTTCGATGCTGGTGGTCCACGTGTCCCCGCTGATGGGATGGTTCGCCACAGGCGAGCCCGCGGTGACGATATGCCGGATGTTGTACTTGCTGTCCGAAGCGAGTGTCGCGGCGACAATACCGCCTTGAGAATGTCCGATGATGGCGACGGGATCGTCTTGTCCGATGCCGCTGCGCTCCATCGCTTCGAGAACCATACGAGTGCTGTCCGCCTGCATTCGTGTCCGGGCTTGCGAACTCATGAGTTCAACATTCTGCGGCCAACCGAATGGGGAATCGGCATGCCCGTCGGTTCCCGGAACGATAACCAGCCACGCTGTGCTGCCGTCCATGCGACGATACCGCTGGATGGCGATGGTCGCATACGACAATCCGTTGTCCTCGCCGGTGCCGTATTGGTTCTCCGCAAGGGAACGAAGCTGCGCAATCGCGCCGGCAATGCCGTCAGCCTGCCGGGTGACCTGCCATACCGGATATCGTCTGCTCAACTCGATGCGGTTGCCTTGCCGCCGGTCGTTGAGCTGCATGCTGATCGATGCGAGGTGTTCGGCGGCGACGTTGACACTGTTGCGTGAAAGCATGCCGTGCAGCGGGTCGATCGCCGTCATGCCGGAACCCGGTCGTATGGTGCGTGACCGGGCGATACCGGCGAGCACGGCTATGCTGAATCCGCGCATCAAGGCCTGATGATACGGCGATGTGGTGTGCAGGATGTCCAGCAGGGGCTGTGACTTGTCGTCACTGGTGGCGACCACGCCAATGGACCGTAGGATGTCGCTCGCCATGCCTCTGAGCACGGATGAGGCGGTGGACAGCGGGTCGGTGGGGATGCCGGCGGATGCATGCACCGCTTTGGTTTCAGCATCCAGGTACAATCCTTGTGCCCGCGCCACTAATTGGGCCAAGGCATCCAAGTGTTGCACGATTGTTGAGCACGCGCGTATCTGCGCTTCGCATGCCCGTGAGAGTTCGACGATGAATGACAGCCTCGGCATCGCCGCGGCGGTCAATGAACCGCCCGGCCAGGAGTCACGGTGGACGGGACATGATGAGACGTGCAGACGGGTGCGGGTGAGTTGGTCGGATAGCGTGGCCCATGCCGCCGATTGGGCGGCGAATTGCCGTGACGTGTCGGTGAGTGTGGCAATCAACGCGTGGAATTGTTGTGCATCGGCGACACTGAGTGGTACGCCGCCTCTGACCCGCGAAGTGACTTCCCAAGACATCAGGCCACCTCCTGGCGTATGGCCAGCAGGGCGTGCGCACGTTGCCGGACATCCTCGTTCATACGAATGGCGGTCGTCACCTTGTCTCGCATGAGTGCGGCCGCCTGGCCGTGCCAGTCGATGGATGCGGCGAGCGCGGCCGTGTCGGTGAGCGCGGTGGCACATCGTTCTGTGCTCGCGCACGCGGTGTCGAGATGATTGAGAGTGCCGGTGGTTGCTGTTTGGCAGGTGCATGCGGCCGCCAAACCGGCGTTATTGATGACATGTTGGTTCATGTCTTCCATCGAATCGCATGCAGGCTCGTGATGCACGCCTGTCGGGGCAATGTGGTCAGAGGATGGATGCGCGAACGGCACGCGTCACCATGGTTTGACCGTGGCACCGGTGGATGGTGTGCTGCCGTGTGTTGTTGGGCTTCCTGAAGGAGATGGGGAGGCTGATGCGTTGGATTCGAGCAGGTCTTGCACTTTCCGGCGTTGCTTGTCGTCCAATCCGTCTGGGGTTGATGGGCTTGGGGTGTTCGTCGGGTCTGACGATGAAGTGTTGTTTGAATCCTGCGCAGACGAGGATCCGGCCTGCTGGTTGTTGAGTTCGGCTTGGATCCGTTCGGTCAGTGTGTGTGATATGGCGCTGTTCGTTTCGATACGCGTGTTGAGATTCGGGGCAAGGATCGCATGCCATGATTGCGCTTCCTTGAATTGCGCGTCGGTTTGCTCTTGACGGGCTGCCAGCGTGGACCAGTCGGCGGTGGGGGAGGCGCTGGCTTTGAGATTGGCGTTGAGACTGCTGGTCGCCTGATTGTAGGAGTGTTGCGCTTGGATATTCGCAATCGCGATGACGGCTCCGGCGAGTGCCAGAACCGCGAGAACAGCTAGAATGATGCGCACGGCGAGCGGGGCTCGCGCATGATTCCGGGCGGACTGTTGATGTTCGGAACGCTGTGGTGTAATGCTCATAGCAGTCTCCTTGACAGGCCGATCCATGCGCCGAGTTCCCATGCGAGCAGCACACACAGCGCGATGGCGATAGGCCAGACCACGGGGGGTGACGCGTTGTCTGGTTTTCGCAGTGATACCGGTGCGCCACTGTTTCGAAGCGGCGGGTAGTGAATTGGCCACCGTGTGCGTGGCGTCAAGCATGATGCTTTGCCGCTTAACTCGTCGGCGATGGTGTTGAGCGTGTCCGGGCTGAGTTTTGATACGCCCGGCTGGCCGGTAGCGGGGTCGGTCACCCATGTTTCGTTGGCGCTGTCAACCAATCCGTCGGCTGGAATATTGCCGCCCGCGGTCGATCCTGCTCCTACAACGAGGGCGTCGGTCACGTAGCGTCGCAGCGAGGAGTATGTGCGACGCGTGGCGGTCGCGGTCTGCTCCCCATCGCTGATCAGCACCAGGACGATGGTGTCATCCGCGTGATGTTGGCGAATGTCCTTCAGCGTCAGCAGCAGCTTGTCAAGCGGTGTGTCAAGCGAGGACCCGGATGATGCCGCCGTGGATTCGACATTCAGGGAATCCGCCCAATTGTCGATGGCGAGTGTGTCCGGTGTCAGCGGCACGTCCAGTGAGGCGCTCGCCCCGAAGCGTACTGCGGAGAAACTTGCCGCCGGGTAGGCGTCGGTCAAGTCGTGGACGGCATGTTTGGCGGCTGCGAGCCGGCTTATCGTCTCGCTGCTGCCGTATGTCGCGTCGTTAACGGCCATGGAACTGGTCGTATCGATTGCGATGACGATGTCCGTGGCGTTGACCGCTTTGCTGGTGGTGCTGGACACGGTGCTGGGGGTGAGTGCGGCGAGCGCGACCAGCAGGCAGATCAGCGTGCGCCGGACGCATGCGCTGACACTCTGATCGGTTGCGCCACGGGTGCGGACACGGATGATGATGCCGCCGATCGCGCAGGTGAGCATGATGATGGCTATGGCGCATCCTACAGGCCAGCCGAGTGCGGGGGAGAGTGTCCAAGTCATCGTCTGAGCCTCCAAGCGAATACCAGCCATACGAGTACGCATACGGCGAGGGCGAGAGTCCACCAGCCGGGATCGTCATCAACGGCGGATTGGGCGTCCCTCTCGTTGCGGGCCGCGCTACGCTGCTCGATCTGCCTGACCAGGGATTCGATCGATGAACCGTCGGCTTGGGACATGAATGTGCCGCCATGCGATTCGACGGCGGTTTTCATGGCGGTGGTCGTCTGATCGGACAGACTTTCTTTCGCTCCCGCATAAATGGCGTCCACGCTGATGGACGCTTGGGACGTCAAGTCGAGTGCTTGACTGAGCGTGTAGGTTTCCTTACCGGAGACGACGTTGTCGGTGGCGAGCACGATGGAAGCGGATCGCCGTCGCGCCTTGTTGGCGGCGGTGTCGCCCGACGCCGCCGCTGCAGTGCTGCCGTACGCGAATCCGGGTAGCATGGCCGCGCAGCTGACCAGCCCGTCGCCGATGAGGGATGTGGCGTTGGTTTTGTTTTGGGTGCCGTCCAACCAATCGGACACGTTCTGGTAGTCGTGGTCGCTCATCTTGTCGATGTCATCCTGGGTTTGCACGCCTTTGAGGATCGATGCCGCGGACTTGAGCTGGCTGGTGACCAGCGTGTAGTCGTCGGTCAGAGGGAAGACGGTTCGCGATGTCGAATTGAAAATACTCATGCCGATGCGTTCGCCTTGGAAGGTGGAAGCGAGCTTGAGATACGTGTCGATGATCTGCCGGTCGTACGGCAGGGTCGATCCGGAAACGTCGAGACACAGGACGATGTCGCGGCTTGCCGAACGTTCCGTGCCCTCGTCGATGTGGGACGGGCGGGCGATCAGGATGACGGACAGGACCAGTGCGATAGCGAGCGCCGATGCGGCGATCCGGCCGAACAAACGCCACTGGTGGAACAATTCGGAAGCGTATTCGGTGTTGAGGTCATCGTCCAGACTGTACGATTTGAGATCCGGTGTACGCTTGGCTGTCCGGCGTTCATGCCACGCAGTCAAAGCGGCTGCCGTGGCGGTGATAGCGAGCGCCGCCACGATGGCGATCAGTGCGGCCCACGGCCATTGCCATCTCATCGGCGCCACCTTTCCACCAAAGCGGACACCCATTCGGCGCCTTGCTCGACGCTGGTCGTCCGTGCGGCGTCATTGTACCGTTCGTCGGCGAATTGGGGTGGGTAGAGTGCCGCAATGGTTTGCCTAAGCAAGGTGAACCCCTCTTTACCGGTTGTCGGCGGTGTCGCACGATTGAGATCGGACAGCGTTTGCGTAGCCATGACGGTTCCTGAAACCCCTGACGCGTATTCGCGTGCGATGGCTGCGAGTTCGGTGAACGCCTGGTCGCGAGTGATATCTTGCGCATGATACCGTTGCACGACCGCGTCGATGCGTTGATGCCATACACGGGTGCCGCCGGTCGGATGATGGGCGCCTTTCGGGCGTGGTGCGCGGGGCGGTGCGGTGCGTGGACGGGAGAGCACGATAATCAGGACGATGAGCAGACACGCGATGGCAACACAGCCGGCGAGCATCGCCGTCAGCATGCCGGACTGGTCCAGTTCGCCGACGGGGTTGAGGTCGTCGAGTTTGATCGCCATGGTGATATCCGCGGCGGTGGTGATGGGAATGCGGTTCATGCGCGCCTTCCGTGGGTGGATGGGGAAACGTGCCGTGCGGCGGGTAGGGTGGTGCGTCCGGCCCCGGCAAGCGACAGGGAAATGGTGCGGACGAACGTATCGAACATCGCTCGGCTTGACGAGGCGCGCATCAACGTCGACCCGTTCGTACGCAATTCGGATTCCAGTTGCGCGGCAAGATACTGCCGATGGGTGTCCACTTCGCCGCTGCTTCTGCTATTGAGGAGGAACGCCGGCAGTCTCCGTCCGGTATCCGCGTCAGCCACATGACGGTGCCGTGCGATGAAGGGGTTGATGGTCGAAACGTCGATAAGCACGAGGGGGTGTGTGCGAGTAATGGCGCGAATCGCGTCGAAGTGACGAACGCCGATGGCATGCTCGTCGGTCGCCAGCACGATCAGCGCATCGCGATCATTGATACGCTGCGCATAATCGAGGAGCGCGTCCATATTGCGTGGATGTGTCCGTGCCTGTTCCAACGCGCGGTCAAGCATGCTTTCGAACTGGGCGAACCCCCCGTGGAATGGCACTCTGGTAATGCTGGATGAGTCCGCGCACACCAGTGAAATATCGTCGGAGCGTCTCAAACTGAGCGCGGCGAACATGCGTAAACCATTGGCTGCGACCTGCCAGGCCTGCTCGCCGCCTTCGCACGCGCCGGACATTTCTTTACCGGTATCCAGCAGCATCCACACCCGGGAGGTGACTTGACGCTGTCGTTGCACCACCATCGGCCTTCCTGAACGTGCGCTGGTACGCCAGTCGATGCGGCGCGCCTCATCCCCGGCTTCATAAGGGCGGATATCCATGATGTCGTCGCTACCGAACCGTCGATGTGACGGATGCTCACCCTCAATGACGCCGAGCGCGCGACGAACCGTCGGCAATGTCAGTGTAGTGGCGAGGGCTTCGATTTTCCGGCGGATCGTATCCTCGCCCATCGTTCGGTCGATCATGGCACCGGTACCGTGGCTACGACGGAGTCCACGATTTGATCGCTGGTCATACCGTCGGCAAGCGCTTCGAACGTGAGCAGGATACGGTGGCGCAGGATTTCATGCGCGAACATCCTGATATCTTCGGGGATGACATAATCGCGTCCTGCAAGAAGAGCGGCCGCCTGCCCTACCCTGATCAGGGCGATGGACGCACGGGGGCTGGCACCGAGCCGGACGTTCGCGGACAGCCCGGAAATCGGATGGCTTCCCGCTCCACGCGAGGTCGCTGCGATATCAACTGCATAGCCCATAATCGCGTCCGAAACGTGGACACGGCGGGCGGCTGCGCGCAGGAATTCGACATCAGCCAGAGATAACGTGTCGCCTTGCAGCAACGAGGGATTGACTGTATCGCTGCCCCGCCGGGTGAGCATAGCCAGCATCTGACGTTCTTCGTCGGCGGTCGGATAGGTCATAACCGCTTTCATGGTGAACCGGTCCATCTGCGCTTCAGGAAGGTTGAATGTGCCTTCCTCTTCGATTGGGTTTTCCGTGGCGATCACCATGAAAGGCTTGGGTAGCTCGATGCGTTCTCCGCCGATGGTGGTGGCGCCTTCCGCCATGGCTTCCAGCATGGCGGACTGTGTTTTCGCGTTGGACCGGTTGATTTCATCCAGCAGCACGAAATTGGCGTGTATGGGGCCGATTTGGGTGCTGAATCGTTGGGTGGAGAAATCGAAGACTTGGGTGCCTACCAGATCGGACGGCATGAGATCCGGGGTGCACTGGACGCGTTTGAAACTGCCGGACACGGAGGTTGCCAGTGTTTGTGCGGCGGTGGTTTTTGCCAGACCCGGCACCGATTCGATAAGCATATGCCCGCCGGCGACCATGGTCACGATAAGCGCTTCACGCAGATTATCCTGGCCGACGAGCGTCTGGGCGAAACGTGCGCGGATCCGGTCGGCGAGTTGTCTCGCCTTGTTCAGGTCCTCCGGAGCCAATCCGGCTGACGTTGATGCCACCGGCTGTTGCGGTATGGGCGGTATCGGTTGCGCGATACTGGGTTGTGGTGGGAATAATGCCATGATGTGCGCTCCAACGATTGATTGATGGTCGGGTGTGCGACCCGCGTGGCCGCGAACTGGTATTCCAGCATAGTAGCGTAAGCGGCTGGGCGTCTTATGCCAGTGGCGTCATCGATGCTGGCCTGCTGTTGGGCCGGCGGGTGCCGCGACGGGTCCGTATGCCGGTGATGCGGCAGGCGGTAGCGCCCAATCCACGGGTTTGGCTCCCATGGCTTCGAGCGCTTGATTGGCGCGTGAGAAGGGGCGTGAACCGAAGAATCCGCGGGAAGCCGACAAGGGGCTGGGGTGTGGGGATTCGATAATGACAGCGTTGGTGAGCAGCGGTTTGAGTGTCTGCGCGTTGCGTCCCCACAGGATTGCGACGAGCGGCTTGGGATTGCCGTGCTCGTCGGTGCGTGCGTTGAGTGCGGCGATTGCGGCGTCGGTGATATGTTCCCATCCTTTGCCTTGATGACTGTTGGGGTGTCCGACCCCCACGGTCAGGCATCTGTTGAGCAGCATGACTCCGCGGTGCGTCCACGGGGTCAAGTCACCGTTGACCGGCGTCGGCACGCCCAGATCGTCGGACATTTCCCTGTAAATATTGATGAGGCTTTTGGGCAGCGGGTGCACATCGGGGGCGACGCAGAAACTCAAGCCCACTGGGTGTCCCGGTGTCGGATAGGGGTCCTGTCCGACGATGAGGACCTTGATGCTGTCGAATGGAATGGTGAACGCGCGCAGAATATTGTGTCCTGCCGGAAGATAGTGCCGTCCTGCGGCGATTTCCCCACGCAGGAAGTCGCCCATGCGGTGGATGTCCGGTTCCACGTCGGCCAGTGCGCGCGCCCACCCCGGGTCGACGAGTTCGGACAACGCTTTGACATGAGGGTTGTTCATGCTTCTACTGTATGGCGCATTCGGACGTTTGCCGTGCCGATGACGTGACGAAGCTGTGGATATCCGACACAGTGCACGCGATTGCGACCCTACAGCCCAGCCGACCATGTACACTCGATGATGAATCCATTGGGAAGGAACTGCATATGGCACGCAAAGACCGGAACACTGATGAGTCGTACGCGGAAGACGTGTTCGACAACCCGCCGCAAGGGCCTGTCGGTGTACATCGCGGCAATCGCTCTGTCGCCGCGCGTTTGGTGCCGTTTCTTATCGTGATTGTTGTCGCTGCGGTCGCAGGGCTGACGGTGTGGGCGGTGATGTCGGGCGAAGGCGCCAAGGTCATGCCGTGGAAGAGCGCGGCGACTTCCTCGCAGACAGCGCCCGCGTCCAAGTCGTCCAAGTCATCCAAGTCGTCTGCATCCGAATCACCTTCCGCGTCTGCGTCGCAATCGGCTTCGGCGTCTGCCAGCGAGTCCGAGTCGGCGTCCGCGTCCCCGTCGGACTCGCAGTCTCCCTCGGCTTCCCCATCGCAATCGCAGACGCCAGCTGCCGCCGCGAATCTGACCACCCAGGTGCGTGTCGTCAACGGTACAAAGAAAACCGGATATGCGGCCACTCAGGCGTCCGTGCTCCAGAAGGCCGGGTACACCAATGTCGTCGCCGCCAACCCGTCCGGCAGCCTGCCGGCCGGATCGGTGGTGTGGTATCAGAACGAGGCTGATGTGGCGACGGCGCAGGATGTCGCAGCCAAACTCGGTATCTCCAATGTCCGTCAGGTATCCAACTTGTCTGCGCCGGTTGTTGTTGTGCTCATGAACTAGCGTTCGGCGTTTCTTTGCTTGCCATCGCTACAATAGGGCACCAGATGGGCAGTGCTGGCGTGTATGGGGCGTCGGACTGGTCCCATGCAAGGGATGATCGATATGGCGCAAGGCACAGTAAAGTTTTTCAATGCCGGCAAGGGGTATGGCTTCATCGCTCCTGACGAGGGAGGGGAAGATGTGTTCGTGCATTATTCCGTAATCCAACAGGAGGGCTTCAAAAAGCTTGATGAAGGCGACCGTGTTGAATATGAGGTTGAGCATGGTCCGAAAGGCTTCCAAGCCACTACGGTGACCAAGCTGTGAATCTCTCCTGTCTGGTATGCAGGCGTCCCGAACGGGACGCCTGTTTTAGTATCCCGAGGCCGGTCGATGCCGGTTTCGGAGAAATCATCGTGCCCGCGACATCGTCCGGTATACCGTTCATGGATTCATGACAGGGGACGCCCGTCATGCGTGTCCGATGACACGATGCCACGCATTCGCGATCCTGTCCCATGCGCATGCCCAAACCGTCTGCCGATGCTGAGCCCGTCGTCAGTGTCGGCAGAGGCGTTGACCGATGCTGACGCGGCGCTCAGCGTCGTCAGAAGCGGGGGGAGTCGTTCCGTCGATGGCTTGCGCGATGGTGCGTAACGGCCGGATGGTTCCCATGCGCGTGCGTTCTCCCGCTGGTTGTAATCGACACGCTTTTCATGCCAACAGCGCAATACCGTGGACGATGTTGGCACTCGAGGGCTGAGAGTGCTAATCTCCCAATTAGCACTCGGAAGCCGAGAGTGATAACCGGCAGCTGACGGTCGGCGTACTTTGGGCATCGGGTGGAAGACCATACCGTGTAGCCATATGTGGAGGAACAATGGCAAAGATCATTGCATACGACGAGGAAGCTCGCCAGGGAATGCTCGCGGGTCTCGACAAGCTCGCCAACACCGTCAAGGTCACGCTCGGTCCGAAGGGCCGCAATGTCGTGCTCGACAAGACCTATGGCGCTCCGACCATCACCAACGATGGCGTCTCCATCGCCAAGGAAATCGATCTTGAGGAGCCGTATGAGCGTATCGGCGCCGAACTGGTCAAGGAAGTCGCGAAGAAGACCGACGACGTCGCAGGCGATGGCACCACGACCGCTACCGTGCTTGCCCAGTCCCTGGTGCATGAAGGTCTGAAGAACGTGGTTGCCGGCTCCAACCCGATCGCCCTGCGTCGCGGCATCGAAAAAGCCACCGATGAGATCGTCAAGGAACTGGTTGCCTCCGCCAAGGATGTGGAAACCAAGGACCAGATCGCCGCCACCGCAACGATTTCCGCTGCCGATCCTGAAGTCGGCGAGAAGATCGCTGAAGCGCTCGACAAGGTCGGCCAGGATGGCGTCGTGACCGTCGAGGACAACAACCGCTTCGGTCTGGACCTCGAGTTCACCGAGGGCATGCGTTTCGACAAGGGCTATATCGCCCCGTACTTCGTCACCAACGCCGACGACCAGACCGCAGTGCTGGAGAACCCGTACATCCTGCTCACCTCGGGCAAGGTGTCCAGCCAGCAGGACATCGTCCACCTTGCTGACCTGGTCATGAAGAGCGGCCGTCCGCTGCTGATCGTGGCCGAGGACGTCGATGGCGAAGCGCTGCCGACCTTGATCCTCAACAAGATCCGTGGCACCTTCAACACCTGCGCAGTCAAGGCCCCCGGCTTCGGCGACCGTCGCAAGGCCATGCTGCAGGATATGGCCATCCTCACCGGCGGCCAGGTCGTCTCCGATGAGCTGGGCCTGAAGCTTGATTCCATCGATATCGATGTGTTCGGCACCGCTCAGAAGGTCATCGTCTCCAAGGACGAGACCACCATCGTCTCCGGTGGCGGCTCCAAGGAAGACGTGGCCGCTCGCGTCGCCCAGATCCGTTCCGAGATCGAGAACACCGATTCCGATTATGATCGCGAGAAGCTCCAGGAGCGTCTCGCCAAGCTCGCCGGCGGCGTGGCCGTCATCAAGGTGGGCGCCGCGACCGAGGTCGAGGCCAAGGAACGCAAGCATCGCATCGAGGACGCCGTGCGCAACGCCAAGGCAGCCGTCGAAGAGGGCCTGGTGCCCGGTGGCGGTGTGGCGCTCGTGCAGGCCGCTAAGAAGGCCGAGAAGAGCGAGGCTCTGGCTTCGCTGACCGGCGAAGAGGCGACCGGTGCGTCCATCGTCTTCCGTGCCGTCGAAGCCCCGATCAAGCAGATCGCTGAGAACTCCGGCGTCTCCGGTGACGTGGTCTTCAACAAGGTTCGTGAGCTGCCGGAAGGCCAAGGCTTCAATGCCGCCACGAACACCTTCGAAGATCTCATGGCTGCCGGTGTGACTGACCCGGTGAAGGTGACCCGTTCCGCTCTGCAGAACGCCGCTTCCATCGCCGGCCTGTTCCTGACCACCGAAGCCGTCGTGGCCAACAAGCCGGAGCCGAAGACTGCGGCTCCTGCCCAGGGTGCTGACATGGGCTACTGATCGCCGGTATCGGTAGACTGCTCGTCTCACCTCATGCACGAGGGGTGTCAACGGTATTGCCGTTGGCACCCCTCGTTTGTTGTGCTCCGCGGATACCGACGTGTGCGATTGCCGCATTCCACGCGCGCCGGGAGCGTCAGGCGAGCGTCAGGAGAGTGTGAACAGTCTCGACGCTTGCGCTTCGGCGTCCGCATAGACGGCTGATGCTTGGGTCAGGGATTGGCCGATCGCTTCAAGCGAGGCGTCCATCTGTTGTTGAGCTGCCCGCCACTGCTGGATGACTCCGGCGAACTGACTTGATGCGGAGCCGCTCCACACACTTTGCAACCCCTCAAGATTCGCGTACATGCCTTGCACGGCTTGTCGGATTTGCTCGATGGATGAGCGCACCGCTGCGCTCGATGACTGGATGTGTTCGCTGTCAACGCGGTATTGTGGCATGATTGTCCTTTCTGTCGCCGTCATAGGACGGTTCTGGCATGGTTGGTGCAGACCGGAGGCTTCTGCCGCTCTTGGCGAAACCGGCCGCTACAGTGGAGCCTATGCGGTTGTTGAATAGGTCTCACGTTCACACGGGATATGTGGTCAGAAGATGGGAACGCTTGCGCGTCCGGGCAACAGGCGCGGTGTTACCGGCACTCCAACGGTTCATTATGGTGCCGCTGTTTGTGGCATGCGTTGTCACCATCGCGTATCCTACGTCCGTATGGGCCGATGATGCGTCCAACGCGAGCCCGTCGGTTTCGGCGTCGGCATCGTCATCAGATGCGGATTCCTCATCAGGGGCCACACTGAGTACGGATATTACCGATCCGAACAACCTGCTCGGCGACAACGTGACTGCCGTCACTGACGCCATCGTGAAAACCAAGAAGAAGTACGGTGTTGCCGTACGTCTACTCTATCTGGATACGTTCACCACCGCCAGTGCCAAAGACGATCCGACCACGTGGGCGAGCAAACTGTTGCAATCGACGGATCCCTCGCCCAACACTGTCATGCTTGCGGTCGCCAGCCAGGACGGCAATCTCGTGGTGGCCGTATCCAACAATTCAGAACGATGGCTGGCCAGTCAGGCGACCGTCGACGAACTGTCCGCCGCCGCCCAGGAGCCGCTCGCCAAGAAAGGTACTCCTGACTGGTCCGGATCCGCGATCGCGATGATGAACAAAATCGGGGAAATCAAGGAAACCTCGACATCGCGCAGCGCGAAGGTGGCGTCGACACTCATTTTTGTGGGCGTGGCCGTGCTGATGGCGGCATTGATCGTAGTCATCGTCGTTCTCGCCCGGAACGCTCGCGGCGCCCACAGCCGTGGTGGCAAACAACATCGCGCGCGACAGGCCCGGAGCAGACGGATGGCGAGAACCTCCGCAGCGCGTCATGACGGGCAGGAGATTGACGAATATCACCAGTACGCACAGGATGACGGGTCCGCTGATTCTTCTTACGGTGAAGCATCGAACGATGGCGGTGCGGTAGGTGAGACGACGCAAGTCATTGATGTCGAAGCGTATCTGAAACGATTTGCCCAGCAAGACACAGGACATTCTCAGGAAACTCGAAGAGAAAAGAGGAATGCTGGACGACATGAGCAAAACAATTGAAGCATCCATCGTAGTTGTCGATGACGAGCCGTCCATTCGCGACCTGCTAGTCGCCTCGTTGCATTTCGCTGGATTCGAAGTGAACACCGCCGCCTCGGGCTCGGAGGCGATTGAAGTCATTGAGAAGGTGCACCCCGATCTGATCGTCCTTGATGTCATGCTCCCGGATATCGACGGATTCACCGTGACCCGCCGCATCCGTCAGGAAGGCATTGACGCGCCGGTACTGTTCCTCACTGCGCGCGACGACACCCAAGACAAGGTCATGGGATTGACCGTCGGCGGTGACGATTACGTGACCAAACCGTTCAGCCTGGAGGAGGTGGTGGCACGGATTCGCGCGATTCTGCGCCGCACCAGCCATCAGGAGGTCGAAGACCCGATCATCCGCGTCGGCGACCTCGAAATCAACGAGGACTCCCATGATGTGACGCGTGCCGGCGTGCAAGTCGATTTAAGCCCCACCGAATACAAGCTGTTGCGCTACCTGATGGACAACGAAGGCCGTGTACTGTCCAAAACGCAGATTCTCGACCATGTCTGGCAGTACGACTGGGGTGGGGACGCGGCGATTGTCGAATCGTATATCTCCTATCTGCGCAAGAAAGTCGACGGCGTCATGGTTGAGGACGAAAAAGGCAATAAGCATAAGGTAACCCCGCTTATCGAAACCAAGCGTGGTATTGGCTACATGATCCGTGCGCCGAAGGCCCCATCGAAGAAAGACGCCTGATGCGAGTCGAACAAGACATGCACCGGCCCGAATCCCCGCAAAGCGCCCAGACCGCAAGCGGGGATTCCGCGTCGACGCCGCAGCCAGCGCCGCCTGATGCTACGGCGGATACCGGCAGGCGCCTGCCCAAACCGCTTGCCGCGGTGGTGCGCGGATGCAGCGGCATGCACACCATGGTTGCCCGACGTCTGGATGCCGTTCCGCTCAGCACGAAACTGCTCGCGTGCATGATGGTGTTGCTGACGGTTTGCGCCGCGGGTATCACGTTCTCCATCCGTGAGCTTGTCGGCTCATATCTGCTGCAGAAGACCGACACCCAGCTTGCCGAACAAGCGCAGCTCGTCTACGACAATATCGATGTCCTGCGCAGCAAAGACAGCAGTGAACAAGGCAGTGTGGGCCCCAACGATTATTTCATGCAGATCCGCGACACGGATAACCGCATTCTCAATACGCCGTTGGTGCCGGTGATGCGTGAAGACGTGATATCCGTGCCTCGTCTGCCGGCTAACGGATCGATGGGGAACGTGAACATCGGCGAGCCGTTCACCACATCCGCTGAAGTGCGTACCACCAACAATTCTTCGGTCAGCCGCAGCACCCTGCAGGCGGCGAACGCGCCATGGCGTGTGCTCGCGCTGTCATGGGGGAAGAAAACCGCTGACGGTGGGGCACAGATCCAAGGGGTCATCTATATCGGCTTGTCGCTGAGCGACCAGATTGATACAGTGAACACGCTGACCAAATACTGCACGTTGGTGAGTATCGCCATTGTACTGATTGGCGCTGTTATCGCCATGATTGTCATCCAAAGTACGCTTGCCCCGCTCAAACGGATCGAGAAGACCGCCGCCAAGATCGCCGCGGGTGATTTGAGCCAGCGTGTTCCGAGCGCCCCAGAGAATACGGAAGTCGGTTCTCTCGCGGCTTCACTGAACACGATGCTTGCTCGCATTGAGCGCAGTTTCCATGAGCAGCAGGAGACGACGGAGAAAATGAAGCGTTTCGTCTCCGACGCCAGCCACGAGTTGCGTACTCCGCTCGCCGCAATCCACGGGTATGCGGAACTGTACACATTGCAGCGTGATATGCCGGGGGCTTTGGAGCGTGCCGACGAATCCATCAGTCATATTGAGGCGTCCAGTGCGCGAATGACGGTCCTCGTGGAGGATTTGCTCTCGCTGGCCCGTCTTGATGAGGGTCGCGGCATCGATGTCACCCAACAGGTGCCGATCACGTCACAGCTCAATGATGCGTGCGATGATCTGCACGCCTTGGATCCTGAACGCGGTATCACCAAGGGGGTGTTGCAGCTGCGTCATGGCGGCGAACAGCAGGGGACATGGCTTGCGTTCGACGAACAGGATCTTCCACATATCACATTGACCGGTGACGGGTCGAGACTTCGACAGGTGATTACCAATATCGTGGGCAATATTCACCGGTATACTCCCTCGGATTCGCCAGTGGAAGTCGGGGTGAGCGTGCTTCCGGCGTCGATGACCCCCAAGCAGCTTGCCTCGCTGGCTTCGAATGGCAAAGGGCTGACATCCTTCTTGGAAGCGGCGGAAGTCGGACAGAGTCTGGGCGCTGGCGTGCCGTACGCGGTGATTCGTTTCATCGATCACGGGCCGGGTGTGCCGGAAGCGTCACAATCGCAGATTTTCGAACGCTTCTATACGGCAGACCCGTCGCGGGCGCGGCAGAAAGGCGGTACCGGCCTTGGCATGGCAATCGCCCAGTCCGTAGTCAAAGCGCACCGCGGTTTGATCAGCGCCACTACGACCCCGGGAGGTGGATTGACGCTTACGGTCGTACTGCCGTTGGATCCCAAGCAGACCGCCATCCCGCCCGCGCCGGAATGTGCTGCCGCAGCATCTGGGACGGCAACAAACGGTCGGGGCAGGAAACCGAAAAATGACCGACGGCGCAAAGACAACCAACGCCAAGTCAGGAAGAAGTGACATTGCGCACAGCTGATACGCCTTGTCATGCGGTACACTGATAAGCTGGTTTACATGCGGCGGGCGCAGCCTGCCTTGGTATGGAGTTTGAGAGGTGCGGATATGCCCACGGGACGGGTACGTTGGTTTGATGCGAACAAGGGGTATGGTTTCATTATCGCCGATCAGGGCAAGGATGTGTTCCTGCCGGCGGCCGCCCTGCCGCAGGGGGTCACTACGTTGCGTAAAGGCGCGAAGGTGGAGTTCTCCGTTGTGGACGGCCATAAGGGACCACAGGCGATGGGAGTCAAGCCCATCGCCTCGGCGCCGTCTTTGGTCAAAGCGACCCGGCCGAAGCCGGACGATATGGCCGCCATTGTTGAAGATCTCATCAAACTGCTTGACAAAGCGGGCAATGACCTGCGCCGCCACCATTACCCGTCGCCGACGGACAGCAGGAAGCTGGCTACGGTCATGCGCGCGGTCGCCGATGATTTCGACGTACAGGATTGATGAATGATTATGGACTTGAAAACATCGCAGCAGGACGACAGCCAGCGTATACAGGTCACGCCGCAGGCGTTGGCGCGTTCCATCGCCCAGACCGTGGCTGACGAGCCTGATCAGGTCGGGGATCTGACCAGGACCATCGACCTTGACGATCAGGTTACCGACTTCCGCTTCGCGTCGAACAAACGCGGCTATGAAGGTTGGGAATGGTCCGTGACCTTGTACCATGATGTCGAGCTTGACGAGTGGACGGTCAACGAGTCATCCCTCGTGCCGACGGATAAGGCGCTGGTACCCCCGGCTTGGGTGCCGTGGAAGGACCGCTTGCTGCCGACCGACCTGTCAGTCACCGATTCCATCGGCACTGAGCCGGACGATCCGCGGCTCGAAGATGGATTCCGTCCGACACAGCCTGCTGGCGAATCGCAAACTGAGACGCACCAGATTGAACCTGACGCGGTGCAATCGGTGGACAGGCAGGACGACGAGTCCGTCGAAACCAGTGCGGATAGCCAGAATACGGCTGGTGAGGCTCCGCAAGCCGGCGATTCTGCGGAGCCATCCCAAACGCAGACCGCGGACACGGATAATGATGGCACCGCACAGCAGGATATCGAGGATAGCGTCGAAGCGTTCATGCTGTCCAGACGGCATGTGCTCAGCCCGCTCGGCCGTGACCAGACCGCCAAACGCTGGTATGAGGGCCCGCACGGTCCCAAGGCCTTGTCCACGAAAACCGCTGGCGGCAACGTGTGCTCGACCTGCGGATTCTTTGTGCCGCTCAAGGGGGATTTCGACCGCATGTTCGGCGTGTGTGCGAACAAGTGGAGTCCCGACGACGGTCGCGTGGTCTCTCTCGACCATGGTTGCGGCGAACATTCGGAAATCGACCCGCCTGAGCCGTCCCACTTGTGGGTGCAATCCAAACCCGCCTACGATGACATGCATATCGATGTCATCGCCCAGGCACCGCGTGAGGAACGCGGTCAGGTCGAGCTGCTTGAAGAAGCCAGCGAGGGCGATATCATCGCCAATACGGTCGTCGACGACGAGCCGGAGACCGATGACGAGCGTCAAGCCGATCAAGGCCCAGCCGTCGAATCCATCATCACGATGGGGGATCTTGATGCAGCTGGATTCCCTGAAACTGACACGGACACGGATACCAACACTGATTCGGATACCCGGGACGACACGTCCGACAATCATCCCCAAGACCGGCATGCGCAGGCGCCGGATGACGGGGCCGCCGGCAGCGGCGATCCCGACCATGCACCAGCGCATGACGACGCCTCTGAAGACCTGTCACTAGAGAGCGATTCCTCGGCGGAATAATTGATACCGTCGGCCGGTATGCCATCGCTGCTATGCTGTGGGCCACGACGCAAAGCCTTTGCGCCGTGGCCCACAGCATAGCAGCGAATTTCGCTTAATGCACAACCGTCACCGTGCACTCAGCGAAATTCACCAATTGACGCGACACCGAACCCAGGAAATGCGCATCCAAACCGCTTAAACCGCGTGAACCGACAATAAGATGGCTCGCATACCGCGACGCGCTGATCAGCCCCTTCGCCGCAGGAATATGGAACGCGTTCGCCTGAACCTCAAGATCGTCACCGAGATCGGCTTGGCTGACCACTTCGTCAAGCAGATGTTGCGCCCGCTGCTCAGCAACGTGCAGGGGAGCGACCGCGTTCTCATATCCGGGGATTGCATCCAGATCTTTGATCTGCCAGCAGAACAGCACATGCAACGGGGCATGATGAAGCCTCGCCTCATCAGCGGCGTACGCAAGCGCGCGCTTCGAAATCTCCGACCCATCAATGCCGGCCACAATCGGCTTACGGCGGTCAAGCCCGACAATCGGCGGCTGCGCGTAATGCACCGTTGCGTCGCCCGGGGTCAACGAGTTGGCGATCTCATCCTGCACACTCGCCTCCTCATCACTGGCAAACCGCACCACGGTGACCGGCACCTTCGCCTCCTCGGCAAGTGACGCTGACAATGAACCCAGGAACCAGCGTGCCACGCGGTTAAGCGAACGCCGTCCCACAACAATCTGCTGGGCGTTGGATCCCAATTCGAGCAGCGCATGCGTACCGGTGGCTTTCACCGAAGTGAGTTTGAGATACGACGCGTCGAAATCAATATCCGAACACGCTTCATTGACCCAGTCGCGTAGACGCCGTGTCATATGTTCGCGCGCCTGACTCCACGCGTCATCATCCTGAGGCTGCGAGCCCATATCCCACGAATGCGTCCAACCGAATACCGCATTGACATGCTGTCCGGTCACGGTCGCCTCGCGTATCGCCCAACGCAATGCCGCGAATGATTCGTCCGAACCGTCCACACCGACCACGATGTCCGCCGTACGGTCGACGACCTGTACAAGATTGTCCGTCATGTCTTCCTCCTTGAGGCAGCTTTCTCTTCCAAGCATATCCTCTTGTTTGCGTTGATAGCGCAATTCGAGCCTGCAAAGGAAGAAACGTCACCGCGAATCGGTAGAGTGAAGTGGACAAACAACAGTGGAAGGACAAGCATGTTCGAACGGTTTACCGACCGTGCGCGGCGCGTGATCGTATTGGCGCAGGAGGAAGCTCGCTCCCTTCAGCACAATTACATCGGCACCGAACATCTGCTGCTCGGCCTGATTCGCGAAGGTGAAGGCGTGGCCGCCAAGGCGCTCGCCGCCAAAGGCGTGAATCTGCAGGATACCCGCAAGCAGGTCGAAGAGATGATCGGCAAGGGCAATGCGTCGCCCAATGGTCATATCCCCTTCACGCCGCATGCCAAGCAGGTGCTTGAGCTGAGTCTGCGTGAAGCATTGCAGCTGGGGCACAGCTATATCGGTACCGAGCATATTCTGCTCGGCCTGATTCGCGAGGGCGAAGGCGTTGGCACGCAGGTGCTCATCAAGATGGATGTCGACCTGGGGGAGCTGCGTAGCACGGTCATCGATATGATCCGCGGCAATTCAACCGGCCCGGATACCGACAATAAGGGAGAGCTGGCTAACGCCGGGGGAGTCCAGGACAAGCGTGGACAGACCGGTTCAGCGATTCTTGACCAGTTCGGCCGCAATTTGACCGCTGAAGCCGCCGCAGGCAAGCTTGACCCGGTGATCGGGCGTTCCGAGGAAATCGAACGCGTCATGGTCGTGTTGTCCCGCCGCACCAAGAACAATCCGGTGCTGATCGGTGAGCCCGGCGTCGGTAAGACCGCCGTCGTCGAAGGCCTCGCCCAGAAGATCGTTGCCGGCGATGTCCCGGAGACGCTCAAGGACAAGCAGGTCTATTCCCTCGACTTGGGCTCCATGGTCGCCGGTTCACGGTATCGCGGCGATTTCGAAGAGCGCCTGAAGAAAGTGCTCAAGGAAATCAAGACGCGTGGCGATATCGTCCTGTTCATCGACGAAATCCATACCATTGTCGGCGCTGGCAGCGCGGATGGCGCGTTGGGTGCGTCCGACATGCTCAAGCCGATGCTCGCGCGAGGCGAACTGCAGACCATCGGCGCGACCACAACCGAGGAGTACCGCAAGTACATCGAGAAGGATGCCGCGCTGGAACGCCGGTTCCAGCCCATCCAGGTCCACGAGCCGTCGATCGCCGAGACGATCGAGATCCTCAAGGGCCTGCGTTCACGCTATGAGAACCACCATCACGTGACCATCACGGATGGTGCGCTGCAGGCGGCCGCCGAGCTGTCCGCGCGCTACATCCAGGACCGTCACCTGCCGGACAAGGCCATCGACCTGATCGATGAGGCCGGCGCACGTCTGCGTATCAAGCGCCTGACCGCCCCGCCGGAGCTCAAGGACCTTGACGTGCAGGTCGCCAAGGTGTCCGCCGAGAAGGACGAGGCCATCAAGAAGCAGGACTTCGAGAAGGCCGCCGAATTGCGTGACAGCCAAGAGAAACTCGAGGCCGAGCGCAAGGAGAAGGAATCCTCGTGGCGTCAGGGTGAATCCAACGTCAAGATGGAAGTGAACGAGGATGTCATCGCCGAAGTGGTTTCCAGCACGACCGGCATCCCTGTGTTCAAACTCACCCAAGCGGAGTCGAAGAAGCTGCTCAACATGGAAACCGAGTTGCATAAGCGCATCATCGGCCAGGATGAGGCGGTTTCCGCGCTCGCCCGTTCCATCCGGCGTACTCGTGTGGGGCTCAAGGATCCGAAGCGTCCTGCCGGTTCCTTCATTTTCGCCGGCCCCACGGGCGTCGGCAAGACGGAGCTTGCCAAAACCTTGGCGCAATTCCTGTTCGATGATGAGGACGCGCTCATTCGCGTGGATATGTCCGAGTTCTCTGAGAAGTACGCTGCGTCGCGTCTGTTCGGCGCGCCTCCGGGGTATGTCGGCTACGAGGAGGGTGGCGAGCTCACTGAGAAGGTGCGTCGCAAGCCGTTCTCCGTCGTCCTGTTCGATGAGATCGAGAAAGCACACCCGGACATCTTCAACACGCTGTTGCAAGTGCTTGACGATGGCCATCTGACCGACGGCCAGGGCCGCAAGGTGGACTTCAAGAACACGATTATCATCCTGACCACCAATCTCGGTACCCGCAATATCGCCAAGACCGCGAACACGGGCTTCAACCTTGGTTCGGATACGGAGACGAGCTATGACCGCATGAAGGAGCAGGTCTACAGCGAGTTGAAGGAGCAGTTCCGTCCGGAGTTCCTCAACCGTCTGGATGACATCATCGTGTTCCGTCAGCTCACCGAGCCGCAGGTGCGTCAGATCGTCGACCTGGATGTCAAGCAGCTCAACGACCGTCTGTTCGACCGTCATATGTCGCTCGAACTCACCGATAAGGCCAAGGATCTGCTCGCCGAGAAGGGCTTCGACCCGCTGCTCGGTGCGCGTCCACTGCGTCGTGTGATCCAGCGTGATATCGAGGACGCCATCTCTGAGAAGATTCTCATGGGTGATCTCCATGATGGTGAGCGCGTGGTCGTGGATGCTGAGGGTGAAGGTATTCTCGGTGAATTCACGTTCGCCGGAGAGGATTTCGCCGAACACGGTGATGGTGAGCAGTCAGGGGATGACAAGCTGGTCGGCGCCGCAACGCCGGCGGATGCATCCGCTGATACCGCTGACGGCGGCGATATGCCGTCACTGGCGTAAAACTCTCACTAATACCGCCACTGTTTGCGACGAGGGGTGGCCCTGCATTACGCGGGACCACCCCTCTTGCGTACTGTTGCACCGGACAAGCCGCACATATGAATCGCCGGAACCCCGACAGGTACGGGGTCCCGGGCGATTTCGTGCTCTGGTGCAGTGGAACGCGGTTACTTGATGGCGTTCAGCCACTGCTCCTTGGTGGCCTTCTCAGCTTCGAGCTTGGCCTTCTTTTTCGGATCGGATTCGGCGGCGATTTTCTCGTCAAGCTCTTTGAGCTGCGCGTTGAGCTGCTCTTCGAAGCTGGACTTGCGGGCGTCGGCTTCCGGATCGCTCTTCTTCCACGCGGCATCTTCGACAGCCTTGATTTGACGGTCAACCGCGTCGAGACGATCTTCAATACGACGCATATCGTCACGTGGCACGTAGCCGATCTGATCCCACTCGTCTTGGATTTCGGCGAGCTTCTGGCGTGCCTGCTTCGCGGCTTTCTCATCGGCGACCGGTACCAGAGCTTCGGCCTGCTTCAGCAGTTCTTCCTTCTTGGCGAGGTTCTCTTTCTCGGACGAGTTGACCTGCTCGCGGTCGGCTTGGCGGGCGTTGAAGAACGTGTCCGCGGCTTCACGGAACTTGGCCCACAGGGCATCGTCATCGCTGCGTCCGGCACGGCCGGCACGCTTCCAACGGTCCATGAGCTCATTGAACTTGTGTGAGGTCTCGCCCCAGTCGGTGGAGTTCTTGATGTCATTCGCCTCGGCGATGATGGCTTCCTTCTCGGCCTTGGCTTGTGCACGCTCATTGTCACGAGCCTGCGCCCACTTGCGGCGCTGCTGGTTGAAGGTTGTCCGTGCTGCGGAGAAACGCTTCCACAACGCGTCAGCGTCAGCGCGATCGATGCGGACCGAATTACGCTGATGAGCCTGCCACTCGTCGAACAGGGCGCGGAACTTATCTGCGGTGGAACGCCAGTTGGTGTTATCGCCGAGTTCAGCGGCCAGCGTTTCGGCCTTTTCCACAATCGCGGTACGTTCCTGGACCGCCTTGGCGACCGCCTCCTTGCGGCGGTTGGCCAGTTCTTCCTTCTTGGCGGCGCCCTGCGCCTTGAGCTGCTCGAATTGCGCCTTCAATGCCGCTACATCGCCGACAACGGCAGGCTCCTTGGTTTCTTCGCCCAGCAGCTTGATGGATTCGTCAATCTCACGGGGCTTGATTGTGCCGGAGTTCAAACGGTTTGCGAACACATCCAGCTTTTCTTTGAGGTCAAGGAATCTGCGGGCGTACAGTGCCAGCGCTTCTTCTTTCGAAGCGTCGGGGAATTGTCCGACTTCGCGTTCGCTGTCACCATCCTTGACGTACACCGTGCCATTGTCGTCGACGCGGCCGAACGCTTCGGCCTGCTTCACGCTTTCGTCGGAATAGGAGACGTGCGCGGCCGGCGCTGCAGGGGTGTGTGAGGGCTTCTTCTTGGCGAACGCGGCGGGTGACGGCGCGTGATGCTTGATGTTCGCGGGGGAAGGAACCGCGGCCGGCGCGGCGCCAGCTTGCTGCTTCGCGCCAGGCTCCGTCGTCTGCGCGGTAGGTTCGGTGGTGTTCTTTGGTTCGGTGACGTTCTCGTCGGCCATGGCCAGCTCCTTAAGCTCATGTAGTGAGGCTGTTACGGAAGCCATGAGACTTGGGTCGCATGTTTTCCGCAACTTCACTTATTATAGGGAATCGTGGCTAAAGGCGCATCAATTTCAGGATTTCCAGAGTGGCTCCCCTCTGAACGTGTTGTGGAGCAGCGTGTTATTGACACGCTCCGTAGGGTTTTCGAGCTCAATGGCTTCATCGGTATCGAGACGCGTGCCGTTGAAACTGGCGCGAGTCTGCTGAAAAAAGGCGAGACCAGCAAGGAGATCTACCTGCTGTCGCGTCTTCAGGAAGTCGGCCATGAATCCGACACGCCGATTGAGGAGCGTCTTGGTCTGCACTTCGATTTGACGGTGCCGTTGAGCCGGTATGTTGTCGAGCATTCCGGTACGCTGGCGTTCCCGTTCAAGCGTTGGCAGATTCAGAAGGTCTGGCGCGGTGAACGTCCTCAGGAGGGCCGGTTCCGCGAGTTCGTGCAGGCCGATATCGACGTGGTCGGCAACGGTGACCTGCCTGAGCATTATGAGGTCGAACTGCCGCTGGTCATGGTCAGCGCATTGGAACAGCTGCGCGAATTCGGTTTGCCGAAGGCGACTGTCCACGCGAATAATCGTAAGCTGTCCGAAGGTTTCTACCGCGGACTTGGCTTGACGGATATCGAAGGCGTGCTGCGCGAAATCGACAAGCTCGACAAGATTGGCGCCGACGAGGTCGCGCGTCTGTTGATCGAGGGCTGCGGCGCGAATGAGACACAGGCGCGTGCCTGCCTTGAGCTTGCCGAACTGACGGCGGCGGACGGCAAGGAACTTGCCGAGAAGTTCGACGCCCTGTGCGCCAAGCGTGGCATCAGCACTGACAGCGAGGCGTACGCTCTGGCCCGCCAGGGGCTCGATACGCTTGCAATGATTGTCGACGAGGCGGCTCGCATCCGTCCCGGCTCGGTGATCGCCGACCTCAAAATCGCCCGCGGTCTGGATTATTACACCGGTTCCGTGTACGAGACCTTCCTTGACGGTGCCGATTCACTCGGTTCCATCTGTTCAGGCGGCCGCTATGACAATCTTGCCTCCCAAGGCAGCAAACGTTACCCGGGCGTCGGCCTGTCCATCGGCCTGTCCCGCTTGGTGTCCTACATGCTGCATACCGCGGGAGCGCACGCCTCACGCATCTCCCCGGCTGCGGTCATGGTCGCCGTATGGAATGAGGACGACCGTCCGGCCGCCAACGCAATCGCCAACCAGCTGCGTTCCCGCGGCATTGCGGCCGACGTCGCGCCGACCGCCGCGAAACTCGGCAAGCAGATCAAGTACGCCGACAAGCTGGGTATCCCGTACGTGTGGTTCCCGGCAGCGGCGAGCGAGGACGGCGAAGCCAAGGGCGACGAGGTCAAGAACATCATCACCGGTGATCAGACCCCGGCTGATGCCAAGTCGTGGGAGCCGGATACTGTATATGCCCGGCAAACTGTCAACCTGTAAACAAACTGAAATGCTTGGAAAACCCGGTTTTCCGCCGATTTCTGAGGACTTGACAAGAATAGAGGAAGCATGAGCCAGACGGCTTACAGAACACATCACGCCACGGAAGTGACCGAGGCACTGGTCGGGCAGAAGGTCACGCTCGCCGGTTGGGTCGACCGTCGTCGCGACCACGGCGGTGTGGCGTTCATCGATTTGCGCGACAACACCGGTCTCGTGCAGATCGTCATCTATGACGAGGAAATCGCACGCCCGCTGCGCAGCGAATTCGTCATCCAGGTCACCGGCGAGGTGCGCCTGCGTCCGGAAGGCAACGAGAACACGCATCTGGCCACCGGCAAGATCGAGGTCGTCGTCGAGGATCTCTTGGTGCTCGCCAAGGCCGACGCCCTGCCGTTCCAGGTGTCCACCGCGCTCGAGAACGAGTCCGAGAACAAGCTGCCGGGTGAGGACGTGCGCCTCAAGTACCGGTACCTCGATCTGCGCCGTCCGCAGATGCAGCGCAACCTGAAGCTGCGTTCCGACATGACGAAGGCCGCGCGCCACGCGCTCGAGGACATGGACTTCACCGAGGTGGAAACCCCGACCTTCATCAAGTCCACCCCTGAAGGCGCCCGCGACTTCCTTGTGCCGGCCCGTCTGGTGCCGGGCTCCTGGTACGCGCTGCCGCAAAGCCCCCAGCTGCTCAAGCAGCTGCTCATGGTCGGCGGCGTCGAACGCTACTATCAGCTCGCACGCTGCTACCGTGATGAAGATTTCCGCGCTGACCGCCAGCCTGAGTTCACGCAGCTCGATATGGAAATGAGCTATGTCGACCAGGAGGATGTCATCGCGATGGCCGAGAAGGTCATCCAGGCGATCTGGAAGACCCGTGGCTATGACATCAAGCTTCCGCTGCCTCGCATCTCCTGGAAGGATGCGATGGACAAGTATGGCTCCGATAAGCCTGATCTGCGATTCGGCAACCAGCTGATCGAGCTGACCGACTATTTCAAGGACACGCCGTTCCGCGTGTTCCAAGCCCCGTACGTCGGTGCCGTGCTGTTCAAGGGCGGCGCTTCGACCCCACGCCGTCAGTTCGATGCTTGGCAGGAGTGGGCACGCCAGCGTGGCGCGAAGGGCCTCGCCTACGTGCAGTTTACCGAAGACGGCGAGCTGAAGGGACCGGTCGCCAAGAACTTGTCCGAGCAGGAGCGCAATGGTCTCAAGGAGGCCGTGGGCGCCGAGGACGGCGATGCGGTGTTCTTCGCCGCGGGTGCCCGCGAATCCTCCCAGCTGCTGCTGGGCGCGGTGCGTGTCGAACTTGCCCGCCGTGCCGGCCTGCTGCATCCGGACGAGTTCGCGTTCACGTGGGTCGTCGACTTCCCGCTGTTCAAGCCGACTGATGACCCGGATGACGATGATGTGGCTGTCGGCCACTCCAAGTGGACTTCGATGCATCACCCGTTCACCATGCCGAGCGCCGACTGGATCGACACCTTCGACAAGGATCCGGAGCATGCGATGAGCGATTCGTATGACATCGTGTGCAACGGTGAAGAGATGGGCGGCGGCTCCGTGCGTATCCACCGCGTGGATATCCAGGACCGTGTGCTCAACGTGCTGGGCATCGGCAAGGAGGAAGCCGAGGAGAAGTTTGGCTTCCTGCTCGAAGCGTTCAAGTACGGTGCCCCGCCGCACGCGGGTATCGCGCTGGGCTGGGATCGTACCGTCTCGCTACTTGCCGGCGCCGATTCCATCCGTGACGTCATCGCCTTCCCGAAGGCTGGCGGCGGCCGCGATCCGCTGACCGGCGCCCCGGCACCGATTTCGGACGAGCAGCGTGCCGAAACGGGTGTCGACTACGACCCGGAAGAAGACGAGGACTGAGCCCTCACGCGCATCATATCCGTATGCCCCGCATCACTTGGTTTGTGATGCGGGGCATACGCGTATCGCGGGTCTATGCAGCCGGTGTACATCCTGCGGACAATCCGGCTTCTGGTAGGTCGAACCGGTTAGATAGATACCATGTCTGAAATCCAAGAACAACAAGAATCTGTGATAACTGCGGGCCAGCCGCATCCGCTGGTCGAACTGACCCATGTCGAGAAGCATTTCGGCCACTTGCACGTGCTCAAAGACATCAATCTCACCGTCAACAAAGGCGAGGTGCTGGTCGTGGTCGGGCCGTCCGGCTCCGGCAAATCCACGATGTGCCGCACCATCAACCGTCTCGAGACCATCGACTCGGGCGACATCCGCATCGACGGCAAGCCGCTGCCGCAGGAAGGCAAAGAGCTGGCCGCCCTGCGAGCGGAAGTTGGCATGGTGTTCCAATCCTTCAACCTGTTCGCCAACAAAACCATTCTTGACAATGTCACGCTCGCCCCGATTAAGGTGCGTCATATGCCCAAGGATGAGGCGGAGAATCTGGCCATGGATCTTCTGGCTCGTGTCGGTGTCGATTCCCAGGCGACCAAAATGCCGGCCCAGCTGTCAGGCGGCCAGCAGCAGCGTGTGGCCATCGCCCGAGCGCTCGCAATGAAACCGAAAGTCATGCTGTTCGATGAGCCGACCTCGGCACTCGACCCGGAAATGGTCAACGAAGTGCTTGATGTGATGACCGAACTCGCCCACGAAGGCATGACCATGATCTGTGTGACCCACGAGATGGGATTCGCGCGCAATGTGGCCGACCGTGTCGTGTTCATGGCGGACGGCAAGATCCTCGAATCTGGCACGCCGGACGAGTTCTTCGAACACCCCAAGACCGACCGCGCCAAGGACTTCCTGTCCAAGATCCTTACCCACTGACCATCATGTTTCATCGGCGTGAGACCGTCTCGGGGGATGGAGCGGACGCCGGTGGCACCAAGGAAAACGCATTATGAACAAGAGATTGAGCAGTATGGCCGGGCGTATCGCGCGCACGGCCGTGGCGGCGGTGTGTACGGTCGCCTGTGTGCTGTCCGTAGCAGCCTGCGGCGCTGACGACGAGGCGGGCAAGATCCGCATCGGCATCAAATTCGACCAGCCAGGCTTGGGCTTCAAGAAATCCGGCACTTATGTCGGTTTCGATGTCGATGTTGCCAAATACATCGCCAAGAGCCTCGGCTATTCCGAGGACCAGATCATCTGGAAGGAAGCGCCGTCCAAGCAGCGCGAGGCGATGCTGCAGAACGGCGATGTCGATATGATTCTCGCCACCTATTCCATCACAGATGACCGCAAGCGCGTGGTCTCCTTCGCCGGCCCGTATTTCGTCGCCGGGCAGGACCTGCTGGTACGCAAAGGCGAAACCGGTATCAACGGGCCGCAGGACCTCAACGGCAAGCGCCTGTGCTCGGTGACCGGTTCTACCTCTGCCGTCACGGTCAAAGAGCGGTTCGCCAGCAAGGTGCAGCTTATGGAGCAGCCCGGGTACGCCGAATGCGCGACCGCGCTGTTGTCAGGCATCGTAGACGCGGTCACCACGGATGACATCATCCTCGCGGGTCTCGCCTCGGCGTCCCGTGGCAGGTTGCGAGTTGTCGGCAAGCCGTTCACCGTCGAGCGTTATGGCGTCGGCATCAAGAAGGGCGATACGAAACTCGCGTCGCAGATCAACAATGCCATCACCGAGATGATCCAGGACGGCTCCTGGAAACGCGCGATTGACGACAACACCAAGGGCGTCGCCTATACGCCGAACGCCAAATACAACCCGCCGACACCTACGGAAGGGGAGAAGCAATGAACGCATTCGCACAGCTGTTCAGCCAATATGACATCCCTGGCGCATTTCTGGTGAACATCGAGCTGACCCTGTGGTCGGCGCTGTTTTCCACGATTCTCGGCGTGATTCTGTTACTCATGCGGATTTCGCCGATTTCCTCACTGCGCCGGGTCGCCAGCGGATACGTCGAGCTGTTCAAGAACATGCCGTTGACCATCATCATGGTGTTCATGGTGCTCGGCGTATACGCGCAGCTCAAACTCAGCTTCTCGAATACTTTCGCCACGAACTTCTTCTGGCTGGCCATCACCGGCCTGTCCCTGTACACAGCGGCGTTCGTATGCGAGTCCCTGCGTTCGGGCATCAACACCGTGCCGGTCGGCCAGGCTGAGGCCGCGCGCGCCTTGGGTCTGAACTTCTGGCAGGCGGCCACGCAGGTCATCCTGCCGCAGGCCATCCGCGGTTCGGTCGCGCCGTTGGGCAACACCTTCATCGCGCTGCTCAAGAACTCCACCGTCGCCGCGGCGGCATCAGTGGCGACGGAAACCTCGACCATGATGAGCGAGATGATTGAATACCACGCCGATCTCATCGTGCCGATCTTCCTGACCTTCGCCTTCGGGTACGTGATTCTCATCATCCCGTTCGGCGCGTTGACCACGTATCTGTCCAACAAGCTCGCGGTACGGAGGTGACCGGTATGGCGAACGCAACAAGCAACAACGACACCAACACTTCGGTCCTGTTCGACGCCCCAGGGCCGCGCGGACGTAAGCGCATCCGTATCGCCAACGCGGTGGCAATCATCGTCTTTGCCCTTGTGCTCGTGCTCATCCTGATGCGCCTGCACAACCCGCCACAAGGCGAGAACCAGCTCTCTTGGGAGCTGTGGAAACCTGCGCTGGACGCAGAAGCGTGGACCGACTTCTATCTGCCGGGACTGTGGATGACCGTCAAGGCTGCATTCGTCGCAGTGATCGGTGCCGTGCTCTTCGGCATTGTCTTCGGCATCGGGCGTCTGCTGCCGGCGGCCCCGTTGCGCTGGATTTCCGCGGTGATCGTTGAATTCTGCCGCGCGGTGCCTGTGCTTATGATGATGATTTTCTTCTGGCGTCTGTTCGCCTTCATGGGCATGGAAAATCCTGCTTACTGGTCGGTCGTCTTGGGACTGGTGCTCTACAACGGCTCCGTGGTCGCCGAACTCGTGCGCTCCGGCGTGGGCAACCTGCCGAACGGGCAGCATGAGGCGGCGCTCGCCCTCGGTCTGACCCGCACGCAGTCCCTCATGCAAGTCGAGGTCCCGCAAGCCATCTATGCGATGCTCCCCGCGGCAGTCACCCAGCTGGTGGTCGTGCTGAAGGATACCGCGCTCGGCTCGATCATCATGTACACCGATCTGCTCCAGGAATCGCGTCGTCTCGGCTCGATGTACTTCAACATCCTGCAGACGCTCGTGGTCGCCGCGGTCATCTACTTCGTGTTGTGCTGGCTGCTGTCCCGACTCGCCGAATGGCTGCCCTCACGCATGCAGCGCCATACCGCGGCCCCCGCCGAGCCGGAAGTGGTTGCGCCGATTGCAATCATGGACCCGTCCAATGTCAACCAGATCGCGGTGGCGAAGGAATCGGACGAACTGCCGCGCGGCGGTGCGCCTCGCACCTATCATGAACATCACCGCGGGTCGAATGCGTCCATCCATGAATGGCAGAAGACTCGGTACATGCAGGGGTACGACGAGAAGCACCCGGATGTCCCCGAACGCCACCATCTTGAGGTCCCGCTTCCCGTCGGCCCCGGGGCGCGTAAAAAAGCGCGCTGGTGGCGAAAACCCCGATGGCAAGGGGCAGCATCCCGCGCCAAGCACGGACTGACGCGAGGTAAGACCCCGGCCCAGGCTGTGCTGGCACACCAACACCGGCCCGGTTGACTGGAATCCCATGTCAACCGGGCCGGTGTGTCTGCATGTCCCTCCAGATTGCGCTAGCTCACGCGATACGATGGAACCCCGGAGTTCCCGGGCACGAACGCCGGTCATAACCAACACGTATACGATGCAAGTCCCGGCGGGCGTTTCCCCGCATATTCCGGCGCTAAGCTCGCAACCACAATCGCCCCACAACCGGGGCGCGGACACGAAAGCGAGGATTCGATGGCGGATTTCACGACAACGACCGGTAATCTGGAACTCCACGACTGGCATGGCAGCAAGCTGCTTGCCCAGCCTGTGTTGGATGCGCTGACACGGTTCACTTCGGAAGGCATCATCGATCCGGCCCAGATCCTCGGTGTCAGCGAAAACCTCGACGAGGAGTCGGACACGGATATCTTCTGCCCACGGCATGGGCTCGATCTCGCGCAGGCGGGCAATGTCGTCATCGTCCACACTCATAAGACGCGCAAGGCGCCCCCGCAATTCGCCGCGGCACTGGTCAACGGCGACATGCGGGCCGATCTCAATGGTCTGGTCAAGCACACGCTGCAGGTCAGCAAGGTTTCATTCGCCCCTGTGGCCGACGCCACAGCCGCCACCGGTATGGAGTCCGGAGGTATGTCGCCGATTGGTTTGCCGGCAGAATGGCCCGTGTTGGTCGACGCGCGCATTCTGGAAACGCCTACACTGTTCATTGGAAGCGGTATACGCCCCTCGAAACTGGTCGTCAACGGCGCACTGTTCGCATACCTGCCGGGTGTGCGTGTCATCGAAGGGCTTGGCAAGCCTCGCGGATAAGCGCGGCAGCCCGTCGGTAGGCCTGCTTCCGCACGTATCAGGAGGCATACGATGACAGACACGACACCACACGCGGATGGGCACGCCAACAAGAACGACAGCAAAGACAAGAAGAAAACCGAACCCAAGCAGATCGGCAAGGCGTTGCGCAAAGCCGAGCACAGCATTGAAATCCTTGAAAAGCGGCATGACGACGATATCGAGCATCGTTTGGAGCGTGCCGACGCATCATCCAAGCTGCTGAGCTCAGTATGGGACGAGCCGCCTGCTGAACTTCTGCGATTCCGCCCGGGGGACCGGCTGACGGATGTCGATGGCGGTTCCACCCCGGGGTTTCCCGGTAACAAGGCGCAGGGTGAGCGCTTCATCGCCATCAGCTCCAGCGAGGTTGCGCGCTATCAGCAACTGCTGTATGCGAACGGGACGAAAGGCTCGCCCAGACGCATGCTCATCGTGTTGCAAGGCATGGATGCCTCCGGCAAGGGCGGCATCGTACGGCATGTGTTCAGCCAGACCGACCCGATGGGCATCCATTACCACGGCTTCGGCGCCCCGACGAAAGAAGAGCAGGCGCATGATTATCTGTGGCGGGTCCGTCGCGAACTGCCGAAACCCGGCTGGATTTCGCTGTTCGACCGGTCCCATTACGAGGACATCGTCATGCCGCATATCTATGGCACGTTCCCTGAGGATGTGTGGCGCGCTCGGTACGGCCAGGTCAACGAGTTCGAGCATGAGCTTGTGGACAGCGGCTGCACGGTCATCAAGATTTTCCTCGTGATCACCAAGGATAAGCAGAAAGAGCACTTCCTTACGCGTCTGAGCGACCCGACCAAGCACTGGAAGTTCGATGTGAGCGACTTGGATGCCCGCGCCCGGTGGGATGACTACATGGCCGCATGGCAGGAAGTGTTCGAGAAGACCAGCACTCCGGAAGCACCGTGGTATCTGGTCCCCGCGGACAACCGTTGGTATTCCAGGGCGGTTGTCAGCGAGCTGCTGCGCACGTCGCTGCGGGATATGGACCTGAGCTGGCCGCCGCTGAACTGTGACGCGGATGCAATGCGCCGCCGGCTTGACGAGGAGTAACGGTCGGGGGGAACGGCTCGGTGCTCGGGTAACTCCGTCGTCATGCGATGCCCCGGTCGCATGACGGACCGATGTCTTCAGTTTGGTTGCTGAAGCTCCCGGATTCTTGGCGCTGTGCAACTGCCCGGCCTCATGACGGCTCAGTACCGGCTGTCCCGCCTCCGTTTCCGTCTCAACTGGCTCGTCCTGCGACTCACCTGTTGCATAGCAACCAGATATCATTCCATCGATCCGTCAATGTCTGCGATATCAGGCCGGCGTGCGACTACTTGGTAGCACGGCTGTTGGGTACTATCATCCCAATCGCAGAATAAACTCGTATCCGTTTATCATGCGATGATTCCGTCACATGACGCCAAGATACTGAGGACATATGGCATCTGCACGCCGAGCTTCCGCTGTCCCCATCGCCCGCAAGGCACGGTACGCGTTAGACTCGGGAGTATGACGCAGGACGAGCAACAGCTGGAAGCCGACGGGACGGACGGATACGGATCGCTTGGGGCGCTTGCCCCGCATGACGGCGAACGCCGCAATCTTGACGCCGACGCGATTTTTGACCGCTTCTTCGGCTGGGTGGAAGACACCAAGGGCATCACCCCATGGCCGCATCAGGAAGAGGCCATCATGGATCTGCTTTCGGGCGATCACGTGATCCTCAACACCCCGACCGGTTCCGGCAAGTCGCTGGTGGCGCTCGGCATGCACTTCGCCGCGTTATGCACCGGGCGCCGCTCCTACTACACCGCGCCGATCAAGGCGCTCGTCTCCGAGAAGTTCTTCGACCTGGTCGAGGTGTTTGGCAGGGACAACGTCGGCATGATCACCGGGGACACCCACATCAATGCCGACGCGCCGATTATCTGCTGCACGGCGGAAATCCTCGCGAACCAGGCGCTCAGGGAAGGCGACCAAGCGGATATCGGCTGCGTGGCGATGGACGAATTCCACTATTACGGCGATGCTGAGCGTGGATGGGCGTGGCAAGTTCCGCTGATCACACTGCCGGACACGCAATTCCTGCTCATGAGCGCAACGCTCGGCAATGTCGATGCGATTGCCGATCGGCTTGAAGACGCCACCGACACGGATGTCGACATCATCGCCGACGCCCCGCGTCCGGTCCCGCTGACCTACGAATACACCGACAAGCCGCTGCCGGCGACCATCGAGCTGCTGGTCGGCAAAGGCGACACCCCGATTTACATCGTCCACTTCTCGCAGGATGCCGCACTGACTACCGCCCAGGCGCTCGCCAACAGCAATGTTTCCACCAAGGAACAGCGTCAGGCCATAGCCGAGGCGATGAAGGGCACGAAGTTCACTACCGCCTTCGGCAAGATTTTGCAACGCCTGCTGCGCACCGGTGTCGGCGTGCATCATGCCGGCATGCTCCCGCGATACCGCCGATTGGTCGAACAGCTCGCCCAGCAGGGTCTGCTCCCGGTGATTTGTGGTACCGATACTTTGGGCGTCGGCATCAACGTGCCGATTCATTCCGTGGTGCTCACCGCGTTGACGAAATTCGACGGTGTCAAGACCCGTCGTCTGCGGGCCCGCGAATTCCACCAGATCGCCGGTCGTGCCGGCCGCATGGGCTTCGATACCGAAGGGCTGGTGGTCGCCGAGGCTCCGGAGTATGAGATCGAGAACGCGCATCAGCTGGCCAAAGCCGGCAACGACCCGAAGAAACTCAAGAAAGTCAAGCGCAAGAAGCCGCCGGAGGGCTTCGTCACATGGAATGAGCATACCTTCGACAAACTGATTGAAGCGGCCCCGGAAACCTTGGTCCCGCATCTGAAGATCACGCATTCGATGGTGCTCAACGAGGTCGCCCAGGGCGGTGACGCCCGTGCCCGCGTCGACAAGCTCATCGACGACTCTGCGCAGACCGATGAGCAGAAAGCGCATCTGCATCAGTTGGCGGACGACATCTTCCGCACTATGCTTGACGAGCATTTCATCGAAGCCGTTCCGCGTGACGACGACACCACGGATTACGTGCTTGACGTCGACATGCCTGATGATTTCGCGCTCGACCAGCCGTTGTCCCCGTTCCTTGTCGCCGCGCTCGACCTGCTTGACCCGGATTCGCCCACGTATGCGCTTGATGTCATTTCCATGGTCGAGGCGACGCTCGACGACCCGATGCCGGTGCTCAAAGCCCAACAACGGCAAGCCCGCGACAAGGCGATGCAGGAGATGAAAGCCGACGACATCGACTATGACGAACGCATGGAACGCCTCCAGGAAATCACCTATCCCAAGCCGCTTGAAGAACTGCTGGACCAGGCGTTCGACACGTACCGCCAGTCGGTGCCGTGGGCGGGCGACTACATGCTCAGCCCCAAATCGGTGCTGCGTGACATGGTCGAAACCGCCTCTGATTTCAACGGATACATCGCCCGGTACAATATCGCCCGCTGTGAGGGCACCCTGTTGCGTTACCTGTCGGACGCCTACCGTTCGCTCGCACGCACGGTTCCGCAGGACATGCTTGACGATCAGCTGCGCGACGTCATCTCTTGGTTGCGGCTTGTCGTCCGATCTGTTGATTCCAGTCTTGTGGACGAATGGGAGCATGCCGGAACGGATGCCGAATCAGTGCTTGACGCGACCGCGCCCACAAGCCGTGACGCTGTGGTTGCTGACCGTCGTGGGCTCACCGTGCTTATTCGTAACGCGATGTTCCGCCGCATCCAGCTCATGGATCTCGACCGCCCCGAAACGCTCGGCGACCTCGACCATGATTGGGGCTACGGCGTGCACGAATGGGAGGATGCGCTCGAAGACTACTACGACGAGCACGAGTATGTCGGTATCGACGCGGCCGCACGCTCGCCTGAACTGTTCATCATCGATGACGCGAACGAACGCAAGGAGCATACGTGGCGTGTCCGACAGATCATCGACGATTCCGACGGCGACCATGACTGGGCGATCGGTGGCACGGTCGATCTCGATGCCACGCAGGAGACCGGCGAGACGGTGTTCGTCGACTATCATGTCGGCCCGATCGGCTCCGACGGCCAGATTGAGGACTGATCGGACCGTCGGGCGATCGCGCATCGCCAGAGTCGAACGATTGTTCGAATTGGAGTAGGGTGGAAGCATGACCGATGATTTGTTCGCCGCTGCGGCTGCGCCTGATGATGTGCTGCGCCCGCTCGCCGTGCGCATGCGTCCCGAAACCCTCGATGAGGTGGTGGGCCAGCAGCATGTGCTTGGGGGATGGCTCGCCGCTGCGTCGGCTTGCCGATCCGCAATCGCAAGGCTCATTGACCGCCCCGAGCTCGATCATCCTGTTCGGCCTCCGGGAGTGGGCAAAACCACGCTCGCCTACATCGTCGCCAAACAGTCCGGGCGTGCCTTTGAGGAGCTTTCCGCCGTGACATCGGGCGTCAAGGATGTGCGTGCGGTCCTTGAACGTGCCCACGAACGGCTGGTCACTTCACACAAGGAAACCGTCCTGTTCATCGACGAGGTCCACCGTTTCTCGAAATCCCAGCAGGACGCCCTGTTGCCCAGCGTCGAGAACCGTGACGTCACTTTCATCGGAGCCACTACGGAGAACCCGAGTTTCTCGGTCATCAAACCGTTGCTCAGCCGTTCTGTCGTCGTCAAACTCGAATCGCTCGACGACACCGACCTCGGTACGCTCATCGACCGTGCCATCGCCAGCCCACGCGGACTGGAAGGCACCGTCGCCATCGACGATGACGCCCGTGACGAGATCATCCGCATGGGCGGGGGAGATGGGCGCAAAACCCTGACTATCCTCGAGGCGGCCGCAGGTGCGGTCACCGGCGGCAAGCACGCGAAGGATTCAGACAAGCCCGCGGTCATCACCCCGGACATTGTCAGCAGTGTCATGGACGTGGCGACCGTGCGCTACGACAAGCACGGCGACGACCATTACGATGTCATCTCCGCGTTCATCAAATCCATGCGCGGCTCCGACCCGGACGCGGCCATCCACTATCTCGCCCAGATGCTCAGAGCGGGAGAGGACCCGAGATTCATCGCCCGGCGCATCATGATCGCAGCGGCCGAGGAAGTCGGTATGGCCGCCCCGCAGATCCTCCAGGTCACGGTCGCCGCCGCCCAAGCGGTCGCCATGATCGGCATGCCGGAAGCGCGCATCATCCTCGCCGAAGCGACCATCGCCGTGGCTACCGCCCCGAAATCCAATGCCAGCTATACGGCAATCAACGAGGCGCTCGCCGACATTGACGCCGGGCATATCGGCCAGGTTCCGCTGTATTTGCGTAACGCCCCGACCAAGCTCATGAAAAGCTGGGGCAACCACGAGGGCTACAAGTACGCCCATGATTACCCGGGTGCGGTAGCACCACAGCAATACATGCCCGACGAACTGGTCGGGCGCGAATATTACCGTCCCAACGATCGCGGCTATGAGCGTCAAGTGAAGGAGAATCTGGCGCGAATCAAGCCGATTCTCCATGGAATCGGAGCTACCGGGGCCGCCGGAACCGCCGGAGCCAGTGCCCGGCCGGGATCGTCAGAATCCGGTCGAGCATCGCAGGCCGAGTCCGGGGCGGCGTCGAAAAAGCAGCACGCTTCATCTCAATCCGATTCTGCGGCGTCGCATACATCGTCGGATGCTTCACCGCAGGCAGATTAACGGATTGAATGAATTATTCGATTGATTGATACAGTTCAGGAACGCTACTCGCGCACCAGCACGATTTTCTTCACGTCGTCCCGGCGAGATTCGCGATACAGTACGAACCGGTTGCCGATCACCTGCACGACGTCAGCTCCGAGCTGTTGGGCGAGCTGGTCGGCAGCTTCACGTGCAGTCATACCGGAACCATCCTGAACAACGCATTTGATGAGCTCATGCTTGTCGATGGTCTCGTCAGCCTGCTTGACAGCCGCATCGGTCACATCGTTCTTGCCGATCCACAGCAACGGGTTGAGCTGGTTGGCCATCGCCCTCAGCTGCTTGGTTTGTTTCTTGGTCAGTGCCATGACTTCCTCCGTATTGGTCGCGGGCCTCGATATATCTCCCGCATGGTGCGAACCAACCTTACCGCATGCCGCGGTCCGTGTCGGGAAGGCGATGTCGGGCGATGCATCCGGATTGCGATTGCCGAACGCACCAGTGCGGCTACGCATGTCTGAACGATTTCCGGCTCCTGTCACATGCAGGAAACATGCCGGACATATCCGGTGAAATGTTCGGTTCGATAATGCGCGTATTGCCCCCGCATACCGCAGTGTGTGTGCGGACCGTTGAAAGAAGGTTTGTATGAAGCAGCTCACCGTTGGCCCCGTAATCCACAAGTTCCCCACGGTCGCGGAATTTGCGGAGGAATTCAATCTTGGGTCTGACGACCTGCTGGTCACCATGGACGTGATGCATGATACGTTCTTCGCCGGCCTCACCAACGGCGCCCATGTGATCACTGTCGACAAGTACGGTAGCCAGGAACCGACCGATGAGATGATCGATGCGCTGATCTCCGACGCTTCCAAGTTCAAGTATTCCCGCATCATCGCAGTCGGCGGCGGTGCCGTCATGGACATGTCGAAGATTGTCGCCGTTGCCGGCGGTGATGGTATCGATGACGTCATCGACCATCTGGCGGACCACCATCGCAAGGTGCGTCTGGTGCTCGTGCCGACCACTTGCGGTACAGGCAGCGAAGTCACGGAAATCGCCGCGGTGAACCGCACGCGTCTGGGCTGCAAGGCTGGTATCGCCGGGCCGGAGATGTTCGCCGATGATGCCGTGCTGATTCCGGAACTGCTCACAGGCCTGCCCGATCATGTCTTCGCGACAAGCTCGATGGATGCGCTTGTGCACTCTGTCGAATCTGCTCTGTCGCCGAACGCCACCCCATACACGAAGATGTTCAGCTACAAGGCGATTGAAATGATTGTCGGCGGATATCAGAAAGTGACCGAGGCTGGCGAGGCGGGATCGGCCGAACGTCATGCGAAGCGCAACGAGTTGATGGATGACTTCCTCATTGCCTCCGATTTCGCCGGCATCGCCTTCGACACCGCCGGATGCGCCGCGGTACACGCGCTGAGCTATCAGCTGGGCGGCAAATACCATGTGCCGCACGGCGAATCGAACTACGCGATGTTCACTGGGGTGCTGCGCAACTACATGGAAATCAAGTCGGATGGTGAGATCGCCACGCTCAACGCCTTCCTCGCAAAGATCCTCGGCTGCGATACCGATGTGGTCTATGACCGTCTTGAAGAGCTGATCAACAAGCTCCTGCCGAAGAAGGCGTTGCACGAGTATGGCGTGACCCGCGAGGATCTGCCCGAATTCGCCGAACGTGTGATGACCACCCAGGAGCGGCTGATGCGCAACAACTTCGTGCCGCTGGATTACGACCGCGTGCTGAAGATCTTTACCGAACTGTATTGATTCGCCATACGCGATGCGGTGACGCAGCATCGTCGCCGGCGTAATCCCGCCGATGGGGAGGATGCGCCGCCGGATTATGTTGCGTAGGGACGCCATTGCGTCGTGTGTGCGTTGCGTCGCTGCAACGGACGGTATCCGGGTGTCGATGAGACCGAGAGGTTTCATCGGCACCCGTGTTTTCGACACGCCGGTGTTTTCCCGTGTTTTTGTGGGGTTTGTGGGGTGTTTGGTGGTGGTGGGGTTGCGTGGGTGTGGTGGGTGGTGTATGTTGTTCTCTTGCTGCCGCTCGCGGGCCGGCCTTCTTCGGGGGGGTGTGGTTTTGCGGGTGTGTGGTGGTGGTTTGAGAACTCAAGAGCGTGTCTGTACTACTTCTTTTTATAGTCAATGATTGCCAGTCCGGTCCCCGCTTCCGTGCGGGGTGTTTGATTGTCCTGCGTGGGAGTCCGCGAGGGCGGTTGATGGGGGGTCGGGGTTTTCGTGCGAGTCGCCTTTCCTTATTAGGCGACCGTCAATTATTTAGAGAGTCACTGGTTGGCTTTCCGCATTGTTTTTTTTGTGGAGGGTTCGATTCTGGCTCAGGATGAACGCTGGCGGCGTGCTTAACACATGCAAGTCGAACGGGATCCTGCGGGCTTTGCTTGCGGGTGAGAGTGGCGAACGGGTGAGTAATGCGTGACCAACCTGCCCCATGCTCCGGAATAGCTCCTGGAAACGGGTGGTAATGCCGGATGCTCCCGCGCCCCGCATGGGGTGTGGGGAAAGCTTTCGTGGCATGGGATGGGGTCGCGTCCTATCAGCTTGTTGGCGGGGTGAGGGCCCACCAAGGCGTTGACGGGTAGCCGGCCTGAGAGGGCGACCGGCCACATTGGGACTGAGATACGGCCCAGACTCCTACGGGAGGCAGCAGTGGGGAATATTGCACAATGGGCGCAAGCCTGATGCAGCGACGCCGCGTGCGGGATGGAGGCCTTCGGGTTGTAAACCGCTTTTGTTTGGGAGCAAGCCCTTCGGGGTGAGTGTACCTTTCGAATAAGCACCGGCTAACTACGTGCCAGCAGCCGCGGTAATACGTAGGGTGCGAGCGTTATCCGGAATTATTGGGCGTAAAGGGCTCGTAGGCGGTTCGTCGCGTCCGGTGTGAAAGTCCATCGCTTAACGGTGGATCCGCGTCGGGTACGGGCGGGCTGGAGTGCGGTAGGGGAGACTGGAATTCCCGGTGTAACGGTGGAATGTGTAGATATCGGGAAGAACACCAATGGCGAAGGCAGGTCTCTGGGCCGTTACTGACGCTGAGGAGCGAAAGCGTGGGGAGCGAACAGGATTAGATACCCTGGTAGTCCACGCCGTAAACGGTGGATGCTGGATGTGGGGCCCTTCCACGGGTCCCGTGTCGGAGCCAACGCGTTAAGCATCCCGCCTGGGGAGTACGGCCGCAAGGCTAAAACTCAAAGAAATTGACGGGGGCCCGCACAAGCGGCGGAGCATGCGGATTAATTCGATGCAACGCGAAGAACCTTACCTGGGCTTGACATGTTCCCGACGACGGCGGAGACGTCGTTTCCCTTCGGGGCGGGTTCACAGGTGGTGCATGGTCGTCGTCAGCTCGTGTCGTGAGATGTTGGGTCAAGTCCCGCAACGAGCGCAACCCTCGCCCCGTGTTGCCAGCGCGTCATGGCGGGAACTCACGGGGGACCGCCGGGGTTAACCCGGAGGAAGGTGGGGATGACGTCAGATCATCATGCCCCTTACGTCCAGGGCTTCACGCATGCTACAATGGCCGGTACAGCGGGATGCGACATGGTGACATGGAGCGGATCCCTGAAAACCGGTCTCAGTTCGGATCGGAGCCTGCAACCCGGCTCCGTGAAGGCGGAGTCGCTAGTAATCGCGGATCAGCAACGCCGCGGTGAATGCGTTCCCGGGCCTTGTACACACCGCCCGTCAAGTCATGAAAGTGGGCAGCACCCGAAGCCGGTGGCCTGACCAGTTCTGCGTGGGGGGAGCCGTCTAAGGTGAGGCTCGTGATTGGGACTAAGTCGTAACAAGGTAGCCGTACCGGAAGGTGCGGCTGGATCACCTCCTTTCTACGGAGAATGTTTTGAGTGCCTGGCATGGTGCCGCGGGGATTGTCCCTGCGGGTGCCGGGCGTGCTGGCGTGGAACGGTCGTTGCGTTCCCGCGGGGTTTCCCCGTGGGGCGGGTACGGGCATGCTGTTGGGTTCCCTGGCCGCCACGGCCCCTTGTCGGGGGGTCGGCGTACAGGTGCCCGCCATGGGTTCCCGTCCTCTTGTGTGGGGGTGGGGTCGTGTGGTGTGGCGTGGTGGTTTGAGAACTGGATAGTGGACGCGAGCGGACCATGCCGCGGCCTTGCGGGGTCGCGTGGTTGTGGTCTGCTTGTACTGATGTATTTCGACCGGGTCCCCTTTTTGTTGGGGGTCTGGTTGTTGTTTGATCGTTTTGTGATCGCAGAGTGTTGATGATCTGTCGTCCGGTGTTCGTTGGTCTTGCGGGTCCCCCTGTTGTGGGGTTGCCTGCAAGGGCGTATGGTGGATGCCTTGGCAGACGGGACCGATGAAAGACGTCGCGGGCAGCGATATGCCTCGGGGAGCCGCCGAGCGGGCTTTGATCCGAGGGTTTCTGAATGGGGAGACCCGGCAGCCGTCATGGGCTGTCACCGCACCTAGGGTGCGGGGGGTACGCAGGGAAGTGAAACATCTCAGTACCTGCAGGAAAGGATATTCCGTGAGTAGTGGCGAGCGAAAGCGGACCAGGCCAAACCTTGCGCGTGTGATACCCGTCGGGGGGTTGCGCGTGGGGTGTTGTGGGCGTGTGTGTCCGGTCTCCGACGGGGCCGGGCCGAGTGACAAAACGGCGTGTGAGGCGAGCAGGATTGAATGCCTGGCCGTAGAGGGTGATGGCCCCGTAGCCGTATGCGCGTCGTCTCGGTATCATGCTGCCCAAGTAGCACGGGCCTCGTGGAATCCCGTGTGAATCTGCCCCGACCGGTGGGGTGAGCCTAAGTATTCCCGTCTGACCGATAGTGTACCAGTACCGTGAGGGAAAGGTGAAAAGCACCCCGGGAGGGGAGTGAAAGAGTTCCTGAAACCGTGCGCCTACGATCCGTCGGAGCCTTCTTTGTGGGGTGACGGCGTGCCTATCGAAAAATGAGTCTGCGAGTCAGTGGCATGTGGCGTGCATAAGCCGTGTGGCGTATGCGTAGCGAAGGCGAGTCTTAAAAGGCGTTTGTCGCGTGTCCTGGACCCGAAGCGGGATGATCTAGCCCTGGGCAGGTTGAAGCGTGGGTAAGACCGCGTGGAGGACCGCACCCACCTGGGTTGAAAACCGGGGGGATGACCTGGGGCTAGGGGTGAAAGGCCAATCAAATTCCGTGATAGCTGGTTCTCTCCGAAATGCATTTAGGTGCAGCGTCGCGTGTCGCCTCCGGGGGGTAGAGCTACCGGATGCTTGAGGGCCCGTTGCGGGTACCGACAGCAGCCGAACTCCGAATACCCGTGAGGTGCGGCGCGGCAGTGAGTCGGCGGGGGATAAGCTCCGTCGTCGAGAGGGAGACAGCCCAGAGCGTCGTCCAAGGTCCCGAAGCGTGTGCTAAGTGGGAAAGGATGTGGAGTCGCATAGACAGCCAGGAGGTTGGCTCAGAAGCAGCCATCCTTGAAAGAGTGCGTAACAGCTCACTGGTCTAGTGGTTCCGCGCCGACAATGTAGCGGGGCTCAAGCACACCACCGAAGACGCGCCAGCGACTTGGTCGCTGGGTAGGAGAGCGTCCCCCCATGGGGCGAAGCGGCCGTGTGAACGTGTCGTGGACCGTGGGGGGAGTGAGAATGCAGACATGAGTAGCGAGAGACGGGTGAGGATCCCGTCCGCTGGATGACCAAGGGTTCCGGGGCCACGTTCGTCGTCCCCGGGTCAGTCGGGTCCTAAGGCGAGGCCGACAGGCGTAGTCGAATGGATGAACGGGTCGATATTCCCGTACCGGCTGGGGACCGTCAAAGCCGAAGCGCGTGCGCTAACCTCCGCCGCTTGTTGAAGCGCCTTTCGGGGCGTGGACGCGGGTGGTGTTGGGATCCCGCGTGTGGTAGGCCGACGCAGGAGTGACGCAGTCAGGTAGCCGGCCGCGGAGGTGGTTTTCCGTGGTCAAGCGTGCAGGCCGTCCCGCAGGCAAATCCGCGGGGCATCAAGGCCGAGGCGTGATGATGGGCCCCTTAGGGGGCGAATCCGGTGATCCCTTCTGCCGAGAAAAGCTTCGGCGCCAGGGCCCTATGCCGCCCGTACCCCAAACCGACACTGGTGGTCTGGTAGAGTATACCAAAGCGATCGAGCGAATCCTGGTCAAGGAACTCGGCAAACCACTCCCGTGCCTTCGGTATAAGGGAGACCCCCTCGGGTGATGTCCTATACGGGCGGAGCCTTGGGGGGGTGGCACAGGCCAGGGGGGTAGCGACTGTTTACCAAAAACACAGGTGCATGCGAAGGCGCAAGCCGCTGTATATGCACTGACGCCTGCCCGGTGCCGGAAGGTTAAGAGGATCCGTCAGCCTTCGGGTGAAGCGGTGAATTCAAGCCCCGGTAAACGGCGGTGGTAACTATAACCATCCTAAGGTAGCGAAATTCCTTGTCGGGCAAGTTCCGACCTGCACGAATGGCGTAACGACTTCCCCGCTGTCTCGACCAGGAGCTCGGCGAAATTGCAGTACGAGTAAAGATGCTCGTTAAGCGCAGAAGGACGAAAAGACCCCGGGACCTTTACTATACCTTGGTATTGTCGTCAGGTCTGGATTGTGTAGCATAGGCGGGAGGCTGTGAGCCGCGGGCGCCAGCCCGCGGGGAGCCGGAAGGTGAAATACCGCTCTGTCCACACCTGGCGTCTAACCTCGGCACGTCATCCGTGTCAGGGACAGTGCCTGGCGGGTAGTTCAACTGGGGCGGTTGCCTCCCAAAGAGTAACGGAGGCGCTCAAAGGTCCCCTCAGCCCGGTCGGCAACCGGGTGTCGAGTGCAATCGCACAAGGGGGCTTGACTGCGAGACCGGCGGGTCGAGCAGGGACGAAAGTCGGAGATAGTGATCCGGTGCCGGCGCACGGGCGCGGCATCGCTCAACGGATAAAAGGTACCCCGGGGATAACAGGCTGATCATTCCCAAGAGTCCATATCGACGGGATGGTTTGGCACCTCGATGTCGGCTCGTCGCATCCTGGGGCTGGAGCAGGTCCCAAGGGTTCGGCTGTTCGCCGATCAAAGCGGCACGCGAGCTGGGTTCAGAACGTCGTGAGACAGTTTGGTCTCTATCCTCTGCGCTCGTTGGAATCCTGAGGAGGCCTGCCCATAGTACGAGAGGACCTGGGTGGACGAACCTCTGGTATGCCGGTCGTCACGCCAGTGGCGCGGCCGGTTGGCTACGTTCGGGAGGGATAACCGCTGAAAGCATCTAAGCGGGAAGCCTGCTCCGAGATCAGGATTCCGTGACCCCTACGGGGGTCTGGAGACTCCATGGAGAACACATGGTCGATAGGCCGGACGTGGAAGCCCCGCAAGGGGTGGAGCTGACCGGTACTAACAGTCGAACGGCAACACTACACACACCCCTATGGGGGTGGCAGGACAAGCATCACCCGGACGGCAGGGAGACACCCCGCCGGTCATATTGCGATCCTTCGGCACACACGCGTCCACCATCCGGTCCCCAACCCACCACAACCCCCCCACGGGCGTGAAAGCCTGTGGGATGACAATCGAAGATTTGCGGCGGCCATGGCCCAGGGGAGACGCCCGGACCCATTCCGAACCCGGAAGCGAAGACCTGGCACGGCGATGGTACTGCACCCGACAGGATGTGGGAGAGTAGCACGCCGCCGCACCAACACGTACCACAACGGCCCCGACAGGCGACACACCTGCCGGGGCCGTTTTATCATACCCCGAGACCCACGCATACCCACCCACAACAACCACCCACAACAACCACACGCAACCAACAGCACAACGCTGTGCACCCTCACGTCGTTCCACCGCCGCAACGACACGACACACCAACCCACAACAACACAATCTTCTACTGTCCTGAATCAGAGAATCCTGAATCAGCCGGCGGGATAGACCAAACACGAGGCGTTGTTGATACGGGCTCGCGCATGCGTGGTTGACTTATCATGGGTTTTCATATGCGTACATTTTGCGTGGCACCGGTGACACGACGCTTCCCCAGAGTACGATGGAAGTGCGCGTGCAAGTAAGGGAGATGCGACGATGAGCAACGAAGAGTCGGCAGAGCAATCCGTGAGACGCATGAGCAAGGCGCAGGACAAATATGGGTTGAATTTGCGTGCATGGACGGCATGCCATGAGCAGGATATCATTGCGCGGCTCGACCGGGGTGACCATCCACAACAGCTGCTGGAATGGCATGAGCGCAAACTCGCTTGGTTGCAACATGAGCGGCTTGTTCACTTGGGTGTCATGATGATCACCATCGTCGTGTTCCTGGTCGCACTCGCGTTCATGGTGCTTGTCCCGTCCACGATTCCCGTGTCCACGATTATCTATCTGGCGATGCTCGGGCTGCTTATCGGCTACCTTCGCTACTACTTCTTCTTGGAAAACACGGTCCAGCATTGGTACCGCATTGCGGACGACTTGTATGCCCGCGCGCAAGAACAGACTGAGAGGAACACCGATACGAGGCTCAAGCCTGATGACGAGTGACGAGTGGGTCGCCGGGACGATGGAGCGATTATCCCGCTCAACATTCCGATCGTCATTCACGCTGAATGCGCATGATGCCGAGTATGCGAGATGTCGCGGCCGTACCACTATTGAGCGGCATGCCTATGAGATGCTCACGCAACGTGTCGGCGCGGCACAACCGTACAAGGATGGCAGGCAGACACCGTGGCACGGCCATCCCGTATTCACCGCGCAACACGCCACAGCATGCTGCTGCCGAGGGTGCATCGAACGATGGCATCATATCCCGCGTGGCAGGGAACTGTCCGTGCAAGAGATTGATTGTCTTTCCCGACTGGTGATGGCATGGATTGACCGTGATCTGGCACGGCATCCGGCAGTAGATACCGATGGCAGCGGTTGGGCGCTGCCCGCCGGGCAGACCACGCATAGTGCGGGATTGTCTCATTGTCCAGCTCACCATACCCGCGATGACACAGGTTTCATCCAAGGCACATTACTGTAAGCCATCGAGCACTGTTGACGGCAGTATACCAATGCACAGTCACAGGATTGTCGCCAATCCCAAGGAAACCAAGTAGAGTACGCACACTACGCAGAACACGCCGTCACGCGCCTGCAAGCGCATCGCATGCCAGTGTGTACGATGAATGCCCTCCTCATACGACCGGGCATCCAATGCGAGACTAAGATTGTCCGCATGCCGCAGTGATGCCGCGAACACCGGCATGATAATCGCACACATCGCACGGCAACGTCGAGCCGGAGATCCGCTTTCGATACTGCCACCACGAGCGGCTTGGGCTTGCGCGATAGCGACCGTTTCCAACCGCAGTGTCGGCAGGAAACGCAAAGCAAGACTGAGGACCAGCGCGATCTCCTGCACGTGAACCCCGCATCGTTTCAGCGGTGAGAACAACAATTCAAACGCGTCAGTCATCGCGGTCGGCGTCGTAGTCTCTACGAACACAGCGCCGAGAATAATCACCAGAGCGAACCGGCATGCGTAAATCAGCGCAATATGAATACCGTCATCCGTAATCGGTATCGGCCCAAGATGAGCGAGGGGAGTGCCGGTTCGTACGAAGAAGATATTCAACGCTCCAGCAAAGACGAACAGGAACAAGAACATGTGGACGCGAATGAACAACTGCATGGGCCGAATCCGTGACGCCGCCACAACACCGACGGTGAGCAGCGCGCCCATAGCCAACTGCCATGGCGTACGTATCGCGAATGCGGAGAACATCAACGCGAGAAACGCGACGACTTTCACTCGCGCATCAAGCAGTCCGATGATGGAACGCCCTGAACGGGCTCTGGCATGCATCGGTGCGCCATCATCCCGATCCGGAACAGGGGACATTACCGCCTGTCGCGATGATGCGTTCGACATTGTCGACCTTGCAGAATCCATCCCAACCGGTTTGGTGTCGGGGTCGCCTGTGCTGGTCGGCGCTTGCAACACCAGCACCCGGTCAGCGACCGCACGCGCTTCATCAACACTATGCGTGACCAGCAGAATCGTAACACCGCGACGGTGAAGATCAACGAGCATAGTACGGATTCGTGCGCTCGCCGTCTCGTCGAGGCTTGCGGTCGGCTCGTCCAACAACAGCACATCCGGATGGCAGGCGATGACCCCGGCGATGGCTGCAAGACGTTGCTGCCCGCCGGAAAGACTGAATGGTGAACGGTCGCGTAAATCACTGATGTGAAGCAAATTGAGCGCCTCATCGACGCGTCGCGTGACCTCCTGTTCGCTTAATCCCAGATTGCGAGGACCATAGGCGACATCCTCGGCCACGGTTTCGGCGAACAGCTGCTGTTCGGGATGTTGCATGACCAGACCGAGCCGATGCCGTAAAGTGACACGCTGCGAACGCGATAATGGTCGGATGTGGGGCCTGAACAAGCGTGCAACCCGTTGCGGCAGCCGTTGAACGCCGCCGGAATGCCGCCGGTCTGTGGCCACTGGAACACCGGCGATGGTGATATCGCCTTCATCGGGAACGGCGAGAGCTGACAGCAGTCTCAATACTGTGGTTTTCCCGGCACCGTTACTGCCCATCAAGGCGAGGGTTTCGCCGGAGTCGACAGAAAAGCTCAGTCGTTGCACACTGGGGTGGTCTGCCCCTTGAGGGGTGAACGACACGTTGTCGACACGGATGGCAGGCTCTGAGTGTCGCGTAAGATTCTTGGCATTACCGTTGTGACGTGTCTGGGGAGGAGATGGGTTGCCGCAATCCGGAATCGAGTGGAGCCAAGTCACCGGGAGCCCGCTCGCTTGCAGGAGTTGTCGGAAATCCTGCGGTACGGGATCATCCGCTTGACTGGTGTTCACGGCCTGCACCGCGGGCGCCTCATCGGAGATGATTCTTCCCGCTTTCATGGCGATGATACGGGTCCCGCGTTTCGCCTCATCCGCATGATGAGTGACATGCACGATGGTGGTCCCATGCGCGTGCAAGGCGTCGAGAATGGCAAGCACATCCATGCGCGCATCTTGGTCAAGCATCGCGGTCGGCTCATCCAACACCACCATGCCGGGATTCATGGCGATGATACCGGCGATGGCGACACGTTGCTGCTGGCCGCCGCTCATGGTTGTCGGATCGTCGCCGGCATGCCCCGCCATGCCGACAGCGTTGAGCGCATACGCTACACGCTCACTGATACGGTCGCGATGCATACCGAGGTTCTCTGGTCCGAACGCCACGTCGTCACCTGTGACCGTGGTGACGATCTGATCTTCGGGATTTTGGAATACCGCTCCGATATCATGCCGGGCGCGACGGTATTGTTCGGCGTGTGCGCCCTGGGCGTCGAACACGGTATGGCCGTCAAGGATAATGCTGCCTGAATCGGGGGCGGAGAGCCCGGCGATCAGACGTGCAAGCGTTGACTTGCCTGATCCGTTCGCCCCGACCACACACACGTATTCGCCCGGTGTGATATCGAGAGTAACCCCGTCAAGCGCCCAATCATGCGATCCTGCGTACCGGTAGCGTACGTTGCTGAGTCGAGCCGCATACGCGTGATTGCCACGCGTATCTGCCGACGGTTGCGGGACGGAAGAAGAATGGAATGCAGTCATGCCGTCTTTCGTGGACGATGGAATACGACGGTGTTGCGGTGATGCGACGGTATCGACGTATCACCGCAACGTGAAAGAGCGCGAGGTCAGCGTGATGACCGGTTCAGCAGTTCGGAAACCGGCTTATAGACCAGGAATGTGACCACGCAGTTGATGGCGTATTTGGCGAGATTGAACGGCAGCAGTGCCGGCACAATAAGCGCGGCGACCTGGCTGACTGTCATATGCGCGTACAACGGGGTGATGATCAGGTTGCCGACGATGGCAAGCACCAGTGCGATGACGGTGCCGATAACCAAACCGAGTGCGGCGCCGGAACGGGTGCGCTTGCGTTGGTAGATCGCCGCAGCCGGCACGGACATGCCGACCGCGACAAGCCACGCCATAACAGTACCCCACGGATTGATGAACAGGTGCGGTACGAAGCCGAGAATACTCACAATCAGTGCCGCTGCCGGACCGTATGCGAAGCCTGCGACCAAGGCGACAATGCCGGACGGGTCGTATTTCAGCCATTGGACGCCGGGGATGAGCGGGAATTCAATGAAGCTCAACGCCATAGATAAGGCGACGAAGCATGCGTACATGGCGATGCGTCGCGTGGACCAGCGGCCTGAATCGCCGACTCCGGTGGAATGCGCGTCCTTCGGTGACGTGCGTTCCGTGATGCCGCCCCCTGGCTCACTGCCGTCGACGATGGTGCGGATAGACATGCGGGTATGCGAAAAGATGCTCATGCGAGCTCCGTTTCTTCCATCCGGACTGTAACCGTTGGCTCCGGATTCTCACCGAATCAGCCGCTTACGCGGGTCGCGGGCTTGGGTGGTGTCACCGCCGCAGATTGCGGGCAGTGGACCGTTACCGCCAGTAAGGATTTTCACCTTCCCTGAAACTTACAGCATTCATCAATACCCTATGCGTGAGTAAAATGCAAGCGAATGCTCATATTCGCCATTCGGTGAGGGGAAGTGCAACAATAGTGGGCATGACACAACCAGAGCATGCGAAGAAAGCCACCATTGACAAGTTGGCTATCGTCATCGTCACGTATAAGCGACAGAAACTGCTTGCGACGCTGTTCGATTCCCTCAAGGCGTTGACTGTCGCGCCGTGGCGGATTGTCGTGGTGGACAATGAACACAGCGAGACCACGAAGACCATGGTTGAGGAGTTCAGTTCCGCAATCACCGCCCAATGGGGACAGACCATCGCCGATACGCAAGGCAATATGGATCGCGTCGTGTATTTCCCGCAGGAAGGCAATATCGGCGGCTCCGGCGGTTTCAGCAATGGTGTACGCAAAGCATATGAGCTGGGCGCCCAATGGTTCTGGGTGATGGATGATGATGTGGCGGTCTTGCCGGATGCCATTGAGAAGCTCGCCCCGTGGACGCGATATCATGATGTGATTCAAGGCAGCCGTTACGACTATGATGGCGGCCCGTTCTACTGGCAGTACCATTTCATCGTTCCTCTGGGCATTCCCGACCCGATCGCCCCGGCGGCGTTCGGTCCACGCGGCTATCGCATCATGAATACGATGTGTTTTGAAGGCGGCTTGTTCCGCCGTAATATCGTCGAACAGATCGGCTTCCCGGATGGACGGTTCTTCATTTACTGGGATGACACGATGTACGGGTATTTGGCCAGTAAGGTCACCAATCCGATTGAAGTCAAGGATGTCATCATCCGTCGCACCCGTGATATCGACAACTGGGATATCGCCGGGTTGCGCCAGTTGAATTCCACATCGGATATGAACCGATACCATATCATGCGCAACCGCGGGTATATGGCACGGTATTTCATGGTGTACGGCGATTACCGTCCCGCCTTGTTCGCACTGGGTACCGCCGCCACCGCGGTCAAAGAGGTCATCCGCCTGGTGATGGTGGATCGGGGGACACCTGCGTAGCGGCTTGTCCGCTATCGCGCGCGGGTGGTGGGATTCACACAAGCTGCTGCACGATCCCGATTGGCGTCCGATGCCGCCGCTCAACTGACGTTTGCAACCAGGCGGCTTGCGGCACGTCGAAAGACTTGGGAACCAAGATGAAAGCGTTTGCAAGTTTTCGGCGTGCCGCGGCAGTATTCGGATAGGGGGCGCGGTACAATCACCGTACCGGTTCATACACCCCATCACCTCATAGGAAGGTCAAAGATGATTGAAACAGCACAGGCTTTCGGCGTTGACATCGGCGGCTCCGGCATCAAGGCGGCTCCCGTCAATCTGGAGAAGGGTGAGTTCGCTGAACCGCGTTTGAAGATTCTGACCCCGGAGAAGTCCACTCCGCAGGCTGTCGCCGACATCGTGCGTCAGCAGCTTGAGCATTTCGAAGTTCCTGAGGACGCTCCGGTCGGTATCGCGTTCCCCGCCCCGATCAAGCCTGGCAAGCCGCTTGATTTCATGGCGAACCTCGACCAGTCGTGGATCGGCGTGGATGTCACTGAGGAATTCTCCAAGGCATGCGGACGCCCGGTCGTCGTCGTCAATGACGCGGACGCCGCGGGACTTGCCGAGCAGCAGTTCGGCGCGGCCAAGGGTCAAGACGGCCTGGTCATCGCGACCACGCTCGGCACCGGTATCGGCACCGCGCTCATCTATGACGGCGTGCTCATCCCGAACACCGAGCTGGGGCATATCGAGCTGCAGAACGGCAAGGGTGACGCGGAGAAATACGCGGCGTCGTCCGTGCGTGACCAGCTGGACATGAGCTACAAGAAGTGGGCGAAGCGTCTGACCAAGTACTACGGTCTTATGGAAAAGTACTTCAACCCGGATCTGTTCGTGGTCGGCGGCGGTGTCAGCCGTGTCAGTGAGAAGTTCCTGCCGTACATCGACATCAAGACGCCGATCGTCCCGGCGAAGCTGCGTAACGAGGCCGGCATTATCGGCGCCGCCTACTACGCCAGCACGAAAACCGCCAAGTAAACGGTAGCGGAAAACCGGTTTCCCCATCAACCGCAGTACCGCTTGTGTGGCCCGTCCCGGATCTGTTCGGGCGGGCCACACGCATTCCGGGGTGTGCAGCCGGCGTGCCATTCGTTCAGGCAACGTTGCGGCGGCGGATTACGATGGTGGCATGCGTTTTTCATCACGAGTGGACATCAGCGACCCGAATACGATCGCGCAAGCGGAACAAGTCGCCAAAGCCGGCGGCATAGCATTGGACAAGCTCAACGATTCGAACCCGACCAGATTCGCGTTGGCTCCCCGATCCCTTCCCACGGTGTATGCCGCCCAACCGCGTGGACCGTTGGCCGCCAGAAGGGTGCTGGCGCGTTTCCTGACCGACCGGCATGCGCAGGAGGCCGTGCAATCCGGCGCACCGAACACGGTCGGCCCGGTCGACCCGGAGCATCTGTATCTGCTCAGTTCAACCTCCCAAGCCTACTCGTGGCTGATGAAATTGTTGTGCGACGCCGGCGACGTGATTCTCGCCCCCAAGCCGGGCTATCCGCTGATCGAATCGATTGCCGCATTGGAATGCGTTGAAGTGATGACTTACCAGCAACGGTTCGACGGGTCGTGGATCATCGACACCGCTCAACTGCAATCCGCGTTGGAAAGCCCACAAGGCGAGAGAATCCGTGCGCTCGTCCTCATCAACCCGAACAATCCCACCGGCTCATACGTCAAACCGGAGGAGCGTGAAAGCATCGTACGGTTGTGCGCCGACCATGGGATCGCCATCATCGCCGACGAAGTGTTCTACGATTTCCCGGTCGAACCGTTCCCCGGTAACGCTCGCCTCGCGGGGGAGCGCCGCGTACTGACATTCGCGTTGGACGGATTGTCGAAAATGCTGGCCGCCCCGCATGCGAAAGTCGGTTGGATCCAGGTTTCCGGCCCACAAGACGAGGTGTCGCAGGCGTTGCGTCGGTTGGATGTCATTGCCGACGACTATTTGCCGATGAGTGACATCATCGCCGCCCGCCTGCCTGACATGCTTGAAGAAGCCAAGCAGCAGACTGCTCGCGTCCGGGAACGTGTAACCGGTAACGCTCGGACGTTACGCCGGATGCTGCAAGAGGATCCCCGCGGATTGGTGTCGATGCTGCGCATGGAGGGCGGGTGGAACGCGTTGGTGCGCATCCCATCCGTCCTCGATGAGAATGAGGTGGTGTTGCGTATGATTCGTAATCATAAGCTGACCGGGCAGCCCGGCTATTTCTTCGATATGACCACCAACGGATATCTTGCGGTTTCACTTCTGCCGCAGCCGGACCAGTTCGCCCGCAATATCGCCGCGGTGCTTGACACCGTAGCCGTCATGATTGGCGAGTAGTGGGCGCTGCTCGTGATGAGGCTGTCAAACGGCCATGTCACGGTTGCGGTGGCGGCGAATCACGTCGGCGTACGCGTCCACCGCGTCTTGTGGTGTGCCGTCGAACACGATACGCCCCTCGTCAAGCAGGATTGCCCGGTCGATCGCGATTTCCGGGCGCGTGATCATCGACGTGTCATGTGTGGCGAACACGACTTGGCGGTCAAGCGTGAACAAGGCTCGCGCCACACGTGCGGTACTGACCTCATCCAAGCCCTTGGTCGGCTCGTCCGCAACCAGCACAATCGGGTCGGCGCACAATGCCGCTCCTACGGCAAGCAGATGACGATGCTCGCTGTCCAACGCGTCAGCAGGCCGGTCACGCCACAGTGACAAGTCAAGTTGGGCAAGCAGTGAGCCGATTCGCGCCTGACGCTCACCGTCCGCGATATGGTTGGCGCGCATCCGCTCGTCCAACGCTTTCGCCACGCTTTCGCTACGGTAGAAGCTTTCGGGAATCTCCTCGCGGCGCACACGGCCGACCAGTCGTTCGACACGTTTGCGATCCCTCCTGCCGTAAGGGGTCATCGTGTCATTCCCGACAGTGAGCGTCACCGATCCACTGGTCGGAGCCAGCGCCCCATCCAACAGTTTCAACAAGGTTGTTTTGCCAGACCCGTTCAATCCGATCACTGCGATACGCCGCTGATCAAGCGTGACCGTCACATCGCGCAATCCCACATGCCCGTCATCATATGCGAACGAGGCGTGGGACAAGGTGAATGTCACGTGGTCGGGGCGCGGCCGGGCTTGACCGTGATCGTGGGAAAACAGCGTTGAGAAGAGACCCATGCCTGTCATCCTACCAGCGTGAACCATGATTGCATGCGCGCGAACATAGCGGGAGCGGTGCGTTGCAACGTATCGTCACGTCCCGCAGTGAAGCAGGACGCCAACAAGAGCAGGATGCAAGCGATGATCATGAGCATCATCATCGTGCGACGCAACCACCATGCCATGGCTTGCAGTCGTGGCGTCCGCAGGCTTGGCGGTGAGAGCGACGCATCATCCCCAGGCATATCGCCGACGAACCAAACCAAGCCGGGCAGTGCGGCGAATGTGAACAACCAACCGAAATCGCAGATATAACGCCATCCCAGACCCGCCTTGCACGCGTCGAAACACATGACAGCCACGCCAAGCCAAGCCATGCATCCCAGCAGATCCGCAGTTCGGGCATCGATCCGATGACGGAGCGTCGCAAGCAGCAGCACGAACAAGGTCATCGGGCACAAGGCGAACAGTCCGGCAACCATCGGTTCGGTGTACCCCCATGCCGGCAACGGCGTAGGATTGACCGCCACGAAGGGGAACGTGGACTGCAGACGTACCGGCAGCGCCAAATAGTAGCCGATGATGCGCGGGATATTCTCCAGCGGCTCATGATAGGACGTCATATTGTTGACCGTGATTTGATACGCGTTGCCGAAATTGAGCGGAGAACCGAAACGCAGCGCATTCAATATGAACACCGGCAAGGCGACAATGCCGGCAGCGACAATAACCGCCGTCGGAGCCTTCCATGCGTCCCGAGGCGCATGATGACAGCGCAACAAGCGGCACAATTCACGGATTTGCGGCCAAAACATCGGGAAAATCAGCAGCGCCGACCATACGAACGGGGGACGGCACCCGATATTCGCCGCTATACACGCCGAACCCGCAGCAAGATACGGAATCGACAAGCCGGGCGCATCCCCGATACGCCATAATCCGGCACGATCCTGCGACCGTACGGCACACGTCCACAACCATAAGCCCAGCATCGTGACCATCAACGACGCCGCGATCGGCACAGAGTAGAAATTCGTACGCAACCACAAATACCCGGCGTTCGAACCCAACAGCAGCGTCACCCACGCCATGCTCATCGCGGCAACGGAAACCTGCGGAGCTACACGCCGTACGATACGGGCCATGAGCAGCGAAGCGAACAGCACAAAACCGAACATGCACACCAACACAGCGCTCGCCGACGGCAGCATCGCCCCTCCAGGCGTCCACAAGGAGGACGCCGCCTGATACGGGACAAACAGCAACAGGGTTGGGATCACGCCGAAATACGAGTACCAGTGTCCCTGATAGAACGCGTAATCCCAATAAATCGGCGAAACCCCCGAATCCAACAGGCGCTCACGCAATGCCGGATCATACGGGTCTGCGCTGTTGGCGAACGCTTCGGGAACCTGCAAATCCAATGACAGACGGCCATGCAACAGCGCGTCAGCGGCATGGCCATACTGGTCGAAATCATACGTGTATCCGCTTGGCGCATGGAACACCAGCGGTCTTGCCTGCGCGGCCAACACCCCTGCGGCGGCAAACGAGCATACGCCAATGACCGTCATGATACCGGCAGCGACCAGACGTTGGCCGCGCGCATGCGGGTCGACACGCACCTGCCATAATCGAGACCCCGGTCGCCAGCAGCCGAGCAGGCAAGCGACCACCGCCATCAGCGTGACACGGATCCAATCACACGAGAACGGCACCCGTACATTCGGCCGCACCGCGAAGAATGGCACTTGAGTGCCGGCAGGTTCCTGAACCCACACCGTGACCGTACGCTTGGCATCAGTATGCAAGTACAAGGATCTGGGCTCATCAGTATCAACCAAGGTGGAACGGCCCGCCAAACCGTCCGAGTCAAGCCGAACCCGCACCGTCGAAAGCACCGTCGTACCGGTCCGTGCAGAAGAACCCATCATATCGGCAAGATCAAGACGCACATACGATGACGTGCCATCAACCGCAGTACGCAAATACGCTTTCGTCGGATCCGTGACCTCAAGCGCCCCGGAAGCCTGACGCACCAGGCCCGAACCCATTGAGTTGAGCGTGGAAGGCGAATCCGTACTCGCCGCCATACCGGTCCAATACGGCAGATTGAACACCACGCCTTCCAACACCACGATCATCAGAACGGACAGGACGGCAAAACGCCACGCGGCACGGGGTTTACCGCCGGACATGAAACGTTGAGGAACAGATACCACGGTATTATTCTAAGAGCATGACCGTCCCACCATGTCTGCGCGGATTGGGACAATCTCGGTATGACACGATTCACCAAGCACCACAACGGCAATGGACGCCGATACAACACCTCCATGTTCGCCAAGCTCAAAGAATCGCTGCACCAATCCGTCACCGGTCGCACGACACCGGCTTCGCCCGCAACCGACCCAACCCGACCCGTGCAACCACAACACGACACAACCTCCGGCCCAGGCACAGCATCGCAAGCCGACACCATGCTCGACGAACTCAAACGTCATGCCATCACCCTCAACCCGCTCATCAAACGCCACACATACAGCCGCCTCGCGGGCACACCCAACGGTGTCGACCTCGGCTGGGTGCAACTGCCGCAGACCCACGGCCGTGCATTCTCCCTCGGCATGTTCCTTGACGACACGCATTTCGCGCAAGTCGCGCTCGCAGATGATCGGGGCCGTGTTTTCGCCGGAACAGACCCGCATATGGATATCCAAAGCGCTGAAGTACGATTCATGTTCGGCAAAGACGGCGAATCACGGTTACCGGATGACACCCGACTCGGTGCCACGCCTACCGTGCCCGCCGCAGCCGTAACACATCTGAAAGATCTGCTCGGCCAAACCCAAGACGCGCACACGATCGACGTCATCCAAGGCAGCGTCGTCGGGCGTGGAGAAGACGGGCGCATGATGTGGCTCGCGTCCTGGATCAAACGCAACAACCGGTACACGCTCGAACAGTTGCGTGCCGACCTTCCTCAGCAGATGCGGTGCGACCTGGAATACCGTGACGCCATCGCCATCGCTTTCTTCACCGCATACCTGCTTCCCCAAATCAACGGACTGCTCATGGGATTCGGGTCAGGCAACATCTTCCGCCGGCTCAACCGCGAGGCGCCTATCGGAGCAATCCGCAGAAGTGTACGCGACACCTTGGAATCACGAGCACACGGCATGCGCGTGTCCGGGTTGGAGGACTATTTCGCGGATGTGATGCGCGAATCTGGGGCATTACAACCCGTCGCCGGCCTTGAAGCGGTACACGGCGCCGAACCGTTGCACCTGTACACGTCCAGCTATTCCGGCAGCTACTTCTTCTCTTGGGATGCCTCACTGGAATTCTCGCCCGCATTGGCGTCGCTGATCATCGAAGGCGGGCTCAACCGGTTCGCGGCAGTAAGCGCCGTGCTGGAACGCAACGCACGGGTCGGCCAGCAGCCCATTGAAGACAACGTCACCCGGGCCCAAGCAGCCCAGATTGACATGGCGCTTCTTGACGATCCGGCCCTGATCGCGCTACGCGCCGACGACCGGACCATGCTCGACCCGCTGCATGATGACGGTGTCGCCCCGCTACGCAACATCATGCGCATCGCGCGGCAGGCGGCACAACAAACCGCCCACGACTTCCCCGACCCCACAGCGGCATCGGCCGTCACGAATGGCTCCGGCTCCGAATGGGTATACCGGCAGACCCTTGCGCTGCTCTTGCGCAGTATGAGACTGCCATACCGTTTTGACGTCGAATTCCGCACGAATCTTACGGACGGTAACGTGGCGCTGGCATTCACCACCGCCGGTGCCGCCATGATGCCGAAAAGCAAATACAGCGGGACCACACACGATTGGATCAAACTCGAAGAACCTGACCGGGCGGCGATAAGCGCGGCATACAATCTGCGTGTCGGCCTGATGATGGCCACCATCGCGTTCTGTGCAGACCCACGAGTCCAGCAAGTCACCGTGTACATCGATTCCATCGGACTGGAGGAAGCCGTCGCAGAACAGGATTCCGCCATCACCAAACTGATGAGCGACGCTTTGAAAGCGTTCGAACGGATGCGCTCGCAAGATACCGGCACGGTGATGGGAAGCAAATCCGCGCCGAAAGACGGCGATATCCACGGCGACCCCTCGCTGGCATCCACCATGCGCGGTGAACCACCGTACGATGGCGGGGAAACCCGTGGCGGCAAACCGGTATCCGGGCCGTCCCACCCCTCGCAGGAGGCTTCCATGCCGGCTACGAGCGGGGAACAATCCCAAGACGACCAGACTGAACGCCATGAAGAGACGTCGGCTGCTGATGTCGATCAAGAATTTGAAACGCTGATGTCCGGGGCGGATATCGATGAAACCGCCTTCAGCGTACCCCAAGACCATGCCGGACAGCCGCAAGAGCAAGAAGTCTTCACCATCGGCGGTACGCCTGATGCGAACGGAAGCGATCGTAACCGCAATGACCCGTTGAGCGTACTGCGCAGCAACCCGACCGTCCGTCATATGGTGGCCGTCACGTTCCACCGTGACGCGTTCCTCCAACGCGTCCAGGAGCACGGGCTCAACGACCCGATTGCCACCTACCGTTTGTTCGACGCGGTTATGGACGTTGATGCGCATGGTGCAATGCATCCGGTCAACGTCGATTTCGATTTGCGTGACGCGAAATACAGCCCTCTCGCCGCGCAACAGGAGCCGGAGTTCTCAGAAACCCGGTTCGACCCATCGGCAAGCCGCATCCTGGGCTGTGGCGACGCCACCGGACTGTCCATCCAACGTGTCGACCTGTTGCAACGGGCAGTCACCGACTTCCACCGTCTGGCTGCTGACGAGATCATGCCGTCCGTGGCCAAAGCCCAACAGGCGATGCGTATTGTCGAACGGGTAGGCGATCCGGAACTGTCAGAACTTGCCCCGCAAGTCACCGCAGCGCTGATCGACGGCAACGATACCCCGGACTTCGATTTCACGCTGGCCAAACAGTTAGATGATGAACGCAGCAAGGCGCGCGACCTGTTCTTCTCCGGCCAAGCCGAACAAGCGGTAGAACTGCAAGAATCCGCTGTGGCGAAACTCGATACCCTATATGCGCAAAGCAACGGCGTACCGCGGTATTTCAACTCGTATGCGGAACGCGTCGTCTACAATCGGCTGTTCGCCACAACAGGGGAGCGGACGGTACTCATCCCCGACAACCTGTTCTACGCGCACGTGGAATTGGCGGATATTCTCTCACAAATCAAAGGCGTTAAGGCTGCGTTGCCACATCTCAACGCGATGGTCTCATATGCGCCAGCCTATCCGCTGTCGCATATGAAACTGGCGGTGCAGCTTGCCCGCGATGAGGATTGGGATTCGGCCCGGGCGGCATGCCTCAACGCGTTGCGCGTGGCACTTGACCGCGATGATGCCGCTTTCGCATATTACCGTTTCGCGTACGCCGAATGGATGCGTGACCGTTTCGACACCGCCGCTGCAGCGTATCTCATGGCAGCGCATATCGCGCCCGGCCAGATCGCCACGCTTCCTGCGGAACTTGAGGAACTCACTGAGCGCGCTCGCTCGCAGTGCATTCCCGTCCCGCATGACGTCGCCCAAGCGGCGGCTGTGCTCGCGGAACATGACCTGCCGGTTTGGCCGCACACTGAAGTCGCTGCGATTGTGCGGGAGGCGGCACGCTTGTGTGTTGACCAAGGCATGTTCGTTCCCGCACGCACACTGTCAATCGCGGCGGCACGTTTGAACGATGGTATGGGCGACAATATCGACATGGTTCAGGCACAGTTCCTGCGGTCATTGAGCGCTTGAACGGTTTCCTGCAGCTGAGAAGACTGTGCCGTGCTTGTCGTGACATGATCGCGTGGCATGACAGGCATGGCAAGCCGGTGACGGGCGTCGACTATCATCGAAGAACGATAGAACGAACGACAGAGGTGCTCGACATCCTGTCTTGAACCGATGATTGGTGGGCTGGGCGATGAATGCTGCTGATGGCAAGCGCGAGACTGAAAGCGAGCAGTTGGCGTGGGATTTTGATGCGCCGGAGACTGCCGAAGCTGGCGGCACGCATCCGGGGAGCAGCGTTCCGGTGGCCGCAGATGAGGGGACCCGCCGGTTCGCGCCCGGCACGGTGGCATGGATTGCCGCTCTCCAGCCCGATGACGAAGATGCGCTGCGGCTCGACCGCCTCGATGTCGGTGCCATGGATGCGGATGCGGCGGCACGGCTGTGGGCGAAGGTCGCCGCTTGGGTGGAAAGCGACCAGGTCGCCTACTATATCGACGATTCGCCGGTTTCCTCGGATGCCGCCTATGACGCGCGCATGCGCTGCCTGCAACGCTTGGAAGCCGCATTCCCGTCGCTGGATTCCCCGCAATCGCCCACGCACCGTGTCGGCGGAGCGTTTTCCAATGATTTCGTGTCAGTCCGTCACCCTTCTCGGATGATGAGCTTGGACGACGTGTTCTCCATTGAGGAGCTGCGCGACTGGTACGACGGCGTGCGGGAGGACCTCGAATGGCCGGAAGGCAAGCCGCTGCCGATGACCTGCGAAGTCAAGATCGACGGTCTGGCTTTGAATCTCATCTACCGCAACGGCGTACTCGAACAAGGCCTGACGCGCGGCGACGGCGTCATCGGTGAGGATATCACGATGAACGTGCGCACGATTGCAACGATTCCGCAGAATCTCGCCGGTCCCGCTTCGGATATCCCTGAATTCGTGGAGATTCGCGGCGAAGTGTTCATGCGCTGGGATGATTTCCATGCGCTCAACGAACGCAACGAGGATGAGGGACACGCCCCGTTCGCCAATCCGCGCAACGCGGCGGCGGGGTCGCTTAGACAGAAGGACCCGCGAATCACCGCGACCAGACGATTGAGCTTCTACGCGCACGGCCTGGGGTCTTTGCGTTGGGGCGAGGGAAGCGCGCATCAGGGGCACGACCAGGTGGACGACCAGTCGCAGGCGTACGACCTGTATCAGAAGTGGGGGATTCCGGTTTCCCCGCATAATCGGGAGGTTACGGATTTCAGCCAGATTCTCGACATGATCGACTATTACGGCGAGCATCGAGGGGATATCGAACATGCGCTCGACGGTATTGTCGTCAAGGTCGATGATCTGGCGTTGCAGCGTCGGCTGGGCGCCACGTCGCGCGCGCCCCGCTGGGCGATCGCCTACAAGTACCCGCCGGAGGAAGTCAACACCGAGCTGCGCGACATCATCGTACAGGTCGGGCGGACGGGCCGCGTCACGCCGGTCGCCGTGCTCAAGCCCGTGTATGTCGCTGGGTCGACGGTCGCACGCACCACGCTGCATAATCCCTTTGAAGTCAAGCGCAAGGGCATTCTCATCGGCGATACCGTGGTTGTGCGCAAGGCGGGCGACGTGATTCCGGAGCTTGTCGGGCCGGTGCTTGAACGACGCAAAGGCCGGGAAGACCAGCTGCGTGAGTTCGTGATGCCCACCCGCTGCCCGTCCTGTGGAGCGGTGCTTGCCCCGGCGAAGGAGGGTGACAAGGACATCCGCTGTCCGAATGTCGAATCCTGCCCGGCGCAGCTGACTGAACGGATTATCAACCTGGGGTCGCGCAAGGCGTTCGACATCGAGCATCTGGGCGACCAGAGCGCCATCGCGCTGACCAACCCGGAGGAGAACCGGCCGGATTCCGTGGCATCCTACGATCCGTACCGCACGGAAATCGAAGTGAAACCGGGGCAAGAGCCCGAGCCATACGAGCCGGTCGAGGGCTTGCAACTGCCGGCCATGCAAACGCCGGTATTGTCCAGTGAAGCGGGGCTGTTCGGTCTGGACGCCGAGATGTTGCGTGACGTACGGGTGTGGCGTGAAGCGCCGATTATCGAAGTGCGCGAACAGATTGGCAGCAACGGGAAGAAACGCAAGATTCGGCGGCGGATCAGCGGGTCAGGCCTGTGGCATCAGGTGCCGGCGTTCTGGACGACGCCGACCAACGCGAAAGCCGCGACCAGCGAGAAGGCGATCGAACAGGCGAACGCGCGCGGGGACGATCTGGAATCCTACCCGGGGTATGCCGTGCCGCGGGACGCGCATATCGTGCATGAGCTGACCCGGACCCTGCGTAACGGGACGGTCGTGCACCAGCCGGTGTATGTGCGGCCGATGGAGAACACGTACAAGCTGCTTGACGAAATCAATAAAGCCAAGCAGGCGGACTTGTGGCGTGTGCTGGTTGCATTGTCCATCAGGCGGCTTGGCCCGCCGACCGCCCGCACAATCGCCGACCATTTCGGCTCACTTGAAGCGATTGAACAGGCTAGCGTTGAAGATTTGACCGAAATCGACGGTATTGGCGAGGAGATCGCCAGTTCCGTGGTCGACTGGTTCGCCAAATCACGCGAGCCGGGGGATTGGCGTGGCAGGATTCTCACCGCGTGGAAAGCCGCCGGTGTGGGGCAGATCGAGCATGAAAACACCGATCCGCAGACCTTGGCCGGCATGACGGTGGTCGTGACCGGATCGTTGGAGGATTTCAGCAGGGATTCCGCGAAAGAAGCCATCGTATCGCACGGTGGTAAGGCTTCGGGGTCGGTCAGCAAGAAAACCACGTATGTGGTGGTCGGTGAGAATCCGGGCTCGAAAGCGACGAAAGCCGAGGAACTTGGCCTGCCGATCCTCGACGAAACCCAGTTCCACCGCCTGCTGGACACCGGCGAACCGGGAGAACCGGCAGCTCGTGCTGGCGCTGGCGCAGCCGATACGACCCAACCCGAACTCGCTGACTGACCTCTCCCAACCTTCTGCCGACGCTGAGACCGCCCTCAGAGAAGCAGAGCGAAACCTTCTACCGACGCTTACAGTGCCGTCAGCGTCGGTAGAAGCAGCAGCTGCACAAACTGGCTACGCTGGGAGGGCTGTTTGCGTAGACAGTTTGGGAAGGGGCTGCGTTGGGGTATTGGGATGGCGTTGCACACCCGTGTTGTTCGGTGCTGTTTACTTGGTACTGGACATGAGGGATTGGGCGAGGGCGGTGAATTGGGCGGCGAGCGGAGTATCGGTCAACTCGCCGGATGGCGTCAGTACGGCCGGTCGCCCGGAATCGTCGATTTCGCGGATTTCCGGCTCGAGCGGCAACTGGGCGAGCAGCGGCACATCATAACCGAGCGCATGGGTGAGCTGTTCGCTGACACGCTTCCCACCGCCGTGTCCGAAAATCTCCAGCCGTTCGCCCTTGTGCTCGAAATAGCTCATATTCTCGACGACCCCACGCACTTTCATCGGCACCTGCAAGGCGACCAGACCTGAACGTACCGCGATTTCCGAGGCGCTCGGCTGCGGGGTCGTCACCACCACAAGTTCGGCATTCGGCAAGGTCTGCGCGACCGAAATCGCCATATCCCCGGTGCCGGGAGCCATATCGAGCAGCAGCACGTCCGGGCTGCCCCACCACACATCCGACAGGAATTGTTCCAGCGAGCGTTGCAAGCGTGGCCCGCGCCACAAGATCGCTCGTTCGGAACCGGCGAACATGCCGATGGACATGAGTTTGACGCCCCACGAGACTACCGGCATGAGCATGCCGTTCAGATTCGTGGGTTGCGTGTGCACACCGAACAGCCGTGGAAGCGAGAATCCGTAGATGTCCGCGTCGATGGCCGCGGTATCGTAGCCGAGCGCGGCGAAAGTGGCGGCGAGATTCGCTGTGACTGAGGACTTGCCGACCCCGCCTTTGCCGGAGGCAATCGCGAAAATCTTTGTGGTGATTCCCGGCTTGGTGAACGGGTTCTGCCGGCGTTCGGCCTTGAGCTGGGCGACGAGGTTCGCGAGCTTGTCTTGGCTCATCGCGCTCACTTCGATATGGGGGATGAGCGTCGCCTCCGGGTAGGATTCCACGGCGCTGTTGATTTGGTTCGTGATGGTTTTCGACAGCGGGCATCCGGCGACGGTCAGTTCCACACGCACAGTGACGTCGAACGTGGATGGGTGTGCATCCCGCGGCGTCGCTTGGATGGCGGTGATCATCCCCAGATCGGTGATGGAACGTCCCAATTCCGGGTCGATGATCTTGCTTAATCGGTGAAACATCGCAAGTTCAACGGCATTCGGCTGATTGTCGGCGATTGCTGTCGTCGCGCCGTCATGCTTGTCCGTCGCCTGCCGGGAAGTCGGGGTGTGTGCCATGGTTCCTCCTGATTGTCCTTGAACACCGTAGCGCGCTTCCGTTCGCCACGCCAGTGGCGAAGCGCGTATACGGGGACCGATTACCGGACTAACGTCCCGATGACAACGATGTCATGCTGTGATCAGGCGTATCCCGCACACATGCCGGAAGACCTCACGCACCACTGAAAAGCGTGACAGAGAACATCCCGCACACATACGAAAAACGGGAAGCAAGCCCAAACTTGCTTCCCGTTTCAGCTACTGATTAGCGAAATCAGATGTTGAAGTACAGCTCGTACTCGAGCGGCGTCGGCTGCAGGCGAGCCTGGTCGATTTCACCGCGCTTGAGGTCAACCCAGGTTTCCAGCAGATCGTCGGTGAACACGTCGCCGGCGGTCAGGAAGTCGTGATCTTCCTCGAGGGCGTCGAGCGCCTCGCCGAGGGAGCCCGGCACCTGCTTGATGCCCTCATGCTCTTCCGGCGGCAGCTCGTAGAGATCCTTGTCCACCGGAGCCGGCGGCTCGATGTGGTTGAGCACACCGTCGAGGCCTGCCATCAGCTGGGCGGAGAAGGCGAGGAACGGGTTAGAGGACGGATCCGGAGCGCGGAACTCGATGCGCTTGGCAGCCGGGCTCGTGCCAGCCAGCGGAATACGGATGGCGGCGGAGCGGTTACGAGCGGAGTACACCAAGTTGACCGGAGCCTCGAAGCCCGGAACCAGACGGTGGTAGGAGTTCAGCGACGGGTTGGTGAAGGCGAGCACGGAGGAAGCGTGCTTGATCAGGCCGCCAACGTACCAACGAGCGATATCGGAAAGCCCGCCGTAGCCCTTCTCGTCGTAGAACAGCGGCTTGCCGTCCTTCCACAGGGACTGGTGGCAGTGCATGCCGGTGCCGTTGTCGCCTGCGATTGGCTTCGGCATGAAGGTCACGGCCTTGCCAGCGAGTGCAGCGGTCTCGTGAACGACGTACTTGTACTTCATCAGGTCGTCGCCCGCGTGCTGCAGGGTGTTGAAGCGGTAGTTGATCTCCTGCTGGCCGGCGCCCGCAACCTCATGGTGCGAACGCTCGAGAATCAGGCCGACCTTCTGCAGGTTGGCGACCATGTCGTCGCGCAGATCCTGATAGTGATCGTTCGGCGGGACCGGGAAGTAGCCGCGCTTGACACGGTTCTTGAAACCGATGTTCGGGGTGCCGTCATCTTCGGTGTCCACGCCGGAGTTCCACGGAGCCTCGATGGAGTCGACCTCGTAGAAGGAACGACGCATGCTGTTCTCGTAACGCACCTTGTCGAAGATGAAGAACTCGGCTTCAGGTGCGAAGGACGCGGTGTCGGCGATGCCGGTGGACTTGAGGTAGGCCTCGGCCTTGCCTGCGACCTGGCGCGGATCGCGGGAGTAAGGCTCATCGGTGATCGGGTCGACGATGGAGAAGGCCACGTCGAGCGTCTTGTGCTTGCGGAACGGGTCAATGAACGCGGTGGAGACATCCGGCACCAGCTTCATATCGGACTCGTTGATGGCCTGGAAGCCCTGGACGGAGGAACCATCGAACGGCATGCCGTCGGTGAAAGCATCCTTGAGGAACTCGCTGGCGGGAACCGTGAAGTGCTGCTGAATACCGATGAGATCGGTGAAGCGAACGGAGACGTACTCAACGCCCTCTTGGTTGATCAGGGCCTCGACGTCTGCTTTGGTTTCGAGTGCAGTCAAGGGACCGCTCCTTTCATGTGAACTTACAGGCTTCAAGTCTAGGTTCGTCGGTTTCGGCCACTCGCCGTTTGCGTTACGAACATGTTTCGTACTTCGGTAACATTTGGGTGAAATCGTTGGAAAATCAAGGTTCTGTATTTTTTAATCCGTAAGGATTTCGTGCATTTGGCGTTCGAAACATGGACATGTGGGCGTATCCGGGCGTCTTGGGCGGACAATGTGCGCATGCGTTGGGCTGTCTCGGGCGGCGTGCGGAACGACGAATGCCCGGCCGGAGACAAGTCCGACCGGGCATTCGTGTGGTGCTGTTGTATGATGTCGCTGTGCGTTTAGTGTTGCCGCAACCAGCGATATAGGTCAGCGACCGCGCAGCGCTCGACGATTGACATGCTGAGCGCGCGTCGGGTCGATGCCCTTCGGGATGCCGTAGCCCTGTTTGAGCTGCAGGGTGCGCAGACGCTCGTTGAGTGTGTTGAGCTCGGTTTTGGTCAGGTAGAAGCGGGTGCGCGGGTGGAGTTTCTTCGCGATCCACAGCTTGTGGTGGGTCGGTTCGTAGCTCTTGCACTTGAGCACGGCACGACGCACGTCCTTCAAGCGCACCTGATGTTCGCCGGTGCCCACGCAGATGCGGTAGACCGGGATTGACGAGCCGGCGGTGACGCCCTTGATCTTGCGCTCTTCGCGGTCCATCGCGCGGCTGACGCGCTGCTCGTCGCCCTCACCAAGCAGGTAGATGCCGGAATTGCTGGTGCCGCGCCAAATCATATCCTTCGTTTTCGGATCGACCCACACCGGTTCCTGCGGGAAGGAGTAGCCGGCCTTGCTGATATTGCCCAGCACACCGATGGCGGCGCCCGGCTGGCCTTCGAGCTTCGCGTAGCCGACTCGGTCGGCTCGGTTGGTGAGCACCATGGTGAAGAACAGGGCGCCCAACATGACCGCGGTGATCATGAGCAGGATCCAGGCGATGACCGACCAGTGGAATACGATGCCGAGCACAATCGCGACGACAATCGGCGCGATGAAGGCGCCTGCGGCCAGCCATGGCAGCTTCTTATCCTCTTTGTAGGTGAACTTGAACAGCGCGATGATATTCTTCACCATGTTCTGGCGCTTGCCGCCATTGCTCTTTTCAGCCTTGTATGCCATTTGCGATCCTTATCTTCTGGGAAACGGACACACTGGGCACCACTCTATCAAACGGTATGGAAGCGCCTAAGGCTGCCCGCGGGTAGCGAAATCGCTGTCTGCGGGCAGCCTTCCGCGGTCAGTTCTGGCTAGCGGCGGTGTCGTGCGGCTCAACGCGTATGCAACGGCCGCCCGTCCGCCTTGAGCATTGCCTCGCCGAGCGTCTCGCTGAAGGTCGGATGCGGGTGGATGAGCCGCGCCGCCTGGCTCAGCGGCACATGGTTGCCGACCAGCTGCTCGGCTTCGGCTATCAAGTCGCTGGCCACAGGCGACATCATGTGAACGCCGAGGATCACCTCGGTATCCGGGTCGCTCGCCCGCATGCCGCTGACCACGGACATCGAACCCGCGGAGCCGCTCATCAGCATGCGCGCGTTCGACAGCATCGGGTATATGGTTTCCTTGACTTCCTGGACATCGTCGCGCTTCTGCGCCTCGTCAAGCGTCATGCCGACGGACGCGACCTCTGGCGTGGAGAATACGATCTGCGGCACGGCGTCATCGTCAACCGGCGGGGGATTGAGCCCGGCGATCGATTCCGCGATGACGATGCCCTGCTCGTACGCGCGGTAGGCGAGTGCCGGCCCGACCGTAATATCACCCACCGCCCACACACCGGGCACATTGGTGCGTCCGTATGCGTCGGTGACGACGAAACCGCCGTCGGTCAGGGCGATCCCGTTCGAAGCGAACCATGGACTTGACGTGTTCGGGGTGCGGCCGATTGCGGCGAGCACCACTTCGCCGTATGCGGTGTGGTCCGTCGCGTCATCACCACGCGTGTAGTGGACGGTTGCGCCGAGATTGACGCCCGTATCGACATGGCTGACTGAGGTGTGGTCGATGATGGTGATGCCACGCCGCTTCAACTCGCGCGTCAACGCCATGGAAGTCCTGCGGTCCCACGCCGACAGCAGCCGCTCCTTGCGGATCAGCATGGTTACGTCAGTGCCGGCGGCATGCCACATCGAAGCGAATTCGATGGCGATGGCTCCGGCGCCGATAATCACCGCGCTGGACGGGAACTGGTTGCGTGCCAACGCCTGCGTGGAGTCGATGAGCGCCCCGCCGAACGGCTGACCGGGCAGCGGCTTGGGTTCCGAGCCGGTGGCCAGGACCACATGTTCCGCGTTGAAGACCAAGGTCTGGCCGGCGTCCTCGGGGATTTCCGCATTGCGGAACCGTTGTACCTGCTGTGTTCCGGCGCTGGGGGTGACACTGACCGTGGAATGGTCCGTCAGTTCTGCCTGCCCGCGGATGACCGTGACTTTGCGGTGGGCGAGCAGACCGGCCAGTCCTTTGGTCATGGTGTCGACGATGTGCAGCCGATAATCGCGTAGCGCGCCGTAATCCACGCCGCTGAGTGTGGCATCGATCCCCAGCTGCTGGGCGCGTCCGATTGTGTCGATGGTGCGTGTGGCGGTCAGCAGTGCCTTGGATGGGATGCACCCGCGGTTCAAGCATGTGCCGCCGAGTGTGGCGTCCCGTTCAATCAGCACAACGGATTTGCCTAGTTGCGCGGCTCGCAGTGCGGTGGCGTATCCGCCCGGCCCGGCCCCGATGATGACGATGTCGGCATGTTCACTCATATGGCCTCCTCGCGCATGGCCCGTCGCGCTGCCGTGTGCGCCGGGCTTCGGTTCAGGTTGCAATGTCTTCCAGTCTAAGGTGACGCTTCTACCTGCGGCCGTATCCGCCTGTGGCGAAGCGTGCGGTTGGCGGACAACATGCCGCCACATACAACAACCCCCGCTGCGGTGGTATGCCGCAGCGGGGTTGTCAGACAAAACCGGAAAAGCGACCGAACGAAACTCAGTCCGGCCAGTTGCCGCGCTTCGGGGGAGGTGGGCTTGGGTAGACGCCACCGGCGGATCTGGATTGACCGGCTCCACGCGTACATGCACGAGCGCGAACCGCGGGCCACCGCACGGTCGCCGAACTTGGCGACCAGCTTCTTCTTGAGCTTATGCCACATCACCACGATGTCGATGATTACCGCGAACAGGTACGCGTACATGAGAATCGTCAGCACGATCACTGCTTGCGGGCTGCGGGAGCTGAACACCATCATGACGACCATCATCACGACAATCACCGGAATGAAGAACTCGCCCAGATTGTAGCGGGCATCCACATAATCACGGATATACACGCGCCACGGCAGCTGCTCCGACTTCGGCATATGACGGACGTCGCCGTTCTGCATCGCCTCGTATTCCGCGTCTTCCTTCGCACGAATCCGCTGCTTGGCGGCCTTCGCGCTCGCCTGACGATCCTTGGGAACAAGCGGACGCAAGTTCTTCGCCTGTGCTTCCTTGCGTTTGGGGGTCGGACGGCCCTTGCCTTCAGTGGTTTTCGCGCCTGATTCCTTCGACGCGGCCGGTTCATCCTGCTTGGCCGGCTGCTCGTCGGTGGTCTTCTTGAACGGGTTCCATGTCATGCTTGCAGGTTACGGTGACCACTAGACGCTCGCAGCCCGGCAATCCGCCCGGAACCGCCGAAAACCGGCCCGATGGACCGGCAGGACGCCACGGTATCACGGTAATACGGTATGCGGATGGTGCCGGCGGCGACACATCACCCATCGCACACACGATGACCAGATATATAAGGAGAACCCATGACCGCGTTGAATGAACAGACCGTCCGCGCGCGCGTAGAAGCCGACTGGACCAGGATCGTCGACCTGCTCAAAGAGAAGATCGCACTCAAAGCTGTGTCCGCACAAGGCATCACCGGCGAACATATGAAGCGTTCGGCTGAATTCGTCGCCGGCGAAATGCGTAAGGTCGGTATCGACGCGCATGTCGAACAGTCCACCAACCCGGACGGCACCCCAGGCGCGTGGGAGGTCATCGGCTCGCATATCGTCGACCCGGAAGCGCCCACCGTGCTCCTGTACGCGCACCATGATGTGCAGCCCGCCCCGAATCCTGCGGACTGGGACATCGACGACCCCTTCACCGCCACCCAGGTGGGCGACCGCCTTTACGGGCGCGGCACCTGCGACGACGGCGGCGGCATCGCCATCCACTCGGGCGCGCTCAAGGCGCTCGGCGATGACCTGCACGTCAATATCAAAGTGTTCTTCGAAGGCGAAGAGGAAATGGGCTCGCGCAGCTTCATCCCGTTCATCGAAGCGCATCGCGACGAATTCGATTCCGACGTCATCATCGTCGCGGATTCCGGCAACTGGACCCCGGACATCCCCAGCCTGACCACCAGCCTGCGCGGCAACACCACGCTCGACGTGAGCGTGAAAGTCCTCGACCATCCCGTCCATTCCGGGCAGTACGGCGGGCCGATCCTCGACGCGAACACGCTCGTCGCCATGCTCATCGCCTCCATGTACAACGCCGATGGCGAGCTTGACATCCCCGGCCTACTCTCCCAGGAGCCAATCGGCGGCTTGCAACAGGATCTCGACCCCGACAAGGTGCGTTCCGACACGTCGCTCGTGCCCGGCTACCGCTTCGCCGGCACCGGTTCGCTCGCCTCACGCCTGTGGACCAAGCCGAGCGCCACGGTCATCGGATTCGACGCGCACCCGGTCGACGGGTCGTTCAACGTGATCGCCAACGAGACGCGATTCCGTCTGTCTGTACGTACCGCCCCCGGCCAGCGGCCTGAAGAGGCTCAGCAGGCGGTTGCCGATTTCCTCACCGCGCACGCGCCATTCGGTGCGAGCGTAACCGTGACCCCGCTGGACAACGGCATGGGGTGGGCCATGGATCCGAGCGCCGAAGCGACCGAGGATGCGTTCGCCGCCATGCGTGAGGCGTTCGGCGTTGAACCGATCAACAAGGGTGAGGGCGGTTCCATCCCGTTCATCCCCGAATTGCAGCGCATCTTCCCGAAGGCGCAAGTGCTGGTGACCGGGCCCGAAGACCCGCAATCCAACGCGCACAGCCCCAACGAGTCGGTCAGTCTGCCCGGGCTGAAGAAGAACGTGGTCGCCGAGGCGCTGCTGCTCGCCAAACTCGGAGAGTGACGCGGCGGATGCCGCGATCGAGATGATCTATCGCGTGTCGTTTGTCTGGTGAGGCGGTGGTGCTGGCGCTGATTCTGGGCCGGGAACCGGTCTCTGTGTGAGGATTGGCTCACACAACGGAGGTCTGAGCGGGCAGGAATCGGGAATCGGGCTACTTCGGGTGTCGGTTTGTGAAGATTGACTCACAAAGTGGGCGGTTGGGTGGCCGATAAGGGCTGGTTGAAAGGCTGGTGGGTGTCGTCGTGCGAGCCAATTCTCACACAACGGCACCCACCATCCCGCCATCCGCAGCCTGTCAGCTTGCGGGTACTTCGTCGACGGTCAGCGTTGCGGGCAGGTTGTCGCCGGAGTCGTTGTTCACCCGGTTGAAGGTCTCCCCGCTAATATCCTGTTCGGTTGCCGTGCCCGTTTGTACCTTCGCTTTCGCAGTGGCGGCGGCGAGGTAGATTCCGGCGTCCGCGCCTGTCACGTAGTATTGCGAGGCGAGGTCGCCGGACAGTCCGCTGCGCACGAGGAACAGCAGGTAGGTCGATCCAGTTTTCATGATCGCCCCTGCGGTCTGGTTCTTGGTTGAACCGGTCTGGCGGACAACGACGGTCTTATCGCCGGCATCGCCTTTCTTTGTCGTGATGATTTTGACCGTGGAGAGGGTGAAGTCCGTCTCGTCGTCGATGTCCTGGACGACTTTCTGGTCGGCGACGGTGCCGACGATCACCAGATCGGAATCATCCGTAATCGCTTTGACGGAGTCGTATATTTTCGCGCGGGATGTTCCGTTTTCGCTTGCTGTAGTGCTTCCGCCGGTCTGGGTCGGTGTGCTGCCGGAACCGCAGGCGCCGACGCCAAGAGCCAGCGAGAAGGCCGCCACCATTGCCAGAATCGGCTTTACGAGCCGTGGTTGCTTCTTCATATCAGCACGCTTTCCATAGTTGGGTTGGTGTTCAATGCCGTAATACTCTGCAAATTCCGTATGTAAACACCCCTCCTTTGCTTTGCTCGATGTCTGACACCAATGTCAATCACAATTATATTTCATAGATGAACCCAGAAGGTATGGCAAACGTTTTCGGCAGCTTGTCTTCAAGTAATCTTCACCACCACGTCGGGGATTGACATTGAAGTGCGATGTTCCTGTTGGTGTCGCTGCACGCGTAAAGAGCAGTATAATACGGATAAGCCTTACCTTACGGTTGGTTGGTAAAGCTCTGAATACGAAGAATCCAATGGTGGAGGGCACAATGAACAAAACAAGCATGCTGCGCATGATCGCTTCTGCGGCAATCGCTGTCGGCCTGTGCTGCGGGATAATGTCGCTGTCATCGTGCTCCCGACCCGGTTCTCAGGATCCCGGTTCTTCGGCGTCGAACACGGCGTCGGCGCCGAAGACGGGTTCAAAACTGGCGTCGTCGCTGAAAGCGTATGCCCAGTCCATGCTTGATGGCGACAGGCAATCGTCCCAGATGGGCGAGGACCAGAAGGCGATCATCGAGCGTGCCGCCAAGGGCGACGGCACAGTGTCGCGCGCGGATTATGAACAGGCGTGGGCGAACTATCGCAAATGCATTGTGGATCGGGGCTGGACCGATCCGACACTCAAGCATCTTGACGGGTTGTACGCGGCCCCGCCCATCGATGTGGAAGGGTTGAGCGACGCGCAGCAGCACAAGCTGGACGAAGACCTGCAATACTGCTCCATCACATATGTGACCGATCTTGACCAGCTGTATCGTACCCAGGTTGCCAATCCGGGGTTGTCAAGCGCGAACTATCAGCTGATTGTGGATTGTCTGAAGAAGAATGGCGTTGTCGGCAAGGATTACACGTCGGACAAGCTCCAGGACGATCTCGGTGACAAACTGGATTTGTCGGATTCCGCCGTCCAGACCTGCCTGGTGAAATATGGATACTCCGCTAACGACGCGCGCGATGAAAGCGCATACTGGAAACCGCTGGGATAGGCTATACTGAGAGCAATATGTTCCTTCGGCTGGTTGGTCAGTGGGGGGGGGGCTTGGCAAAACGACTCCGATGATGGAGCGCATAGGAAGGGGAGAAGGCCATGAAGCCCAAGATGATGCATGTTGTCGCGGTTGGTCTTGCGATGGCGATGATGCTGTCGGCATGTTCGATGCGCACTTCTGCACAGAAGCAGGAAACAACCTCGTCTCCTTCAGCGTCGGCGTCGCAGACGGGCGGGAAGATAGCGTCGTCCTTGCAAGAATTTGCCCAATCGTTGTTGGATGAGGACGTGAAACACCCGTCGATGGCCGACGAGCAGAAAGAAACCATCGAGCGTGCCGTCAAGAACAACGGTAAACTTACACGCGCTGACTATGAGCAGGCGTGGAGCACGTATCGCACATGCATCACTTCACGGGGATGGACGTCCCCGCCCGTGATACAGCATGGGGACTTGTACGGTGAACCACAGGTCAACACGAAAGGGATGAGTAAGGAGCGGTCAGACAAGCTTTTCGATGATATCCAGGACTGTGCCTTCAAGTACAAGACCAATGTGGATTCACTGTACCGTACGCAAGTTGGTAATCCTGGTTTGTCTTCCGATACGAATCAGCTGATTGTTGACTGTCTCATCAAGAATGGTGTAGTCCCCGTGTCGTTCACTAAGAAACAATACAAGAAGGAGATGGGAGAAGACCTGTCCCCCGGGGAGAAATACGTGGGTCCGACATCATTTTCCGTAAGCGATGAGCGCGTCCAATCCTGCTTCTTCGCCCAAGGCTTCTATTTCAACGATGATGCAGGAACGTCGGAGCCGGTATGGAAACCGATATCTTGAACAAGCCGGAATAGTTGATATCAGTATTCGATGATGAAATCTGCAATAGTCCAAAGAAGGTGATGGGGTTATGAGATGTGTATGGCAAAGAATAATCGGTATTGTTGCGATTATTGTTTGCGTCGGGGCCTGCGCCAGTGCATGTTCCGCGCCGTGGTCCGGGAAGACGCAGGCAGACAAGGCTAATACTTCAGGGGAATCCCCTTCTTCTCAATCCAGTGCTGATACGGATTTTGGGGAAGATAGTGGCCATCTTGCTTCTTCACTGCAAGCGTTGGCAAAACGAATGCTGAATGATGACAATACCTTGAAAAAAGAGAAAAAGGACAGCGATGATGTTATGAGCGCCCAGCAGCGGGACATCATCGTACGTGCGACAAAGAACAATGGAAAAATATCGCGTTCGGACTACGAACAGTCTTGGATGAACTTTCGCTCCTGCATCGTGAATCGTGGCTGGACCGATCCGAAACCCCTTTCATACGGTGGGTTCTATTCCATGCCCGCTATGAATTATGCTGGCTTGACGGATTCGCAAAGCAAGAAACTTGACAAAGATTTATCGTATTGCATCGGCCATGAAATGATGAATGTTGATTTACTGTATCGTACACAGGAGGGCAATGCCGAACTGTCTACGGATTATCATCAGCTTATCGTCGATTGCCTGATTAAGAAAAACGTTGTCCCGACATCGTATTCGAAAGACCAGTTCTCGAAGGATACGTCGAGCGACTCGGCCCCGGAATTCTTCCATAGTGCAGAAGCGCAGGAATGCTTTGCACTCTATCAGTACGGGTACGCCGAAGCGTCAGATCAGGCGTCGTACTGGAAACCGTTGGGATAGGTCGCGCACCATCCGCACCGATTGCCGGTATGTGATAGTCCGTCAGCAACAAGAGAAGGGGAACATTGATGTTTCGTCATGAGCGTGGTGTCAAAGGCAAAGTCGACAACAAACGCCGCCGGCATGTCAATATCGCGGCGTGGGTCATCATGGCCATCGTGGTGGCCGCCGCAATCACCGCGGGGGGCGTGCGCGATGTTCATGCCCGACCGTCCGCCCGCACTACTGGGCACATCCGGAGAAGTGACGCAAGCCAAAGTATCGACGCAACAGTACAACGGCGCACAAACAGTCACACTGATCCCCAGCATCGCCAGCGACAGGACCATTCTGGGCAACAGCACCGGCACCGTGACAGCGGATTATTCAGGCAACGGATTATCTTCCGGCCATGCCTGCATGCGCGTCAACGACCGTGCCGTCATCGCCCTGAACACGGCCCTGCCGTTGTACCGCGACCTGCACGTGGAAGACCGGGGGCAGGACGTGCGTGCGCTGAACAATGAGCTGTCCCGGCTCGGCTACCAATCCGACGCCGACAGCGACCGGTACTCATGGAACACCCAGCAAGGGTGGAAACGCCTCATGGCGGACAACGGTTCGGACAGCGACGGTACGCTCCTGCTCAGCGACATCCTATGGATCCCCGAGCAGAGCGTCACCGTCAGCAACTGGCAGGGAACCACAGGCGCAAACGTCACCCAAGGGTCGCAGATCGGCGATATTCCGGGGGCTTTGGTCAAACTCAGCATCAAGAACACGAACCCCTCGGACCAGGATCGGGTGATCACCGTATTCGGCCAATCGACCACACTGCCCGCAGGCCAGACCGCCATCGACAACGCCGACTACCTCAAACAGGTTTCGGCGACAGAGGAATACAAAACCCAGACCAAGGACACGCTTGCGGCGGGCATCAGCGGCACGCTCTCCCTGGCGCAATCCATTGAAGCGCTTCGCGTACCCGCGGGCGCCGTATTTGGCCTGAACGGGAGCAAAGGGTGCATCATGACCACGGACGGGGCGAAACATGCCGTCACCGTTGTCGGCTCTTCGCTTGGCGTCAGTCTCGTGCAGCTCGATGACGGCGGCAACACGTCATCCATCACCTCGGTGGAAATCGGGTCGAAGATCGCGGGCGCAACATGCTCCTGAAAGCAATAGACCTGGCACACCGTTTCCCGGGAACGGATATTCTGTTCGAGCATCTTGATTTCGAAATCAGCCCGGGGCAGACCGTCGCACTGTGCGGGCCTTCCGGATGCGGCAAATCCACCTTGCTGTCGATTCTCGCGGGGTGGGTGAAACCATGGGCGGGGCAAGTCGAACGCGACGACATCCACCGCATCGGGTGGGTATTCCAAAACCCTTACGGTGTTCCGGAGCGGACTGCGCTCGACCACGTGGTCTTCCCGCTGCTTTGCCACGGCTTGAGTAGGCGTGAAGCGATTCCTGAAGCGTTGCAAGCCATGGGGCTGTTCGATCTGGAATATGCGGCGGACCGGAGGTTTTCCGAACTCTCCGGCGGCGAAGCGCAACGGCTGATGCTTGCCCGAGCCGTATGCTCACACCCTGACGTGCTGCTCGTCGACGAGCCGACCGCGCAGCTGGACACGCGAACGGCGGCATCCGTGAGTGAAGTATTGGGCAATCTCGCGGGGCAAGGCATGATAGTGGTCGTGGCAACGCATGACCCGCGTGCCAGGGACGCGTGCGACCGGGTCATCGATTTGGCTGATTACGCGCCGGTCGGTGCTGAAAACGCGGATGGGGACGCGGGTCAGAGCGCTGCTGCACGTGTGAACGGAAGCGTTGCGGAGAGCGCGAGCGGAATTGTTGATGAGAACGCTGCTGGAAGCGTTGCTGGAAGCGCCGATGGAAGCGCTGCTGGAAGCGAGGGGGTCAGGTCATGAATCTCCGGTCAATCTGCTCCGAAGCCGTGCGGAACATCAGCGCGGGAACCACGCGGGCGGCATGGTTTTTCCTCGTCATGCTCATCACCGGCGTGCTTCTCGGCGGGTACGAAGCCATGTCCATCGTGCAGCTCGAGCAGGAAGCGATCACGCGCATCAGTTCGGACGCCGATACGAAAGCCCTCATCGGTGCAAGTGTCGATGGCCAAGCGTGTGACGGGCTTGAAATGGTCCACAACGGGCCAAGTCTTGCGGGAGCGGCCCGCGCTGCCGAAAGCATCACCGCCTCCTCGACGCCTGGCATGGAACTGCCTGCGTACGAAGTGACCCCGGGGTTCATCAAACTGCTTGCATCAGGGCAGAAAACGGCGAACACGGCATCGTCGGCTTCGTCTTCTGCGTCCTCGTCTGCGCAACAGGGGGCGGCGTCAACGCAACAGGAAGTGAACGAGACCGCCGACACCTCGGGAATATGGATTTCAACCGACGTTTCGCATGATTTCGGGCTGGTCAAAGGCAGCGCCATGCAAACCAACCGTGGCGATATGACCATCGCCGGCGTATTCTCCTGGCCCAACGACGGCCGTGACACCAGATTCGCCTATGCGGCGATGATCCCGGTTTCGGCATCCTCCGGCGAATTCACCGAATGCTGGGCGAAGCAGTGGCCGGTCAGCGAGCAAACCAACGACCTGCTGTATTCGACGGCGATTGTTTCAGGAACAGGCGGAAACACGACGGTCGCGCAGGTCAACAAATCCTTCGACTCCCGGTACAATGCGTACTCCAGCTATAAGAACCGCATGACGGTATGGCTGCCGTACGTCTCACTGGCGGTCGGAGTGATCGCCGGGGTGATTTCCGTGCGACGCAGGCGACTGGAATACGCGGGAGCCTTGCATGTAGGGCAAACCAAAGGCGCCCAACTGCTTGAAATGACTTTGGAAACGCTGATTTGGGCGGGGCTGGCGACCATAGCGTGCCTGGCGTTGCTGTGTGCCTACTGCTGGCGTATGTCCACCGACGGCTGGATGAACATCTTCATCGCCGCCTGCCGAATCCCTGCCACCGGGTTCGCAGGGGCGATGGCCGCGACATTCCTCGCCGGGCTCAGCGTGCGGGAGTCCCAGCTGCTGCGGTTCTTCAAGAGCCGGTAGGGTTGGGGTTTGAGCGTGCGGGTTGGGTGCGGCAGGTGGGTACGCGGCGTGCGCTAGATAGGCGACTATCTCCGGATTTCTGTACGGTTGAGGGAGTAGGAACACCGAGATAACGCGATTTATACGGTAAGTTGCGCGAGATGAGGTCAGTGTTGGCGGTTGCTACGTGGCGTGGTTTGCGGGCTGTGGGAGATAGCTGCGTATCCGTGGTTTGCTGGTGTCGGGCGGGCGCGGGGGGATGGCGCAGCAGTTTCGCCATGTTGTCTGGGTTGGGGATGTATGTGGCGTGATCTGTGTGACGTGGGTTGCGGGAAGTCCGGGATACGCGTGCATCCGCGGTTTGCTGGAACGGGGGTAATGCGGGTTGTTGGAGATAGCGCGGTTTGTGCGGGAAGTTGTGTGAGATGGGGTTGGGGTTGGCGGTTCCTGTGTGGTGTTGCTCGCGGGGTGTCGGAGATGGCTGTGTATCTTCGGGTTGCCGGTGCCAGGCGAGTGCAGGCTGCCCGAGATGGCGTGATTACTGCGGACTCCTGCCCGAGTTGGGGGCGGAGTCGCCCGCTTCTGCTCGGCATAGGGCACAGGAAACCTGAGATGCGGGCATATCGTGGGGCCGCCGTGCCGGTATGGGGATGATATGGGAATCATGCAAAATCATGGGGTGCCCCTAGACTGAACAACCGACACGGGGGCTTGGCTGAACGCCAGGCTGAGATGGGGGTTTCCTCCGACCGAATGAACGTGAACCGGGCAATGCCGGCGCACGGACGTCGCTCTTCCCGTGCCTGAGAACAACCGTTCAAGAAAGGCACATCATTATGACACAAGCCGCGAATACCGCAGCATCATCCACAGTGAATCTCAAGTGGCGCGTCGTCGACATCGCCGTTGCATCGGTGATCGGCGTGGCCAGCGCGCTGATCTATTGGCTGGTCGCCCTGCTGACCGCCGCACCTTGGACCGCACTGGACGCGGTCGTCCCCGGTCTGCCCGGCCTGTTCAACGGATTGTGGCTGTTCGCCGGCCCCCTGTCCGCCATCATCGTGCGTAAGCCGGGAGCCGCAGTGTATGCGGAAGTCGTCGCCGGCATTCTTGAAGCGTTGATGGGCAACATGTGGGGCGGTCTCGCCACATTCCTGATTGCTTTGGTGCAAGGCGTGTGCGCGGAGCTTGCATTCGCGATTGTGCGCTATCGCAAGTGGACCCTGCCGGTTGCCGCCCTGTCCGGTGCGCTGTCCGGGGTCGGATGCTGGGCGTACAGCTTCATTGAGAATCTTCAGGGCATCAATCTTGCCGGGTCCTACGGCATCGTCTACCTGATCACCACGGTGGTGTCCGGCCTGCTGATCGCCGGCATCCTCATGTGGTACCTGTACCGGGCGATCGCGCGGACCGGTGCGCTGGACAAGTTCGCATCCGGGCGTGAAGTGCGTGGCATCAGCGCCTGAGAACAGCACCGTCTGAAATCACCGTCTGAAATCACCGTCTGAAATCACCGTCTGAAATCACTGTCTGACAGCACTATCTGAAAGCGTCATCTGAAAGCGTCATCTGAAAGCGTCAGCGTCTGGATTCTGGGGGCTTGCGGCGGAGCACCGATACGGCTTCGCAAGTCAGCGGCATAAGGCCCGCCACCAGTATGGGCGGGCGGTTTCGGGATCATCGCAGCGATATATCAACCCTTGCCGGGCATCATCGCAATCCGGCATCGCATAGGAAGACATCAATATGAGCAACAACTCTTCGAACGCATCCAACGCATCCGTCGCCACAGCGACAACAGCAGCCAATTCGGTCACCCTTCAACCCGAAGCGACTCCGGTCGCAGCTGTACGCCCCAGCCTCAAGTGGCGTGTCGTCGATATCGCCGTCGCATCGGTGATCGGCGTTGCCAGCGCGCTGATTTTCTGGCTGGTGTCCCTGATTTATTCGCTGGGCGTCGGCGACCTGATCGGCCTGGTCATGCCCGGATTCCAAGGCATCTATAACGGTTTGTGGCTGTTCGCCGGCCCCTTGGCGGCGGTCATCGTGCGCAAGCCCGGCGCCGCCACCTATGCGGAACTGCTCGGCGGAGTCATCGAAAGCCTGATGGGCAACCAGTGGACGGGCATGGACACGTTCAGCACATCGCTGATGCAGGGCGCGTTCGCCGAACTCGCGTTCCTCATAGTGCTGTACCGCGTGTGGAACGTGCCGATCACCATGCTGTCCGGCGCGTTCGCCGGAGTCGCCGTGTGGCTGCATGACATTTTCATGCGCGGCCAAGCGTTCACCGGCCAGTACATCACCATCTATCTGGTCACGTCTGTGATCTCCGGCATCGTGTTCGCCGGCATCGTGGTGTGGTACCTGTATCGGGCGATTGCGCGGACCGGTGCGCTGGACAAATTCGCATCAGGGCGTGAAGTGAGGGCCACCGCCTGAACCAGGCGGGGCTACGGTTCATACCGACAGAAGCGCCTTGGCAGGCAACTGTTGAGGTGTGAAGCAATACAGTACGGCAGCAAACGCAGCAACAGTGGTACAGCAGTACGACAGCGCAACAGGCACGGCGGCGGAACCGAGGCCGGCGGACGGCGGTTCGCGATACAGTGGCGGACGGCGGTCGGGCAACGGTTCCGCGCCAGCGCATTTGAAGACGGCAGGACACAGGACGCGATGAAGTCAAGCGAACACGACAACAGCAGCACGATGACGGCAGTGTCGACACAACCGGCACGCCTCGAATTCCATGATTGGGGCTACCGGCATGCCTCACGCCGCCATTTCGCCGTCCGCGGCCTCAACCTGAGCATCGAACCCGGCCAGCGCGTACTGCTGCTTGGAGCCTCGGGCATCGGCAAATCCACCATTCTCGAAGGCGCGGCGGGACTGCTCGGCGGCGATATCGAAAGCATGAACACCGCCGCCAACGGCACCACCAGTACCATTGACGCGGACGGCGGGCTGACCGAGGGGAGTGTCACCGTCGACGGCACGCCCGTCAGCCAGGCCAGGGGACGTGTCGGCCTTGTTTTGCAGGACCCGGATGCGCAGGCGATTTTCGAACGACTCGGCGACAATGTCGCGTTCGGCCCGGAAAACCTCAACGTGCCGCGCGAAGCGATCTGGCAGCGCGTCCGCGACAGCCTCGACGCGGTCGGCATGCACGGCATCCAGCTTGACCGTTCCACCATGCACTTGAGCGGCGGGCAGATGCAGCGCCTCGCCCTCGCCGGAGCGCTCGCCATGCAGCCTGGCGTCCTGCTGCTGGACGAACCCACCGCCAACCTCGATCCGGACGGTGTAGACCAGATTGTCGGCGCTGTGCGCAACGTGCTCGACAGTACGCACGCGACCATGATGCTCGTCGAACACCGTGCAGAACCTTGGATCGACATGATCGACAGGGTCGTCGTCCTCGGATTGCAAGACAGCCAGTCCGCGGGCAGGACCGGAGGAGCGGGGGAAACGGCGGAATCCGGCGAACAGGGCGAACCAAGCAGCGGCACTGTTATCACCCAGCAGGGCGATGAAGCGGAAGTAGGCCGCCATGGCGACCAGCGTACGGTGATTATCGCCGATGGCACCCCGGACGAGATCTTCTCCGACCGCACCATCGATTTCGCCGGCCTCGGCATCTGGCTACCCAAACGCTACCAACGCCCCGAAGACGCCATCACCCGCATCCACACCGACAGCGAACCCGAATACGATCCGGCAACCGGCACCGGCGAGCCTATCCTGACCACCAGCGGTCTGGGTATCGGGCACAGTGAAGACGCCATCGCAAGCGACATCAACCTCGCATTCAAACCCGGGCAGATCACCGCGCTCGTCGGAGCGAACGGCGCCGGAAAATCAACGCTCTCCCTGACCCTCGCCGGGCTGCTCAAACCGCTCGAAGGCTCCGTTAACGCCAGCCGCGAACTCGCAGGGAACGCGCACGGCACCCAGCCAATCAACTGGAAATCAACCGAACTCGCCTCCCGCATCTCCTACGTTTTCCAAAACCCCGAACACCAGTTCGCCCGCGGCAGCGTCATCGACGAAGTCATGCTCGGGCCGCTACGCACCGGCATCGCGCCCGACGAAGCCCGCCGCCGCGCGCACGACCTGCTCGAACGCTTCAACCTCAGCCGGTACGAGAACGTCAACCCGTACACGCTGTCCGGAGGCGAAAAACGCCGGCTCACCGTGGCCGCAGCGCTCGCCGCCGCCCCACGCGTGCTGATTCTCGACGAGCCGACTTTCGGGCAGGACCGCCGCACCTGGATGCAGATCGTCCACCTCATCCACGGGCTGCGAGGCGACGGCGTCAGCATCGTCGTCGTCACCCACGACCATGAGCTCGTCACCGCGCTCGGCGCACGCGTCATCGAACTCATCCCGCAAGGCGGGCGCGGCCAATGGGACGACGAGCAAACCATCCGCGTCAGCCCGGTCAACGAACGTCACGAACAGCCGCGTGCCTCCAGCAGGTCAAGCGTCATCGCATCCATCAACCCCGCCTACCGGCTCTTCGGTGCCCTGCTTGCCTCGCTGCCGCTTATTTTCAGCCTCGACTGGGTATCCGCATGCACGGCGCTCATTGTCGAATTCCTGGCGCTCGCCTGCCTCGGGCTTAAACCGTTGCGGGTCGTCAAATCCACGTGGCCGGTATTCATCGGGGCGCCAGGTTCGGCGCTCGCCGTACTGCTGTACGGCAAACAGGGGGGAGCCGTCTGGTGGCATTGGGGCATGATTACCGTCAGTGAACGGTCGGCGTGGCTTGCCTTGGCTACCGGCCTGCGCATTCTGGCGGTGGGTATTCCCGCGATTATTCTAGTGTTGGGCATTGATGCGACTGATCTAGCGGACGCATTCAGCCAGATTCTGCATTTACCGGACCGATTCGTCTATGGCGGGCTCGCCGGTATGCGCCTGTTTTCCGTGCTACGCGACGACTGGGCGGCACTCACCGCCTCACGCCGTTCGCGTGGACTCGGCGACGACAACGCATTCAAGGCGTTCTTCCCGCAGGCGTTCGCGCTGCTGGTGCTGTCCATCAGGCGTTCGACCACGCTGGCGACCGCGATGGAGGCGCGTGGATTCGGCGGCGACGGGCCTCGCAGCCACGCGCGCGTCAGCACGAGCGGGACGCGCGACCGGGTGTTCCTCGTGTGCTGCTTCGCGGTGCCGATGATCGCGCTCGCGGTGTCGGTGTGGTTCGGCGCGTTCAGCTTCTTTGGCGGCAAGTGATCGCAATCATGGTGAACGATGTGGAGGTCTTCCCGGTGCCCGATGACGCATCGGTGTGATACACAGAGGGCCGCAGATCTGCTGTTATCTGCGGTATCTGTAGTACTTGCCGGAAGATAACGCGCTTAGCAGGGTTCGTTGTATCCGGATTCGGCGGTAGGTGTGTTGATATTCCGCGTGATGTACTTGCGGTGTTGAACATGTGCGAACCCCGATAATGAAGAAACGCTTCCGAAGGTACTACGAAAAGACAAGATATGTGCTCTCTGCCGCCTTGGGTGCGCAGGAGATCGGCGTTGGTTCTGCGTCGGGCGCTCTCAGTCGTGGTGTTGCATGTGGCAACATTTGGGACATGATCTGGGGGGACGTGTCGGAGTAGTTAGCGTGCTGCTCTGATATATGGCATGTTGAAGCTGTTGGGATGAGAGCGAAAAAAGTCAAAGGTTTGACGTTGTTGAAATGTGGAGTGTCGCGCGTGTCGTTACCGAGACGTGTGAGACATTCCGGTACCGTCAAGAGGGAAGAAGGCTGAAGAACAGCGAGTCCTAACGCTTGTGTTGGGGTGGGAAGAGGTTGTCGTGGTGAGGGTCGAGGGTCCGTTCACGTTGTTGTCTCCGCGGGAGATGGATGGTCTGCGCGCGTTGGGTGTGGATCTGGATAATTGCCGGAGCTGGGTTGTCGGTGATGGCGGCGAGGCGCTGCTCGCGAATATCCCTGGGAGTGCGTGGTTGTCTTGCATACGGGGGGAAATCTCCGTCTGTGTTGTTGAAGCGATTGCAGACCATCGGATTGTCGGACATATGGGGGAAATCCATATATTTATGGGGAAAATCGACCTATAGCGTATATTTGTTTATATGGCGGGGCGTGCTATTGCTGATGGATATCGATTCGGAACGTGTGCCTAGCGGCAGACGCGAATATTATGATGTGTATGCGGTGTCGCGTCCGGATGGTCTGCCGGCTGACTGGTATTGGGCGCGTTTTGGTGATGTGGGCCTGCTGGGCGAGACAGTGGAGCCGGATGAGGGGATGCTGCAAGCCTTGGCAGCGATGCTGCGGATTCATTATCGTGGCTGGCTTGCGTATGGTGGCGTGTGGCCGGATGGTGTGACCTGGGATGATGCGGACCGGTATGGCCTGGATGTGTGCGAGGGTGGCCTGGTTGGCCCGTGGGATGTGCCGTTGACCAGGTATCGGTGGCGTGTCCCGTCCGAGGGGGAGTACGCGTATGCGGCTGGTTTGTCGCCCGAGGGGTTCGCCCGGCAGGTGAAGCCGGGCGAGAAGGTGACGATCGACGATACGGGCCGGTCCGTGCTGTGGAGTGTGCCGGTGGCGCATAATCCGCATGGCGGCGGCAGTGCGACCATGGGCGGGTTCATCTACGACGGCGTGAAGTATGGATGGTCGCAGGTCCGTGAGGATTTCGCCCGTCCGGTCGGCGGGCGTCGGGTGAACGCCAGACGTGTGTTCTTCGGGCAGGGGATTGGGCCGTTTATTCCGGATGCGGCGTTCCTGCGGGCGTATTGGGATGCGTGTAACTGGCATACGTTCAAGGAGGTCGTGTACCGGGGGCGGAGGTTCTAGCGGCCCCCGCACGGCACCCAACCACAAACCAAATCATCAAAATGAAAGCAGAGATGATGAACGAACCAACGAACGGCTGGCCGGCGTATTCAAAGCCGATGCCCAAGCCGACCTTGCAAGACAGAATCTATTTCGCGCGGGTGCGTAAGGAGAAGCAGCGCGACCTGTTGCACGGTCTGGCTGTGGCGGAAGGGCCGTTCTATGCGCGTCTTGAGCGGATGTGTTCAATCAACGGCGTTGTCCAGGTCAGTGAGATGGCGAATCCGGTGGCGCTCATCGCTGCGTACGCCGCGCAGTATGCGGCAGTGTACTCGGGTGTGCCTTCGGGTTTGCGTCTTGACACGGTGATGGGTTCAGATGGCAGCCGTTGGGTGATGGGCCCCGCGTTGGACCAGTATCTGCTCAACATGCAGGATTACAGCGTGGCGGGTCTCGTGCAGTTCGGGTACCGAAACGTCTACCCGGATGGCGCTGATCTTGACATTCAAGGCATTGCCAACACTGTCGTCGGTTCAATGGTCGGCAATGGGTCGCATCAGATTCTTAGCGGAAGCTGGACGACCACGGTTGCACATGGCAATCAGCTGTGGGATATGTGGGAGCCGTCTATTCGCATGGTGTGCAGCAATCCGAAAGAAGCGGTGATTCTGTTCTCATGCCTGATGGTTGATTTCCTTCGTCATATCCAGACGAACGGCGATGGTACCGCAACCGATGTCCGTGAGAATTATCGTACGATGCTCACGCAGACGATATTCATGTCCACTGTGGACTTCGGACTGCTCGGCAAAACGGCCGGGGCTGCCGAATAGTCACGGGCTTACGGGTTTCCCGACATAGCCCGTGACTGGAGGGTATCAGGGCATTACATCAGCTTTTCATCGTAGATTGCGCGGCTGCCGCCGATGTACTTCGGGCGGTAGCGTGCGCAGATGATGTGCGCCTTGCCGATCATGTCAATGGAGATGCGCAGCGGAACGACCACCGGGTGGATATGCATGCCGATGAGCGTGCCGCCGATGTCGATGCCGGCCTTCGCTTTGGCTTGGATATCCTCGACCAGTACCGGATGGTCGAATGACCGGTAGGCGATGGTACCGAACGCGCCGCCTGCATGATTGGGCTGGGGGATCGCGTTGACCTGGTCGAAACCGTAATGTTCCAGGCATTCCTGTTCGATGACCAGCGCGCGGTTGAGATGTTCGCAGCATTGCGCGGCGAGGAAGATCCCCGCCGGTTTCAGCACCGACTGGGAGCCCTCGAACAGGTATGGCGCCACATCCATGGACGTGTGGGTGCCGATCTGCTCGCCGAGCACTTCGCTGGACGAGCATCCGATGACGAAAATATCCCCGGCCGACAGGTGTGCCGCCTCGAGGACCTCACGCACTGCCTGCGCGGTCTGCTGCCTGATATGTTCGAAATCCTGTGTTTGCATACCGCCGATTGTACTAGCGAGGCGTTGCACACTGCCCCTGCGGTTCACCTGCGGTCAAACCAATCATCATTCATCATGCGAATTCCCGGCTTCTTTCAGGTAATTCGGTAGAACCATCCCAGTGTTACGCAATGGGAATACAAGCTGCGCGGAAGTGTTCTCCCATAATTGCGGCTTGTAACAGTGTCCATCGTGTGAGTGAATCCTCACATGTTGGCCCCTTGTCTCCTTTGATTCTTGGTATTGCAGGTCTTTACCGGTCACTGTGTGAGGATCCGCTCGCATAGTGACCTAGTTGGGTGACGGATTCTGTTGATTTGGGTGCCCCGCCCGCCATCGTATGAGTGAATCCTCACATGGTGGCCTGGTCAGATGGTGGATTCCGCTGGTCTCGGCCATCTGCCCGTCATTGTGTGAGCGAATCCTCACACAGTGGCCTGGTTGAGTGCATGCGGGTGGCCTGGGGGAGTGATAGTTGGTCATTATGTGAGCGGATCCTCACACGTTGGCCCCGGTTGGATGCTGTGCGGGTGGCCTGAGGTGTGATAGATGCCCGCCGTGTGAGCCGATTCTCGCACGCCACGCCAGGTAGCCTCCGCCGCGTACAGTGGGCGGTATGCCGTTGAACAATGAGATACTGAGCAATCCGCACGCCGATCGCGTGCGCAAAATCGCCGGCTTGGAGTCTAAGTCGCAGCGCGAACGCTCCGGGCGATTCCTTATCGAAGGCCCGCAATCCGTACGTGAAGCGATTCGTTGGCGTCCCGACGCCGTGACTGACCTGTACGTGCAGATGAGCGGGGACGACCAGCCGGCGAACCAGACCATCGCCGAAATCTACCGCGAGGCGCTTGACAACCCGCGGGCGGGCCAGCAGGGCGGCCTGTACATCCACGGCGCCACCGCTCAAGTCATGCGCCAGATCAGCGGAGACTGCCAAGGCATCGCCGCCGTCGGCCTCACCGAACGCATGCAAGACGACCCCGATGACCTCGACTGGTCAGATCATCCCATGGTCGCCGCGTTCTGGCAGGTGCGCGACCCCGGCAATGCGGGCACCGTGATCCGCGCCGCCGATGCCGCCGGCTGTGACGCCGTGATTTTCGTGGATGACAGCGTCGACCGCTTCAATCCCAAAGTCGTCCGCGCCACCGCCGGATCCCTGTTCCATCTTCCGGTGCTGACCATGTCCACCGAAGATTTCCTCGGATGGTGCGCCGCGACACACAGCACATTGGTCGCCGCCGACGTGCACGGCACGCCTGAGCGCGCTCCTGAACAGCTGCCCGGGCTGCTCGGCGAACGCGGCCATATGCTGGAACACGGGTTGCAGGACTCCGCGCATCCGCTTACCGTCCTGTTCGGCAATGAGGCGCGCGGTCTTCCGGCGGGACTGGTCGAGCAAGCCGACCGTGTTGTCGCCATCCCGATTTACGGGAAGGCCGAATCGCTGAACTTGGCGACCAGCGCGGCAGTCATGCTCATGAGCCTGGCTATGTCGAGTCATATTGGGAAAATGTGAAGACGGTACAACGGCTTGAGCGAGAGCGACGTTTCACTGAAATAAGAAAGGGTACTCGTGGCACAGAGCGCGGTATTCGATGCACAGGCAGTGACCGCAGCGGTCAACGAAGGCATCGGGAAGATCGAAAAAGCCTCCAGCTCGGAGGAATTGAAAGCCATCAAAACCCAGTATGCGGGTGCGGAATCGGCAATGACGCAAGCGAGCAAGGCTATCGGTTCGCTCCCCGCCGACCAGAAGAAGGAAGCCGGCAAACTCATGGGCAAGTTGCGCGCCGATTTCGGGCGCGCGTTTGGCGCCAAGCAGCAGCAGATTAAGGCTGAGGAGGAGCAGCGCGCCCTCGCCGCCGAGACGGTTGACATGACGCTTCCGATCCGCCGTAAGCCCTTGGGCGCACGTCATCCGCTGCCGAGGCTTATGGAGGATGTCGAGGACTTCTTCATCTCGATGGGCTGGCAGATTTCGGCGGGTCCGGAAGTGGAAACCGAGTGGTATGACTTCGACGCCTTGAACTTCGGCCCCGACCATCCCGCCCGCCAGATGCAGGACACCTTCTACGTCAAGGGCAACCAAGCCAAGGACGCCGCCGGCTTCGTCGGCTCCAACATGGTGTTGCGTACGCAGACCTCCTCCGACCAGGTGCGCGCGCTGCTCACCCGCGGGGTTCCGCTGTATATCGCGTCCCCGGGCCGTGTGTTCCGCACGGACGAGCTCGACGCCACCCACACCCCGGTGTTCCACCAGTGCGAGGCCCTCGCGGTGGACAAGCATCTGACCATGGCCGATCTCAAGGGTGTGCTGGACAAGCTCGCCGTCGCCATGTTCGGTCCCGAAGCCAAGACGCGTCTGCGTCCGAGCTACTTCCCGTTCACTGAGCCGAGCGCCGAGCTTGACCTGTGGTTCCCTGACAAGAAGGGTGGCGCCGGCTGGCTCGAATGGGGCGGTTGCGGCATGGTCAACCCGAACGTGCTCAAGTCCGCGGGGCTTGACCCGGAAGTATACACCGGCTTCGCGTTCGGTGTCGGCATGGAGCGTACGCTTCTGCTGCGCCACGACATCAACGACATGCACGACCTCGTCGAAGGTGACGTGCGCTTCAGCGAACAGTTTGTGATGGGGGAGTGATTGACCCATGCCTATGGTTGATATTGACTGGCTCAAGGAACACGTCGAGGTTCCCCAGGGCCTGACCTATGAACAGCTTGCCAAGGACCTTGTCAAGGTCGGTCTCGAAGAGGAACAGATCCATGCTTCCCAAGTGACCGGTCCGATCGTGGTCGGCTATGTGGTGGATGCCACGCCGGAACCGCAGAAGAACGGCAAGACCATCAACTGGTGCCATGTGGATGTCGGCGACAAGTACAATGCCGTTGACGAGAACGGCAACAAGGTGCCGCGCGGCATCGTGTGCGGAGCGCCGAATATGGCTGCCGGCGAGAAGGTTGTCGTCACGCTGCCGGGAGCTGTGCTGCCCGGTGATTTCCGTATCGAACCACGCAAGACCTACGGACATATGTCCGACGGCATGTGCGCTTCCGAACGCGAACTCGGACTCGGCGACAACCATGACGGTATCATCCTGCTGCGCAACTACGGCTTCACGCCTGACGAATACGAGGCGCTCAAGCCTGGCGACGACGCGATGCACCTGCTGCATCTGGACCAGCCGATCCTCGAGATCAACATCACCCCGGACCGCGGGTACACGCTGTCCTACCGCGGTGTGGCGCGCGAGTACCATCATTCCACCGGAGCGAAGTTCACCGATCCGGTGGCTGAGCTCAATCGCAAAGCCCCGGATCTGACCGGTGTTGCCGCTGGTACCCCGTCTGATATTGAAGTGTCGATTGAGGATGACAACCCGATTCACGGCGTCCCCGGCTGCGACCGCTATTATGCCCGTGCCGTGCATAATTTCGATCCGTCCTCGCACACCCCGAACTGGATGCGTCGCCGTTTGATCCGTGCCGGCATGCGCTCCATTTCGCTCGCTGTGGATGTCACCAACTATGTGATGCTTGATTTGGGCCAGCCGATGCACGCCTATGATCTGGACAAGATTGAAGGTCCGATTGTCGTGCGTCGCGCCAAGGCGGGTGAGAAGCTCACCACGTTGGATGGCAAGGATCATGACTTGAGCCCGGAAGACCTGCTGATCACGGATTCGCCGAACGGCAAGCATGGTTCACGAATCCTTGGCATCGCCGGCGTGATGGGCGGCTTGTACGGCGAAGTGACCGCCGAAACGAAGAACGTGCTGTTGGAATCCGCGCATTTTGATCAGGTGACGATCGCACGTTCCGCCCGCCGTCACAAGATTCCTTCCGAAGCGTCGAAGCGTTTCGAACGCGGCGTGGACTTCGCATTGCAGCCGGCTGCCGCACAGATGGCCGCAGAGCTGATGACCAAGTACGGCAATGGCGAGCCGTCGGAACATCCTACGGATGTGAACAACACGCATCATCGCCGTCCGATTCATTTCAAGGCCGATGAGGTGCGTCGTGTGGCCGGTCTTGACATTCAGGTTAATAACATCAGCGATATCCTCACCGATATCGGCTGCACGGTCGCCGGTGGCGGCAATGGCGAATTCTCCGTCACCCCGCCGACGTGGCGTCCTGATTTGAACGAGCCGTGCGATTTGGTCGAGGAAGTCGCCCGTCTGGTCGGCTACGACCAGATTCCGACCACCGTGCCGCCGGCCCCCGTATCCGGCGCGGTCGGCTTGACCCCTGACCAGCGTCATCGCCGTGAGGTGGCCAACGAGCTCGCCGAATACGGTATGGTCGAGACGCTGAGCTACCCGTTCGTCGGCGACGCCGACTACAAGGCGTTCTCCTATGACGCCGACGCGGTCAAGCCCGTCAGCGTGGAAATCGCGAACCCGCTCGCTGGAGACCGTCCGTTCCTGCGCCGCGAAGTCCTGCCGACCTTGGCGCACACCGTGCAGCGCAACCTGCGTCGTGGTATCGAGAATGTCAGCCTGTACGAGATCGGCCACGTCTATCTGTGGGATCCGAACGCTCCAGCGATTCCGGCGCTGCCGGGCGGTGTCAAGCCGACTGAGGCGCAGTTGAAGGCGTTGGATGCGGGTTTGCCTGATCAGCCGCTGCATGTTGCTGGCATTCTTGCCGGCAAGGCGGAGGAGAGCGGCTGGCTTGGCGTGCATCGTGATGTCGATTGGTCTGACGCGGTCGAGGCCGTGCAACGGATCAGTGACCGTCTTGGTGCGCATCTGACGCTATCGCAGCCGGCGGCTGCTGACGTTCCGACGCAATGGCATCCTGGCCGTGCCGCGGAGGTGCTTGCCGGCGACACTGTGGTGGGTATGGTCGGCGAATTGCATCCGCATGTCAATGAGGCACTTGAATTCCCGGCGCACACTGCCGCCTTCGAGCTCAATCTGACCGCGTTGTTCGCCACGCTTGACGGCAAGCCTGTCCAGGCCAAGCCGATTTCAACGTTCCCTCCGGTCAAGCAGGATCTTGCGTTCACCGTTCCTGATACGGTCAGCGCCGCCCAGCTGGAAGCCGCGATCCGTAAGGCGGCCGGTGACCAGCTGGAATCCATCCAGCTGTTCGACGTGTTCACCGGCGACCAGCTGGGAGAGGGCAAGAAGTCGCTCGCCTTCTCGGTGGTCTTCCGTTCGGCGGACAAGACCTTCGACTCCCAGGACAGCGTCACGGTCCGTAAGGCCGTCACTGATGCTGCCGCTGAGCTGGGCGCGCAATTGCGAGCCTGAGCCAGCCTATGCCCGTGTTGTAGTGCTATCGTGGTGCACGCACGGCATACCGACTGAATTGTCTGATTGAAACCGTCTGCCGGTACCGGGAAACCAGTGCCGGCAGACGTGTACCTGATGGCATGCAGGCGCCTTGTCATACGCAAGGCGAATATGCTGTGAATACTCGGTACCCGAGGAGGAACCATGACTGAACCTGATCGCCTATCACCCATGCCTGCCGCAACCCAGATACCCGCTGGGGAGGGGGCGCAGGCGACGACTGGTGCCGCGGGCGCGCCGCGCAACGATGTCCCGGAATATGGTGCGATGCGTAGTCAGTTCCCGAAGAATTACGATCCTTACCAGTTCGGTCATGCCGAGGAACCCGTAAAACCGGTGCAAAACAGCGGTGACAGCACCGGTCAGGAGGCACAGAATCCGTTCGCGATGTTCGGTTTCGGACAGGACGGTCAATCCGGCAGACAGCAAGGTGCCGCACAGCCAGGCCAGCCAGGCCAACCCCAACAGCCCAACCGGTATGGGGCCAATCAGGGGTACCCCGGCCAATATCCGGGGTATGGTCAGCAGGGCTATTATCCGCAGTCGCCTGACGGACGTCCGCTCCCTGGCCAGCCGGGATACGAGCCGAACTATTATCACGGCATTGATTTGAACGATCCGCGGTCCAATCCGCTGTATGGGCGTTGGGATACGTCGGCCATCGTCTCGTTCGTGTTCGCGTTGCTTGGGCTGCCGATTCTCCCCGCCATCCTTGGTGCGGTGTCCATATGGCGGTCGAAGACGTTCCACATGAAGGGCCGTGGTTTCGCCATTGCCGCGGTCATCATTGATGTCATACTCACGGTGGTATGGGCGTGGATGCTCATCAATGGGGTGACGTCTGCCGACGTGTATCAGATGTTGGGTAGCCAGCTGTATGGCGTCGGCGGTTCCGGATCGGATTCCTTGAGCGCCTGAACACACCCGCACGACACGCCTATGCATAATTATGCATTGTCTTGTATAGATATGCTACACTGGTCGTATCAACTACGACAGCCATGATGCATGGGAAGTGATGTGATATGGCACAATACACCGTCGCGGTGGCGGGAGCCACCGGATACGCGGGCGGGGAGGCGTTGCGCATCCTCGCGGCGCACCCCGATTTCAAGGTGACGTGCGTCGCGGGACACTCATCGGTGGGAGACCGCTTGGGTAAGCATATGCCGCATATTCCGCAACTTGCCGATTTGACGGTGGAAGACACCACGCCGGAAGTGCTCAACGGGCATGATGTCATCGTGCTCGCGCTACCTCACGGGGCGTCGGGCGCGTTGGCGGCCAAGCTCGACCCGCAATCCATTGTGGTCGATTTGGGTGCTGACCATCGTCTTGAAGAACGTGCAGCATGGGACGACTTCTACGGCGGTGTTTTCTACGAGCACTGGACGTACGGCATGCCCGAGCTCATCACCGGCAAGAACGCCGACGGATCCTACATCCGCCAGCGTGCCGCACTGCCGGGCGCCAGGCGTATCGCAGGCCCGGGGTGCAATGTCACCGCGACCACATTCGCATTGCAACCCGGCATTGCCGAAGGTCTGGTCGAATCCACCGGTATTGTTGCCGACCTTGCTGTCGGATACTCAGGCGCTGGAAAAAACCTCAAGCGTACCAACCTGCTAGCCGCTGAAGCCTTCGGGTCGGCCTTGCCGTACGGGGTCGGCGGCACACATCGCCATATTCCTGAAATCCTGCAGAACTTCGCTCATGCCGCCGGCTTGCAGGCTGCGCAGGCGTCGCAATTCTCCCTGTCGTTCACCCCGGTGCTGGTGCCGATGGCCCGCGGCATTCTCGCCACGGTCAGCGCGCCGATGACCGAAGCGGCGCGTGACCTTGACGACGATCAGCTCCACGCAGTGTGGGAGCAGGCGTACGCGGGGCAGGACTTCATCACCGTGCTGCCGCAGGGCACGCTTCCGGCGACCGGCAATGTAATCGGCTCGAACGCTGCACACGTTCAAATCGTCGCCGACCGTCGAGCCGGCAGGATCATCGCCTTCGCGGCCATTGACAACCTCAACAGGGGAACCGCCGGACAGGCGGTCGAATCGCTTAATATCGCCTTGGGGCTTCCCGAGGATCAGGGTCTGACCAAGATTGGAGTGGCACCATGAGTGTAACGTTCGCACAAGGATTCTCCGCGGCAGGAGTGGTCGCTGGCATCTCATCCAAAGCCGGCAAGCAAGATCTCGCTTTCGTCGTTAACAACGGTCCGCTTGATGCGGCGGCCGGCGTATTCACCTCCAACAGGTTCTGCGCGGCGCCCGTACAATGGTCGCGCGCAGCGGTCGCGGACGGCCATCTGAAGGCTGTCGTGCTCAATTCCGGTGGCGCGAACGCGTGCACCGGCCAGCCGGGCTTCGAACAGTCCCAGGCCACAGCGCATGAGGCGGCGGGGCTGCTCGGCGTCGCCGACAGTCAAATCGCCGTATGCTCAACTGGCTTGATCGGTGAGCTTCTGCCGCTTGACCATGTGCTGGCCGGCGTCCACGAAGCCTACAACCATCTTGACGATGGTGAACACGGCGGAAGCGATGCCGCACACGCCATCATGACCACCGATACCAAGCCGAAAACCGTGGCATTGGAAGGCAAGGGATACCGTATCGGCGGTATGGTCAAGGGCTCCGGCATGATCGCCCCACAGCTGGCGACCATGCTGTGCGTCATCACCACCGACGCCGTCGTCACTCCCGGTGCCATGCAAGCGGCACTGTCTGCAGGCACTTCAGTCACGTTCAACCGCATTGATACTGACGGCTGCATGTCTACCAATGACACGGTCCTGCTGCTCGCTTCAGGCGCTTCCGGGGTCGAACCGGATCCCGACGAGTTCAACGATCTGGTTCGCCAGGCGTGCGCATCCCTCGCCCGCCAGATCGTCGGCGACGGTGAAGGCGCCAGCCACGACATCCGCATCAGCATCCACGGGGCTACGAGCGAAGATGCGGCACTGGCGTGCGGGCGTGCCATCGCCGCATCGAACCTGTTCAAATGCGCGGTCAGCGGCAATGATCCGAACTGGGGTCGTATCCTCAGCTCGCTGGGTACGGTTCCGCCGGATGTCGCCCCCTTCGACCCGACGCACGTGGATGTCGACGTCAACGGTGTACGGATCTGCCAGGGCGGCGGCACCGGTCGCGACCGTTCCGAGGTCGATATGACCCCGCGTGAAGTCGGTGTTGATGTGTATCTCAACGCCGGTGACGCCGAGGCGACCGTATGGACCGACGATCTGACCCACGAATACGTCCATATCAACGCCGACTACGAGAGCTGAACGCTCACCAACGCGCCATCCCAAGCATGGCATACCAGAACCGATAGAAAGAACGGCATGAGTGAATTGAAAGGCCCAGGCTACCACCTGGACGTACACACCGACCTGAGGCCGGATCAGAAAGCCGAAGTACTCATCGAAGCGCTTCCTTGGCTTGAGGAGTTCGCCGGGCAACGAATCGTCATCAAATACGGCGGCAACGCCATGGTCGACGAGCATCTCAAACAATGCTTCGCCGAAGACATGGTGTTCCTGCGCCAAGTGGGCATGCATCCCGTCGTCGTCCACGGCGGCGGCCCCCAGATTTCCAAGATGCTCAAAGCGCTTGGCATCAAATCCGAATTCAAAGGCGGCCTGCGTGTCACCTCGCCCGAGGCGATGGACGTCGTGCGCATGGTGCTCACCGGCAAGGTCTCCCGCGAACTGGTCGGCTACATCAACTCCCATGGCCCCATGGCCGTAGGCCTCTCCGGCGAGGATGGCGGTCTGTTCTCCGCCATGAAGCGCAGGCCGGTCATCGACGGCACGCCCACCGATATCGGCTTGGTCGGTGACGTGGTCAGCGTTGATGCCTCCGCCGTCGAAGATCTCATCGCCGCGGGGCGTATCCCCGTGGTCTCCTCCGTCGCCCCCGACGAGGAAGACGCTACGCAGGTGCTCAACGTGAACGCCGACTCCGCGGCCGCCGCCCTGGCATCAGCGCTCGGTGCACGCAAACTCATCATCCTCACTGACGTGGACGGCTTGTACGCCGACTGGCCGGACCGCAACTCCCTGATCGGCAGCATCGGCGTCGAAAACCTGCGCGACATGCTGCCCGACTTGGAAAGCGGCATGCGTCCCAAGATGGAAGCATGCGTACGCGCCCTCGACGGGGGAGTGCCACAGGCGCATATCATCGACGGACGGAAACCGCATTCCATCCTGAACGAGATATTCACCACCGCCGGCATCGGCACCATGGTCGTGCCCGACGACGGTGTAGAAATGAGGAGCTCATATGACGACTAGTGAACAGCTTGAAGATCTCGGTGCCAAAGACCAAGTGTGGCTCGGCAAGTATGCGCAAGTGCACATGAACGTGTTCGGCACGCCGCTGCGTGTTATGGATCACGGCGAAGGCACCCGCATCTGGGATATCGACGGCAACGAATACCTCGATTTCCTTGCCGGCATTGCCGTCAATTCCCTCGGCTACGCCCATCCCGCATGGGTCAAAGCCATCAGCGAGCAAGCCGCCAAAGTCGCGCACACCAGCAATTATTTCGCGACCGAACCGCAAATCGAGCTCGCCGCGAAACTGGTGAAACTCGCCGGAGCACCAGAAGGATCCCACGTCTACTTCGGCAATTCCGGGGCCGAAGGCAACGAGGCTGCACTCAAACTCGCGAAACTGTACGGTCGTACCCTGCCCGGTGCTCTGCCTGAAGAGGGGGGCAAGCCGGCACGCATCATTTCCATGGTCCATGGCTTCCACGGCCGTACCTTGGGCGCATTGAGCGCCACGTGGAAACCGGTTATCCGCACACCGTTCGAACCGCTCGTTCCCGCAATCGAATTCGTTGAACCGGGAGATGCCGAGGCGCTCAAAGCGGCATTCGACGCCACCTCAAACGCAGCCAACGGCAAAGGCCCGGTCGCCGCGGTCATCATGGAACTCATCCAAGGCGAGGCCGGTGTCATGCCAGTGGGCGCAGACTACGTCCGTCAGGCGCGAGCACTGTGCGACGAGCATCATGCGCTGCTCATCATCGATGAAGTCCAGACCGGTATCGGCCGTACTGGCAGCTGGTTCGCGTTCCAGCGGGAGGAGCTGTCCGGAGGCGTGACACCCGACATCATCACCTTCGCCAAGGGCGTGGCCGGAGGTTTCCCGATGGGCGGCATGATCGCCTTCGGCCAGCAACTGTCCGACCTGTTCACCCCTGGTTCGCACGGCTCGACCTTCGCCGGCAATCCGCTCGGCGCTGCGGCCGCGCTCGCCACGCTTGGAGTCATCGAACAGGACAATCTGCTCGCCAACGCCCAAGCGCGAGGCGAACAGCTGCGCGACGGCATCATGGCCACCGGCAACCCGCTGTTCAAGTCCACGCGTGGCGCCGGCTTGCTGGATGCTGTCGAACTGACTCATCCGTGCGCGCACGCCGCCATGAACTGGATGCTCGAACACGGACTGATCGTCAATGCGGTCGCCCCAGACGCGTTGCGACTGGCGCCGCCGCTGATCGTATCCGAACAGGATGTCGATGAGGCGATATCGATTATGGCGGCCGTACCCAGCGATCTGACAGACGACTGATCGCCAATACGCCGACAATCCCGTGGATCACCCCCGACACATCTTGTGCCAGGCAAACAAGAAGGAGAATACGTATGGATGGACAATTGCGCCACATGCTGCGCGACGATGACGTCAACCATGACGAGCAGAAGCAAATCATCGCGCTCGGACTGAAATTCCGTGAAAACCGTTTCTACAAGCGGCCGTTCGAAGGGCCCCAAGGCGTTGCCGTGCTGTTCGATAAGCCCAGCACCCGCACCCGTTCAAGCTTCTCGATCGGTGTCGCCGAGCTCGGCGGCTATCCGCTGGTCATCGACAAGTCCGGTTCCCAGCTTGGCCGCGGCGAGCCGGTTGCGGACACCGCGCGCGTCCTCACCCGCATGGCCTACGGCATTGTATGGCGTACATTCGGCCAGGAGCGTGTCGAAGAAATGGCCAAGTATGCGACCGTTCCGGTCGTCAATGCGCTGACCGACCAGTTCCACCCCTGCCAGGTGCTTGCCGACTTCATGACCATAGCACAGTTCCGCGGGGGAGTCGACGCGCTCGCCGGACAGACCATCGCGTATCTGGGCGATGCCGCCAACAATATGGCGAACTCCTATCTGTTGGCAGGCGCGACCGCCGGCATGAACGTTCGTATCGCTGGTCCGTACGGCTACCTGCCGGCGCAGGATATTGTCGATGACGCCAAGCGTATCGCAGCCCAAAACGGCGGTTCCATTCTCGTGACCACGGATCCGCGTGAAGCCGTGGACGGCGCTGACTGCGTGTTCACCGACACATGGGTGTCCATGGGCGAGGAATCGGAGTATGAGAAACGTTCCAAGCCGTTCTGGGATTACCAGGTCAACGACGAGCTGATGAAGCTCGCCAAGCCCGATGCTCTCTTCCAGCACTGCTTGCCGGCATACCGCGGAAAGGAAGTCACCGCTTCGGTGATTGACGGGCCGCAATCCGTGGTTTGGGATGAGGCGGAGAACCGTCTGCATGCCCAGAAAGCACTGCTGACCTGGCTGACTGGACAGCTTCGCGGTGATGAAAGCCTGCTCGCCTGAGCTGTGTGACGATATGGCAGACAACAAAACCCCGCTGCAACGACCGGCATCCCGGGCGGCACGCCTGAGCGCGATTGAGGAGATGCTGGTGCATCACATCGTCACCTCCCAATCGCAGTTGTCCGGTATGCTTTCCGATGAAGGCATCGAGGTGACCCAGGCGACGCTCAGTCGTGACTTGGAAGAGATCAACGCAACGAAAACCCGGCTTGAAGACGGGACTGTTGCCTACGTGCTCGCCAGCAACGCGAAGGCGGCGACACCGAAATCCGCGCAACAGCAGATGTCGAGGATCCTTTCCGGCTTGGTCACCTCGGTGGCGGCGGCACGCAATCTCGTTGTCGTACATACCCCCTCGGGGGCCGCGCAATATGTCGCCAGCGTCATGGATCGTCAGTCGCTTGATGATGTGTTGGGCACCATTGCCGGCGATGACACCGTACTCATCATCTGCAAGGATGATGAACGTGCCGCGTCCCGAGCTTCATGGTTGTTGGAAATCGCCTCAACCAGCCAGCAAGCCGGTGACTGATTGATACCGTCGGACTGTGCGCCCGGCTGGCCGTCATCAACGACGGTCTGCCGGGCGCATTCGTTGCTCGGGTTTCGTAACCTCTCTGGCATGGTACGCGCTTCAGGCGGTCATGCCCTCGTATGCCGTCGCGACATAAAACGACACGCGAAACACCCTGATTGCATATTTATGCATAGGACTGTATATAATTGCAATATCAGCTACGCGCAACTCCGATAAGAAAGGGCAGTTATGAGCGACAACAAGCGCATCGTCTTAGCGTATTCCGGTGGTCTCGACACCTCGGTAGCGATTCCATACCTCAAGGAGCGCACCGGCAAGGATGTCGTCGCCGTCTCCCTTGATGTCGGTCAGGGTGGCGAAAGCCTCGAGACCATCAAGCAACGCGCACTTGCCTGCGGTGCGGTTGAAGCGTATGTCGTCGACGCCCGCGAGGAATTCGCTGACGAATACTGCATGCTCGCACTCAAGGCCAACGCCATGTACGAAGGCGTGTACCCGCTGGTCTCCGCCATTTCCCGCCCGCTGATCACCAAGCATCTGGTGCGTGCGGCCCACCAGTTCGGCGCGGACACCATTTCGCACGGTTGCACCGGCAAGGGCAATGACCAGGTCCGCTTCGAGGTCTCCATCCAGTCAATCGACCCGACCCTCAAAGCCATCAGCCCGATTCGCGATCTGTCTCTGACCCGCGATGTCGAAATCAAGTTCGCCAAGGACCATAAGCTGCCGATCACCCAGACCGAAAAGAGCCCGTACTCCATCGACCAGAACGTGTGGGGCCGTGCCATCGAGACCGGCTTCCTCGAGGATCCGTGGAATGCCCCGACCAAGGACTGCTACTCCTACACCGACGACCCGGCCTTCCCGCCGGTTGAGGACGAGGTCGTCATCGAGTTCAAGCAGGGCGTGCCTGTCAAGATCGACGGCAAGGCCGTCACCCCGCTGCAGGCCATCGAGGAAATGAACCGTCGCGCCGGGGCGCAGGGCATCGGCCGTATCGACCTGATCGAGGACCGCCTGGTCGGCATCAAGTCCCGCGAACTGTATGAAGCCCCCGGCGCCGTCGCGCTCATTACCGCGCACCAGGAGCTTGAGAACTGCTGCCTCGAACGCGAACAGCATCGTATCAAGCGCGATATCGACAAGCGCTGGGCCGAGCTCGTCTACGACGCCCAGTGGTTCTCTCCGGCAGTCCACTCGCTCAACGCCTTCATCGAGGACACGCAGAAGTACGTGTCCGGCGAAATCCGCATGACCCTGCACGGCGGCCGTGCCGTGGTCACCGGACGCCGCTCCGACAGCTCGCTGTACGATTACAACCTCGCCACCTACGATTCCGGCGACAGCTTCGACCAGCATGCCTCCAACGGCTTCATCGAGATCTACGGCCTGCCAAGCAAGGTCGCCGCCGCTCGTGACGTGAAGTTCGGCAACGGCATCGAAGCGCCGGAGAACACCGTCGAATAAACCTGTCTCACGTAGCACACGAATCCAACACCATCGTGCTGCGACAGAAACACCACAGGAAGGCCATGCCGGCATGCCGGTCCATGGCCTTCCCGACATTTCAAACCGATTTGACGAATCACCGGTGTAAGGTAAGACACATACGCCTGCGGAATGCCGGAAAGACAGCCCAGACCACATAGAAAGACGCCAATGTCCATGGAACACAACAACGAACAGGACCATTCAATCGCACTGTGGGGAGGCCGCTTCACCTCAGGCCCGTCACCCGAACTGGCGCGCCTGAGCAAATCCACCCAGTTCGACTGGCGGCTCGCCGACGACGACATCGCCGGCTCCCGCGCCCACGCGCGCGCACTCGGCCGTGCAGGCTTACTCACCAAAGACGAACTCGACCGCATGGAAGCCGCACTCGACCAATTGCAGCGTTCAGTCGACGACGGTACCTTCGCCCCCATCGAAGAAGATGAAGATGAAGCCACCGCACTCGAACGCGGCCTGCTCGACATCGCCGGCGACGAACTCGGCGGCAAACTCCGCGCCGGCCGTTCCCGCAACGACCAAATCGCAGCCCTCATCCGCATGTGGCTGCGCCGCCACGCCCGCTTCATCGCCGGACAGCTTCTTGACGTCGTCCAAGCCCTCATCGGCCAAGCCGAACAGGCAGAGGACACTGTCATGCCCGGACGTACCCATATGCAGCACGCCCAGCCCGTCCTCCTTGCCCATCAGCTTATGGCTCACGCCTGGCCTCTGTTGCGTGACGTACAGCGTCTCGTTGATTGGGACCGCCGTGCCGATGCCAGCCCATACGGTTCCGGCGCGCTCGCCGGCAACACGCTGGGACTCGACCCGGATGCCGTTGCCCGAGAACTTGGCTTCAGCCGTGTCACCGAGAACTCAATCGATGGGACCGCCAGCCGTGACGTAGTCGCCGAATTCGCGTTCGTCGCCGCGATGGCCGGCATCGATCTGTCACGCCTGAGCGAAGAAATCATCATCTGGAATACTCAGGAGTTCGCCTTCGTCAAGCTCGACGACGCGTACTCAACCGGATCGTCCATCATGCCGCAGAAGAAGAATCCGGATATCGCCGAACTCACACGCGGCAAGTCCGGGCGTCTCATCGGCGATCTGACTGGTCTGCTCGCCACGCTCAAAGGTCTGCCGACCGCGTACGCCCGCGATCTGCAAGAAGACAAGGAAGCGGTCTTCGACCAGGCAGACACCCTCGAAGTCGTACTTCCTGCCTTCGCCGGAATGCTGCGCACCATGGTCTTTGACAAGGCTCGCCTCGAACAGCAGGCACCGCAAGGCTTCGCACTCGCCACGGATATCGCCGAATGGCTGGTACGCAACGGTGTCCCATTCCGTCATGCCCATGAACTGTCCGGCGCGTGCGTCAAGCTCGCCGAAGGCCGCAGCCAAGAGCTGTGGGATTTGACCGATGACGACTTTATCGCAGTGTTCAAAGACTTCCTGCCGGCAGACAAAGCGCCGCAAGTACGTGAGGTCCTGTCCACCAAGGGTTCGGTGACCGCACGTAACGGCCATGGCGGCACTTCGCCAGCGCGTGTGCGCGAGCAGATCCTCTCCGCGAAGAATCTCACGGTGGAGCTTCGCCGTTTCGTACAGTCACGTAGCGACGGCACTGCGTACAAAGCTCCGGGATCGCTTGCCTGACATGCTCGACCGCACCCAAATCCAGTGCATTGTCGAGCACCATGGTAAGGAAATCATCCTGCACGAGCATATGCGCATCGAACAGAACAGTTACCAGCATGGCGTGGTTACGACGTTCGCACATTCCATCAGAGTGGCATGCCTGAGCGTATGGCTGGCGGACCGGATGCGCTTGTGGAACAAGGTCGATCAGCGTGCGCTTGTGCGCTCCGCTCTACTGCACGATTACTTCCTGTACGACTGGCATGAGTGGGACAATGGCACCCACCGCCTGCACGGGTTCACTCATGGGCAGACCGCGTTGCTCAACGCTTCGCGTGATTTCCACCTCGGCTCAGTCGAACGTGACAGCATCGTCCGGCACATGTTCCCGCTCACGCCGATCCCGCCGAAATATCTCGAGGGCTACATCGTGTCTGTTGCAGACAAGATCAGCGCCACGCGGGAAACCTTGTCGCCGGCGCGATTCACCAAGCCGCGCAGCCGTTCTCGCCGTCCACGAATGCAACGCGCATGATTACCACTCTCGAACAGCTGTTCCTGTGGTTCGTCGGCTACAGTGTCATCGGATGGGCCTATGAATCTACTCTCGTCTCGATAACCAGCCGCCGGTGGGTCAATAGGGGATTTCTGAACGGGCCGCTCTGCCCGATTTACGGGGTGGGAGCGGTCCTCGGTGTGGTGCTGCTCAGCGGCATCGCCAATCCGGTCATCGTGTTCGCGGCCGCCGCATTCGGCTCAAGCGTTCTCGAATACGTGACATCTTGGGGTCTGGAACGCCTGTTTCACGCACGATGGTGGGATTATCGCCATTACCGTTTCAATATCCAAGGACGCGTCTGTTTGCTCGGCGCAACAGTATTCGGTGTCGCGGGCGTGCTCATCGTGAAAGTCGTCCAGCCTCTGGTCCAAGCATGGACCGCGCTCATCCCGTCGCCTCTGCTCCATGCGGTATGTGGTCTGTTCACAGCGCTACTGGTCGCGGATATCATGGTGACGATTCACGGTATGGCCGATTTCGAGGAGAATCTTGACAAACTCAAAGCCGCGGTCCAAGAATATGCCGTGCGGGCGGGGGAGAGCATGCCGTTCAAGGACGGTCAGCCGGTTGTGCGCAGGATGCGAGCCTGGTCCGAATCCTCCCAGGAGGTATTCGTGCGTTGGCGCGGGGCGGCACTCGATATGCTTAGCCATCAGCAGCGCCGCATGATCGACGCGTTCCCACGCCTGTCCTCGACCACGTCCGACACCTACAACGCGCTGATCGAAACTGTGCGCAATCTGCTGAAGCACACCAAGTAAACACGCACAACAACGTGTCTGCCGCACATATCATTGACGCTGCGGAAGCGGATTCGTTGCCAATTGCGATACTTGACTTGGCTGCCGGTCGGCGTCTGCCGGCAGCCAAGACCGCGCAGTCTGGCAGGCGCCGTCGTATCCAACAGCGAGGTGGAATCGTATGCCATGCGGCTGTCGGTATGAGCTGGCACAATAAGTAAGATTGAGTGTGCCTGTGCGGCAGCATCGCGGTACGTGCCGGCACAGCACTGCATGACAACAACAGAGGGAGCATCATGGCCCAGGTAAGGAATTACAGGGATGCCGGCTTCTCCACACCTATGGAGGAGCTGGAGTGGCGCGGACTCATCAACCAATCCACTGACAAGGAGCAGCTCGCAGCTGTACTCAACGGGAATCCCATTGCTTACTATTGCGGCTTCGACCCGACAGCGCCATCGCTTCACATCGGCAATCTCGTGCAGCTCATCGTGATGCGTCACCTCCAAGCTGACGGACACCAGCCCTATGCGTTGGTGGGCGGCGCCACCGGTCTTATCGGCGATCCACGTCAAAGCGGCGAACGCACGTTGAACCCCAGGGACATCGTCGCGGGATGGGTTGAGTGTCTGCGCACGCAAATTTCCCGTTTCCTCGACACCGAAGGTGACAATGGCGTGCGGTTTGTCAACAACTACGACTGGATCGCCAACATGTCGGTTATCGACTTCCTGCGCGATGTCGGCAAAAACTTCCGGCTCGGCACCATGCTCAGCAAAGAAACCGTAGCCCGCCGACTCAACTCCGAAGAAGGCATCTCCTTCACTGAATTCAGCTACCAGGTGTTGCAGGGCAACGACTTCCTGCACCTGTTCGACGAATACGGCGTGGTGTTGGAAACCGGTGGCGCCGACCAGTGGGGCAACCTCACATCCGGTCTTGACCTGATCCGCAAGGTGAGGGGCGAATCCGTGAACGTGATGACCAGCCCGATCATCACGGATTCCCAAGGCAAGAAATTCGGCAAGTCCGAAGGCAACGCCATGTGGCTCGATCCGACGATGCTCAGCCCGTACAAGTTCTACCAGTTCTGGTTCAACCAGCCCGACGATCAGGTTGTGAAGCTGCTCAAAGTGTTCACCTTCCTGCCCAAAGCCGAAATCGAACGATTGGCCGGGGAAGTGCAAGCCAATCCCGGTGCCCGCGAAGCGCAGAAGACGCTTGCATGGGAGGTCACCAGCTTCGTGCACGGTGAGGAAGCGACCCAGCAGGCCATTGATGCGGCGGCAGCCTTGTTCGGCCGTGGCGGGGATTTGACGACCATCGGCAAGGATACGCTTGAGGCCGCCATTGAAGGACTGAAAGTCGATGATGGCGAGGGCGGTCGCACCTTCGCACAAGTGGCGCCGGGAGACCGTATCGCCGAGGCAGGGGTCAAAGCCGGACTGTTCAAGTCCGTTTCCGAGGCACGTAAAACCATCAAATCCGGTGGTGTTTACATCAACAATCAGCGCGTCGAAGACCAGGATCAGCTGCTTGGCGAGGATGATTTCCTCGATGGCGGCTACGCGCTGATCAGGCGAGGAAAGAAGGCGTTGGGCGCAGTACGGTGTGCACAATAATTTGCGCCCCGGCGTCAACTATCTAGTGCCGAACATATCTCATACCAGACGGGTGGAATCCATCGCCCGGATGTGACATACCATACGACAGATACCCATGTGGCGGTGTACTGAACACGCCGCCACCGAAACACGGAAAGCGAATACATGGCAGAAGAACAACACGGCAACGGTAATCGTGGCGGCGGCAAATCATTCGGATCGCGTCGCCCGGGCGCACGTGGAGGCAAAGGATTCAAGCCACGCGGCGGCGGCAAAGGACACTCATTCGGCCACGGCCATCGTGATGGCGAAGGATTCCATAAGGGGCCGCGCCGTGATGGTTTCCGCAAGGACTTCCACCGCGACGACGAACACCGCAGCTTCCACAAGGAAGGCGAGCATCGCGACGGTGAGCGCCGTCAAGACGGTGAGCGCCGCGGCTATCGCAAGGATTTCCACCGTGACGGCGAGCATCGTGGAGGCTTCCGCAAGGACTTCCATAAGGGGCCGCGTCGTGACGGTTTCCGTAAGGATTTCCACCGCGACGACAGGCACGATGATCGCCGTGACGGCGAGGCCCGTGAGGAGCACCAGTACCGCGACCGTGACGGTCAGCGTCGTGATGACCGCGGCTACCGCGGCGACCGCAAGGACTACGGTAAGCGCGGTTACGGCAAGAAGGACTTCCATCGCGGCGACCGCAAGAGCGGGTATGACCGTCCGCGTCGTGACGGCGACGACCGTCGAGACGGCGGCAATCCGCGGTACCGTCACGATGATCATCGTCGTCCGTTCAACGACCATCGCGGCGGCAATGCCGAACGGAAGCCTTGGAATAAGGACGAGCGTAAGGATTCCCGTACCGCCGAGCGTGAACAGCAGGGTGAGGAACGCCGCGAGTTCAACCGCGAGGAACGTCAGCAATGGCGTGAACGCAGGCGCGAGGAATACATGTCCAAGCCGCGCCGTAACTCTGACGGCACGGTATCCTATCCGTCCCAGAATCCGTACACGGATCGACGTCCGGGCGAACCGAAGATGCCGAAGGGGCTGACCTGGTCCATGCTGTCCACCGATGAGCGTGAACGGCTGCGTGGCCTGTCCAAGGAGCATGCCGAAAATGTCGGTCTGCATATCCTCGCCGCGTATTCGCTTGAACAGGACGATCCGCAAGCTGCGCTCGAGCACGCCCAGTGGGCAGCACGCCAGGCGTCGCGCGTGGACTTCGCCCGTGAGGCGCTCGCGTTCGTGGCCTACCGTCAAGGCAAGTACAAGCTCGCGTTGCGTGAGTTCCGTACGGCTTACCGTATGAACGGATACCTTGACTATCTGCCGCTGATCGCCGATTGCGAACGCGGTGTCGGCCACCCGAAGAAAGCGGTCGAAATCGCGTTGTCCGATGACGCTCGCGGACTGAACGGTGAAGCGAAAGCGGAGATGTTCCTTGTCTATGCCGGTGCGCTCGGCGACCTGAAGCTGTGGGACAAGGCCATCGAAATCGCCCATCAGCTGGGTCGTTCGAAGGGGCTGCCGGGTGCCTACCGTATGCGTGCGGTTCAAGCCGAGCAGTACTTCCTTGAGCAGGCTGGGCGCGATGATGAGGCGGTGAAGCTCGATGACCTGCTCGACCGGCTTGAAGCGCAGTACGCTGAGGAAGACGAGGACGAGCAGTCTTCTGACGATATCGTCATCGACTACGATCTTGAGCATCTTCCAGAAGACCTGATGGAAGATCTGGGTATCAGCGAGGACGACGCCCAGTATGCCCCTGAAGACCCTGAGCAGGAGGATGACGAAACCGAACTGCCCGCCCAGGAGACCGAAGAAGGCGCCCAAGCAGATCAGGAACCGCAGCAGACACAAGATCAAGCGGATGCCGACGCGAGCGAGCAGCCTGAATCGGATGACAAGCAGCCGGACACCGACGAATCCGCCGAATCCGATACGTCCGCTGAGCCCGCTCAAGCCGCAGACGAGACTGACAATACGTCAGAAACCGCCGATATGGACGCCACCGAAGACGACGCTGCGCAGACGGACGGCGATCAGGCATGAGTAAGCTGCTCGGCGGCGCCAAGCGGCCGCTTGACGAGACCTACCGGCTCGCGCTACTTGATTTGGATGGTGTGGTCTACCGGGGGGAAACTCCCGGTCGACCATGCTGCGGACAGTATCCGCCAGGCGCAAGCCGCTGGCATGACCATCGAGTACACGACCAATAACTCGTCGCGCTTCCAGCGGATCGTCGCCGAGCAGCTCCGAGGTTTCGGCCTTGATGTCGAACCCTGGCAGGTCATCACCTCATCGGTTGTCGCCGCCCGCATGGTCGCCAAACATGTTCCCCAAGACTCACCCGTGCTGGTGTTGGGGGCGGAACATCTGGCGGAGGAAGTCACCAACCAGGGGTTGCGCGTCGTGCGGCAAGCCCAGGATCATCCTGTTGCGGTCATCCAAGGCTGGTATCCGCAGATGAGCTGGCAGGAAATGGCACAAGTCGCGTACGCGGTCGAACACGGCGCCCAATACTTCGTCACGAACCGTGACCTGACCATTCCCCGTGAACTCGGAATCGCCCCGGGCTGCGGTTCCATGATTCAAGCGGTGATCAACGCCACCGGCGTGGAACCGGTTGGGTCAGCCGGTAAACCGGAGTCCGCGATGTATGATGAGGCGCGGATTCTTGCCGCACACGATGGTGCCACACCGGTCGCGCGTGAACAGTGCCTGGCGATCGGTGACCGGCTTGACACGGATATCGAGGCAGGCAACCGTGGCGATTATGACTCGCTTGCCGTACTGACCGGGGTTACCGACCCGCAGCAGCTGCTGCACGCACCCGAGCATTTGCGGCCCACATACGTGTCCGAGGATTTACGCGGTCTGCTTACCGCCATGCCGCAGCCAGCACGCCTGCCGGACGGCTCATGGCGTTGTGCAGACGCCCAGGCAAGTGTCGAACATGGCAGGCTCACGGTCAGCGACCCGACAAGCATCAACGCGTTACGTGCCGCGCTGTGCGCGACATGGGAACGGGCTGATGTCGGCGAGGATACGGACACCACTGCTGTCGGATTCGCCATCGCATGAGTGCCGCGCTTCGGGGAATGTGCCGGCGCACAAACCGGCGTGCAGGCGTATCGTATCCGTGCCGTGCGCAAGCTTGATATCCTCCGGCGACGTTGCCCGCAGTACGACGGGCATCCCCGGAAAAAGGAATGGATGCCCAGGATACCGCCGTATCTGGCGGTGTTTGACCGTAAGCAGCGCATGTGGATGAAGGGACAGGACAACCATGACCGGTTCAACCAGGCTTGACCTCGCGCTCGTCGATCGGGGCTTGGCACAGACCAGAACCAAAGCGAGTCGACTGATCCGCAGCGGCAACGTCCGCGTCAACGGGATCATCCAAACCAAGCCATCGCTCGCTGTCACCTCCCAAGACACGCTTGAAGCCGACCGTGGGGACGATTACGTGTCCCGAGGCGCGTACAAGCTTGTCGGAGCGTTTGACGCGTTCGCCGATTGTGGACTGATTGAGCCGGAAGGCATGGATTGTCTTGATATCGGCGCTTCAACCGGTGGTTTCACCCAAGTGCTGCTCAGACGCGGGGCGGCGCACGTGATCGCACTCGATGTCGGCCACGGCCAGCTGGATCCACGCATCGCCGCCGATCCACGGGTGATTGACATGAGCGGAGTCAATATTCGCGATATCACGCGTGAGGACCTGGCCTACACGCCGTCCATGATTGTCTCGGATGTCTCCTTCATCTCCTTGACTTACGTCATTCCCGTGATTGCGCGGATCGCTGCTCCGGGAGCCCACATTGTGCTCCTGATCAAACCCCAGTTCGAAGTCGGCCGTGGCAATCTCGGCAAAAACGGTATCGTCGACGATCCGCAGCTGCGCGATCGGGCAGTCGCCCGCGTCACCGCGTGCGCCCAAGCCCAAGGACTTACGATTGTTGGCACGACGGTATCCCCGATTGAGGGGACTTTTGGTAACGTGGAATATCTGCTTTATGCGCGTGCCGGACAATCGGATATTGAACGTTGAGATGGTGCCGTTATTTCGGATGCGATACGTTTCTTGATCATCAGATTGCCGTCGGGGCCGGCGCTGAACGCTACCCGCGAATGCGTGTCATGCAACAGGGTCGCGGATGAGGGGACAACCCGAACCCGGCAGGCATGGTTCAGTTCGATCCGCTCAGCCTCAATCCGGTCGCATACCATATGCTCGGCGGTGACCACACTCGTATCAATCACACCGATTTCACTGCGATGCATGGCATAAGGGAAAGCACGCTGTACGCTCAGTCCGCTGCCGATACAACGGATGGTGACCGTGTCATCGGCGACAAGACAAGGGGCATTCACCACGCCGGTGATAACAATATGCGATGCGCCAATGCCTGCCTGGGTGCGTACCAAACCGGTCACCGTCAACCTGTTCGCGCATGTGATGCTTCCAGCGCATTGGATTTCCCCAATGAAATCCAATGTGTCACAGCGAGCGTGACCATTGATGATGAGTTTGCCGGAACCGCTGAGACGAGACGCGGTAAGATCGCCGTCGCATACCACCGTGGCGTTATCGCACAATAGGCTCCGAGCGCTGATGCCGGGGGAGTACAACTGTCGAAGCACAACAATTCGCCCCATATCAATCGGCTCATTGTAGGTTCTCGCCTGCACGATGGTTGTCATCAATGCGTCCCGGCGTGCCGGCATCGCATGAGCATTCTGCCCGCTATTCATACGTTGCGCGCCTGGCACCAAGCCATTACCCCGACTGTGTTCCAGACGCGGTTCTCCCCGACATTCTGTGGTCATCTTCGCCCTTCCGCCAGAGCATCCGTGCGAATCCGACATGCGCCGTGCCGCCCGGACACTGGTGAATGTGGCGTGCCCCCTTCCCGGGATTCACGCCGATATGACCAAAAGCATACCGAAACGCCTGCAGGATGCCAAATCGCAGGGTGGAACGGACATCCGCCGGATTCACCCACGCATAAAACGGTCGATTTGGTCTTGTTTGCCCATGATAATCAGCTCATCATTGCGATGCATGACGATATCCTTCGACCCGTACTGCAACTCGCGGCCAGGTGATTTCACCGCCACCACCGTCACCCCGTAGCGGTCGTGGACGCGAGCCTGGGCGACCGTCCGGTCCACAACCTGCGCCGGCGTATGGATTTTCACCACGGTATGGGGCCCTTCAATCTCAATGTAATCAAGATAATCACCGGATACCAAATGCCCGATCCGCTTACCGGCATCCATTTCCGCATTGATCACATGCCGTGCACCGATACGCTGCAAAATCCGCGCATGCTCCTTCGACACCGATTTCGCCCATAAATCAGTGATCCCAGCGTCCAGCAGATTTCCCGTGGTAATCACCGAAGCTTCGATGCTGTCACCGATCGCCACAACAGCCGTCGCGAACATGCCGGCATCAATCTGCTCGACCGCCAACACATCCGTCATATCCGCTTGGACGGTCGGAATCGTCGATGACCACCGGTTCACCAGATCAGGATCCTTGTCCACAGCCAGCACATCCTGCCCCAACTCGTCAAGTGTCGCCGCCACCGAACTGCCGAACCGACCAAGCCCCACCACCAAGACACTGCGATTATTATCCGCCATTCCACGCTTTCCTTTCGAAACTGCCGACCGACACAATCGACCCAGCTCACGCCAAACACACCACCGAAGCGGCATACACGACGCCAGTTGCACCATTACCCTACGATAATCGGCTCCTCAGGAAAATGCACAGCCTCCGCTTGGGCAGGCCGGTTGATCGCATACGCGATCGTCATCGGGCCGATACGCCCGACAATCATCGTCACCGACAACAGCAGCAACGCCGCAGGGTCACCCTGATCGGCAACACCGACCGTATAACCGCCCAATCCGAACGCTGAACACGTATCGAACAACGCGTCACTGAGCGAACAGTCGGACACCACCATCAACGCGACCGACACCACAAACACCAGCGACAGGCACGTGGTCATAATACTCACCGCAGTCATCGTCGTGCGCTCGCTGATACGTTTACGCAGTACGGTCACATCATGACGGCCTCGGAATGCGGCACGGCAAACAAGCAGGACGACAACGAAAGTGGTCACGCGGATGCCGCCCGCGGTAGACGTACTGCCGCCACCGATGAACATGACCGCACTCATGAACACTTTCGTCGGATCGCTGACCTGAGGCACCCACGACGGGTCGAACCCGGAGGTTCGCGGCATCACTGCGGCGGTGAGCGCGTACCGCATCCGGGTTTGCAGGTCGGCGTGTGCGAACAGCGTGTGATTGTTCCACTCAACACAGCGGAACCATATCAGCGAGACGGCAACCATGCTGAACGTGGCGATCAGGGTGATTTTGGTGTGCAAAGTCCAGCGTTTGGGCGGCGTATGGTTGCGTGCCGCACGCATAAGGTTAAGCAGGACAGGGAAACCGAGCGTACCGCAGAACGCGCTGAGCAGCACAGGCAATCCGACCGACCAGCTGTTGACATGCAGTCCCGCGCCGTCAGGGGTGAACCCGGCGTTGTTGTACGAAATCACTGCGAAGAACAACGCTTCCCACAGCGCATGCCTCACATTACCGTGGTTGACGTGCAGCAAGCCGGGGAACAATGCGAAGAAGGTGATGACCTCAATCAGCAAGGTCGTGACCAGGACTGCGTTGAGCACACCTTTGGTTTCGCTTAATTTGGTCGCACCGATTTCGGTGGCGGTGAGCATGCGCTGCGATGCTTTGATATGCCGGTTGACCGCCAACGCGATCAAGGAAGCGAACGTCATCACCCCGAAGCCGCCGAACTGTACTGCGAGGAGAATAACCGCCTGGCCGAACGCCGACCAATGCGTGGTCGTGTTGACCACTTGGATGCCGCAGGTTGAGGCGGCGGACACCGCAGTGAAAAACGACACCACCGGGTCGGTGGCCGTGCGACTGTGCGAACTGATCGGCAGAGCGAGCAGTACCGTAGCAATGATGATCAGTGTGAAAAAATACAGGATGGTCAGACGCCCCGGGTGCGACCACAGTCTGGCGGACAGGTTCCGTCGCGGCGGTTTTCGGTCTTGCGCCGCCTGACGCTCGAACGCGTCGCCGGAGAACCACCAGCTGTAGCCGCGCGAGGCCTCACGATTCGTGGAAGACTCGTCAAGGACGAGGTTCATGTTCTGCGCTCCTTACAGCGTGCCGGTACTTGGGCTCTGCGGCTATTGTAGATGACATTCGGCTAGGATGGGTGTAGGTTTGGCCGCGTCTGATACGCGGGCACTGCCTTACTCGGAAAGGGGCGGCATATGACGTCTGGGCGACGCGCTGTTGTGGTGACTCATACCCGGTTGCGTGAAAGCGGAACCGTGGTGTCCGAAGCGGTGGACCAGTTGCGTGGCGCAGGATTCGATGTTTCGATCATCGATAATGTCGCCGCCCCGGAATTCGCCGAACCGGTCACGCAGATTGATGACGACACGGAAATCGTTGTCGTTCTCGGCGGAGACGGCACGATTTTGCGTGCAGCGGAACTTGTCCATTCCAGCAAAGTCCCGATTCTGGGCGTCAATCTCGGACACGTAGGATTTCTCGCCGAATTTGAAAGCTTCCAGATGGCCGATGCGATCCGGCGCGTCGCGGATCATGACTATTCGATTGACGAGCGCATGATCGCGCATGTTGACGTGTGGCTGCCGGGGGTAAGCGAGCCGCTGAGCGACTGGGCGCTCAACGACATCACCCTCGAACGATCCGACCGCGGCAAAATGGTGGAACTGTCCATCAGTGTTGACGATGTCGAGATGAGCTCATTCGGATGTGACGGCGTCATCGTATCCACGCCGACCGGCTCCACCGCCTACGCGTTCTCCGCCGGCGGCCCGATCATCTGGCCGAATGTCGAAGCGTTGCAACTCGTCCCGCTCGCCGCACACGCCCTATTCGCCCGGCCACTGGTAATCGGCTCCGGATCGTCGTTTACGATGACGATTCTCGATAATTCCACGTCAGACGGGTGGATTTGCTGCGATGGCCGACGCCAGCGCGCCCTACCCAAGGGCACCCGCGTCGTCGTACGCGAATCACAATGCCGGTTACGTCTCGCCCGACTGTCCGGTGTACCATTCACACAACGTCTCGTCACCAAATTCGACCTGCCGGTTGTCGGCTGGCGTGAACATGGCCACGCCCGACAGTCGCAGAACGCAGCCAATGCCGGCAATATCATCGACACCAAGGAGGATACCCGCTGATGCTGGAAGAGCTCGAAATCCATGATCTAGGGCCAATTCAGGAAGCGCGTATCACCCCAGCCAAAGGTATGACCGCCATCACCGGCGAAACCGGTGCCGGCAAATCCATGCTGCTCAGCGCCATCCGTCTCATTTCCGGTGCGCCGGCACAATCCAGACGCGTCCGTCCGGGCGCGACCCAAGCATGGGCGCAAGGCGTGTTCATGGTAGACGCCGACAATCCGGCGGCCATCCAAGCCAAAGAGGCCGGTGTCGACACGAACGCCGACGACGGCGAACTGTTTCTATCCCGCACCATCCCGGTATCCGGCAGGTCCCGCTCGGTACTGTCCGGACACAGCGTGCCAAGGTCGGTGCTTGAAGACATCGCGCAACATCTGGTCACCATCCACGGCCAAGCCGATCAGCTGCGCATCGCCTCCGCCGCACGGCAACGTGACCTGCTTGACGCGTACGCCGAAGACAGCACACAACTGAACGCCTATCACGACGCTTGGCAGGCGCTCAAAGCCATCGATGAGCGGTTGAATACGCTCGAACATCAGCAGGCGGATGCCAGGCAGCGAGCCGACTATCTGCGCGAATCCATCGAACGTATCAACCAAGCCGACCCCCAGCCCGGTGAAGACGAGGAACTGAAAGCCAAGCGCTCCCGTATTGAGAATGCAGCCTCCATCCAACAGGGTGTCACCAGTGCGCTCGCCGCCTTGGACGCGTCACAATTCGACACTGGTTCGGACGGGATGGGGGCGACTGATCTGGTCCGGCATGCTGCCCAAAGCCTGCGTTCGATTCGCATGGATGGTGACGACACATACGACCGGCTCGCGCAACGCTTGGATTCCATTGAAACGGATCTTGTTGACGTGGCGTTCACATTGTCCCGGCAACTGGATCATGACGATGATGAGGGTGATTTGGATGCGATCAACGCGCGGATTCACGAGCTGGGTGAGTTGACGAGGCGGTGGGGGCCAAGCCTTGCCGATGTCATCGCATGGCGGGACAAAGCGGTGTTTGAGGTCGAAGATCTGGATGCGAGCCCGGAGAAACTCGACCAGTTGCGTGCGCAGCGCAGTGAGCTTGCCAGCCAGGCGTTGCAGGCCGCTCGCAAGCTGAGTGCTGTACGTGCCGAAGCGGCGGGGGAGTTAAGCCGACGGGTCACTGCGGAATTGGCGGAACTTGCGATGGCGGGGGCAAGCCTGGATGTGCGCGTACAGCCGCGTGCGGACACGGAAGGCGATGCGGATGCGGCGGTGCTTGATGCGCATGGCATGGACGATATCATGTTCGCATTCACCCCGTTCCCCGGTTCGGATGCCCTGCCGATGGGATCGAGCGCTTCAGGCGGCGAGCTGAGCCGCCTTATGTTGGCGCTTGAATTGACTGTCGCCGAACGGCGTGGCAGTGCCGCCGACATGACGTTTATTTTCGATGAAGTCGATGCCGGTGTCGGAGGTAAGGCTGCGGCTGAACTCGGGCGGCGTTTGGCGAAGCTTGCCCGTACGTCGCAAGTCATCGTGGTCACGCATTTGGCGCAGGTCGCCTCATGGGCGCAAGAACAGTATGTGGTCAGCAAACAGCCGGCCCAATCGGGTGCTTCCGATGAGCCGGAGGAGGCGAGCGTAGTCACGACGGTCACCCGTGTGGATGGCGAACAGCGTATCCAGGAAATCGCCCGCATGCTCTCCGGCAGTGAATCGGGAACCTCGCTCGACCATGCGCGTGAATTGCTCGCGACAAGTGTACAGTAGCAGGTATCAACATGTTCTGCCGTAACGTTGCGGCAGAAATGACGAAAGGAGCCTGAGATGGGTGCCAACAGCGGCAAGGCGGCGATTTTTGATCTTGATGGGACACTGCTTGATTCCATGGGCGTATGGGATCAGGTGGATATCGATTTCCTCGGCAGAAGGGGCATCGAAGTGCCGGACGATTACATGTCAACGGTTTCTTCGATGCAGTTTAGGCAGATCGCCGAATATACGATCAAACGCTTCGATTTGGATGACACGCCGGAAGACCTGATGAACGAGTGGACTGAAATGGCCGCGCACGCGTATGCGACCATCGTCGAAGCCAAGCCGCATGCCTTGCAATATCTTGCGTATTTGCGCCAAAGCGGGGCCAAGCTTGCGGTCGCGACGACACTGTTGCCGAGTATGCGGGTGGCGGCGATGCGCCATACCGGTCTCGACGAGTATTTTGATGTCGTATGCAGCGTTGACGAAGTGGGGGATACCGGCAAGGAAGAGCCGGACGTGTATCTCAAGGCGGCGCAACTACTCAATGTCGAGCCAAAGAACTGCACGGTGTTCGAGGATATTCTGGTCGGTATCCGCTCGGCGAAATCCGTCGGCATGCACGCGTGGGCGATGCATGACGATTCTTCTGACTTGGATTGGCAGACGATTTGCGACGAGGCGGACGGCATCATGTTTGATTTCAGTGATGCGCCGGTACGCTTGTAACGACGAGTGGCCACCGAGCAGTGGTGCCGTCCGATGCGACTGCACCATCGAGTGATATGCTGATATGGAATACAGTAGGACAGTTGGTGGTGTGCGCTCATCGCGGGCGGACACCACCAACGCGTAGTGATGCCAAGGATGGGAGGGCGGTATGCGATTCTTCGTATCAGACGAGTCAGGCAAACCGAAATACGAGCAGCTGAAAACCCAAATCCGCTCGGCTGTGTATTCCGGCGAACTCGCCGAAGGCCAGTCCCTGCCGTCGCTGCGCCGGCTCGCCGCCGAACTCGGGGTGTCCGTGCTCACCGTCGCCCGTGCCTACGACGAACTCGCCGATGAAGGCATCGTACATAACGAACAAGGCCGGGGCACATTCATCGCGCAAAGCAGCGCCGAAGTGCTGCGCCGCCGTCTGCTGACCAAAACCAAGGAAAGTCTCGAAGAAGCGTGCGCCGCCGCCCAGCGTGCCGGCATGTCCATGAGTGAGCTGGAACAGATGCTCGCCGATATCTACACGGACATCGAACAGCAGCGCCTCGGCTAGTCCTGCAGATTCTCGGGTTCCTCAGCTGCTTTGCTTCTGGAGGAGCCGTCGGGTGCTTATCAGCCCGTCGGTTGTCCACTGCGCCCGGTTACGGGATTCTGCCGGGAGAACTGGCGGATTTGCTTGATGAGCGTATAAACTCCCACACGAGGGGCGGGAGATTATGAGAAAACGTCATCTTGCGGATAATCTCCCAAGAGAAACGTTGGAAATCAGCGGTTCAGCAAAAAACGCCCCCAACGCGGGCATCGGGAGAACACCCGCGAATCTGCAACACCGCGATAAACTCCCGCATAAATCCGGGACTTCATCGGTCTCCTGCCGATGCTGAGACAATCTCCCGCATCAACACGAGGCATAGCCGTCAGGTTGCCGACATGAAGCCTGGGGTGATACTTCGGTTGATAATATCCCGCGACTGATGGCACCGATGATGCGCCCAATGTTCCGTTCTTGCGGTGAAAAAACGGCGGCCCGGGACGAAACGCCCGGGCCGCCGTATTCGTGACCGTGTTACAGCCGGTCCGCCGCCTGTTCCACATAAGCGGGCATGCCGTCGATGTCGACAACATCCGTGAACCGGACATCCGCCCGCTCAAGGCCACGTAACGCCTTGGGAGCGGTCGTTCCACTGTGCTCGGCGAGTACGTCCATGCAATCGAAATCGGAGCCGGACGCATCCCAGCCCAACGCCTCGTTGACCACGCGCGGGAACTTGTACGGGCTCGCCGTGCTCAGCAGCACGCGCGGGGTGAGCGGATCGCGTGGCATCTGCTGCATCACGTAATAGCCGCACGCCGTATGCGGGTCGATGATGTAATGGTTCTTCTGCCAGCAGTCGGCGATCATCGCGCGCACCTGGTCCTCATCGGCCCAGCCGCAGCCGAACAGCTGTCGGATTTTCGCCAGCAGCTCGGCCGGCACCTCATAGGCGCCCCACTGGTTCAAGTCGTTCATGAGCATCTGGATCAGGCGCGTGTCTTTGTCGGACATGTAGTACAGCATGCGCTCGAGGTTCGAGGAAATCAGGATATCCATCGACGGGCTGATCGTCTGGAAGAACGGGCGCTTGCGGTTGTAGGTGCCGGAAGTCAGGAAGTCGAACAGCACGTTGTTCTTGTCGCTGGCGACGACCAGATGCTTGACCGGCAAGCCGAGCATCTTCGCATAATATCCAGCGAGAATATCACCGAAATTGCCGGTCGGCACGCAGAACTCGACTTCGTCGCCCGCGTTGATGACCTGACGCTCAAGCAGCTGCGCGTAGGCGGAGAAGTAGTAGACGACCTGCGGCACCAGACGGCCCACGTTGATGGAATTGGCGGACGAAAGCACCACGTTCGCCTGATCGTCGATACGCTTGGCGAGCTCATGGTCGCCGAAAATACGCTTGACGGCACTCTGTGCGTCGTCGAAATTGCCGCGCACCGCACACACGTTCACGTTCGCGCCCGCTTGCGTGGTCATCTGCAGCTGCTGGACCTGGCTGACCTTGCCTTCCGGATAGAACACGGTGATGCCCGTGCCCGGAACGTCGGCGAACCCGGCCAGCGCGGCCTTGCCGGTGTCGCCCGAGGTGGCGGTGAGAATCATGATCTTCTCGTTCGGATCCCCGGTCGGGGCGGTATGCGCCATGAAACGAGGAAGAATCTGCAAGGCGACGTCTTTGAACGCGGACGTCGGACCATTGAATAGTTCGAGGATGTAATCGTCGCCCAAGGGCTTGAGCGGTGTGATCGACGGGTCCGTCCACTGCTCGCCGTAAGCGTCGCGCACGCATTGCGCCAGCTCCTCATCGGTGAAATCAGGCAGCAACGCACCCAACACTTCTTGGGCGATCTGCTGGTAGGATTTGCCGGCAAGAGCAGCGACATCAATCTGCGTGTCGCCGAGCGAGTCGGTGACGAACAGACCGCCATCATCGGCGATGCCCTTGCGGATGGCCTGCTTGGAAGTAAGTGAATCGGTGGTGCTACGAGTGCTATGGAACGTAATCACGTGTCATCCTTGCAAAACGAGGTGGATTGTATAGCCGGTATTCTACCGGCAGCCATAGGCAGATGACACTGCCGTTCCCCGATATGGACACCGTCACAGGATGTTTCAATCCATCCCGTGGGCGAAAACGCCGCGATGCCCGCGGTGTGCGCTACTGTTTTGGCTATGACGAACCAAGACAACGACCAAACCGGGCGCGTGGATGCGCAGGTCTTCAGCGGGGTGTGCATGATGGCGGACGCGGCCGCCCGAGCCCAGCGTGCACTTGAACAAGCCAATACGGAAGCCAAAAACGAGCTGCTGCTCGCTATCGCCGACGCGCTTGACGCGCGTGCTGACGATATTGCTGCCGCCAATGCTCGGGATATGCAGGAGGCGTTTGAATCCGGCATGGATGAAGGCAAACTCGACCGGCTTCGTTTCGACGTGGATCGCGTCGCAGCCAGTGCCCAAGGCGTCCGACATGTCGCCACACTGCCCGACCCGGTCGGACAAGTCGTCCGCGGGTACAATCTGCCCAACGGGCTACGGCTCAACCAGGTACGCGTGCCCATCGGCGTGATCGGCATGATCTACGAGGCCCGCCCCAATGTGACGGTCGATGTCGCCTCCCTGTGCCTCAAATCCGGTAACGCGGCTATTCTGCGAGGCGGGCATGCGGCGGAACGCACCAACGCCGCCACGCTGCGTATCATCCGTGACGCCATCGCCAGCCACGGCTTCGACCAGGCGCTCGTCAACACCGTCGACGATTACGGGCGCCAGGGCGCCACCGCCATGATGGAGGCCCGCGGCCACATCGACGTGCTCATCCCGCGCGGGGGAGCAGGCCTCATCCAGGCGGTTGTACGCAATTCCAAAGTCCCGGTCATCGAAACCGGAGCCGGCAACGTGCATATTTACGTCGACCGTTCCGGTGACCTCAACAAGGCCATCCCCATCATTCTCAACGCGAAAACCCAGCGCGTCGGCGTATGCAACGCGGCGGAAAAGTTGCTTGTCCACCGCGATGTCGCCGAAGCGTTCCTGCCGCTCGCAGCGCAAGCACTCGCCGAAGCGAATGTGATGCTGCGTGCCGACGAGCGCGCCTACGGCATCATCGACGCCGCGAACATCGACGGTATCGATCTTGAACAGGCCGATGAGCAGGATTGGGATACCGAATACCTCGCGCTGAAAATGGGCGTCAAAGTCGTCGATTCACTTGATGAGGCGATCGGGCATATCAACATGCATTCGACCGGGCACACCGAATCAATTATCGCCGAGGATTACTCCGCGATTGAACGGTTCACCAGGCTTGTGGACTCCGCCGTAGTCATGGTCAACGCCTCGACCAGATTCACCGACGGCGGGGTGTTCGGATTCGGCGCCGAGCTCGGCATTTCCACGCAGAAAATGCATGCGCGCGGGCCGATGGGCTTGCAGGAAATGACCACCACCAAGTGGATCGGCTACGGGACCGGACAGGTACGGCAGTAACCGGTACACGCTATGGCGTGACATCCGGTACGTATCAAGACGGCAGACCACCGTACAGGAAGAGCAGGTGACAACACATGGCAGTGAATGAAGCATTGGCGCGGGACCGTGGCATTGATTTGGACGACCCCAAGCTCGCCTTACGTATTGCGGCAGAACGGCTGAGCACGGTGAGATACATTTTCCTCGTGCAAATCGAGGATGGCATCGCCACCGCCCCGCAACGCGCGTCGCTTGAATATGCGGACGCGGTGCTCATCGGATGGCCGGAAAACGACGCGCCTGACGTGGTTGACCTTGATGAACAGCAGCAAGCCCAGATCGGCGAGCATATGCACATCATGGAGGAGCATATCCGGCGGTATGCCGATATGGAGCGCAACGGCGATATTGATGGTATGACCGACACGCTGATCCGTATCACCGAGCGCGTCGCGGAAATCCGCCGGCTCTACCAGCCTGGCTTCCTGTTGCCGACATTCGCGGAAATCCGCAGGGTGGTCCAGCAGGAGTGGGATGAGGACATGGGCAAAATCGATCCCAAAGAGCCAGACCCGACCGCTGAACAGATCGAAGAGCAGACCGAGGCGGCGGACAAGCACCAACAAGCTGTTTCTAGCGAGCATGAGCATGACCTCGACCATCACGCGCAACGTCATGAGACGCATCATGGGGGCGCACAGTGAGCGAGCCGACTCCTTCCACGCCGATGCCCGCTCCCGGACAGTCCGACGAAGGTCGGCGCATGTCCGACCTGCTGCAACGTCCGCAAATCGATGCCTCTGGCTCACGCTCCCGCCGTTCCGCGCGAGGCAACTGGCATAGCCGTCCGCGCATCGGCATCATGGGCGGCACGTTCGACCCCATCCATAACGGGCATCTGGTCGCAGCTTCGGAAGTCGCGTGGGTTTATGATCTTGACGAAGTGATTTTCGTGCCGACCGGCCGTCCGGTCTTCAAGCTTGACCGGCACGTCACCAACGCCGAAGACCGGTATCTCATGACCGTGATTGCGACCGCGTCAAACCCGAAATTCACCGTTTCGCGTGTTGACATCGACCGTCCTGGCATTACGTACACCATCGATACGTTGCGTGACATCCATGCCCAACACCCCGACGCTGAACTGTTCTTCATCACCGGCGCCGACGCTGTCGCGGAAATCATGCGGTGGAAAGACGCCGACAGCATGTGGGATCTCGCGCAATTCGTCGCCGTCACCCGACCCGGATACACCAGCCCGTCATCCCAATTGCTCAGCGCCGGCCATGTCGACATGCTCGAGATTCCGGCACTGGCCATATCGTCGACCGACGTGCGGCGACGAGCGATGCACGGCGAACCCGTGTGGTATCTCGTACCTGACGGTGTGGTGCAATACATCGGTAAACACGGCCTGTACTATGCCGATGCCGACGAGCATGATACGCAAACGCAACCATCCGCCTGACAGGTCAATGCGGATGGTTACTATAAAATACGTCCACTTCAGCGAACAACGTTTGGAGACACGGTGAGCGCAATCCTCGAAGGAAAGCCTGATAAAAACCTCATTCTCGTCACTGGCCGGGCACACCCCAAGCTGGCGCAGGATGTTGCCGAGCAGCTCGGTATCGACGTACTGGAAACCACAGCATACGATTTCGCAAACGGCGAGATGTATGTGCGCTACACCGAATCGGTTCGTGGCGCCGACGTGTTCGTCCTGCAAAGCCACTGCACCCCCGTGAATAAGTCCATCATGGAGCAGCTCATCATGATTGACGCGCTCAAGCGCGCATCCGCACGCTCCATCACCGCGGTATGCCCGCTGCTGGGTTATTCGCGTCAGGACAAGAAGCATCGCGGCCGCGAGCCCATCTCCTGCCGTCTCATGTTCGACCTGCTGAAAACAGCCGGCGCCGACCGCATCATGAGCGTCGACCTGCATGCCGCACAATCCCAAGGTTTCTTTGACGGCCCGGTCGACCATCTGATCGCCATGCCGGTGCTCGTTGATTACATTCGTGACCGTTTCGCCAACCAGCTTGACAATGTCGCCGTCGTCTCCCCGGACGCCGGACGTATCCGTGTAGCCGAACAGTGGGCGCAGCGTCTCGGCGGCGGCCCGCTCGCGTTCATCCATAAGACCCGCGACATTACCCGCCCCAACCAGGTGGTTTCCAACCGCGTGGTCGGTGAAGTCGAAGGCAAAGACTGCGTCTTGGTTGACGATCTCATCGACACTGCGGGCACCATCGCCGGCGCATGCCACGTGCTGCGTGATGCGGGCGCCAAGTCCGTGACCGTTGTGGCAACCCACGGCGTGCTGTCCGGGCCGGCTGTCGAACGACTCAAGAACTGCGGCGCTCGCGAGGTTGTGCTCACCGATACCGTGCCGATTCCGGAGGAGAAGCGTTGGGACGGTTTGACGGTCCTGTCCATCGCGCCGCTGCTTGCCAGCGCCATCAAGGCGGTATTCGAAGACGGTTCGGTTGCCGAGCTGTTTGACACGTATCCGGTCCATCACGGGCAGGGCTTCCTGTTCGCCTGACATGAGTTGATTCCTCCGCTCCTGCCGATGCAACGCGCGGAGGAATTGACGAAACGCCAGAGTATGGCATAATAACAACTTGGCGGTGAACGCCGCCGATCCCCCATGGTGTAATGGCAGCACACGGGTCTTTGGAACCCTTTGTCTTGGTTCGAGTCCAGGTGGGGGAACCCGAAACGGTTCCGCAGACGCAATGCGGAACCTGTGCCAATCAGCCCTGCGAGTCCGGGGCCGGCTGGGGCATCGCAAACGCACGAGACGTCACAGTCCCGTGCGTTTTGTTGTTTTCCGTCGTCATCCGGCATGTCGCCGCATATATGCGACTGCCGTGTATCTTCCTTGCTGTAGCCGGCTTCGCCAGCGTCGGTCGGGAACCGTTCATTGTGTGAGTCGTTCCTCACACCGTGGGTAGCTGATTCGTGAATAATGCTGATTGTTGCCATTGGATGGCATGGTGTATGAGCGAATCCTCACATAACGGCTGTCAACGGATGTCCCGGCTCTGTTGCCTTTTCCGATGGCGGCGCGTTCCGCCACGCATGTCAAACGCTTGTATGCCATGGCGCCGCCCCGGTTCCGGCAGGCGCAACACCCGTGATTCCCGACTTGTCGCTTGTCCAGGCAGCGCTACTGTCATGGCATTTCCGATACGATTGCATCAGAGGTGACGATGATGGTATTGACGGCGAATCTCATATGGCTGGTGGCGGCAATCGCGTTGATGTACTGGTCACGCCGGTCGGAAGGCACGGGTTCCGGCCCGTACGTCCGGTGCCCGTGGTGCCGCATGTGGTATCAGGCGTGCGAGCCAGCCTGCCCGTCATGCTGTTTTGACGACCATCCTCCGGTGTGGACGGGCACGTCGCTGCCGTGGGACACGACCGGCCATGACGGTGATGCCGCTGATCATGTGACAATCGAATGCCGCAGGGTGGTCGCGTCGCAGCGGACCGCCAAGATGCTGCGCGCCCTGACCATCGCCAGGATCGTGATTATCGTGGTGGCGGGCGCGCTTGCCGGATGGTGCATCCAGACCAGCTGCGAAGGCTTCGACGCCGGCGGGATCAACACGTTGAGGCTCAGGTATGAGATGTTCATGCCGCTGATCGGCTGGAGTTTCTACGAGCTCACGGCGTCCTGCTACCTGCTGGGCGACGGGGGAGCCACGCGCCAAGGACCGTCGGGCCCCCTGTCATCCCTGGCCGTGCGTGCGCTGTGCCGGGGCGGATACACCGGCGGGGGGACGGCGGCATGCGGGCCTTGCTACAGTGCTCGCGTATACGGCAAGCGATGTCGTGAGTCTCGCCATGCTGGCGGTGATGCTGTACTGCGGCATCTTCCCGGCGCACCCCGTCACGGCAGCTATCGGTCCGGCCGGTGTCACCATGCGTGTCCTTGGTATCGTCGTCATCATGTATGCGGTGAACGTCCTGCTGCTGGGCGTGGCGTCACGCGCGGGATTCCTGGTCGAACGGCAGCAATCCTGCATTCCCGACGGCGGATGGCCGCAACGGCCTGCAGTATGACGGCGACGGACCCGATCGGGTGTGGATGGCCGTTTCGCCCTTGTGCCTGTCATCGTCCGGACAAGGGGTGTTGGGGATTGGACATACTTGTGTCGGGTTGCGTCACGCGGCTTTCAAGCCGCGCACGGCTGGTTGTTTCGAGACGAGCGGGACACCCACCTCGGTATTGTGCTGTACCGACCTTGGTGCATCTCCATACCAAATGCCGACTTTGCTTGAAATGTACGGCATTCAAGACCGGTAAGCCGGGTGAGGTCGGCTTCTTTGCAGCCCCGGAAGCCGGGGAACCGCTAGTCGTCTGCGAGGCTGGCCTTGAACTTGTAGGTGATGATCACGATGTCGGTGGTGTCGGCGGCATCGACCGTCATGGCGGTGCCGTGCTTCAATCGTGTGGCGGGCAGTCCGGCGCCCTGGACGGCTTCGCTCATGCATGCGTCCTGCCTGAGGATGGTGTAGCTGTGGCCGTCCGCGTCCTGCACGCCGATGCTGTACGGCCGGGGTTTGCTCTCCTTGCACATGAAGACGGCGAAATACATGTCGTCGTCGGCCACCGGCTGCGAGAACGTGATGTCCCCGCTGCCGTGCAGGGTGGCGGCCCCGAGTTCCGTGTACGGCTGGTATTCGCGCATCGTGTGGTGTTCGGCGTATGGGCGCAGCGCGTCGATGGTGAACGTGCGGTAGACCCGAGCGCTTTCTGCCTCCTGCGATGCCGTGTCCGACGACGTCGAAGCCGTGGAGGAAGGCGCTTGCGATGCGCTGGCATGGGGCGTGCCGGTGCGGGTCGCTCTGTTTGTACCACAGGCCGCGGCACAAACCAGCAGCAGACATACGCATATCACACTACCCAACGAACGACGGCATACCCTTCTCATATCCTTCGCTTCCTCGCGTCAAGGAACCAACCCGCCGCACAAACACCTATGAACTGCGGCATATGCTCTACCGTACGCTTGAATCTGCCACATGGCAGCAATGAATCGCCGTACCATTCCACAGGACCGGCGCGAATTGTACACATGCCGCCCATGGCGCAACGTCGACGGTATCGCCATCATCACCGGCCGGCAGGATCAGGACGGATGGTCCCTGTTTGAAGGCACCAAGTATTATCTGGTCGAAACGCAAGCCCCGCAGGGGTATCTCAAGCGCAGCGACAAAATCTACTTCACGGTGAAAGACAACCCGACCGGCACCGACGAGTATCCGGACTCGTACACCATCCCATGGTCCAACACCCCGGAGAAAAGCGACACGGCGTTCTCCATCCACAAGATTGACGCGCATACCGCGGCAAGCTTGCAGGGAGCACAATTCACATTGTCCGGCAGGCGCTCCTCTGGAGAAGAAATCACGCAAACCTCCACAACCACGGCCGGAGGTGTGGCGCTGTTCACCGGGCTCAAAGCCGGCAAATACACACTCAAAGAAAGCCAAGCGCCCGACGGCTATGAAACTTCGGCAACAGGGCACACCATCGTGGTCGGTACGGATCTGTCCATCACCTATGACGGGAAACCCCATCCTGCTCATCGGTGGCGGCGCACTGATGCTGCCTCGCAACAGGTAATCACCTGAACACCGCACCGTGATACGGGGTGGAAATCGGTCTACAATATGGGACCGGTATCCACCCCGTTCGTTTGTATCTTGTCGCCTCATCAGTTTCGCTACCCGTAACCGGATTCCATGTCCGCCCCCGACGGTTACAATCCTCAAAGCACAGCCTGCCGCCGTTTGACGCCACGCATCAGGCAGCACGGTGCAGTGCTGTTTTCCGAAGAATTGGAGATTTCATCGTATGACATTGTCAGCCGCAATCATTCTTGCCGCAGGGGAAGGCACCCGCATGCGCTCCGCCACGCCGAAGGTACTGCACACGCTCGCGGGCAAGACCTTCCTTGAGCGGGTCATGGCCTCCATCGCCGGTCTTGATCCTGCCACGCTTGCTGTTGTCGTCCACTACCAAGCCGAGCGCGTCGCAAAAGCTGCCCGTTCCTACAACGAATCCGTTGAAATCGTCAACCAGGACGACCTTCCCGGAACCGGCCGCGCGGTCCAATGCGCCATGAACCAGCTCGCCGCCGAAGGCAAGGCGGAAGGCACCGTGCTCATCGCCGCCTCCGACATGCCGCTGCTCGACACACAGACTCTCGCCGGGCTGCTTGACTACCACCGCACAAGCGGCAACGACGCGACCGTACTGACCACCGTGCTTGACGACCCGACCGGGTACGGCCGCATCATCCGCGACAGCGACGGCAGTGTGCTGCGCATCGTCGAACAGAAGGACGCCAACAGCAGCGAACTGGCCGTCCGCGAAGTCAACACGTCCGTCTACGTATTCGACGCGAAAGTCTTGGCCTCCGCCATCGCCGGGCTCGACTCCAAGAACGCGCAAGGCGAATTCTATCTGACCGACGCCCTGGAAACCGCCCGCCACACCGGACGGGTGGGCGCATGGGCAGCCCCCGACCCCTTGAGCGTCGAAGGGGTCAATGATCGCGTGCAACTCGCCGCGCTCGCCGCTGCGCACAACCGCCGCGTATGCGAATACTGGATGCGTCAGGGTGTGACCATCCTTGATCCGTCGACCACCTGGATTGAGGACGACGTGCGTATCGAACGTGACGCGCAGATCCTGCCCGGCAGCTTCCTGCAAGGCTCCACCACCATCGGTGAGGGCGCGGTCGTCGGCCCGTACACCACGCTCATCGACGCGAGAATCGACGCCGAAGCGCACGTGGAACGCTCCCGCGTCCAGGAATCGCATGTGGGTCGCGCCGCGAACATCGGCCCGTGGACCTACATGCGTCCAGGCAATGAGCTGGGCGAGGAAACCAAGGCCGGCGCGTTCGTTGAAATGAAGAAAGCCCATATCGGCAACGGCACCAAGGTCCCGCACCTGAGCTACATCGGTGACGCCCAGCTGGGCGAGCATACGAACATCGGCGGTGGCACGATCACCGCCAACTATGACGGCGTGCACAAGAACCGCACGAAGATCGGCTCCAACGTCCACGTGGGCGCAGGCAACATGTTCGTCGCCCCAGTCGAGGTCGGCGACAATGTCACCACCGGCGCCGGTTCTGTCGTCCGCCACGACGTGCCGGACGACACGATGGTATACTCCGAGAACACACAACACAATATCGAGGGCTGGAAGCCCGCATGGGAGCGCTGACATGACCGCATTGCAAAGTTCCATCGACGCCGTCCGCATCGCCGCCGCCGCGGCCGACCGTATGAAAGGCACGGATATCGTCGCTTTCGACGTGACCGGACCGATCGCCATCACCGACGTGATGATGATCGTCACCGCATCCAACGAACGGCAGGTGCTTGCCGTCGCCGAAGAGATCGAAAAAGACCTGTACACCAAGGGCGGCCATCTTCAGCCCCGCTCGCGTGAAGGCCTGCAGGAAGGCCGTTGGGTGCTGCTTGACTTCGGCGATTTCGTGATCCACGTGATGCATGAGGAAGAGCGGCGCTTCTACCGGTTGGAAAGCCTGTGGAAAGACTGCCCGGCCATCGACCTGCAACTGCCGCAAGCGCCTGAAGCCGCCGCATCGGATGATGCCGCTGCGGACACGGCGGACGCCAACCAATGAACGGCGAATCCATGGCAACGCGCATGGGCGGCGAATACCACGGCCCCGAGCATCAACGCATCCAGCCGACCGGACCGCATGTCAGATCCATCATCATCGTGCGCCACGGGCGGACCGCCTACAACGAGCAGCATCGCCTGCAAGGCCAAGTGGACATCCCGCTCGATCAGGTCGGCGCCTGGCAGGTGGAGCAGACCGCCGTAACGCTGCGTGAACTGTATGTGGATGGCAGGCCTGACATTCCCAACCAGCTGGTCGTATGCTCCGACTTAGGGCGCGCCGAACAAACCGCCCATGCGTTCGCCGACCCCCTCGGGCTTGACGTCCACCCTGACGCCCGCGTACGTGAACGCAGCTTCGGCGAGTGGGAAGGCATGCGGCTTGAGGATTTAGCCAGCCAGTATGCTGAGGATTACCAGTCTTGGCGTCATTTTGCCGGCGGCGAGCTCAACCATGGCGCCGAACCCAAAGGCGCGGTAGGGGAGCGAGGCGTTGCTGCGATCGACGACTGGTCACACCGTGCGGGGCCTGACACCACGCTGTTCATTTTCTCGCATGGCGCGTGGATTTCACAAACCTTGCAGACCCTGCTCGGCATGGCGCAAGGCAATCATGATTTCGGGGCGATGACTTCCATGTTCAACGCGCATTGGGCGCGCTTGGCCGGCGCAGATCAGCCTGACGGCACAGTCCGCTGGAGGATGACCACATACAATCATGGTCCCGCCATAGCTGACACCGACCTGTGGGAGGCGCCGCCAGTGCAGTGAACCCCGTTGACATGCCGTTGACGGTTTGCTATGTTGACGCCTGCACCTGACCGGGGTACAGGCGTCAACGTTGTTTCACGCGGAGATATGTGCGTAGCGTCATACGATTATCATCAATACAAGAGGTGATCGCCATGACCACGCCACAAGAGCATACGCCCGGCAGTGAAGCCGCGGCAGAAACCAAACAAGAGACACGCATCCCGAGCTGTGCCACACCAATCTGGCAGGGAGCAACCCGCAAACCTGCCGTAGCCGGCACATTCTACCCGGCAGACCCGGACGCATTGCGCCGACTCATCGACCGGCAGCTGGCATACGCGCACACCATGCTCGAGCATCATCACACACTTCTTGAACGGTTGCCACAAGGCACACCCAAAGCCGTCATCGTGCCTCACGCCGGATACGTGTACTCCGGAACCACGGCTGCACTCGCCTACAGTCTGCTCGCCCGCGGGCGTGGCAGTATCCGCCGGACGGTGATTATCGGGCCGACTCATCGTGTCCCGGTCCGCGGCACCGCCTGCTGCACGGCCGGAGCATTCCAAACCCCGCTCGGCGTGGCGCAAGTGGATACAGACGCCGAATGCGACGCTTTGCATGCGCAGCTGCCCGGTTTCATCGTCAACGACGACACCCACCGGCGCGAACACGCCGTAGAAGTCCACGTCCCCTGGATCCAACACGTGCTCGGCCCCCACGTGACAATCATCGCCTTGAACGCGGGAGACACCACGCCGCACGACCTGAGCGCCATCATCGACTACTTCTGGGCTGATCGCGCAACCGCGATCATCATCAGCTCAGACCTCTCCCACTACCATCCCGAGCATCTAGCCCGCAGGCTCGACGACGACACCATCGCCCGCATCAGCGCCAGCACCCTACCCATCGTGCCAGCCCAAGCATGCGGAGCGTATCCGATCAACGGGCTCATCGCATGCTGCCGACATCGCGGACTTGCCATCCGACCGCTCGGCTGCGCCACCTCAGGTGACAGGGGAGTACTTGCGCTCGCTGATGGCTCGCTGCCGATGCGCCGTCCGGATACGACCGATCCTGATCAAGCCGTGGTGGGATACGCGTCCTGGGCGGTATGGGATGACGATTATCCGACAGACCACCAGTCCGCAGAACACGCAGCGAACGCATTCCCCGCTTCGCGCGAGTCTGAGCACGCGGCTGCCGCCGTTCCAAGCGTTGATGGTTGCGGCAAGGACCTGCCGCAAGAGGCGGGTGAGGTCATGTTGGGTCTTGCCCGTGCGGTGCTTGCCCGACATTTGGGAATTGACACGGATGAGCCGAGTGCGATGGAAACCACGCGACTGCACCCGTGGCTTCGCCGGGATGGTGCCAGTTTTGTGACATTGCGTGAGCATGGCGAGCTGCGTGGGTGTATCGGATCGTTGGAAGCGACCCGTTCCTTGGGTGAGGATGTCGCCTGCCATTGCGTGGATGCGGCAAGCCGTGACCCGCGATTCAGGCCGGTGGAACCTTGGGAGTATCCCGCAATCAGTATTGAAGTGTCTGTCCTGTCCACACCACGCATGTGTGAAGCGGCGTCACGCAGACAGTTGGAAGCCTCGCTTCAGCCATACCGCGATGGTCTGGTCATCGATGACGGGCGTGGGCATCGTGCGACGTTTCTGCCACAGGTGTGGCAACAGTTGCCGAATCCGCATGATTTTGTCGGCCATCTGCTGGTTAAAGCGGGCCTTGACCGGGAAACTGACTGGCAGGATTCCCGGTTTGCCGCGTGGACGTACACGGTCAGTGCTTACGATGAAATGCATACGCCGTATCGGCGATCCACGCAGGAAAGGAGCCATCATGCATGAGCATGATACGACGCCGTCCCATGGCGCCACTGATGCCGGCCAGCCGCTTGATCAGCCGCATCCCGATGAGGTGGCGGCGACCATGCGTGGCGGCTTCCAACCGACCAGCCCGTTCTCGCACACGTATGAGCATCTGGTGGCGCGTCGCGATTCGCCCGTCGCTGAATCCGCAAACACCGTCGGCAGGCCGATGGTCGGACGTTGGCAGCATCGTCTCGCGGACGGTCGTGTGCAATGCGATTTGTGTCCGCGAGGCTGTAAGCTGCGTGACGGCCAGCGGGGCTTCTGTTTTGTGCGTTCCAATCATGGTGGGGTGATCATGTTGGACACGTATGGCCGCAGTTCGGGATTCGCGTTGGACCCGGTGGAAAAGAAGCCGTTGAACCATTGGCATCCGGGTACTCCGATTTTGAGTTTCGGCACCGCGGGATGCAATAGCGGCTGCCAGTTCTGTCAGAACTGGGATATCACCCGTTCACGCGTATGGGACGCGTATGCGGTTGACGCGCAGCCTGATGATATTGTGCGTGCCGCACGCGGTTGCGGGGCTCCGTCGGTGGCGTTCACCTACAATGATTCGATTGTGTTCGCCGAGTATGCCATTGATACGGCTCGCGCCTGCCGGGAGCATGGTATCGGCACGGTCGCTGTCACTGCGGGATACATGTCCGCGTGCGCCCGGCCGGAATTCTACCGGTTCATGGATGCGGCGAACATCGATCTGAAAGGTTTCACGGAGGATTTCTACTGGCATGACACCGGCACTCATCTGGCTGACGTGCTGGCGACCATCGACTATGCGGTCAATGCGACTGACACATGGGTGGAATTGACGACGCTGCTCATCCCCGGACATAATGATGACGACAAGACCTTGCATGCTGAATGCGCGTGGATCCGGCAGCATTGCGGGCGTGACGTGCCTTTGCATTTCAGCGCGTTCCATCCGGATTACCATATGCGTGACGTGCCTGCCACCCCCAAGGAGCGGCTGCTGCACGCCCGCAGAATCGCCTTGCAGGAGGGATTGCGTTACGTGTATACGGGCAACGTGTCCGACCATGACGGTGGAACCACGTTCTGTCCATCATGCGGGGCGCGGTTGATTGAGCGTGACTGGTATGATATCACCGGTTACCGGCTGACCGAAGACGGACAATGCCCGGACTGCGGCGCTGTGATTCCGGGCGTGTGGGATGCGCATCCGGGTACGTTCGGTGGTATGCATCTGCCGGTTGATATTCACCGGTACCTTGGGTGAAGCCGAAACCAGTACGCGGGGACGGTATGTGGCACGTGACCGCATCCGCCCCCGTGTACTGAATGGCGCGCTTAGCGCGTTGCGCGACAGGAACACGCTAAGCCGGTTCAGTCCTTCTCGATGATGGTACCGGCTTTCGCACCAGCCGTCAGATCATCGATTTCGGTGACTTCCAGCACCGGTACCACCGCCGGCTTCTTGGTGCCGTTACGTTCGGCGACCTTGACCTGCTCCTCGTAGATCGCGTCATCAGTGTGCAAGGTCACCTTGCCACGGAACCGGTAACCGGTCTTGGTTTCAAGATCCGCCACGCCGATCACCAGCTCGCTGCCGTCCAGCAGATTCTGATAATGCTGGCGCGCTGTGCGCTCATGGTAGGCGATGTGATGGTCATCCAGCACGAAGGTGGACATCTTCGGGCCGATGTTGAGCTGGCCGTCTTTGCTGATCGTAGCCACCCAAGGCAGGTGGTTCGCAATGAAATCCTTCATTTCCGGGGTGATGGTCGCCATGATCGTTTCCTTTCGCTATGGACTGACGTTCGGTCAGCCGCCGTGTCCCGTTTCGCCGCCGCGTTGCGGCTGCCGCCGGATCGGGGCGTGACTGTCCGGTGATTTCAGCGTACTTCATATCACGCCAATCCGGCAGCACGACACCGCGCATTGTGAGGTATCTCACGACTCGTTGCGGGCGACTGTTGCCTCAACGCCGTAATGTGTCGTGTTGCGCTGCGGTGAACCTTGTGAAAAATCCGCTGATGAGCGGGCGTGTTCTTTCCTGGTGACGTCTATCGTGAGTACGACGAAACCGGCCCCGCAATCCCAGGTGCCGAGCGTAAGGTTTGCGGCTTACCGCCGCTTGGCGTGAAGGAGGAGTACACATGCGCGCACGCATCCGCTTCCAGGAATTCAGAAGCCGCATGTCCCGTACATTCCCTCCGAATCTCGCGCGCATCATGCTGTTGTGCTGTGCGGCATTGTGGGGAGGCAGCTATCTGGTCGCGAAAGTCGCGATGACCGCGATTACGCCCCAATGGCTGATGACCATGCGTATGACCGGATCGTGCATCATCATGTTCGCCCTGTTCCATCGCGTGATCATCCCTGCACTCACCCGTGAAATCATCATTCCCGCCCTTGTGGTCGGCGTCACCTACTACGGCACGATGATCATGCAAACCGAAGGGTTGACAACCATCGACCCGGGACGGAGCGCCTTCCTGACCGCCTCCTACTGTGTGCTCACCCCGTTCGCCGCATGGATTGTGGCCAAGCAGCGGCCGAAACTCATCAATCTGGTCGCTGCGATCATCTGCCTGACCGGTGTGGGGTTTGTCGCCTTGAAACCCGGTTCCGGGTCGCTCGTCTTAGGGGCGGGTGACTGGATGACGATTGCGAACGCGGTGATTTTCTCGTTCAACCTCACCTTCCTGGGACGCTACACGCAACGTTTCCACCCCATCGCCGTCACGTTCATGCAATTCGCCGTCGCCGACGTGTTCTTCCTTATCGGCGCACTGTTCACTGAGCCGTTGCCCAATGCCTCGTGGCTCGCCCCGAACGTCATCATGAGTTTCCTCTACCTGCTGATCGGGGCGACCACGCTCGCACAAATCATGCAAAACATCGGCTTGGCCCACGTGCCCCCATCCAGCGCAGCCATCATCATGTGTACGGAAAGCCTGTTCGCCGTCGCCTTTTCAGCCATATTCTGGGGAGAAGCCATCGGCTGGACCTCCATCGTGGGCTTCTCGCTGATTTTCGCTGCCGTCATCATGTCCGTAGTCACCAAACGTTCATAATCAAGGACAACACGGCAGACGCCGTGTCTTGCCATGACGATGACCATATGAACGCATACGGCCCGGTACCGCATGGCATGCACGCCGCACCAGGCCGTCAGACAGGGCAAATCCCGTAACATATCAGTTCTCGACGGAACCCAGCTCCATGAAGTTCGCTAGATCATCGAGGCCGAGACCCACATAATCCTTGATATTCTCCACCTGCGGGCCGTCGAACACCACGCCCTCAGGTGTGAAACCGGTAATCGCCACAACCGTGGCGCCGCAAGCGCCGCCGGAAGTCAAGCCGACCGGAGAGTCTTCGAACACCAAGCAATCCGCCGGATCGGCACCGACAATCTCAGCGGCGCGCAGATACGGTGCAGGATCCGGTTTGGCCGCCAAACCATCCTCACCGCACACATACCCCACAAACGCGCCTGCGGGAGCCTGCTTGGCCATATTGTCCACCATCGCGCGCGGTGAAGCGGACACGATGACATTCGGGATGCCGGCCTGCGAGAGCGTATTGAGCAAATCCACGGCGCCGGTCGCCCAGCACGGCTTCTCACGCTCGCGGTCAATCACATACCCGATGATTTCGCTGCGCAACACCTCAGCGTCCACATGCTGAGGAATGTATTCCTGCACGATTTCAAGCAGACGCGGTGTCGACTGTCCGCGCGCACGCAGCGGAACCTCATCGCTGAACGTGCCGTCATGCCGCTCAATCACATACTGTTCGGCGGCGGCCCAGTAAACCTCGGAATCAATCAGCGTGCCGTCCATATCCCAGAACACGGCCGCAGGAAGCTTCGCCGGCATGTCAAGCACGGCGGACGCTTGCATATCAGTGGTGGTATCGAAAAAAAGTCACCCGGCCATTATGCCTATACTGACGAACAAACAGATCATGATGCTCGTACAACGGGCAAGCGTCGTCTCATAGCGAAACGATGTACGCAATCAATAACGCCAATACCTTAACCGATACATCAGCGTGGCGCGACACGCATCCGGAATGTAATCGTGACGCGATTTTTCAGCCCGCCCCCAGCGAATCGCCAACTCATCCATTACAGTCGGACGCGTGAAGAACTTTTTCAAGGGGATTTCCATACCCCAGATTGTGGCCGGTGCGCTCGCCGCGGTCACGTCGTTCCTGCTGTCCGCCAAAATCGGCATCGCCGGTTCGGTGATAGGCGTGGCTGCCGGTTCGATTGTCTCCGCGGTCTCCTCGCAGCTGTACCAGAACATTCTCAAAGCATCGTCTGAGAAATTCCAGGATGTTGCGGGCGGCAGCAGTGACGGCTCGGAAGATGATGCCGCGCAGACCGATGGCTCCGAGACATCCGGCGACAAGCAGGCGGTCAGCGGGCGTCGGGTTTCGAACAGTGCGCAGGCGGCAGGCGATGAGACCGCGGTGCTGTCCGCTGGTGACACAAGCAAGGCCGGGGATGCGACACGAACTATGGCGGCTGTCACGACTGCCGCTTCCGACGAGACGACGGTTATCGGTCCGGCTGATGACGCTACGCGTGTCATCGGTGCTGTCAAGCCGGGGTCTGAGGTGGTCAAGACCTCCGATGCTGCGAGTGGTCGCCAAGGCCGTGTCATCGTTTCCGGCGAAAACTCCGGACGTCAAACCGCCAACCATCCGTTGGCTGCGTCGCAGGAACGGGCGCGAAGGAACAAGCGTGTCGCCATCATCGTGTCCGTTGTCAGCGCGTTGGTTGCCGTTGGCATTACTGCGGGCATCATCATGCTGGTCACCCGCGGACAGGGCACCGACAGTGTGGTGCGTGACATGGTCAATACCACCAAAGTGACGCCTTCACCTAAGCCGAGCAACACCGGTGACACAACCGATGGCGATGACAAGTCGCATAAACGCCCCGATGATGAGCCGTCTTCGACGGCCAGCGCTTCACCGTCCGTGTCGGCGAGTTCCACGCCATCCCCCAGCGCCTCGAGCAGCGCTGGTTCCACATCGGGCACCGGCTCGCAAAGCGGGGGTGCGACCTCAGGCTCCGCCGGCTCGTCCACCGGTTCGAACGGTTCTTCGGATAATTCCGGCTCGACCGGCACTGATTCCTCAAACGGCACGTCCGGTGCGACGGACAGCGACAGCGACAAGACCTCCGACAAGAACGACGCGTCCAACTCGGGTTCGTCGTCTTCCGGCACGACTGATACCCAGAGCGGATCGACCGCTTCGGGTTCCGACAGCGGGTCATCAAGTGTGAACTGACCGCACACGTGCTAGACACACAGCGTCAGCGCCGCGCACGCCGTATACCGGGTGCGCGGCGCTTCGCAAAAAACGACACGCCGATAGCGTGGTCGATTTTGACATCGCACGCAGCTGATGTATTGTATACGAGGTTCGCAAAGAACGGACCTGATAACTGAAGACCGACCGGGGCTATGGCGCAGCTGGTAGCGCATCTCCATGGCATGGAGGGGGTCGGGGGTTCGAATCCCCCTAGCTCCACAGACAACCCGCATCGCGCATCGCGATGCGGGTTTTTCGTATTCCCTGGCACTGCAGGCGCCGTTGCATGAGGCATCTGTGTCTTTTCCCTTGACTCGCGTCGGTGCCGGCGTTGAGGCGGCACCGAATGACAGCCGAAGTGGGGGAGTCCAGTATTTGCGGGTTCGTGTGCGATCGAGTGGGAGAACTGTCGGATTCCCCGATTCGTGCCTGTTCTCCCAGATTCGGCGTGGGAGTTTGTGAGAATTCGGCGCCGTCGCGATTGATCTGCCAACAGGAACGCCGGAATTCCGCCATTGTGAAAAATCGTCCCCGAAACCGTTTTCGGGAGAACGTCGTCGAAACCGCCCATTCCCGGTAAACTCCCACGAAACCATGGGACTTTCCCTCCGATGGCCGGCGTATGGGTAACCTCCCATATCCTACCCTGGAAATTCACCGACGTCGCCGGAGCGCGTGCACGGTTTCGCGCTCGGACACCAAGACACGCCGTATTGGCAATTCTGGTAGAACGTGGGTATTATGTTCAAGTTGCCGCAAGGGAGATATGAATCCCTCGCATCCAACGATTGCGCCAGTAGCCCAATGGATTAGAGCAGCTGACTACGGATCAGCAGGTTGCAGGTTCGAATCCTGTCTGGCGCACGTTCACACCCCGGGAACAGTCCCGGGGTTTTTCGTTTCCGGCCGATTCTGATTTCCGGTATTTCCAGTCGTCGTTGCATCGGGCGGGCGCGCTCGGTTGCCTCGCAGTGAGTCGAGCCCGGTGATATTCGGAATATTCGGATGATGACGGCATTGCGTACCGTCGCGGTAGGATGGAAGCACAAGGAAAAGTTTCTGGAAGCCAAGGATGCTTTCCGCTATCGGATAGGGGAACCATACGGGTGGTCATTGGTCAAGTAACTGTGATGCTGCATCTGGTGGTTCTGCTGCCCGGAGTACAAAGACGATCGAGCAGACGTTTCCAGACCCGAGTCTGGCCAAAGCAGTCGCCGATGCGAACGGCGTGGATGAAGATGCTATGTTTACGCAACGAATGATCGACAACACCACGCGGCTGAAAGCTTCTAACAAAGGGATTTCGGATTTGGAAGGCATTCAGTGGCTGACCGGCCTCACGCAGGCGCGATTCGAATTCAATCACATCAGTGATTTGTCGCCGCTCGCCGGTCTGACGAATCTCACTGTGCTCGACCTGTGGGGCAACAATATCGTGGATGTCGCTCCACTGGCTGGCTTAACGAATCTCACTTACCTTAGCTTCGGATTGAATCACGTTGTCGATGCCGCCCCGTTGGCGGATTTGACGAACCTCACCGACCTTTTGATTTCAAATAACGACATCAGTGATTTGTCGCCGCTGTCCGGCCTGACCAACCTCGCCGAACTTTATCTTGGTTATAACCATTTTTCCGATGTAACGGCGCTTGCCGGCCTGACAAGACTGACTTGACTTGACCTCAAAGCGAACAGCATCGTTGACATTGAGCCGCTTGCAAACTTGGTTAGCCTCACCGAACTTGACTTGCTCAACTGCTATATCGATGATGTCTCTCCGGTGGTTCAATTAAGGAATCTCACCACGCTTGACCTTTCGGGCATCGACGACATTGACGTTACACCGCTTTCCCGGATGCCGAGCCTTGATTCCCTTGAGCTCAGGGGCGGTGGCATTACCGATGTCATGCCGTTGGCTGGCCTGACTAATCTCTCCTCGCTAGATCTGATGAATAATGAGATTGCCGATATCACGCCGCTCGCCAAACTAACGAACCTTGGTCTTCTTGATATGGTGCGGAACAATATCACTGATATCACGCCCTTGGCCGAGCTGGAGAGTCTCACCTGTGTTTTCCGCTGAGACTGTTGCGCCAGCGATATGACATCAGTGGACAACGGCATTCTAGTGGCATCAACGGTGAATGCCGCAACACATCGTTGCCACAGTTTCAGTGCCTCGTGCTGTTGCCAGAGCTGGTGAGTTAGTTAACACCCTATTGAGTCCGAGAAACTCTAGATCGGCAGAATGCCTGGTAGCCTGGCCCGCCGCGGGAACGATAGGGTTTGGACGGCAAGTGCGTCGGGCTTGTCGTCGTGTCATCGACATCACGCTTCTGCCATGCGCGCAATCGCAATATCTCTTGTTTTCGCCCTGTTTTGGCGAGATTGTGAGAAAAAGTCTGAACAACTCATGTCCGGAGGTTGTTTTCGCGAGATATTGAGATTTCTCGACGTGGCGAGGACAAGGGCGGATTCTTCAGAAGCTTGGAATATCAAGGATTTCAGGCTGTTGACTGTGTTGGGTGATGGCGACCGGTTCTTAAAAAATCGCGGGAAGGTGCCTTGGGGGAGAGATATTCAGACTTTCTTCTCGATTTCTCGATGGAATCGGTCGCATCGGCGAGATATTGAGATTCCGCCCGGCGGTCACATGGCGGGCATCGCCGCAGTCCACAAGCCGACAACGTGTCGCGCGCAGCGCACCCGGCCTTGTGCGCCAAGGCCCGAGTGTCCGTTAGACAAACATCCGCAGAATATCGGGTTACGTCATCGGACGAAACCACGTGAAGGCGATTTCGTCCCAGCCGTGAGGGATTATGCTGGTTTGGGATTCTTCGACGGTCGCCGCGACTCGCTTGGAGTCAGGCCGTGAGGATATCCACAGAAGGACGGTGGCTCAGGCGCACGATTCGCGTACGGCGAGAGCATAAATGAAAGGCAGGTGAGCGCATGCTGCGAATGTTCAGCACCATCAACGGTCAAGTGGAGCAGATCGAGAAACCGGAAAACGGCGCATGGCTATGTCTTTCGGAACCCACCGATGTGGAGCTTGCCACGGTCTCGCAGGAAACCGGAATTGATCTGGCTGATTTGCGTGCGCCGCTTGATGACGAGGAACGCTCCCGAGTCGACGTCGAAGACGATTACACGATGATCATCGTCGACATTCCGACCGTCGAAGAACGCAGCGGCCGTGACTGGTACGAGACCATCCCGTTGTCGATCATCGTCACCCAGAACCTCATCATCACCGTGTGCATGCAGGACACGCCTGTCCTCCACCCGTTCATGGAAGGCACGATCCGCGGGTTCAACACGTATATGAAATCGCGGTTCATCCTCCAAATCCTCTACCGCAACGCCACCATGTACTTGCGGTACCTGCGTATCATCGACCGGGAAACCGACAAGCTTGAACTCAGGCTGCGCCATTCGATGCAGAACCGTGAAATCCTCATGCTGCTTGAACTGAGCAAAACCTTGGTGTATTTCACCACAAGCCTGAAATCCAACGAAATCGTGATGGAAAAGCTCACCACCCTCTCACGGATCAAACAGTATCCGGAGGACGAGGACCTGCTTGACGATGTCATCACCGAAAACAAGCAGGCAATCGAGATGGCGAACATCTACAGCGGGGTCCTTGCGAACATGACCGACGCGTTCGCTTCAATCGTGTCCAACAACCTGAACAATGTGATGCGCATCTTCACCATCATCTCGATCGCGCTGTCCATCCCCACGCTCGTATTCTCCATGTACGGTATGAACTTCCAGACCGGCATGCTCGGCATGCCTCTGTCAGACAGCAAATGGGGATTCCTCATCGTCATCGTGCTCGCCGTCGCCGCGGGCGGCCTGACCGCATGGTTCCTCGCCCGTTCGCGACTGTTCAAATAACCGCCGTTTGACCGACTTCGCTTGAAGCGCACATGACGGCAAACCGCTAAGGTCTGAACACAACGGAACCAACCCGAGCACCCGAACATGGAGGTGACCCCAGAATGCGACGGCTACGCCGAATCCTCACCACGGCATTGTGCCCACTGCTCGCCACCACCATGCTCGCCGGTTGTGGTCCCACGGCACGCGCAACAGCCAACATGCCGGAAGGGCCCGCCATCACCATCGGCGTGGCGGCAGACATGCCGGGACTCAGCCGTTTCCATGACGGCTCCTACTCCGGATTCGACATCAACGTCGCCACGTACGTGGCCAACCAGCTGGGGTACGCGAAAAAGCAGATCATCTTCCGATCCGTCACCGCAGCCAACTACCAGGACAAACTCAGCCGGCGCACCGTCGACTTCGTCGCCGCACCCCTGCCGATCGGTACCGGGGCAAGCAGCGCCGACACCACGTATGCAGGCCCGTATTTGAACGCCAAGCAAGGCCTGCTCATCCGCACCGCCGACACCAAACGCATCACCAGTACCGCCAGCCTCGCCGACCGCAACGTGTGCACCGTCACCGGATCAGGCGCCGCCGCAAGCATCCAACGCCGTCAGCCGGCAGCACACATCCAAGAACGTGACACCTACCTGCAATGCGTCACCGCACTGCTCGTAGGCGAAGCAGACGCCATCAGTGGCGATGATGCGGCGCTCGCCGGACTCGCCGCCAACGAAGGCTCCGCCTACCTGCATGTGGTGTCGGACACCTTCGGGTCGTCCCTGCATGCGATCAGCGTCAAGGCGGGGGAGCGGGCGCTCGCTGCGAAGATTGACACCATTCTCAAGCAGATGGTCCGCTCGGAAACGTGGAAGTCGTTCGCCGGACAGATGAGCGACCAGTTGCGGTATACGCCGTCATCCAAGCTCAACCCGCCGTCGATTCGTTCGGATAATGGATAGCCTGGCGCATCGTGTCCCGTTGTGCGGCAATAATCCTTGTTTATGACCGACAATACGCAAGCGCATGAAGGCGAGCCGGCGTACCGTTATAACGCCAAGCTCGCGCAATCCATCGAGGAAAAATGGCAGAAGACCTGGGACGAACAGGGCACGTTCTGGGCTGCGAACGTCAAGGGTGATTTGACGGACGGCAACGGCAAGAACGCTGACGGCCGCACCCCGTACTTCGCCATGGACATGTTCCCCTACCCGTCAGGCAAGGGCCTGCATGTCGGTCACCCGCTCGGCTATCTGGCTACCGACGTGGTCAGCCGCTATCACCGCATGAAAGGCGAGAACGTGCTGCACGCCATGGGCTATGACGCCTTCGGCCTGCCAGCCGAGCAGTATGCGGTCCAAACCGGCCAGCATCCGCGTGTGACCACTGAGCAGAACATCGCGAATATGAGCCGTCAGCTGCACCGCATGGGTTTGAGCTTCGACAACCGCCGCAGCTTCGCGACCATCGACCCTGATTACATGCGGTGGACGCAGTGGATTTTCTCCCGTATTTACGACGCTTGGTATGATCCTGATTTCATTCGTCGCGACGGCGGCAAGGGGTCGGCACGACCGATCAGCGAGCTGGTCGACAAGTTCAAGTCCGGCGCCAAGCCGATCCCCGGGTTCGAAGGCCGGGCGTGGGATGAGCTTGACGCCCGTCAGCAGGCTGATGTGCTCAACGATTTCCGTCTCGCCTACATCTCCAAGTCCCCGGTCAACTGGTGTCCCGGCTTGGGTACAGTCCTGGCGAACGAGGAGGTCACCGCGGAAGGTCGCTCCGAGCGCGGCAACTATCCGGTCTTCCAGCGTGAGCTGCGCCAGTGGTCGATGCGTATCACCGCATACGGCCACCGCCTGATCCAAGATCTCGACACCATCGACTGGCCTGAGAAGGTCAAGCTCATGCAGCGTAACTGGATTGGCGAGTCCCATGGTGCCGCCGTGCATTTCCCGGTCGCCTCGCAAGACGGCGAACAGGATATGGAAGTGTATACGACGCGTCCTGACACCCTGTTCGGCACCACGTTCGCCGTGGTTTCCCCGGAGCATGAGCTGCTTGAGCATGTTCCAGCCGCATGGCCGCAGGGCGTGCCTGAAGCATGGAAGGGCGGATACGCGACCCCGAAGGAGGCCGTACACGCATACCGGCTTGCCGCGGAAGCGAAAACCGCGAAGGATCGTGTCGACGAAGGCGGCGAGAAGACCGGCCTGTTCACCGGCTTGTACGCGACCAACCCGATCACCGGCAAGCAGCTGCCGATTTTCACCGCCGACTACGTGCTCATGGATTACGGTACCGGCGCGATCATGGCGGTGCCTGGCGGCGACCAGCGTGATTACGATTTCGCTGTCAAATTCGGTCTGCCGGTCATCTACACCGTCAAGCCGCTGCCTGGCTCGAACGACGACCTCGCCAACTATGAGGGCAAGGCACCGTTCGTCTCCCACGACGGCATTGTCATCAATTCCTCGACTGACTCCACCTATGCGAAGGGCGACAGCCTGTCGCTTGACGGTCTGCGCGTGGATGAGGCGATTGACAAGGTCATCGGCTGGCTGGAAGCCGCCGGCGTCGGCAAGGGCACGGTCAGCTACCGTCTGCGTGACTGGCTGTTCAGCCGTCAACGCTACTGGGGCGAGCCGTTCCCGATCGTCTACGACGAGGACGAGGTCCCGCACCTGCTGCCTGACAGCATGCTGCCGATCAACCTGCCTGACGTGCCGGACTACAGCCCGAAGACCTTCGACCCGCAGGATGCGGAATCCAATCCGGAGGCACCGCTGAGCCGCAACGACGACTGGGTGAACATCACCCTCGACCTGGGCGACGGCCCCAAGCAGTACCATCGCGACACGAACACGATGCCGAACTGGGCGGGCTCCTGCTGGTACTACATGCGCTACATCGACCCCAAAGACGCCGAGCACATGGTGGAGACCGACGAGTTCAACTATTGGATGGGCCCGCACCACAACAAGACCGCAGGCGAATCCGGCGGCGTCGACCTGTACATCGGCGGCGTGGAGCACGCGGTGCTGCACCTGCTGTATTCACGCTTCTGGCACAAGGTCCTGTACGATTTGGGCTTCGTCAGCTCGCCGGAACCATTCCACAAGCTGTTCAACCAGGGCATGATCCAAGCGTACGCGTACACGGATGATCGCGGCCAGTACGTGCCGGCTGACGAGGTTGAGGAAGGCCCGGCCGGCCCGGACGGCGAGCCGACCTTCACCTGGCACGGCCAGCATGCGAATCGTGAGTTCGGCAAGATGGGCAAGAGCCTGAAGAACATCGTCACCCCGGACTACATGTACGAGAACTACGGTGCCGACACCTTCCGCCTGTACGAGATGAGCATGGGCCCGCTGGACGAGTCCCGCCCGTGGAACACGCGCAACGTGATCGGCGGCATGCGTTTCCTGCAGCGCCTGTGGCGTAACGTGGTCGACGAGAATACCGGCGAAGTCAAGGTTTCTGACGATCCGATGGGTGAGAAGACCTTGAAGCTCTTGAACAACACGATCGCTGACGTGACCGTGGAAATGGAGAACATGCGCCCGAACACGGCGATCGCCAAGCTGATTGTGCTCAACAACCATCTGACCGGTTTGAAGAGTACGCCTCGCGCGGCGGTGGAACCGCTGATTCTTATGCTTTCGCCGATCGCCCCGCATATCTGCGAGGAACTGTGGAACCGTCTGGGGCATGCCGAGTCCCTCGCCCACGAGCCGTGGCCGAAAGCGGATGAACGCTATGTCGGCCAGGACACGGTCACCGCGGTCGTGCAGATCAAGGGCAAGATTCGCGCCAAGCTGGAAGTCAGCCCGGATATCGCTCCGGAGGAACTGCAGAAGATGGCGCTTGAAGCGGTCGCCGACCGTCTGGGCGGCAAGGAGCCACGCAAGGTGATTGTCAAAGCCCCGAAGATCGTGTCGATTGTTCCCGCACAGTGAACGATTGCGACTGACGCTCGCACGATAACCGCCCGTACTACGAGCATGCGAAACGTCTGCCAGCTTGGCGGACATCCTCTGTCCACATTGCTCCGACTGGCGTGCATACCACCCATGACCCCGGCATGCTGGAGTCATGGGTGGTTTTCATTATGCACACGATTACGATACGGCACGGGCGGGGGAGCGGACGTTGAGCCCGCCGCCCCCGCCGCCGTCCGCACGCCAACGCACGTTGCGCTCCGAAGCTCCTGGGGAGACTCGCACTGAGACTCATGACGACGCTCACACGCACGCCGATCATGCCGACAACGGCATGTTGATGAAGCTCGGCGGGGGTGCGCGCCTGCGATACGAGCGAGCGCGCGGCATCATCGCAGGTTGTACAATCCCTCCCACGGATTGCCTGCACTCCCCGGCAGGCCGCGACGATCATCCTGATGCTTGTCGCGGCATTGTGTGCGAGTTTGACGCTGCTGATCCGCCAATCCGTGAACCTCACCCGGATTGAAGAGGCGACAGTGTCTTCCAGCACGGCTGCACTGCCATCGTCATCGTCACCAACTTCCGGCACAGCACCCTCAGCAAGCCCAACAAGCCCGGACGTGCAGCATGGTGAAGCATCATCACCCGCAGCGCAGGAGGGAGGTGAGCCTGACATTACAGCAAGCGCCACGCCGTCCGGACAACAGGAGGACGGGCGGATCAACATCAACACCGCTGATGCCGCGCAACTGCAACGCATGAACGGTGTCGGCCCGGTCACCGCGCAGCGCATCATCGACTATCGTGCCGAACACGGTCCGTATGCCAGTGTTGACGACCTGCTCAACATCAAAGGGATCGGTGCGAAAACCCTCGAAAAAATACGCTCCCAGGCGGTCGCCCGATGATCCGGCAAGTACGCGTGGACGGCAGGCGTGACCTGAGAGCCCTACCCGTCGCGCTCGCCGTGTGGACAGGACAGCTTGCAGGCAACAGGCTCGTTGACATGCTGGAAGGTTCAGGAACCCCCACACGGGTGACATTCTGGTGTGCGGCCGCAGGTTTCATCATGCTCTTTGGCGGTATCGGCACCGCAGCGGCATACCGCTACCGATACGCGCGTCGCTCCGGTCCGGTTTCCAACGTGAGCCGTCCGCCGTACGCCGGCATGGTGATGCTGCTCACCGTCGCCGGCCTGCTGGTCGGTGTGTTCACCGTACACGCCTACCGTCAATCACAGGCGCATGATCCAGCAATCCGATACTCCCAGACCGACACAGCGACACTCGTCAGCATGGAGGCAAGCGTCAGCACGCCGCTGACTGCGTCCAGCGTGCGCGGATACGACTGCCAGGCCGACATCACCATCACCCGGTTCAACGCCGGCCGTTCACACGCACCGGCACGAGTGTTCGCCGTCGGACAGCAATGCGCCAGCCTCGACCATGGGATGCACGTCCGATTCCAAGCCAAACTCAGTCCAGCCCGGTACGGGAGCCAACCCGTCTGGGCCACTGATATGACAGCGCTCACCATCATCAGCCAGCCGAACGCCCCGCGCGCGCTCGCCAATCGAATGCGTCACCGGTTCGCCGCAACCACCGCGCGATTATCCGACCAAGGCAGAATCCTCGTGCCCGGCGTCACCTGCGGCATGCTCGGCCAGTCGTACGCCGGGCCGGCTGACACCGGCGAAATTGACACCACGTACGCGAACCAGGTCGAACAGGAATTCCGCGACGCCGGCATCATGCATCTCATGGCTGTTTCCGGCGGCCATTTCATCCTCATCGCCCAACTGGTCCTGTGGGCGTGCGCCGCATGTCGCATGCCGCGGCGGGCGGCTGCGCTCGCCGTCCTCATCGCCTACCATGGGCTCGCCGGGCTCGTCTACCCCTCACATTCCGTGCTGCGAGCCCTAGCCATGGGCTGGTTCAACAGTCTCGCCATGCTCGCCGGACGGCGTCACCAAGCCGTCAGCGCCTTATCTTGGAGCGTGATACTCATCCTTGTCATCGACCCGAGCAAAGCCACAAGCTACGGGTTTGCCTTGTCCGCGGCCGCAGTGCTTGGTATCACCCTGCTCAACGAGCCTATTGAACGGCTGCTCGCCCGCCGTCTGCCCCGCACACTCGCGCAAGCTGTCAGCATCACCATCGCCGCACAAGCCCTGACCTTGCCAATCCAGATTCTCATGGAGCCCAGCATCCCGCTCTTGTCCACTCTCGCGAACCTGCTGGTCGCCCCATTCGTCAGCTGGTCCACCATCACCGGGCTCATCGCCCTGATACTCGCCCCGTTCGCCCCTTCCATCGCGTTCGCCGCCGCATGGCTGTCCAGTTGCGGCACCGCAGTCATGGCATGGGTCGCGCACGCGTGCGGATCGCCTGCATGGGCGAGCCTGGCATGGCCATCCGGTATCCGCGGCAGTCTCCTCGCGCTCGCCGCGACAATCATGATGATGAGTATCATCGCAGCGGCATGCAGGCTTCGCGGCAACGGCACCGGCACACGGTATCGTCGTCCCGCGGGGGAACACATCACCACATGGCTGGCCGAAACACGCGCCATGCTTGATGACTCCTGGCAGTCCACGCCCCGCACCGACACCAGCCCCCCGACAAGTCAGCCTCCGACATGACGATGTCCACCGATACCGCGAGATTGGAACCATGGCATCCACGACACTATCCCACGCACCGTTCTGCGTCGTCACCGGCGGTGACCCCTATCTCAACGATCAAGCGGTCCGCGACCTGCGACAGCAAGCACAACACGCCCGACCGGATGCCGAACTCATCGAACTTGACGCCACAATCGCCGACCGGTACGCATTCGACGAAGCCGTCAGCCCGTCCCTGCTGTCCCCGGTTTCCATCGTCATCGTACGCAACCTGCAGAACGCCGACGAGCCGCTCGGCGACACCATGGTCGCCTACAGCAAGCAAGCGCTCGCCGACCCGAAGCAAGCCAGCATCGTCATCGCCCAGCATGAAGGCGGTCCCAAAGGCAAACGGCTCCTCGACCAGCTCACGCGCACCGGCGCCTACATCAACAAGCCCGCCGACCTGAAACGCACCGACGCGAAACTCCAATTCGTCACCGGACAATTCGAACAACGAAACCGACGTATCGAACCCGCAGCATGCCAGCAGCTCGTCGCCGTCCTGGGTGAACATACCGGCGAACTCGCCGCCATGTGCGAACAATTATGCTTCGACTTCGACGACAACCCCATGAGCCTGAATCGAGTCAACCAATACTTGACCGCCAACCCGCAAGTCACCGGCTTCACCGTCGCCGACACCGCCATGGCCGGCAACACCACCGGAGCGATCATCGCCATGCGATCAGCCGTCGAACAAGGCACCGATCCGATCGCTCTCATCGGCGCGCTCGCCATGAAACTCCGCACCATCGCCAAAGCTGCCGCCGTACGCGCCGGCACCATCAGCCAAGCCGAAGCGAAAGTCAACCCGTGGGTCATGCGCAACACCATGCGCCAACTACCCGGATGGACCTCAGCCGGGCTCGCAGCATGCATCACACAGCTCGCCTGGGCTGACGAGCAAAGCAAAACCAACGGCGGTGACCCCGTGTACGCCCTCGAACAAGCCATCCAACTGATCGCCCGCAAAGGCAAACCCGCCGCATAATCCCAACACGGAACGCGTCACAACCCAAAGAAAGCACAATCATGCCCCAACTGACCACACCCATCACCATCGAAGCGCCGACCGCAGCAGCCATGCATCAGCTCGGCATCCGTATCGCCGCACAAGCCCACGGCGGCGACGTCATCCTCCTGTCCGGGCCGCTCGGAGCCGGCAAAACCACTCTCGCCCAAGGTATCGGAACAGGGCTCAACGTGAACGAACCCGTCGTCTCACCCACCTTCACCATCGCCCGCGAACTGCACGGACAATTCTCCGACGGCACCCCGGCAACCCTCATCCACGTCGACGCCTACCGGCTCGGCGGCAACGCGTACGCCCCCGGCGAAGACAGCGTCGACCGGCTTCTTGACGAACTCGAATCCATCGGTTTGGACGAAGAACTCGAAAACCCCGGCGACAACACCATCATCCTCATGGAATGGGGCGAACAAATGGCCGCCGCGCTCGCCGACCAGCGACTCGACATCCACATCGACCGGCCAATCAGCACACCCGACCGACACGACACCACCGGCGAACTGACCAGCGACGGCACCAGAACCGTCAGCCTCATCCCCGTCGGCGACTCCTGGCGGCAACGTATCAACCGGTTGACCCGCCCGGACGGCAGCGAAGAGTAAAGTAGCCAAGGATTCGCAACATTACGGGAGGCATCATGACGCACACCCTAGTCATCGACACATCATACGGTTCAACAGTCGGGCTTGTCGGCCACGAGCCCATCATCGAAACCGACTCGCGAACCCACGTCGAACGCCTCCAAGTCAACATCGCGAAAGCCTGCGAACAAGCCGGCATCCAGCCAAGCGAGCTAACCCGCATCATCGTGGGCACCGGGCCGGGACCATTCACCGGACTGCGAGCCGGCATCGTCACCGCCAAAGCGCTCGCCTTCGCGAACGGCGCCCAACTGATTGGACAGAACATCCTCGACGCGCAAGCCCTCCTCGGTATTCTACGCAACCATGACGGCAGTCTCACACCCATCGCCCAACACCAAGCGCAGACCTCGGACGATGACGCTGACAAAGCCGAAACCACTGAGCGTCGACTCATCCTCGCCGTCAACGACGCACGACGCCGCCAACTGTACTTCGAACTCATCGACGCCCAAGCCTACCGCAGCGCGCTGCAGACTTCGCAACCCGCCGAACAGCGCAGACAACTCGCCACACTCATCCGCATGGACATCGACTATCCAGACAGCATCGTGCAACGCGTCAACCAAGCCGCCAAGCAACTCCACACCGTTGCCGGCGACTACCGCATCGACATCATCGGCCATGGCGCCCAACGCTACAGCGACGCGTGGAGCCACCTCGAACAGGCAAACACCATACTCGACGCATCGCTACCCGAACAAGGCAAGGAAGGACTACAAGCCTTCGCCGAACTCGCCATCACCCAACTCAACGGCGGAGCAACCCCCGCGCCCGCCGAACCACTCTACCTGAGACGACCGGACGTATCCGTCCCCAACCCACTCAAACACGTACTCAACCACGGTGCCGCCACCGCAGCGGACACCCACTGACAGCCCGCAACCCAACCGGCACAACACACCCATGATCGTCGACTACACTACACTCGAACGCGAACCGCTCGTCACCACCCTCACCAGTCTCGAACACGACCTGTTCGGCCGCGGGGCATGGACACAAACCATGATCCATCAAGAACTCAACGCCCCCGCACGCACCTACCTCATCGACATCGACCCCAGTCAGCCCGCACAACCCGGCACCCTACCAGTCCGCGGATACGCCGGCTACTGGTACGACGGCGACGACGCCGAACTCATGACCATCGGCGTCGCCCAACCACACCAACACCACGGCATCGCCACCCAACTGCTCACCGCGCTCACCGACCGGGCACGCGCACAAGGCGCACGCCGCATCCTCCTCGAAGTGCGCGTCGACAACACCCCGGCGCTCGCACTCTACCAGCGCCACGGCTTCACAACACTCGGACGGCGCAAACACTACTACCAGCCGGACAATGTCGACGCCTACACCATGGCGCTCGACCTCAAACCCCACATCGCCGGCTTCACCCTGCCCCAACACGTCCGGTACGCCCGGAACCACGACCACCGCGGCACCCGCTGAAGCCACCACACACACCCAAAGGAACCAAGCATGAACCAGCCAATCGTCCTCGGCATCGAATCCACCTGCGACGAAACCGCAGCCGCCATCGTCCAAGGCCGCACCCTCCTGTCCAACGTCGTCGCCTCATCCATGAACGAACACGCCCGCTACGGCGGTGTCATCCCAGAAATCGCCTCGCGCGCCCACGCCGAAGCTTTCGTCCCATGCGTCCAACAGGCGCTCGCAGATGCCGGGCTTGAGCTTTCCGACGTCGACGCTATTGCCGTGTCCGCAGGTCCAGGCCTCGCCGGATGCCTCGCCGTCGGGGTTTCCGGGGCCAAAGCGCTTGCATGGGCTGCGCACAAACCGATTTACGGTATCAATCATGTCATCGGGCATATTGCGGTTACGCAGCTGCAATTCGGCGCATTTCCGCCGGACACGCTCGCGCTGATTGTTTCCGGCGGGCATACGTCACTGCTGCATGTCGAGGATGTCGCGCGGCATATCGATGTCGTCGGCACCACGCTCGATGATGCGGCGGGGGAGTGCTTCGACAAGGTCGCACGATTGCTGGGATTCCCATACCCCGGCGGCCCGCATATCGACCGGCACGCGCAACAGGGCGACCCGCACGCCATCCGCGTGCCCCAGGGGTTGACGCAAGGCAAGGCAGGTCGGGAACATCCGTACGATTTCAGCTTCTCCGGTGTGAAAACCGCTGTCGCTCGGTGGATCGAGGAGCAGCAGGCTGAAGGACGTGCCATCCCGGTGGATGACGTGTGCGCGTCGTTGGCGGATTCCGTGGCGAGCGTGTTGGCCCGAAAGGCAATGCACGGATGCGAACAATACGGGTCGAAGACGCTGATCGTCGGCGGTGGTTTTTCGGCGAACTCCCAGTTGCGGGCCAAGTTGCTTGAGGAAGGGGAGCGTTGCGGGGTGCAAGTGCGTATCCCGCAGATCAAACTGTGCACGGACAACGGGGCGATGGTCGCGATGCTTGGTGTGAATTTGGTCGAGGCCGGAGTCAAGCCGTCCGACCCGGACTTCCCGATTGACTCGGCCATGCCGCTGACGACCATCAGTGTGTGAGCGAATTCTCGCAACTTTCACAACTGTGGGGACTTTGGCTTGGGGGATTGGCTTAGGAGATTGACTCGTTCGGCTTGTTCGGCTTGCTTGTGTGGCAGGGCTCTGTGCGAGCCAATCCTCGCATGGAATGTGCATTGACCGGTCGAGAGGCTGATTCCGGTCAGATTATCCGTAGTTGTGTGAGTGAATCCTCACACGATGGGTGCGTGGCTTGGCTAAATGGGTGATTGCGGCCACCGGATGGGCCGTTGTGTGAGCGGGTCCTCACAAGGACAGGCATTGGATTCATCCAGTTGGTTTACAGAGAAAACCCGCCTGCGGTGCGATTGGATGTCACACCGCAGGCGGGTTTATTTCATGATGTTGCGCCTTTGTAATCGGCGTACTGAGGACGATTCTCGTTGAAACCAAAGGCGACACGCCGAATGCCCACTCGATTTGCTTATCTGCTCGCCGTGTGTAATATATATCAATTGTGCGCGGGAGTTAATCCCACGGACAAAGCGAAAGCAGATATTCCTGCGTAGCTCAGTTGGCAGAGCATCCGACTGTTAATCGGACGGTCGCTGGTTCAAGCCCAGCCGCAGGAGCTTCATCAGCCCCCGGGTCACCGGGGGCTGTTTCTGTATCGCCCTCCTGCACTTTCCGTGGCGTATAGGAACAACGTGGTGCTTTAGGTTCCGTTCTTTGGCTCCTATATGCCTCATTCGATGACATGGAGGGTTATAGGCCAAAACGTGTGTTCGAAATCGGGTGTGATGGATTGTCCTGCCGGGCGTGTCGCGGTTTCGAATCCTCATGCCACCACTATCTGAGGTAATAGGGGGTTAGAGGCCAAAATGTGTACCCGGCGGCGAGACGTGCAAGAGCTGAGGTCATAAGTCCCAGTTGTTCTGCGTGTTCTGTATGCCACGGCATACACGGTACGGTACACGTGACTTCCGCCACCCGGTCATGCCCGTCGTTCAGCGAGGGCGGACGGGTCTAATCCTGCGCGATGCGCTTGTTCGTGCATCTTTCGAAATGTTCGGCAATAGCTTGTGCCTCCCCGTGCCGTATGCCAGTCTGAGATGTGCCATCGCGTATCCGATACGGCCATACGTTCGCTATAATGTGGGCAATACGGCAATGTCGGCGTCGTGAGGGAGGTCGATATGGGAAGAATCGGACAATTGAAGGATTTTTCGTCGCTGTTCGACGAGCGGATTCTCGAACGGGCGAGGGGATACCGAGATGCCGGCATGGTCACTAGCGTTGCGCAATCTGCCGACGACGGTGATCTGTGGCATGCCCGGGTGGCGGGCACACTCGGATTCTATGATGTGGATATCCGCATTCACCGGGGAATGGTGATATCCGCCGCATGCACCTGCCCGTATGGTCAGAAGCATTCGTATTGCAAGCATGTCGGTGCGGTATTGCTTACGATTGCGGACCGTCAGGGTGAGCGTGATCGGCGTTCGTCCGGTGACACGCTTCCGGATGACGCGTCGAAGGCGGTGCGTTGGTACTGGCACAGCCAGTTCCCCGGCGGTGTGAGTGGGGACGCCGTGGACGTGTTGGATGAACAGGATTGGGATGCGGTCTGTCGCGTGTTGGAATCCGGGCTGGGGATGTCCGATGCGCAGTCGCGCTTGGTTTTCGTTGATTCGTTCAAACGGTTCGTACGCCAAACAACAGTCGTGTGACGGTGGCAATGGTGGCGAAACGGTTGCCAACATGCGGTTGATGGTTCCGCTCATCCGTCCTACGGATATCACGCAGCTGCCTCACGGCTGGTTTACCGTTCTTGAAGCGGCATACGAGCATCTCAGCGATTGCGCCGGTCTGCGACGCCTGTACCGCATGTATATTCTGATGGCTCGCACGCTGCCTGAAGCTGTGTACGTTCAACGGCTACGTTCGGTTTCGGGGGAGCAGTGGCAGGAAGATTGCGATATCATCGTCGATTTTGCAAACCGGCATCCATTCGAAATCACGTATGGTGGGAATAATCCCGCATATGAGCGCTTGCTGAGGGAAGAGCAGCTGACGCAGGCAGCGGCATCATATTGTTACCGTGGTTCGGACAACCACTCATGGATGTACCTGCTTGACCTCGTGGCTCAAGCGGATCCCGAACGTTGCAAGAGTTGGCTGAACGTCATGCTGTTGGAACCTGATTCCGAACTGTATCGTATGCATAGTGACGATTCGGCCCGGTATGTGGAAGCATGGATTCGACGGATAGAAACCGTGTTCGGAGAGGATTTTGCCAGCGACCTGGCTTCCCGCATCATCAGCATGTTCCCCCCGGCATGATCGGCTGCGCGCACGGTTGGAGCCGTACTGCAATGCCGACGACGAAGCGAAGGAAACCGAAGCGGTGAACGAGCTGGCGGACAATCCCCGCTAACACTGGTGGCACCTCGGGGTTGATACTGATGAACCCGTTGCAGGATACTGACGGGTGTCTGCTGCATGCCGACAGCATCGCCGGTTGCGGCGGGCGATGTATCGGGTGTTGACCTGAATTGCGAGCGCGTCCGCTTCGGCTTATAGCGCTTGAATCAGACGCATCCGCAATCGTTCGTACGTAATTGTTTAGGACTCCGGCAACGTTATTCCGATTATGGCATTACCATTATGGGCATCCTATATACGATTGGAATATCATTGGCATTCTTATAGCCTCAGAGTGGAGCGCACAAAGGCTGAATTTGAGTTGTCTGCCAACTCGCGACACTGACCAAGATGTTATGCTCGCATGTACAGAACAGGAACGGTACTCAAAGGTTCAAATTGGTATCGTGCAGGCACATGCGAAGTCGACACTGCGGGCAGGAGGGTCATTATGGTGGATCGTCCGGTCATCTTCACGGATTTCGATGGTGTGCTGAACGCGTTCCCTGATGACAAGATTCAACGTCGTGGCGGTGTCGGTCATACCGGCTGGCTGAACCCCGACGACCCGCGAGCAATCCTGTACAGCGAGGAGCGTGCATTCCAGCTGACGGGCAACCGCATAGTGAACGTACCTGTAGGCCATTTTCGCATCCACTGGTCGCGCGAATTGGCAAACGCGATCCATGCGCTCGCCGTCGACAGCGTGGCGGAAGTGAATTGGTTGACCACTTGGCAACCGTATTGCGATCGGATTCTTGATCCCGTGTTGGGCTGGGATTTACACGCTCGAGCACACCATCCAGTGTATGACCCAGTGACGGGAGAAGGGCGGCTGACCGGCAAATTTGAACAAATTTGTTCTCGTCTGCGGTTCGAGCGGCGGCAGAATGACCCATCACCGTTGATATGGCTGGATGACGAGGAATGCCATGCTGTAGCACGTGCACGATTGGAAGAGCTGCGTCCCGCGGCGCCGGTCCTGATGGTTCGTCCTGATGAACGAATCGGTGTCTCACGCCGTCAATGGTCGCTGATTCAGGATTTTATCTCGTATCCACGTACTTACGCGCTGGTCACGCTCGATGAGGAGCCGACCATTCGGAGGCACACCGGTCACTGTGGACTTTGATACCGCCGCACTCTGGTGGAAACAACCACTCCCTCCACTCCTGTCACCTAATAATACGACCCATACGAATCCATATGAAGCCGTATCTTGTCCCCGTCGATGGTGTATGTTCCGTCGACGGAGAAGGTTTCATAATCTGTCCAGATGCGTCTGATGTCTTTGTTGAAGTCGTCTGGCGCTTCGAAGACGCGTTTGACTCTGCCGTCGTAACGGGTGCTGTAGGTGCCGTTGAGCTGAAGGTCGTCGATGGTCGGGTAGCTTTCCATGGCCCAGCTGATATTGGTGATGGCGGGTTCTTCTCCTGAGAGGAATATGGGCGTGTAACCGAATGGGCATCCGTCTTTGCGTAGTGTTTTCATGGTTGCGCATTCGTTCAGCTCGTTGTGCAGGGTTTGTGTGATGGCGGTTTTCAGTTCACCATTCGGTTTGATTTCGATATACCGGTCGAATGGGGCGCCGTCGGCGTTGAGGTGGATGGTGAGTTCGTTCGTGTTGAAGTATTTGCCGGTGTCGGCTTTGACTGTGTAGGTGCCGGGGTAGGCGGTGAACGCCATCGTTCGGCTATCGTCGACGTGGCTGGTGATTTCCGCGTGGTGTGTTGATACGCGAACGTCGTTGACTACAAAGTTGTCGTGTGCGGTTGGCGCGTTGAACGTCAGCTGTTTGAGTAGAGGACGGATGATGGTCCATTTGTTGAACAGCAGGTATTGTGATCCGGATCGTGCTATGGCGATGCTGTCGTCGTAGGTTTTCCGATTCAGTTCATACGAGATTCCTATGGTGTATGTTCCGTCCGATTCACGGGTCATGGATGTGACGCGTGGTTCCGATATGCGCGCTGACTGTGATTTCGCGGCACGGTTGGAAAGCAGGATTTGTTGTGATGTTGTGAGGTTCGGTTTGCCAAGTTCAGTGGCTGTTGTGTAATCACCGTTCGCGATTGCTGTCAGATACTCGTCTGCGATGACGCGTGGCGCGAATACGGTGTGTGCGAGCAGTGCATAGCAGCTGTAGGCTGCCAGCAGCAGGCATGCGCAGATGACCGTGATGATGATCCCCTTGTTTTGCGAGCATTGTTTCACCATTGAACGCAGTGATGTTATGCGAGATGATGCCGCTGGTGTTGATGCCGGTGGGCTGCCGGCATGCTCCGATCTGTTCGGCATGCCCGTCATGCTTGGTGTCATCATGCGCATCCCGCAACGATTGCACGCGTGCGCCTGGTTGTTGTCTTCTTGGTGCAGACCGCATTGTGAGCAGTACATAAAAATCCCCCTGGCCATTCATCGTGTATGGAGCGTCCCCATATGGTCGCAGGCTGTTCGCCTGACGATAAGAACAAGGATACCGTATGTGCGTATCGATGACGCCGGCTGGGGATCGTATGGTGCTTGAATCGTGCTGGTTCAAGTGCTGGCACTCGTGATGCGGCGTGTCGTAACCGCGGATCGGTGTCTTGGATACGCGCTGGGTGTTGGTACGCCGGTATACACTTGTGGCATTCAAGTTCGTTTTGCTGCGGCATGTGCAAGACGAGGGGACTGAGAACAAGGGATTGATGATGAAGCACTGCATGATCTGCGGCCGGTGGAATGAAGACGACGATAAGTTCTGCACCGGTTGCGGGAGCAGTCTTGCACAAAGCGAGGTATCGATTCCGCAACCGTCCGGGGAAACGAACGTTCGCGTATGTTCTTCGTGCGGTGCTGTCAATGAACTGTCGTCACGGTTTTGCACCGCGTGCGGCAAACCGCTTGACGTCGATCCGGGTACTGTAACACGGTCGTCTGATCAGGATGCGGCTCAGACGTCGGTGATGTCGGCTTTCCCGATGTCTGCGGTGCCGTTACCGTCTGTGCCGGCGCCGGTTGCCGGTGGTGCGACTACGCCTTCTGTGCCGGCACCTGCGTCGCCGACTCAGCTATCCAGATTCCAGTGCTTCCGCCCCCAAGCCCAGCCGCACCGACACCGGTCCCTGCGGATTCCGACGATCCGGCCGCTATGTCAAGTACCAACACGGAAGCCAAGAATCGTCGTTTCGTGCTGATTATCGTCGCTGTTGTCGTTGCCGTCGCGCTGGTGATTTCCGGTGTGCTGGTTTGGCGATCCAATAATTCCAAGGATTCACAGACCCAGACGGCAACTGTAACGTCGAGTGCAACCGCGAACAGTAGCAAGAAGAAGAACGCCGGGAAGAAACCCAAGAAATCCCCAGCCACAAAGGCCAGCGGATCCGCTTCATCTGACACCGCGTCCCGCGTTCTGGACAAGCAGGTGATGGACGCCATCGTCGACACGTATAACAGTGGGTCTGGTAGTGCGGCGGTATCGGTGATGACGAGCGACAATTTGAAAAGCTATTCGTCGAACAACGCCTCGTACTCGATGAGTGCCGCAGGACTGTACTTGCCGCCGTGGCTCGCGTATTACGATCTGGTTGGGGGAAGCCCCGCTGGCGGGTATCAGTCGGTGCTGTCCTCCATGGACAACGGCAAAGCGAACGCGCTCATCGACCGCGATGGCGGTATGGATATGCTCAACAGCTGGCTCAATGCCCATGATTACGACGAAACTCGCTTCGGGCACCTCTATGGTGACGTGAATGCTTCCGACAACGGTTATGACAACACGACATCCTCGGATGATGCCGCGAAAATGTTGACGCAGCTCATCGCCAAGGGTGAGGATGGCCTACTGAACTACAACCTGGCATCGGATGGCGTTGTTGTACCTGATGGCGCAACGGTGCATGCACATCGCGGCATGGGCGTCGGTGACGCCTACGATTACTACATGGTGGTTTCCAACGGCTCGAAGAAAGTCGTCGTGGTGGTGCTCACCGAGGGTCAGGCCAAAGAGCAGGCGGCATCACTGACGTCGAATGTGCTCAAACAGGTGTGGCAGAAGATGTTTGTTTCCGGAAAGTGAGTTTCTGTGGCTCGGCATTCGACGACTGTCCGTTCTAGGTCTCGCCGGCGTATCTTGAGTATCGTCGCCGTTATCGTGGGTGTCGCCTTGATTGGCATGGCGGCAGCGGTGTCCGCGACGGTCATGCATGCCAACGCGACGCATCGGATCGCTCAAACGCAGTCCGTATCCTCCCGTCACAACGCCCGCAGGTCTTCCTCACCTGCAACGTCTGCACGTGCTCGGCAGCCGCAATCCATGTCAACTCCTTTGAATACCGCCGACCCGCAGGAACTGGCAAAACGTGACAGACAGCAGACGCTTGACTCGCTATCCAACCAGTTGCAGCAGAAAATCTCAGGGTATGACGGCCATTGGCAGGTGTACGTTGAGGATCTGCCAACTGGCGTGGCGATCAGTATCAACAACCATCAGCAATATTCGGCAAGTGTGATCAAGCTTATGGTCATGCTCGCCGTATTCCAGCGCATACATGACGGGACATTTCCTGACACCGCCGAAGTCGATTATCTGCTCACGCGGATGATTACCGTGAGTTCCAATGAGGCGACGAACACCTTGGTCGATGAGCTTGGGGGAGGGGACACCCAAGCCGGGTATGATACCGTCAACACCATCGCCAAACAGTATGGGTTCGCTCAATCGCATTTGAACCAGCGAATGGGCGACCTGACCGGCAAAACCGGCAAGCAGACTTCCGTGGACGACCAAGGACATTTCCTCGCCGCCGCCTGCCGCAGACAGCTGGTTTCCGCGCAATACAGCCAGCGGATGATTGACTTGATGCTCGGCCAGCAACGCCGTAGCAAAATCCCGGCGGGCTTGCCTTCGCAAATCAGCGTCGCGAACAAGACGGGCGAAAGTCCCGGAGTTGAGAACGATTCCGCCATGGTATTCGCGTCGAACGACGGCCAACATATCACCGGTTCCCAACCCGGCCGAGGCGACTATGTCATCGCAGTCATGAGTGAAGACATCAACTCATCAAGTACCGCACAAGCCAACATCCGTGATATCTCCGCAAGTACATGGGCGATATTGCAGTAGCGAATCATAACAATAATGTTGATATGACGGATTTTCTGCTGTCGTAAGTATCCTAACGTGTGAAGACACGCAGGCTTTTCATCGTGACGATTCGACGAAAAGCAGGGAGAAGAAAGGATACCCATGTACTGCCCTCAATGCGGCAATGTCGTCGCTGAAGGTGCCAAATTCTGCAATCAATGCGGCAAACCGTTGGCACACCACCAAGAGCATGCCATCCGGCCAACTATGACACAATCGGTGTCAGGTGCGGATACATTGCACCAGCCGGTTCCCGCGCCGGCAGTCCCGCAAGCACCTACGCCCACGCCCACGCCGTCAGTCGCCATGTCTGACGTAACGTCGAACCAGGCAACGCCAGCAACCGTACCGGCGATACCACAACCGATTATGGGCATGCCGCCCCTGCCGCAGCCGCACCATTCGACGCCGGTTGCGACGCAGCCGTTGCATAGTCCCACGCCCGCAATGCCGGCATCATCCCAGCCTACGGTAGAACTGCCAACGCCCGGGATTGCGAACCCGACGCAACAATTCAACGCGTCCGGCTCCTCAACGCCGACAATGCCTCAACCGCCATCCGCTCAACCAACTGTTCCACAGGCGCCGCCGCAACACATACAGCAACAAGCGCAACCCATCGATATGGAAAACCTCGCGCGCAGTGGTGGAGCTGGACTCGGTATCGGTGTCGGCGCCGCATTCGTGACCTCAGTCATCACTGCAATCCTCGCGCTCGCAGTATCTTCGTCAGTGCTTGATCAGATTACTGATACCTTCAATGCTTTCGGATCGATCTCATCCGACAATCTGTTCGGCAACACCCATGACATGAACATCCTGCAATCCATCATTTTCTTCATGATCCAAGGCGTCGCAGGCGGTTTCTCCATCACCTACCAAGGTGACGGATTCTTCTCATCTTCATCGACCGGATCAGCATGGTTGGGCGCAGGATTATCCGGATTCGCCCTCCTCCTGGGTACCGCCTTCGGCGTATACTTGCTCGGCCGGAAAAACACCATCCACCTGCGATGGATGGGAGTCGCGTCATCCGCAGTCGTCGGCGTTGCCGCAGGTATCGTTTACGAAATCCTTGGCCTGATCGGTCGCATCCAGATTTCCTCGATTACAGTCAGCGGAACCAGCGTCCGCACCTTCTTCACGGCTTTCCTGTTCGCCGGAGGCGGTGCACTTATCGGTTATGCTCTCGCGCAAATCACGCCTGACGCGTCAAACGTATTCACCGCCTTGCACCTGTGGTTCCATCGCGCCCGCGGTTTCGTGCGTACTGTTGTCGAAACACTGCTCGTGTTCGGCATCCTCGCGTTCGCTATTGCGCTCGTGCTGTATGCTTACGTGGCGATCCGTTCCGGTGAAGCCGTATCGATACTTCTCTTCCCGGCGATACTGCCCATGATTGCCGGATTCTTGTTCAGCTTCGGTTCGCTTGGCGCAATCGCCGTATACGGTGAGGCTGCCGGAGCAAGCGTTGGACTTCTCGGAAGTTCCGGTGAGTTTGCTTCGGTGAGTGGCGGACTTGGATGGTTCTGGTTGTATGTGCTTGTGGTCGTCGTTGCCACGCTGTATCTCGGTCTTCGTGAAGCTGCCCGGAATATGTATGATCCAGCCTACGCCGGATGGCAGCATGCGTGGAAAGCGCCACTGACTGCGGGACTGTTTTGGCTGGTATATGCGTTCGCCGCGTTGTCCGTTGGGGGTACCGCACAAGGACATTCCGTGTTCGCCATGCCCGCAATGTGGTCCTGCCTGATCGTGGCGCTCTGGTCTTTCCTCGTCGAGGTTGTCGCTCTCACCTTCGGCCAGTCCGTTATCGTCTCGGTTCCCAAGCTGTGGAAATTCGTTGTTGGCGGCACGGTGCAGCCAACGCCGAAAGAGGTGCTGGAGTACAACCGTGCGATGAACCAGCGTTCGTCCAACCCATCTATGCCAGCAGCCGCTGTTCCCGGCGGCGCTTCACCGTCTGTGCCTTCGTCTGTGGCTTCCATTGCGCCGAACGGTGACGGGCAGAACGGTAACACCGCCAACGGGTCGCAGGTTTTCCAGGTGGCTGTCCCCATGGCTGCTCCCGCGAATCCAACCGCACCGGGTGTTCCTGGCGCTGCCGCCGCACAACCAATGTCTCCGAACGCGAAAAAGGCGATGATGATTGCCGGTATCGCTGTTGGCGCTCTTGTTGTGGTGGCTGTGGTGATCGGCGTGCTTTCCTCGACGGTGTTCAACCCGAAGAACGCTGCCAACGCGTATTTGAGCCAACTGTCTTCCGGTGATTATGATGCCGCGTCGAAAACCGTTGACCCGGGTATCGACACGAACAGGCGTGCTTTGTTAACTTCTGCCGTGTCGGCCAACGGCAAGAATGCGTTGTCGTCTCCGAAAATCGATTCGGTGTCCGCCAATGGTTCCGAAGCGGTAGCTCAAATCGAGTATTCCGTCCATGGAACGACAACCAAAGATACGCTCACGCTGCGCAAGGATGGCAATACCATGCTGTTCTTCCCCAAGTGGGTGGTGTCCAAGCCGCTGCTGTCCACGATTGTCGTCGAGGATTCCGGCGCTGCTGATACCGTCCTGGTGAACAACGTCAAGGTTTCCAAGCGCAACGCTGACCCGAATTCAAGTTCGGATGCGCTCATGTTCACGGTGTATCCGGGTACATACACGGTTTCGCTGCCGAAGAGTGAATATCTCACTGCTTCTGCAGTGACGAAATACGTGACGGGCGATTCATCGAAATCCACGGTCGAAGCGCAACTCGATGTCAAAGCGACAGACAAGCTGGTATCCGCAATCAATGATGCGATCAAGACGAAGATGGGAAAATGCGGCAAAGTCAATGATGCCTCTTCCAAAGCATGCGTGCTGAATGAGCATATTTACAATACCGATAGCAAACGTAATATGTCTTGGACTGTTACCAAGTTCCCGACCGTCAGCAAGCAAGACATCGGCATCAATGCAAGCGGAATCAGTTTCCGCACCGATTACGGAGACGGCAAAGCGACCTTGACGTATGAGGAGCAGGATTGGTTTGATGAAAACACCTGGACTCCGCAAACTCAAGATTATTCATTCTCCCTGTCAGGTACGGTAACCGTGAATGATGGTAAGCCTGAAGTCTCATTTGGAGACTGATCGGCACCGTACCGGGGCTGTGAATCCCTCTGATGATCGCTAGCTCAAGATCCCGGTCAGAGCGTAATGCTCTGACCGGGATCTTGCAATTGTGCTAGACGGTTGTGTTTGGTTGGTGTTGTTGGGTGTGGTGTGGGTGTTTTCGACACGCCGGTGTTTGGTTGGTTTTCTGGGGGGTTTGTGGGGTGTTTGGTGGTGGTGGGGGTTGCGTGGGTGTGGTGGGTGGTGTATGTTGTTCTCTTGCTGCGCTCGCGGGCCGGCCTTCGTTCGGGGGGTGTGGTTTTGCGGGGTGTGTGGGTGGTGGTTTGAGAACTCAAGAGTCGTGTCTGTACTACTTCTTTTATAGTCAATTG